>CASFCS010000030.1 GCA_949293245.1 uncultured bacterium | reverse complement strand
GGAGCCGCCGGAGCAGGCGCTCACCCCCCGGCAGGCCCGCTTCGCCCCGGTGGAGCGGCTGCCCCTGTGGGCGGCAGAGGGCCGGACGGCGGCGGAGCCCATCGCCCCCTATCCCCCCGGCATCCCCGTGGTGGCCCCCGGGGAGGTGCTCACAAAAAAACATCTCGCATATTTCAGCGAGATAGGTTATAATAGGGAAGAAAAGGTGGGTTTTATTTCCGACCAGGGGGACCCGGCGGGTCTCCCCACCCAGCGGCACATACAAGGAGGGACTCAACTATGAAACTGGTTCTTGCCATTGTCAACCATGACGACGCCAATGCCGTCACCCGGGCCCTGACCAAAAAGGGCTTTTCGTCCACCAAGCTGGCCACCACCGGCGGCTTCCTCATGGCGGGGAACGTGACCATTCTGGTGGGCGTGGACGAGGAGAAGCTGCAAAACGTCATCGATACCATCCGGGAGGAGTCCCACAGCCGCAAGCAGATGATCCCCACCTCCACGGAGATGAGCTACGGCTACTACCCCAGCATGCCGGTGGAGGTCACCGTGGGGGGCGCCACCATCTTCGTGCTGGATATCGAGCGCTTTGAGCGGGTTTGACGGGACCATCCCCTCCCCGCTGTCCCACAGCTATCTGATTACAGGGGGGAACGCCGCCGCCCGGCGGGACTACGCCCGCCGCCTGGCGGCGGCCTATGTCTGCGCCGGGGAGCGCCCCCCCTGCGGGGTGTGCCCCCACTGCCGCAAGGCGGAGGAGGACATCCACCCCGATGTGATCACCGTCGGTCCCGCCGGAGACAAGGGGGAGATCCTGGTGGATCAGATCCGCTTTCTCCGGCGGGACGCCTATATCCTCCCCAATGAGGCCAGGCGCAAGGTGTACATCATCGACCCCGCCGACGGCATGAACCCCGCCGCCCAGAACGCTCTGTTGAAGGTGCTGGAGGAGGGGCCGGACTACGGGGCCTTCCTGCTGCTGGCCCAGTGGCCCGACGGCCTGCTGGAGACGGTGCGCTCCCGGTGCGAGAGCCTGTCCCTCCCTCCGCTGGAGGAGGAGCGGGACCCCCGCTGGGAGGAGCTGGGGCGCAAACTGGCGGAGGCCCTGCTGGAGGGCGGCGAGCTGGGGCGGATGGAGGCGGCGGTGCCCCTGGAGAAGCTGGAGCGCCCCGCCCTGCTGGAGGTGCTGGCGCGGACGGAAGAGGCCCTCTCCCCCATGCTCTCCCGGGACGCCCCCCGGGTGATCCCCCTGCTGGAGGCGGTGGGGCAGGCCCGCCGGGCCGCCCGGTTCAACGTGGGCTCCGGCCATCTGCTGGGCAGTCTGGTGACGGCGGGACTGGAATGACCCATCTTATCCCCTTTTTCACATTCGGAGGACAAGGATATGACCGAGATCATCGGCGTCCGTTTTCAGACGGGCGGCAAACAGTATTATTTTGACCCCCAGGGCGCCCCGGTGTCCCCGGGCGACGGGGTGATCGTGGAGACCAGCAAGGGCGTGGAGTACGGCGTGTGCGTCACGGGCAACACCCTGGTGGAGGACGACAAGGTGGTCCAGCCCCTGCGGCCCATGGTGCGCATGGCCACGGAGAAGGACCTGCAGGTGGTAACCCAGAACCGCCAGAAGGAGAAGCGGGCCGCCCGCATTTTCCAGGAGAAGGTGGCCGCCCACAAGCTGGAGATGAAGCTGGTCCGGGTGGAGTACAACTTCGACGGCAGCAAGATCCTCTTTTTCTTCACCAGCGAGGGCCGGGTGGACTTCCGGGCCCTGGTGAAGGACCTGGCGGGGGTGTTCCACGCCCGCATTGAGCTGCGGCAGATCGGTGTGCGGGACGAGTCCCGGATGCTGGGGGGCCTGGGCATCTGCGGCCGGCCCTTCTGCTGCGCGGGCTTTCTGGAGGAGTTTCAGCCCGTGTCCATCAAGATGGCCAAGACCCAGTCCCTCTCCCTGAACCCCACCAAGATTTCCGGCACCTGCGGGCGGCTGATGTGCTGCCTGAAGTACGAGCAGGAGGCCTATGAGGACGCGGTAAAGCGCTGCCCCAAGCAGGAGTCCTTTGTGGAGACCCCCGACGGGGTGGGCAACGTGATGGCGGTGAACCTCCTGCGGGAGCAGGTGAAGGTGCGGCTGGACGAGTCCCCCGAGGCGCCCCAGACCTACCGGGCGGACGAGATCCGGGTGGTGCGCAGCGGCAAGGGCAAGCGGCCGGAGGACTATGTGCCCCCCTCCAAGGCGGAGCTGGCCAAGCTGCGCCATGTGCCCGAAGAGGGGGAGGAGCCCGCATCCCGCCGCCTGAGCGAGGAGGACCGGCTCACCGCCGCCCTGGAGCACATCTTCTTCCCCGAGGAGGGGGAGCGGACAGCCCGGGAGGGGAAGGGCCGCAGCCGCCGCAGCCGGGGGAGCCGCCCCCGGAAGGAGGGGGGAAGCGCCCAGCCCAGGGAGAAGGGGGCCGCCCCCAAGGCCTCCCAGAAGGAGAAGGCCCCCAAGCCCCCCAAGGAGAAGGAGCGCCGCTCCCCCGCCCCGGCCCAGGAGGCCCAGGCCAAGGACAAGGGCGGGGCCAAAAAGAGCAGCCGCCCCCGCCACCGCAGCCGGCCCAGGAAGAAACCCGAAGGGTCCGAGCACCCGGGAGCAGGCGCACAGTGAACCACGCAGACCGGAAAACAGGCTGGCCGCAGGCCAGCGGCATTTCCGGCGGAGTGGTGAGCAGTGTGCCGTCGCGGAGGGTGCGAGGCGTGACATCGTCGACACAAGCTCCATATCCCTCCCCCTGCCCTGACGGGCAGGTGTCGCTCATTTCGCTGCGTCTCCTCCCCCCACCCGACCCGCTTACGCTGGGCTCGGGCGGGGACCCCATAGGGTCCGAGCCGTCGTGAGCAGCCCGGATGGACCACAGCAAATCAACGCCCCAGGCGGGAAACATCCCGCCTGGGGCGTTTGCGCTTTCTTGGCGCAGGGGTGCATGTGCGCCCGGGTGGTGGAGGTTGTGGGACCTGCCGGGGGATGTGAAGCCCCGCCGGGCCCCGAGCTTCCACCCTGTCATTGCGAGGGCCGCTTGCGGCCCGCGGCAATCCGTATTCCCCGGTGTTTGCTCAGGGCGGCGGGCGGGTTTGGAAGGCGCCCCTACGCAGGAATGGCGGGCGGTTCCGGTCAGGCTGGACGGCGGGCGGCTGATAGCCGCCCCTACGCACAGGTGGGAAACCGTGTGCGTCCCAATTTGTGCAGGCAATTCCCGCCACGCCGTAAGGGCGGCGGATTTGCACAGGCCTGTTGAACCGTGCCGGGTTTCGTCCCGGCCCGTAGGGGCGCTTCCCAGACCCGCCCGTGAGCCAGGCCGCAAAATAAGCCAAGACCCGTTAAACCCCACCGGATTCCCGTTCCCTCCGTAGGGGCGGCTATCAGCCGCCCGCTTTCCAGAGTAGCCGGACCCGCCGGGGAATGTGAAACCGTGTGGGGTTTCGTCCCGGCCCGTAGGGGGCGGTGTCCCCACCGCCCCTGCCTAAAAGTCAGACTGGCCGCGCTCCGTGCCAGCAGCTCCTTTTCCCCTGCCTTAAAAAATCCCGCCGTTGTACTTGAACTGGGCATACAGCATAAACCCCAGCCCCACCAGAAGTGCGGGAACCAGGATAAAAGCCATGATGGCTTCGCTCCAGAACGTGGTGACAAAGGACACCATGAAGGAGACGCCGATGATCAGCGTGCCGGTGCCCATGGCTCTTCCGTATTTGGGCACGTCCTCCTCCCGGACCTTTCTCCGGTTGTAGGAATGTATGGTGCTGATGTTGCCCCTGAGGTTCACCACCCCCAGAACACACAGCAGCGCCCCCAGAATCAACAGACCAAAATGCCCCATGAACACACACCTCCTAAAAGTAAAACAGCTCCTCAAAGGGCTTCTCCAGGGCGATGCAGAGCACCAGCGCCAGCTTGGCGGTGGGGTTGAACTGCCCCGTCTCAATGGAACTGATGGTATTTCTTGATACGCCCACCAGCTGGGCCAGCTGGGCCTGGGAGAGATGCTTCTCCTGCCGGGCCTCCCGGAGGCGGTTTTTCAGCGTAAGCTCTTCCTTCATACCGGCTTACCCGCCAGGCGCAGGATCAAAAGGACAAGGGCCACAAGGCACACCGCAAAAAAGGTCCCGCACAGCAGCAGGTCGGTGCCCCGCCTGATCTTTTGGTATCTCACCAGATAGTGGGTGCCCAGAATGCTGAAATAGATGACCCAGGGGCTGTACAGCACCACGCCCGCCATATAGCTGGAGAGAACGGAGAGCAGGCAGCACACACTGGCCCCCACCCGGCCGGCTATATTGCCCGCCTGGAGCATCACATCCAGCTGGGCCAGATCCCGGTTTTGGTTTTCCCTGCGGCTGATCTCCAGAATTTTGTCCCGGTCCATGCCTCCACCTTCTTTGCCAAGTTTTCTTGTCATTATCATAGCACTGCCAAGTTTACTTGTCAAGAGGGGGCAAGGCAACTCCTGCGCAGCGGAAAAAGCCTGGGCTGCTTAGGCGGGGCGATGAGGACATCGCCCCCTACTTAAGGGAAGGGAGCCTCCCCGTTTGACATACCCCGGCAGGCCCGGAAGGGCTAAATTACGGGCGGGTTTGGAACCCGCCCCTACGCAGGGAAGAAAATTGGGTGCGGCCCAATGGGTACCGGCAGACCCGGCCACACTGGGCGGCGGGCGGCTGATAGCCGCCCCTACGCACAGGTGGGAAACCGTGTGCGTCCCAATTTGCGTAGGCAATGCCCGTCACGCCGTAGGGGCGCTTCCCAGACCCGCCCGTGTGCCAAGCCGCAAAATAAGCCAAGACCCGTTAAACCCCACCGGATTCCCGCTCCCTCCGTAGGGGCGGCTATTAGCCGCCCGCTTTCCAGAGTAGCCGGACCCACCGGGGAATGTGAAACCGTGTGGGGTTTTGTCCCGGTCCGTAGGGGGCGGTGTCCCCACCGCCCCGCGATGCCAGGCCACCAAGCATCACCAGACCAGGCGCCCAGGTAAGAACATCCGGGGTATTTTACCCACCAAGTCAGGCCGCCGAAGGCCGGTCGGTCAACGATTCGACACGACAAGGTTTAGGAGCGCCGGCGGATAGAAGAACGCATTTCAGCGGGCAGGGGGATACATAAGGGGGAGGGCCCCCTTATGCCGCGTCTTTTGGGTACTTTTCTCCGCGGGAGAGAAAAGTACCAACGTCCCTTTGTACCTAGGCAGAGGATGTGAAACGCGCTTCCCTGTCACGCTTCGGCTATGGGCGATGCGGTCTAAGCCGTACGACTGCGGGAAAACCCGGCCCGGTCCACGGGTGGACCTGCCCGGCTTTTCCCTCCGCTCCCGTCTTAGCCCGCTGCCCATAACGCCTCAGCGCTTCCCTGTCACGCCTCGCCTATGTGCGACGGCAAATAAGCCCTGCGACTGCACAAAAAGCCCAGACAGGGCACGTTGGCCCCGCCTGGGCTTTCTGCTCCGCTCCGGTCTTATTCGCCTGCCCATGACGGCTCGGGCGCTTCTTTGTCACGCTTCGCCTGTTCGCGACGCCCGGCTTCCCTCCGGCTCCGGGCAGACCCGGGCCGGCCCATGGCCACCCCTGGGCTCTGCCCATCCGCTCCGGTCCATCCGGGCTGCTCACGACGCCTCAGCGCTTCCTATGTCACGCTTCGGCTATGGGCGACGCGGTCTAAGCCGTACGACTGCGGGAAAACCCGGCCCGGTCCACGGGTGGACCTGCCCGGCTTTCCCCTCCGCTCCCGTCTTAGCCCGCTGCCCATAACGCCTCAGCGCTTCCTCTTAATACATCCCGTCCAGAATCCCCACCACCTGGGCCACGGCGCCGTCGTTGCAGTGGCTGACGATGCGGGCGCCCCAGTCCCGCACCTCGGCGGCGCAGTTGGCCGGGGCAAAGGGGATGGCGGAGATGGCCAGCATGGGGATGTCGTTCTGGTTGTCCCCGATGCAGTACAGGTGCTTTCTGTCGATGCCCATCATGTCCGCCACCCGGCCGGTGAGCACCCCCTTGTCGTTCCCCTTGGCGGTGAGCTCCAGCAGATAGCGGTTGGAGAAGATGGCCTCATACAGATCTCCCCACCGGGAGAGGATCATAGCCTGGACCTCCCGCAGTATGGGATGCTGCTGCTGGAGGATGGCCTTGGTCCAGGGCAGGGGCATGTCCGAAATGCGCTCCACCACCTGGTAGGGCACGTTCACCCGCTCCAGGTGGTCAAAGGTCACCTGGTTGGGGCGGAAGGTACAGATGTCCTCCCCGTGGTAGCTCTCAAACCCCAGCTGGGGAAAGGCGGCGCACACCTCCTCCAGGTGGCGGGCGCAGTCTGTGGGCAGCAGGGACTGGTAGAGCATCTCGTCCCGGTCAAAGTCGTAAATGGCCGAGCCGTTGGACAAGATCACCGGGGCGTTGATGGGGATGCGCTCCCGGGTCAGCTGGGGGGCAAAGGTGGTCTTGGCCCGGCCGGTGGCCACGGTGAACACGCCCCCCTCCTTCACAAAGTATACCAGGGCGGCCCGGTTCTTCTCCGACACCTCCAGCTTGTGGCTGTACAGGGTGTCGTCGTAGTCGCTCACCAGCATCACGCCGTCAAATTTACCCATGGTCCTCCCCCTTCCGCCCCGCCCGCTGTGGGCAGCCGCGGGGCCAAACGACGAAAATTTTTCTTCTTTTCTATCATACCGGAAAAAACGCCCCTTGACAACCGGTAACAAAAAGTAACTTTTCACAAAGGTTTTTCCAGAAGAGGGAAGGAAATTTTGTTGGCCGTTCCAGGAAAAAAACTGAAATTGCGCCTAAATTCCAAAAAAAACTTGACGGCGGGGGGAAAAGCGTGTATGATAGCGACTGTAACTAAATTGTAATTATTTTCACCGCTCTGTTATTCTTTACAAGAGACAGGGCGATATGCCGGTGAAAACCGGCTGTTTTTACGGAAGAATGCAGAAGGAGGCCGCAAAAACCATGGACGAACTGCTCCATATGCCCCATCAGGAGAGAGAGGCCCAGGGCGCGCTGAAGGACTGGCGCAGCCGGCTGCGGGCCATGGCGGAGGGCGCCGCCTCCCGTTGGCAGGAGGGGAGCCGCCGGGCGGGCGAGCTTCTCACCGCCCTGCGGGAGCGCCTGGGGGAGCACCCCGTGGGCCCGGTGCCCTATCTGGCCGCCTCTATGGTGGCCGGGGCTGCCCTGCTGCTGACTACGGTATATACCCCCGGCTATGTGGTCACTATCGACGGCACCGAGCTGGGGGCCGTGGCGGACACCGCCCTTGTGGAAACCGCTGTGGAAGCGGTGGAAAACCGGGCCGCCCGGATCCTGGACCAGGATTACGCCTACGGCGGCGAGATCGAGTGCGCCCCCGCCCTGGTGGAAAAGACCAACCTTACCACCCGGGGGGAGCTGGAGACCTACCTCTTCAATCAGATCGGTGAGGTGATGAAGTCCTACGTCCTCACCGTGGACGGCCAGGTCATCGGCGCGGCGGACGAGGAGGAGACCATCCAGGCCCTGCTGGACCAGGTGGCCGCCCCCTACCTCAATGAGAACACCGTGGACTACGGGTTCGTGGAGGACGTGCGCATCCACTGGGAGTACATCTCCTCCGACACCGTGCAGGACACCGACGCCATGCTGGCCACCCTCACCTCCAACCAGCAGGAGGCCACCATCTACACCGTGGTGGAGGGGGACACCTATTGGGACATCGCCATGGACCGGGGCATGAGCCTCAGCGAGCTGGAGTCCATGAACCCCGGCCTGGATATGAACTCCCTCCTGGTAGGCCAGGAGCTGGTGGTGGAGCAGTCCGTGCCCATGCTGTCGGTGTACACTGTGGACAACCTGACCTATGAGCAGGCCATCGAGTGCCCCGTGGAGTATGTGGACGACAGCTCCATGTACATCGGGGATACCCGCACCGTCTCCACCGGCACCGAGGGCGTGGCCCAGGTGAACGCCGACGTGACCTACGTCAACGGTGTGGAGACCGAGCGGGAGGTCCTCTCCACCGTCACTATCACCGAGCCCACTGCCACCGTCATCGCCCAGGGCACCACCGAGCGGCCCAGAACCGCCTCCACCGGTACCTACATCTGGCCCGTAAACGGCACGGTCACCTCCACCTACGGCTACCGCTACATCTTCGGGTCCTACAGCTTCCACTCCGGACTGGACATCGCCGCCCCCTACGGCACCAGCATCAAGGCCGCCGACGGCGGCAAGGTGACCTACGCCGGCTGGATGAGCGGGTACGGCTATCTCATCATCATCACCCACGACAACGGCACCCAGACCTACTACGCCCACTGCTCCAGCCTGGTGGCCAGCGTGGGCGACCGGGTGTACCAGGGCCAGCTGATCGCCCGGGTGGGCTCCACCGGCCGGTCCACCGGCAACCACTGCCACTTTGAGGTGCGGGTCAATGGCTCCACCCGGAACCCCTACAACTATCTCTGATCTGACGCACACCGCGCCCCCGGGAAACTCCCGGGGGCGCGATTTTTATGCGAAGCGCGGAGGATAGACACGCAGGGGAGCTTGGAGCGGAGGGACGGATACAAACCAAGGCGGGCGCGGCCCGGCTGTTTGTGTCCGGAGGCGCAGCGAAAGCGACCCGGCCGCGTGTCCAATCCGCAGCGTGACAGGGAAGCGCCCGGGCCGTCATGGGCAGCCCGGATGGACTGGAGCGCCCGTCTTCTTGTGTAGGGGGCGATGTCCTCATTGCCCCGCAGCGGCAGGGTGCCGATTTTTGTCCGTCATTGCGAGCCAGTGCGCACATTGGCGCGGCAATCCGGTTTCTCTGTTTGGGAGGGGGGACGGTGGTACTTTTCTCTCCCGCGGAGAAAAGTACCCAAAAGACGCGGCATAAGGGGGCGTTCCCCCTTATGAATCCCCCTGCCCGCTGAAATGCGTTTTTCTTTGTCACCCTCCGGCTCCGGGCAGACCCGGGCCGGCCCATGGCCGCCCCTGGGCTCTGCCCATCCGCTCCGGTCCATCCGGGCTGCTCACGACGGCTCAGCGCTTCCGTTGACCGGCGCTCCTAAACTTTGTCGTGTCGAATCGTTGACCGACCGGCCTTCGGCGGCCTGACTCGGTGGGTAAAATACCCCGGATGTTCTTGCATGGGGCGCCTGGCTGGGTGATGTTTGGTGGGCTTGGTATCACGGGGCGGTGAGGACACCGCCCCCTACGGACTGGGACGAAACTCCACACGGTTCAACAGACTTGTGCAAATCCGCCGCCCCGGAAAACGGGCGGCTTATAGCCGCCCCTACGGCGTGGTGGGAACCACCTGCAAAATTGGGACATGCTCGGCTTCCCCCTCTGAGCGTAGGGGCGGGTCCGTGACCCGCCCGCCCCCGCCCGGCGTGGCCGGAACTGCCGGGTGCGGCCCCTCGCCTTGACACTTCCCGGAAAAATGGGGTAAGATAAAAAGAACATACATTACCACAGAACAGTGAGGGAAATCCATGGCAAGAACCGCCAAAAAGCAGTACGACAACCAGTCCATCTCCGCCCTGAAGGGGGCCGACCGGGTGCGCAAGCGCCCCGGGGTGATCTTCGGCTCCGACGGGCTGGAGGGGTGCCAGCACGCCGTCTTTGAGATCCTCTCCAACGCCATCGACGAGGCCCGGGAGGGGTACGGCAACCTCATCGTGGTCACCCGGTACGCCGACTGGTCCATCGAGGTGGAGGACTTCGGCCGGGGCTGCCCTGTGGACTGGAACGAGAGCGAGGGGCGGTACAACTGGGAGCTGGTGTTCTGCGAGCTGTACGCCGGGGGCAAGTACGACAACGGCGAGGGGGACAACTACGAGTACTCCCTGGGCCTCAACGGCCTGGGCTCCTGCGCCACCCAGTACGCCAGCGCCTGGTTTGACGCGGTGATCCACCGGGACGGGTACGAGTATTCCCTCCATTTTGAGAAGGGGGAGAACGTGGGGGGCCTCAAGCGCTCCCCCTGGAGCGGGAAAAAGACCGGCTCCCGCTTCCGCTGGATGCCCGACCTGGACGTGTTCACCGACATCCACATCCCCCTGGAGTACTACCGGGAGACCATCAAGCGCCAGGCGGTGGTGAACGCGGGGCTCACCTTCCGCCTGCGCAACGAGGTGTCCAAGGGCCGCTTTGAGACCGAGGAGTTCCGCTATGAGAAGGGCATCCTGGACTATGTCACCGAGCTGGCGGGGGAGGCCCCCCTCACCTCCCCCGTGTTCTGGCAGGGGGAGCGCCGGGGCCGGGACCGGGCGGACAAGCCGGAGTACAAGGTGAAGCTGTCCGCCGCCTTCGCCTTCTCCAACACGGTGCAGCGGGTGGAGCACTACCACAACTCCTCCTGGCTGGAGCACGGGGGCGCCCCGGAGAAGGCCATGCGCTCCGCCTTCGTCTCCGCCCTGGACGGCTGGCTCAAGCAAAACGGCAAGTATAACAAGACCGAGAGCAAGATCACCTGGAACGACATCCAGGACTGCCTGGTCTTTGTGTCCAACAACTTCTCCACCCGCACCTCCTACGAGAACCAGACCAAGAAGTCCATCACCAACAAGTTCGTCCAGGAGGCCATGACCGAGTTCCTCCGCTCCCAGCTGGAGGTATACTTCATCGAGAACCCCTTTGACGCGGGGAAGATTGCCGAGCAGGTGCTCATCAACAAGCGCTCCCGGGAGAGCGCGGAGAAGGCCCGGCTCAACGTGAAAAAGAAGCTCTCGGGCTCCATCGACATCACCAGCCGGGTGCAGAAATTTGTGGACTGCCGCACCAAGGACGTGAGCCGGCGGGAGCTCTACATTGTGGAGGGCGACTCCGCCCTGGGGGCCTGCAAGCTCAGCCGGGACGCGGAGTTCCAGGGCATCATGCCCGTGCGGGGCAAGATCCTCAACTGCCTGAAGGCGGACTACGCCCGCATTTTTAAAAGCGAGATCATCATGGACCTTTTGAAGGTCATGGGCTGCGGCGTGGAGGTCCAGAGCCGCCACGGCAAGGAGGTGGCCGCCTTTGACCTGGCCAGCCTGCGGTGGAACAAGATCATCATCTGCACCGACGGCGACGTGGACGGCTTCCAGATCCGCACGTTGATCCTCACCATGCTCTACCGCCTCACCCCCACCCTCATCCGGGAGGGGTACGTCTATATCGCCGAGACCCCCCTCTACGAGATCACCTACAGGGACAAGGGGAAGGACATGACCTGGTTTGCCTACTCCGACCGGGAGAAGGGGGACATCCTCTCGGGGCCCCTGGCGGGGAAGAAGTACTCCCTCCAGCGCTCCAAGGGCCTGGGTGAGAACGACCCGGAGATGATGGCCCTCACCACCATGAATCCCGCCACCCGGCGGCTCATCAAGGTGCTGCCCGAGGACGTGGAACGCACCGCCGCCGTCTTTGACCTCCTGCTGGGGGACGACCTCCAGGGGAGAAAGGACCACATCGCCGAAAACGGGTACAAATACCTGGACCTGGCGGATATTTCGTAAGGGGGCCGGCCTGGCGGAAGCCAGGCGGTCTGCGGCAAACAATCCTCTGAAAAGGATGGAATCAAATGGCTAAAAAGAAAACCCCGGACAGCGCCCCCAAACAGACCGACACCTCCAACGTGATGGGCCTCTCCGCCCAGGTGGTGGAGCAGCCCATCACCCAGACCCTGGAGCTCAACTACATGCCCTACGCCATGAGCGTCATCGTCTCCCGGGCCATCCCGGAGATCGACGGCTTCAAGCCCTCCCACCGGAAGCTCCTGTACACCATGTACCAGATGAAGCTGCTGGGGGGCAAGCGCACCAAGAGCGCCAACGTGGTGGGCCAGACCATGAAGCTCAACCCCCACGGGGACGCCGCCATCTACGACACCATGGTGCGCCTGTCCCGGGGGTACGGCGCCCTGCTCCACCCCTTTGTGGACTCCAAGGGCAACTTCGGCAAGGTATACTCCCGGGACATGGCCTGGGCCGCCAGCCGGTACACCGAGGTGCGGCTGGACGACATCTGCGCCGAGCTCTTCCGGGACATTGACCAGGACACGGTGGACTTTACGGACAACTACGACGGCACCCTCACCGAGCCCACCCTCCTGCCCACCACCTTTCCCAACGTGCTGGTCAGCGCCAACCAGGGCATCGCCGTGGGCATGGCCTCCAACCTGTGCGGCTTCAACCTGGGGGAGGTGTGCGACGCCGCCGTGGCCCGGCTGAAAAACCCCCAGGCGGACCTGATGGAGACCCTGAAGGCCCCGGACCTGCCCACCGGCGGGGAGCTGCTGTACGACCAGGGGGCCCTGAAGGAGATCTACCGCACGGGCCGGGGGTCCTTCAAGGTGCGGGCCCGGTGGCGGTACGAGAAGAAGGACAACCTCATCGAGATCTATGAGATCCCCTACTCCACCACGGTGGAGGCCATTATGGACAAGGCCGCCGAGCTCATCAAGGGGGGCAAGGTCAAGGAGATCGCCGACATGCGGGACGAGACCGACCTGAGCGGCCTCAAGCTCACCATCGACCTGAAGCGGGGGGCGGACCCGGACAAGCTCATGGCCCGCCTCTTCCAGCTCACCCCCCTCCAGGACTCCATCTCCTGCAACTTCAACATCCTCATCGCCGGGATGCCCCGGGTCATGGGGGTGGGGGAGATCCTGGACGAGTGGAGCGCCTGGCGCACCGAGGGGGTGCGCCGGCGGACCTGGTTTGACATGAAGAAGAAGGAGGAGAAGCTCCACCTGCTGCTGGGCCTGAAGAAGATCCTGCTGGACATCGACCGGGCCATCGCCATCATCCGGGAGACGGAGGAGGAGGCGGAGGTGGTGCCCAATCTGATGATCGGCTTCGGCATCGACCAGGTCCAGGCGGAGTACGTGGCGGACATCCGCCTGCGGAACATCAACAAGGAGTACATTCTCCGCCGTACCGCGGAGGTGGACGACCTCACCGCCCAGATCGAGGACCTGCGGGACCTGGTGTCCTCCCCCGCCCGGCTGAAAAAGGTCATCATGGCCGAGCTCCAGCAGGTGAAGAAGAAGTACGCCCTCCCCCGCCGCACCCAGATCCTCTACGACTTCACCCCCGCCGCCCTCCCGGACCCCCAGGAGGAGATTCCCGATTATCCGGTGCATGTATTCCTCTCCCGTGAGGGATACTTGAAGAAGATCACCCCCGCCTCCCTGCGCATGAACAGCGACCAGAAGTACAAGGAGGGGGACGGCCCCTTCCTGTCCTGGGAGAGCACCAACCGGGCGGAGCTCATGGTGTTTACCGACAGGCAGCAGTGCTACAAGACCCGCCTGAGCGACTTTGACGACACCAAGGCCAGCGCCCTGGGGGACTATCTCCCCAGCAAGCTGGAGATGGAGCCGGGGGAGAGCGCTGTGTGGGCCTGCCTCCCCGGGGACTACAGCGGCAGCCTCCTTTTCTTCTTTGAAAACGGCAAGGCCGCCCGGGTGGAGCTGGGGGGCTATCACACCCAGACCCGCCGGCGGCGGCTCACGGGGGCCTACTCGGACAAGTCCCCCCTGGTGGCCGCCCTGCACCTGAGGGAGGACCGGGAGGTGGCGGTGTTCTCCAGCGAGGGGCGCTGCCTGGTGTTCCACACCGCGGCCCTCACCCCCAAGACCACCCGGTCCACCCAGGGGGTGAACGTGATGACCCTCAAGCCCCGGCGGACGGTGACCGCCGCCGCCCCGGTGGAGGAGACCACCCTGGTGAACCTGCCCCGGTACCGCTCCCGCTCCCTCCCTGTGGCCGGCGCCCTTTTGCGGGAGGAGGACCGGGGGGAGGAGCAGATGAGTCTCTTAAAATAAGCGCCCGAGCCGTCATGTGCAGGCGAATAAGACCGGAGCGGATGGGAAAAGGCGAAGCGGGCAAAGCCCGGTTTGTCTTTTCCCGGAGTCGCAGGGCTTATTTGCCGTCGCACATAGGCGAGGCGTGATAGGGAAGCGCCCGAGCGCCCGGGAGCAGGCGCACAGCGAACCACGCAGACCGGAAAACAGGCCGGGCGGAGCCCGGCGGCATTTCCGGCGGAGGGGTGAGCAGTGTGCCGTCGCGGAGGGCGCGAGGCGTGACATCGTCGACGCAAGCTCTATATCCCTTCCCCTGCCCTGACGGGCAGGTGTCGCTCATTGCGCTGCGTCTCCTCTCCCCACCCGACCCGCTGCGCTGGGCTCGAGCGGGGACCCCGTTGGCGCCCGAGGCCGCGAGCAGGCGCTCCGTTCCCGTCCGTAGGGGGCGGTGTCCCCACCGCCCCGGTCGATACTGCGCCGGGCCTGTTTTTCCCACCCTGTCATGGCCAGGGCCCAACGGGCCTGCGGCAATCCGTTCTCGATGCTTTGAGACGGGGGCGGTACTTTTCTCCCCGTGGAGAAAAGTACCCAAAAGACACGGTCAAGAGGGGGATGTCGTCGCCGCAAGCTCCATATCCCTCGCTTCCCCCTGTGGGGAAAGCTCGCTCATTACGCTGCGTCTCCTCTCCACACCCGACCCGCTTGCGTTGGGCTCGGGTGTGGTGATACAAAATAGAGGAACCCCTTAAAACGACCAGGCCAAAGGGGGGCTGCGGCCCCCCTTTCTGGACAGATCCCCCCGGGGACGGGGGACGAGGGACGGGAAGTGCGGGCGGGTCACGGACCCGCCCCTACGGACCGGGACGAAACCCGGCGCGGTTCCAGGCTCCCCGGCAATTTTGGTTATCCTGGAGAGCGGGCGGCTAATAGCCGCCCCTGCGGCGTCCCGGGACCGCTTTGCTGCACAGGGGCGGCCAAGCCCTCCTCCACGCCTCAAAATTCCTAACTCCTCATTCCTAACTCCTAATTCCCCGACAGGAGGTGCCTGCCATGTCCCGCCCCAGCCCGTTCCAGCTGCTGCGCTCCGCCGCCCTCATCACCCTGGGCTCGGCTCTGTTTGCTCTGGGCTTTTGCTGGTGCTTTCAGCCCAACCACATCGCCTTCGGGGGGATTGCCGGGGTGGGGCAGATCGTCAATTACCTCCTCCCCGCCGTCCCTGTGGGGGTGGTGGTGGTGGCCCTGAACGTGCCCCTCTTTCTCCTGGGGTGGCGGCTGCTGGGCCGGGGGCTGCTGGCCTCCTCCCTGTACGCCATGGCCCTCTCCTCTGTCCTCATCGACCTGCTGGACGCGGTCTATGCCTTTGCTCCCATGGAGCCCATGCTCTCCACCCTCTTCGGCGGGGCTCTGGTGGGACTGAGCCTGGGGGTGGTGATCGGCCAGGGGGCCACCACCGGGGGCACCGACCTGCTGGCCCGGCTTTTGAAGCTGCGCCTGGCCTGGCTGCCCATGGGCAAGCTGCTGCTGGGGGTGGACCTGGTGGTCATCGCCGCGGTGGCCGCCGCCTTCGGGGACCTGGAGAGCGCTTTGTACGGCGTGGTGGCCCTGTACGTCTCCTCCCTGGTGATGGACGGGGTGCTCTACGGCATGGACACCGCCAAGGTGGCCTATATCATCAGCGACCGCAGCGACGCCATTGCCGCCGCCATCACCGGCGAGCTGGAGCGGGGGGTCACCATTCTCCCGGGCCGTGGGGGCTGGACCGGCGGGGAGAAGGAGGTGCTGCTGTGCGCCTTCCGCCAGCGGCAGATCGCCCGGCTCAAGGCCCTGGTGAAGGGGCTGGATCCCGACGCCTTTCTCATCGTCTGCCCCGCCCACGAGGTGCTGGGGGAGGGCTTCCGCCGGTACCGGGAGCACGACATCTGACCCCGCCGTCCAAGGAGGTGCCCATGAAAACAAAACTGCTGCCCCTGGCCGTGGCCCTGGCCATCACCCTCACCGGCTGCTCCTCCATCCTCCAGCGGGAGTACAGCTCCGTCCAGGCCCATGTGGAGTACCCCGTCACCGGGGACGACTCGGTGCTCCGGGCGGAGAATTACCAGGGCCTGGTGAACGCCATGGTCCACTTCGTCACTCTCCACGAGGAGGAGGGCACCGTGCGGCTGAACAACTACAACGGCGACGTGGAAGCCGACCTGGAGCAGGCCTGCCGGGAGGTGTGTCAGGAGGACCCCCTGGGGGCCTACGCCGTGGAGGAGATGACCTATACCTACACCCAGGTGGTGTCCTACTTTGAGGTGACGCTGTCCATCCGCTACTGCCGCACCGCCGCCCAGGTGGACGCCATCCGCACCGTCACCGGGGCCGCCGCCATCCGGGAGATCGTGGGCGGGGCCATCGCGGACTTTGACGGGGTGTGCACCATGCGCCTGAACTACTTCGACGGGGATGTGGACGCCCTGAAGCGCCAGGTGGTGCGCACCTACTTCGACACCCCCGCCTCCGCCTTCGGCCTGCCGGAGGTGGACATCGCCCTCTACCCCGAGACCGGCGGGGAGCAGCGGGTGGTGGAGATCACCTTCCAGTGGCCCCAGGAGACCCGGGCCCTGAAGGACCTGCAGACCCAGGTGGCCCAGAAGGCGGCGGAGCTGCTGCAGGAGATGGACGCCCAGGAGACAGACGCACAGGCGCTGGCGGCTGTGCTGGACAGCCAGGCCCAGTGGTCGGCGGAGGGGAGCAGCGGCGTGGACGGGGCGCTGCTCCAGGGCCGGGCGGACAGCCAGGGCATGGCCCTGGCCCTGCGGCTGCTGTGCCAGCTCTCCCAGGTGGAGGCCACCGTGGTCCAGGGGGAGCTCAGCGGCGATTCCTGGTACTGGCTGGTGGTGGAGACGGACAGCGGCTGGCGCCACCTGGACCCCTCCCGGGAGGGAAAGTACTGCACGGACGAGCAGATGGAGGCCCTGGGCTACCAGTGGAACGGGGAGGACTACCCCAGCTGCGTGTGATATAGTGGAGAAAGGGGGCGCGCCATGTCGTTTTATCAGCAGGACTGGCTCATGCGGCAGATCGAGGGGCTCTCCGCTTTTCTGGCTTTTGTGCTGCTGGGGCGGCGGGAGGGCGGCCCCCATCAGGAGGAGGCGGGCGAGGTGCTGGAGCAGGGGGACACCCTCCCCCCTGCCCTGGAGGCCCTGGTGGCGGCGGGAGAGCTGGGACGGGCGGAGGACCTGGTCTTTGACGCCCTGGAGGAGGGGGAGCCCCGGGCCCTGGAGACCGCCGTGGGGTTTTACGCCCGGCTCAACACCCTCACCGACCGGGAGCTGGAGGCGGGGGACTTCTCCCGGGAGGAGATTTTGTCCGGCCTGCGGGAGGTGTGCCGCCGGCAGGGGGTGCAGGACGACCTCTTTTTCCCCCATTCATAAAACAAAAGCGCCCCGGACTTTTCAACAGAGTCCGGGGCGATGATATGAGGGCGGTTATCTGGCCGGGATCTCCGCTTCCTCGGCCTCCGCCTCCCGCAGCTTGCGGCGCAGGCGGCTGAGAGTCACGGGGGTCATGTCCAGCAGGGAGGCGATGTATTTGTCGCTCACCTGCCCGGAGAGCTGGGGGTAGGTGCGGACAAACCACTGGTAGCGCTGGGCGGCGTCGTACCGGCACAGGGCGTTTTTCAGCTCCCAGTGGAACCGGGCGGACTCCAGGGTGAGCTGCAGGTACAGACTGGTGAGGGCGGGGTACTCCGCCAGGAGCTCAGACACCGTCTCCAGAGGCAGGGACAGGGTCTCCCCCGGGGTGAGGGCCTCGACGCTGATGATGGCGGCGGACAGCGTCAGATCGGAGGAGGGCATGACGGTAAAGCCCGGCCGCCACACAAAGCAGTCGGTGATCTCCTTCCCCCGGGAGTTGAGGGAAAAGCCCCGAAAGATGCCCCGGACCAGGAAATAGAGGTGGGTAACCGGTTCCCCCTGGCGGAAGAGGAGCTCTCCCCGGCGAAGGGCGCGGATTTTGCTGACTGCCGCCGCCCGGGCGATCAGAGCGAGGTCCGTAACGCCCAGAATCTCCCGAAAAAACTGTTCCGCAGTCATGAATACCCCCCCTCCATGGGCACCCCCGCAAAGGTGCAATTTTTTTCAGTTTACACCATAAATCCCCTGGCCGCATTAACATAAATCAATATTTTCATAGTTTTCCAAAAAATTCTGCAAAAGTAAAACAGGGCCCCAGAAAAAAATGAAAAAAACCCTTGACATCCCCGAAGGGCTGTGGTAATATACATCCTGTCGCTGCGAGTGTAGCTCATCTGGTAGAGCGCCACCTTGCCAAGGTGGAGGTAGCGAGTTCGAGCCTCGTCACTCGCTCCAAAAACCCTCATCCTACGGGATGAGGGTTTTTTACTTGCCAGGCTGTACGGCTCGAACACGATACCTCCACCTAAAATGCGCCCTGGGGGGCGCATTTTTTAAATGGGGAGGACATCCGGGGTCCCTGGGAATGGCTCTGCCATTCGCGGGGTGGATGGAAGCGAGTTCGAGCCTGGTCCCCCACCCCGTCATTGTGCGGGCTGGACGAAGCGCTGTGCACCTGCTCCCGGGCGCTCCGCGCCTCTGCCCTTCTCGCAAAGGGCGCCTGGCCGGGTGGTGTTTGGTGGGCTTGACATTACGGGGCGGTGGGGACACCGCCCCCTACGAACCGGGACGAGGCCCCGCACGGTTCCCCATTCCCTGATGGGTCCGGTTGCCCTGGAAAGCGGGCGGCTTCTAGCCGCCCCTACGGTGCTGCCGGGACTGCCTGCACAAATTGGGGCGCACCCAGGCTTCTCCCTGGGCGGGGCCCGCCTGGCGCCCTGGAGGCCAGGGAGGAAATGTGAATTGCCCGGGTATTGTTAAAAATTTGTCGAACTTGCCGGACCAGCCCCCGCCCGACGGAAAGGACTTACAGAAAGTCCCAAAAAGGAGAGGAAAAAAGTCCTGTAAATTGGACCGAATCTCCCATTTCCCTGTATATTTTTTTATAAGCCCCTGTTCAGATACAAACCGGGCCCCATTTGGGCCCGGTTTTCTTTGTGCATAATTGCCAATTCCCCTCCCCGTCACGGGGAGAAATGCTGTGGGAAGCAGTTGCAATTTCCCTGACTTCCGGTTATAATTTGGGCATAGTGTTCTGGAATATCTGCTGTCTCTGAAAATATTTATTGGAGGTCACCAAGATGAAAGAATTGTACGTCGTCAACTGCTGCCGTACCGCTGTGGGCTCCTTCGGCGGGAGCCTGAAGGACACCCCCGCCGCCGATCTGGGCGCCGTGGTGGTGAAGGAGGCCCTCAGCCGCGCCGGCGTGAAGCCCGAGCAGGTGGATGAGGTTATGTTTGGCTGCATCCTCACCTCCGCCCAGGGCCAGAACGTGGCCCGTCAGGTGGCCGTGAAGGCCGGTATCCCCTACTCCGTCCCCGCTTACACCGTGGGTATGGTGTGCGGCTCCGGCATGAAGTCCCTCATTGAGGGCGGCCGCGCCATTCTGGCCGGCGACGCCGACGTGGTGGTGTGCGGCGGCACCGAGAATATGTCCTCCGCCCCCTACGCCCTCCCCACCGGCCGCTACGGCGCCCGCATGGGCAACACCCAGATGGTGGACACCATGATCAAGGACGGCCTGTGGGACGCCTACAACAACTACCACATGGGCACCACCGCCGAGAACATCGCCGACGTGTGGGGCATCACCCGCGAGGAGATGGACGCCTTTGCCGCCTCCTCCCAGCAGAAGACCGAGGCCGCCCAGGCCGCCGGCAAGTTCGAGGCTGAGATCGTCCCCGTGATGATCAAGCAGAAGAAGCAGATGGTGGAGTTCAAGGTGGACGAGTTCCCCCGTCCCGGCGTGACCGCCGAGAGCATCGCCAAGCTGCGCGGCGCCTTCCCCGTGGGCCCCGAGGGCGTGGAGGACGAGATCGTCCACACCTTTGAGGTCACCGGCATCCACGCCGACGACGCCCGCAAGCACGTCCAGCGGGTCACCGCCGCCAACGCCTCCGGCATCAACGACGGCGCTGCCGCCATCGTGCTGGCCTCCGGCGAGGCTGTGGAGAAGTACGGCCTCAAGCCCATGGCCAAGCTGGTCTCCTGGGGCCAGGGCGGCGTGGATCCCAAGATCATGGGCGTGGGCCCCGTGCCCGCCTCCCGCCAGGCCATGGACAAGGCCGGCCTGAAGATTGAGGACATCGACCTGGTGGAGGCCAACGAGGCCTTTGCCGCCCAGTCCATCGCCGTGGCCCGTGAGCTGGGCTTCGACATGGCCAAGGTCAACGTCAACGGCGGCGCCATCTCCATCGGCCACCCCGTGGGTGCCTCCGGCGCCCGCATCATCGTCACCCTGCTCCACGAGATGGCCAAGCGGGACGACGCCAAGCGCGGTCTGGCTACCCTGTGCATCGGCGGCGGCCAGGGCGTGGCCACCATCTTCGAGAAGGTGTAAGAAAAACCACCACCCAACATGTTTGACCGGCGGGGCGGGGCGATCACGCCCCGCCCCGCCGTCTGCCATTGCAAAAGGAGAGTACTATGGATTATCAGGAACTCTATCAGAGCAAGCTCACCACCCCCCAGGAGGCGGTCCAGGTGGTCCGCTCCGGCGACTGGGTGGATTACGGCTGGTGTACCGGCACGGCGGACCTGCTGGACAAGGCCCTGGCCGACCGGTATGAGGAGCTCACCGACGTGAAGCTGCGGGGGGGCATCATCTTCCGCAAGCCCGCGGTCATGTCCGTGCCCGACGCCGCCAGCCACTTCACCTGGAACTCCTGGCACATGTCCGGCATCGAGCGGAAGATGGTGGCCGAGGGGGGCTGCTTCTACGCCCCCATCCGCTACTCCGAGCTGCCCCGGTACTACCGGGAGAACGTGGAGCCCATCCGGGCGGCCTTCTTCCAGGTGGCCCCCATGGACAGCCAGGGCTGGTTCAGCTTCGGCCCCAACGCCTCCCACATGGCCGCCATGTGCCAGCGGGCGGAGTATATCTTCGTGGAGGTCAACCGGAACATGCCCCGGTGCCTGGGCGGCATTGAAAACGGCATCCACATCTCCCAGGTCACCGGCATTGTGGAGGGGGACAGCCCCGAGCTGGGCCAGCTGGGGAGCGCCCCGGCCAGCGAGGTGGACAAGGCGGTGGCCCAGCTCATCGTGGAGCAGATCCCCAACGGGGCCTGCCTCCAGCTGGGCATCGGCGGCATGCCCAACGCCGTGGGCTCCTTGATCGCCCAGTCCGACCTGAAGGACCTGGGGGTCCACACCGAGATGTATGTGGACGCCTTTGTGGACATCGCCATGGCGGGCAAGATCACCGGCCGCAACAAGGCCCTGGACCGGGGCCGCCAGGTGTACGCCTTCGGCGCGGGCACCCAGAAGCTCTACGACTACCTCAACGACAACCCCGAGTGCATGTCCACCCCGGTGGATTACACCAACGACGCCCGGGTCATCGCCCAGCTGGACAACTTCATCTCCATCAACAACGCGGTGGACGTGGACCTCTTCGGCCAGGTGAACGCCGAGAGCGCCGGCACCCGCCACATCTCCGGCGCCGGCGGCCAGCTGGACTTCGTCATGGGGGCCTACCTCTCCAAGGGGGGCAAGAGCTTCATCTGCTGCTCCTCCACCATGAAGGCAAAGGACGGCACCCTGCGCTCCCGCATCCGGCCCACCCTCACCGAGGGGTCCATCGTCACCGACACCCGGGCCAACACCCACTACCTGGTGACCGAGTACGGCATGGTGAACCTGAAGGGGGCCTCCACCTGGGAGCGGGCGGAGAAGATCATCTCCATCGCCCACCCCGATTTCCGGGAGGAGCTCATCCAGGCGGCGGAGCAGATGCACATCTGGCGCCGCAGCAACAAGTAATAAATAAAAGCTGCCCGCCCCTCACGGGGCGGGCAGCGTATTTTTTATGGCCGGGGCCTCTTAGTCACCGCCCGGTGAGGCCCAGCAGGTCCCGGGCCGCCTCCAGTGGAAGGCTAAAAAATTAAAGAATCGTCACATAGCGTATGCCGGAAACGGTTCCGGCGTCAGGATCCCATGTGGCATTGGCCAAATCAACTGTGAGATCAAATCGTATGCCGATCTCATGCCCCGAGGGGAAGGAATGCACGCTGTTATGGGTACTGGACAGGTAGTTGATGGGAGTGCTGTTGGTAACGGGGAAGGAGTGCCACCAGGAGGGGGTAAAATCGGTCATGTCGGTATACTGCAGCGTAGCTGTGTACCCGCTGATTTGAATGCGAGTGTCGGGGCAGTACACCTCCACACGTGTGGAGAGTTGATTGGAGCATAGAATTTGCCGGACCTCCACATTGGCCAGGACTTCTATACTCTCACTCAGCGGTGTGACAGAGTCCATGGAGGCATCCTGTGATGTCAAATAAGCGGTCATAACAAAGGTATCCTGGAACAAAACCACCGAGGGCTCCTCAGCCTCAGTGTCGGACAGCTCCGCTGTCCCCATAGAAATTGGGAAAAAGGATTCTGCCTCGTCGTCACTAAGAGCACGACCGGGCGTGTGCAGGAAAGCGAAGAGAAGGAGAACGGCCAACACGGCGGATAACCGGCGTTTCACAGCAGTGCACTCCCTTCTAAAAAACATCTGTTTTTACTTCTATTTACAGTTTAATCCAATATTTAGTATATGTCAATAGAAAACAAAACCTTATAAGAAATAAAGATTCAGGCTTTATAGAGGGAAAATTTCTATTGCAGGGTGTGCTCCCCGTACATATGCTTTTCCCCCTCCGCCAGGGCGGCCAGGGTGTCCCCCGTCAGGCGGTACACCGTCCACTCGTCCATGGCCCGGGCCCCCAGGGCGCGGTAAAAGCCGATGGCCCTCTCGTTCCAGTCCAGGCACCACCACTCCATCCGCCCGCACCCCCGCTCCAGGGCGATGGCGGCCAGGCGGCCCAGCAGGGCCCTGCCGTACCCCCTGCCCCGGTACTCGGGCAGCACGAACAGATCCTCCAGGTACAGCCCCGCCCTGCCCAGAAAGGTGGAAAAGTTGTGGAAAAACAGGGCGAAGCCCACCTCCTTCTCCCCCTCCAGGGCAAAGAGCACCTCCGCCCCCCGGCGGTCGAAGAGCTGTTCCTCCAGGGTGGCCTCGTCCGCCACCACCTGGTGGGCCAGGCGCTCGTACTCCGCCAGGCGGCGGATGAAGGAGAGGATCAGGGGCACGTCCTCCCGCCGGGCAAAGCGAAAGGCGGGGGCGGAAGAAGCGGGGCGTTCCATAGGGGCAGGGCTCCTTTCACAAGAGGTGGGCGGGCAGAGGACCCGCCGGAATAACGGTGCCGGGGAGCACGGGGACGGGGCCGCAGCCTTTCCCTCTCTCCCCGGCGCGGGCCGTGTGTTTTACTTTTTCAGTCCCGCCAGCTCCGCCAGGGTGCCGGCCAGGAGACGCACATAGGTGGACAGCCCCTCCACCGGGGCGTGCTCGTCGGTGGAGTGGGGGTTGGCGATGTCCGGCCCGGTGGACACCATCACCATATTGGGGGCTTTGGCCCCCAGCACCGAGGGCTCCAGCCCGATGTGGACGGCGGTGACGTTGAGCCCCCGGCCGGTGAGGCGCTGGTACACCCGGGACATGGTGCGGGCCAGGGGGTTGCTCCGGTCCCCCATCCAGCCGGGGTAGCTCCGGGCGGCCACGGTAAAGCCGGTGAGCCGGGCGGCCCGGGCGTGCTGGAAGGCGATGATCTCCTCGGAGAAGTCAATGGCGCAGCGGACAAAGCTGTCGATCTCGATCTCTCCCTGGTCGTTCACCAGCACCCGGCCCACGTTGGCCGAGGCGGACACCTGGCCGGGGATGGTGTCGTGCATGGCGAACACCCCGTTATAGAGCAGGGCGATCATGTCCAGGGTGTCGTCCCGGCAGGCCTGGCTCCACACCCGCTGGGGGGGCGGCACCTCCCGCAGCTCCACCTGGACCTGGGGGTCCGTGTGGGAGAAGAGCTTGAGCAGGCTGCCCCGCAGCTTCTCCACCGCCAGGGCCAGGGGCACGGCAAAGGCCCGGTCGGCGGTGATGACGGCGGCGGCCTCCATGGGGATGGCGTTGGGGGCGTGGCCCCCCTGGAACCCCGCCAGGTCGTAATCCACCCGGTCCCGCAGCTCCCCCAGAAACAACGTGAGCAGCTTGATGGCGTTGCCCCGGCCCTTGTTGATGTCGTATCCCGAGTGGCCCCCCAGAAAGCCCCGCAGGGTCACCTGGTAGGCCATGGGGTCCCGCCGGGGCACGGTGATGAGCTTGCGGGTGTACCGCTCCCGCCGGCCCCCGGCGGAGGACACCACCGCGTCCCCCAGCTTGAAGCCGTCGGTGTTGATGAGGTAGTCGCACCCCTCCAGCCAGGCGGGGTCCACCTTCTCCGCCCCCTGGAGGCCCACCTCCTCCGCCACGGTGAACAGCACCCGCACCGGCCCGTGGGGCACCCCCCGGGAGAGGAGGTAGAGCACCGCCGCGTTGCCCAGGTTGTTGTCCGCCCCCAGGGAGGAGCGGCCGTCGGTGCGGAGCACCCCGTCGGTGACGGCGGCGTTCACCGTGTCGTGCCGGGGGTCCCACCCGCTGCCCGGGGCCACGGCGCACACCATGTCGATGTGCCCCTGGAAGAGGACCCGGGGGGCCTTCTCCAGCCCCGGGGTGGGGGGGATCTCCCCCAGGATATTGCCCCACTCATCCCGCTGGGCCCTGGCCCCCAGGGCCGCCAGCCGCTGCAGATACCACTCCACCAGGGCCCCCTCGTTCCATGAGCCGTGGGGGTAGGGGCACATGGCCAGAAACTCCGCCACCACACCGGCGCGGATGGCGCTGTCGCTGCCCAGACCGGCCTTTTCCATGCTCTCCACCGCCTTTTCCCCCGTCCGCCTGCCTGAGGCGGGCACGGGCGCCCCGTCAGGTCGGGGCATCCTCTCTCTTGTACCGCCATTGTAACAAATTCCCCCATGGGGCGCAAGTGCTGGATATGGGACCGCGGGTGTGGTATACTCACATCACAAAACGGGGCCGGCCGGGCCCCACAGGAGGTGCCCCATGTCAGCCAGAGAGGAATTCATTGACATCTATCAGCGCGCCATCCGCCGGGAGGGGGCGGGCGCTTTGCTGGACTATCTCACCAACCGCAGCGACTTTTTCACCGCTCCCGCCTCCGCCCGGTACCACGGGGCCTGGGCCGGGGGGCTGTGCGAGCACAGCGTAAACGTCTACCACTGTTTGGTTGACTATCTCGCCCGGCCCCGGGTTCAGGAGCTCTACGGCCTGGACTACACCGGGGAGTCGGTGGCGGTGGCGGCGCTGCTCCACGACGTGTGCAAGGTGGGGTGCTACCGCCCGGGCACCCGCAACGTGAAGAACGACGCCACGGGCCAGTGGGAGAAGGTGCCTACCTTTTTCTACGAGGACAAGCTGCCCTACGGCCACGGGGAGAAGAGCGTGTACATCATCTCGGGCTTTATGAAGCTCACCCGGGAGGAGGCCATGGCCATCCGGTGGCACATGGGCTTTTCCGGCAGCGAGGACCCCCGGATGGTGGGCCAGGCCCTGCAGCAGTACCCCCTGGCCTTTGCCCTGGCCACGGCGGATATGGAGGCCAGTTATTTCATGGAAGCGCCCGAGCGCCCGGGAGCAGGCGCACAGTGAACCACGCAGACCGGAAAACAGGCGGCCGGAGGCCGCGGCATTTCCGGCGGAGTGGTGAGCAGTGTGCCGTCGCGGAGGGCGCGAGGCGTGACAAGAAGCGCCCGAGCGCCCGGGAAGCGCTGAGCCGTCGTGAGCAGCCCGGATGGACCGGAGCGGATGGGCAGAGCCCAGGGGCGGCCATAGGCCGGCCCGGGTCTGCCCGAAGTCGGAGGGAAGCCGGGCGTCGCGAACAGGCGAGGCGTGACAAGAAGCGTCTGAGCGCCTGCCTGCTTGTGTAGGGGCGCACAGTGTGGGCCTGCTGTCCGGGGATGTTAAACTGCCGGAATTTTGCAAAAGCTTGCCGGGTTTGGCCTTTGCGCGTAGGGGGCGATGTCCTCATCGCCCCGGCCGATACTGCACCGGGCCTGTGCTTTCCGCCCCGTCATTGTGAGGGCCGCCTGCGGCCCGCGGAAATCTGTCTCTTCTTCGTTCATGTGGACGGGGGGACGTTGGTACTTTTCTCCCCGTGGAGAAAAGTACCCAAAAGACACGGTCAAGAGGGGGATTTCGATTTCCCCCTCTTGACAATTACCCCTTAAAACGACCAGGCCAAAGGGGGGCTGCGGCCCCCCTTTCTGGACGGATCCCCCCGGGGACGAGGGACGAAAGACGGGGGACGGGGGATGCGGGAGGGTTTGGAAGGCGCCCCTACGCAGGGATGGGGCTGGACGGGTCTCAATTTGCGCAGACGGTCCCGGCCACGCTGGGCGGCGGGCGGCTGATAGCCGCCCCTACGCACAGGGGGAAACCGTGTGCGTCCCAATTTGCGCAGGCAATGCCCGTCACGCCGTAGGGGCGGGTCCCAGACCCGCCCGTGTGCCAAGCCGCAAAATAAGCCAAGACCCGTTAAACCCCACCGGATTCCCGCTCCTCTCCGTAGGGGCGGCTATTAGCCGCCCGCTTTCCAGGGTAACCGGACCCGTCGGGGAATAGGGAACCGTATGGGGTTTCGTCCCGGTTCGTAGGGGGCGGTGTTCCCACCGCCCCCTCGTCCCCGGGTGAAAATATGGTACAGCGCTTCCCGATCACTAAGCCATACGACTGCGGAGAAACCCGCTCCGGTCTTAGTCACCTGCTCCCGGGCGCGCAGCGCTTCTTGTGAATTCTGCACGCACACCCCTCCCGCTCCTTGACAGTCTGTGGTATAATATCATGGGCTGTTGCCCCTCGACTATGATGAAGAAATGAGAGAACGACAATGAGCAATCGTTACGACGTGATGATCCTGGGCACCGGCGAGGCCGGTATTTTCGCCGCATATGAGCTTGCCCTCAAGGCGGAGGGGGCCCGGGTGCTGGTGGTGGACCAGGGCCCGGATATTTACCACCGCAGCTGCCCCATCGTGGCGGGCAAGGTGAAGGCCTGCGTCCACTGCAAGGTGTGCGACACCATGTGCGGCTTCGGCGGCGCCGGTGCGTTCTCTGACGGAAAATACAACTTCACCACCGCCTTCGGCGGCTGGCTCACCGACTTCATGCCCCAGGAGGAGGTCATGGACCTCATCGACTATGTGGACGCCCTGAACGTCAAGCACGGGGCCACCACCGAGGTCTACTCCACCGCCACCCCCGAGGCCCGTGCCCTGGAGCGGCGGGCGTTGGAGTTCGACCTCCACCTCCTCCAGGCCCGGTGCAAGCACCTGGGCACCGAGAACAACCTGAAGATCCTGGCCAACATCTACGAGGCCATCCGGGACAAGCACACCTTCCTCTTCAACACCGCCGTCACCTCCATCGAGGCGGAGGAGGGGTGCTACACCCTGGTGACCGAGGGGGGCGAGCGCTACTCCGCCCCCTACCTCATCGCCGGCCCCGGCCGCTCCGGCGCGGAGTGGTTCGCCAACCAGTGCAAGGGCCTGGGCCTCCAGCTCATCAACAACCAGGTGGACATCGGCGTGCGGGTGGAGCTGCCCGCGGTGGTCTTTGAGCACATCACCGACGTGGTGTACGAGTCCAAGCTGGTCTACCGCACCAAGGCCTACGGGGACCAGGTGCGCACCTTCTGCATGAACCCCTACGGCCACGTGGTGGCGGAGAACGTGGAGGGCATCAACACCGTCAACGGCCACTCCTACTCCGACCCCGCCCTGCGCAGCGCCAACACCAACTTCGCCCTGCTGGTGTCCAACCGGTTCACCGAGCCCTTTGACCAGCCCTACCGCTACGGCAAGCACATCGCCTCCCTGTCCAACATGCTGGCCGGCGGCGTGCTGGTGCAGCGCTTCGGGGACCTGGTGAAGGGGGTGCGCACCAACGAGCACCGGCTGAGCAAGTCCTTCGTGCGGCCCACCCTCACCGCCGCCACCCCCGGGGACCTGTCCCTGGCCCTGCCCAAGCGGCAGCTGGACGACATCATCGAGATGATCTACGCCCTGGACAAGATCGCCCCGGGCACCGCCAACTATGACACCCTCCTCTACGGGGCGGAGGTGAAGTTCTACTCCTCCCGCCTCCAGCTCTCCGGGGAGCTGGAGACCGCCCTGCCCGGCTTCTTCGCCGTGGGGGACGGCGCCGGGGTCACCCGGGGCCTGGCCCAGGCGGGGGCCTCCGGCGTGAAGGCCGCCCGGGGGGTCATCGCCCGGCTGAAGGGCTGAGAAGAGAAAGGTCCTTTCTGTAACTTCAACAGCTTCCACAGACTTTTCCACATTTGTGTGGAAGATGTGGACAAAGAGGAAAACCGGGCTGCCGCGCTTTGAGCGCGGCAGCCCGGTTTTTCTCTTATACAGGGGAAAAGCGCCCTCACAGGGGCCCGGTCCGGTCGGAGTCCCGGCCGTTTCCCCGCTCCAGGTCGATGAGGCGGCCCGTCTCCTGGAGGCGGACGTGGCCGGTGACCTCCCCCCTGGCCCGCTCAGCGGCCTCCTGCTGGGCGGCCTGGCGGCGGGCGTAGCGCAGCTTCTTCCGGGTGTACCACACGTAGTTGAACACGTTGCCCAGAATGATGATGTTGCCGCACAGATACAGCCACACCAGCAGGATCACCAGGGAGGCCAGGGAGCCGTACACCAGGGAGTACTGGGTGGACACGGTCATGAAATAGGAGAAGATCATGGAGGCCACCGCCAGGGCCACCGAGGCGAGCATGGCCCCGGTGAGCACCGGCGGCCGGGGCTTCCCCAGGGGGGCCACCATGCGGTAGAGCAGCAGGATGAACAGGAACACCACCAGCAGCAGCACCAGGTACTTGGTCCACTGCCACTGATCCACCTGCTGGGCCAGGCCGTCCAGGTGGAAGGTGTCCTCCAGCAGGTGGAAGAACCACCCGCCGGTGAGGATCACCGCCACGGACAGGTAGATCACCACCAGCAGCAGCAGGGAGATGGCCACGCTGGCCACCAGGCGACCCGCCCCCCGGAAGGTGACCGCCCCGTAGATCTCCTCCAGAATGGTCATCAGGCTGCGGACGGCGGCGGAGGCGAAGAGCACCGTAAAGATGAGCCCCGCGGTGAACAGGCCCCCCGACTGGTTGCCCGCCACATAGGACAGGTACTCCTGGAGGACGGAGAGCACGCTGTGGGGCAAAAAGGGCCCCAGGGCGCTGGTGATGAGGGCGGGATCCAGCTGGAGCATACCCAGGAAGGCGGACACGCACACCAGAATGGGGAAAAAGGTGAGCACCAGGAAGTAGGCCAGCTCCGCCGCGGCCCGGCCCACCCGCTTGGTGAAGTAGACATCCACGATGTCCCACACAAAGCGTACCGGCGGGATCTTCAGCAGTCCGTCCAGCATAGCGGCCCTCCTTTCCCGGAAAAAGGCGGGATCCCCCGCCTTATCCCAATATTGCACTAAAATTATAGCAGAAAATGCATGTCGCTTGCAATCGCAATGTGGCGCGCGCCCCCCCTGGGGCGGACAAGAAAAAACCGCCTGCCCAGTGCAGACGGTTTTTTATAGCAGGTGGGGCGGCCTCTCTCAGGCCAGCTTGTTGAGCTTCAGAGTCATGCTGCTCTTCTTGTGGGCCGCGTTGTTGCGGTGCAGCAGACCCTTGGTGACGGCCTGATCCACGGCCTTCACAGCCACCTTGTAAGCGCAATCGGCCTCGCTGCGGTTGCCTTCAGCCACGGCGGCCTCAAACTTCTTCAGCGTGGTTTTCAGCGCGGATCTCTGCGCCTTGTTCTGAGCGGCCTTGTTCCCATTGACCAAGACGCGCTTCTTGGCAGACTTAATATTCGGCAAACCAAACACCTCCTCCGATCGTAAATCCAATCATCCCGAGAAATTCTCGTCGCAGATATGTATTCTAGCATCAAAGTGAAAAAAATGCAACAGTTTTTTTGAAAAAATTTTATTTTATTGGTATATCCCCTGCCCCGGGGCAAAAAATAGGGGGGTAACACGGGGATACCCACAACATCTTGGGACAGGAGGGGCAGCTTATGGGGATGCGCAGGAGCGATCTGGCGGTGGAGGCCCGGGAGATCTGGGCCGCGGAGGAGGGGGGCGAGCCCGCGGGAGTGACCCTGGAGAAGCGGCAGCGGGACGGCTTCCCCGCGGAGGTGGTGCGGGTGACCACCCAGGCGGGGGCCCGGGCCATCGGCAAGAGCATGGGGACCTATGTGACGGTGGACCTCTCCGACCTCCTCCGCCGGGCGCCCGACGCCCTGGAGCGGGGGGCCCGGGCCATCGCCGGGGAGCTCGCCCTCCTGCTGCCCCCGGGGGGCGGGACGGTGCTGGTGGTGGGCCTGGGCAACCGGGCCATCACCCCCGACGCGGTGGGGCCATTGTGCCTGCGCCACGTGCTGGTGACCCGCCACCTGGTGGAGGAGCTGCCCCAGCACTTCGGCATGCTCCGCCCGGTGTCCGCCCTGGCGGCGGGGGTGCTGGGGGACACGGGGGTGGAGAGCGGGGAGCTGGCGGCGGCGGTGGTGGAGCGGCTGCGCCCCGCCTGCGTCATCGCCGTGGACGCCCTGGCCTCCCGCTCTCTGGAGCGGCTGTGCCGCACGGTGCAGCTGAGCGACGCGGGCATCGCCCCCGGGTCCGGGGTGGGCAACCACCGCCGGGCCCTGGACCGGGAGACCCTGGGGGTGCCGGTGATCGCCCTGGGGGTGCCCACGGTGGTGGACGGGGCCACCCTGGCCCTGGACCTGCTGGAGGGGGCCCCGGTGCCCCCGGGGGTGCTGGGGGAGCGGGGGCGGGACCTGTTCGTCACCCCCCGGGAGATCGACGTGCGGGTGGCGGACGCCGCCCGGCTGGTGGGGTACGCCATCAACCTGGCCCTCCAGCCCGGGCTCTCCTGGGGGGACATGGAGACGCTGTTGTCTTAGAAGCGCGGAGGCCGTGAGCAGGGGAGCGAAGGAGCGGCGGAGACGAAAAAACAGGCGACGCCAGAGGCGGCGCGGCATTTTTCGCGCAGCGCGCCTTCGCGACCCGGCTGCGAACGAGCCGAAGCGTGACAAGAAGCGCCCGAGCGCCCGGGAGCAGGTGACTAAGACCGGAGCGGAGCAGAAAGCCCAGGCGGGGCAAAGTCCCGAATGGGGTTTCTGTGCAGTCGCAGGGCTTAGGCACCGTCGCGGAGGGCGCGAGGCGTGATCAAGAAGCGCCCGAGCACCCGGGAGCAGGCGGCTAAGACCGGAGCGAAGCAGAAACCCCAGACGGGGCAAAGCCCCGCCTGGGGTTTCTGTGCAGTCGCAGGGCTTAGACGCCGTTGCGGAGGGTGCGAGGCGTGACAACGTCGACGCAAGCTCCATATCCCTCCCCCTGCCCTGGCGGGCAGGTGTCGCTCATTGCGCTGCGTCTCCTCCCCCCACCCGACCCGCTAGCGCTGGGCTCGGGCGGGGACCCCATTGGCGCTGAGCCGTTCCCTGCCCGAGTACGAGAGGGCGTTCCCCCTTATGTATCCCCCCTGCCCGCTGAAATGCCTGCTTCTTTGTCACGCTTCGCCTGTTCGCAACGCCCGGCTTCCCTCCGGCTCCCATCCGCTCCGGTCCATCCGGGCTGCTCACAACGGCTCAGCGCTTCCGCTGACCGGCGCTCCTAAACCTTGTCGTGTCGAATCGTTGGTCGACCGGCCTTCAGCGGCCTGATCTCGCACTTGAAATACCTTGTCCTTCTTGCAAGGGGCGCCTGGCTGGGTAGTGTTTGGCGGCCCGGCCCACGGGCGGGTCTAGGACCCGCCCCTACGGACTGAGGCAAAATTCTGAACGGTTCAGCATCCCTGGCAGGGCCGGTTGGGTGTGCCAGGCTCTCGCTTCCCTCCGTCATTGCGAGGGCCCAACGGGCCCGCGGCAATCCGCGTCCCACGTCCCGGGCCCGTAAAAACCGCCTCCCCGGGCTGGCCGGAGAAAAGATCCCGGGCCGCACCCAATGTGGGTGCGGCCCGGGGCTTTTTCCTGTATGGCGGGGGATCACTCCACCCGGTAGCGCTTGGTGGGGACGTAGGTGCAGTGGAGCAGCTCGTGGGCCTTGTGGCTGCCGGGCTTGCCCAGGTACTCCTTGTACACCTGCTGGACATAGGGGTTCTCGTGGCTGCGGCGGTACTCCATGCCCGCGTCCTGCTTGTACAGAGCGGCGGCCCGCAGCTTGGGAATGTCGGTGAAGGAGCGCACGTCCGCGGGCTGGAGGGGCTGGCCGCCGCCGTTGACGCAGCCGCCGGGGCAGGCCATGAACTCGATGAAATCGTACTGGAGGGAGCCGTCCTTCACCCCGTCCAGCACCTTCTTGGCGTTGTTCAGGCCGGAGGCCACGCACACCCGCACGGTCTTGCCGGGCAGCTCATAGGTGGCCTCCTTGATGCCGTCGGTGCCCCGGACCTCGGTGAATTCCAGGGGGGTCATGGCCCCGCCGGTGACGGTCTCCACCACGGTGCGCAGGGCGGCCTCCATCACGCCGCCGGTGGCGCCGAAGATGACCGACGCGCCGGTGGAGATGCCCAGCAGGGGGTCAAACTCCCCGTCGGGCAGGTGGTCGAACATCATGCCCGCCTCTTTGATCATGCGGCTGAGCTCCCGGGTGGTGAGGGACACGTCCACGGGCATACAGCCGTTGGCCATGCGCTGCTCCTCCCGCTTGACCTCGTACTTCTTGGCGGTACAGGGCATGATGGACACCACCACGATGTCCTTGGGGTCGATGCCCTCCTTCTCGGCGTAGTAGCTCTTCACCAGGGAGCCGAACATCTGCTGGGGGGACTTGCAGGAGGACAGGTGGGGCACCATGTCGGGGTAGTGCTGCTCGCAGTAGCGGATCCAGCCGGGGGAGCAGGAGGTGATGAGGGGCAGGGTGCCTCCCTCCTTCAGGCGGTGGAGGAACTCGGTGCCCTCCTCCAGGATGGTGAAGTCGGCGGCGTTGTCCACGTCGAACACCTTGTCAAAGCCCAGACGGCGCAGGGCGGAGACCATCTTGCCCTCCACATTGGTGCCGATGGGCATGCCGAAGCACTCGCCCAGGGTGACCCGGACGGAGGGGGCGGGGCCCACCACCACGTGCTTGGTGGGGTCCCGGAGGGCGGCCCACACCTCGGCGGTGTTGTCCTGCTCGGCCAGGGCGCCGGTGGGGCAGGCCACGATGCACTGGCCGCAGGAGACGCAGTCCACCTCGGACAGGTCCCGGTCAAAGGCGCAGCCGATGTGGGTCATGAAGCCCCGGTCGTTGGGGCCGATGACCCCCACCTCCTGGGTCTTGCGGCAGGCGGCGGTGCACCGGCGGCACAGCACGCACTTGGAGTTGTCCCGCACCAGGTGGAGGGCGGTGTTCTCAATCTGGGGGGGCAGCTGATCGTTGGCGTAGCGCACTGCGTCGATGCGCAGGTCGCTGGCCAGCTGCAGCAGCTCGCAGTGGGCGTTCCGGGCGCAGGTGAGGCAGTCCATCCGGTGGTTGGACAAAATGAGCTCCAGGGTGAGCTGCCGGGAGTGGCGCACCTTCTGGGTGTTGGTATAGACCTCCATCCCCTCGCTGACGGGGTAGACGCAGGAGGCCATCAGGCTGCGGGCCCCCTTTACCTCCACCACGCAGATGCGGCAGGCGCCGATCTCGTTGATGTCCTTGAGAAAGCACAGGGTGGGGATCTTGATGCCGGCGTCGCGGGCGGCCTCCAGCACAGTGGTCCCCTCGGGAACGGTGACGGGGATGTTGTCAATGGTGAGGCTGATCATTTTCTTCTCCATGTTCGTCACTCCTTCCCTTACTTGCGCACAATGGCGTCAAAGCGGCAGTTGCTCTGGCACAGGCCGCACTTGATGCACTTGTCCTGGTCGATGACATGGGCGCCCTTGAGCACGCCGGTGATGGCGTTGACCGGGCAGTTGCGGGCGCACAGGGTACAGCCGCGGCACTTGGCGGAGTCGATCTCGTAGTGCAGCAGGGCGCGGCACACCCCGGCGGGGCAGCGCTTTTCCACCACGTGGGCCACATACTCCTCCCGGAAATACTTCAGGGTGGACAGCACCGGGTTGGGGGCGGACTGGCCCAGGGCGCACAGGGCGGAGGCCTTCAGGTGGTAGCACAGCTCCTCGATGGTGTCCAGGTCCTCCAGGGTGCCCTTGCCCTCGGTGATCTTGGTGAGCAGGTCGTACAGCCGCTTGGTGCCGATGCGGCAGGGGGAGCACTTGCCGCAGGACTCGTCCACGCAGAACTCCAGGAAGAACTTGGCGATGTCCACCATACAGTTGTCCTCATCCATGACGATGAGGCCGCCGGAGCCCATCATGGAGCCGATGGCGGTGAGGGAGTCGTAGTCGATGGGGGTGTCGATGAGGCTGGCGGGGATGCAGCCGCCGGAGGGGCCGCCGGTCTGGGCGGCCTTGAACTTCTTGCCGTTGGGGATGCCGCCGCCGATGTCCTCAATGATGGTGCGCAAAGTGGTGCCCATGGGCACCTCCACCAGGCCGGTGTTGGTGATCTTGCCGCCCAGGGCAAAGACCTTGGTGCCCTTGCTCTTCTCGGTGCCGATGGCGGCAAACTTCTCCCAGCCGTTGTTGAGGATCCAGGTGATATTGGCGTAGGTCTCCACGTTGTTGAGGAGGGTGGGCTTGCCGAACAGACCCTTCACCGCGGGGAAGGGGGGACGGGGGCGGGGCTCGCCCCGGTGGCCCTCGATGGAGGTCATCAGGGCGGTCTCCTCGCCGCACACAAAGGCGCCGGCGCCCAGGCGCAGCTCCAGGTCAAAGGCAAAGCCGCTCCCCAGAATGTTGTCTCCCAGCAGGCCGTACTCCCGGGCCTGGCCGATGGCGATCTCCAGCCGCTTGACGGCGATGGGGTACTCCGCCCGGATGTAGATATAGCCCTGGTGGGCCCCCACGGCGTAGCCGGCGATGGTCATGGCCTCGATGACGGAGAAGGGGTCCCCCTCCAGCACGGAGCGGTCCATGAAGGCGCCGGGGTCGCCCTCGTCGGCGTTGCAGGCCACGTACTTCACCCCGTCCTCGCTGGGGGCATCGTAGGTGAACTGCCACTTCATGCCGGTGGAGAAGCCGGCGCCGCCACGGCCCCGCAGGCCGGATTTCTTCAGGCAGTCGATGATCTCCTGGGGGGGCGTCTGCTCCGTGAGGATGCGCTCCAGGGCCATGTAGCCGTTAGCGCCGATGTACTCGTCGATGGACTCGGGGTTGATGACGCCGCAGTTGCGCAGGGCAATGCGGTACTGGTGCTTGTAGAACTGGGTCTCGGTGAGGGAGGTGACGGTGTCCCCCTCCTCGCCCTCCATGTGGAGCAGCCGCTGGACAATGCGGCCCTTGACGATGTGCTCGTTGACGATCTCGGGCACGTCGTCCACGGTGACCCGGGAGTAGCACGCCCCCTCGGGGAAGATCATCACGATGGGGCCGATGGCGCACAGGCCGAAGCAGCCGGTCTTGACCACCCGGACCTCCTGGTCCATGCCCGCCTTGCGCAGCTCCTTCTCCAGGGCGTCAATGATCTTGGGACTCTCGGAGGAGGTGCAGCCGGTGCCGGTACACACCATGATGTGACAGCGAATGTGACTCATTGACCTTCCTCCTTACTCCGCCGCGCCGATGGTGTAATCGGTCACCACGTTGTGGTTGACCAGGTGCTGCTCCACCACGGTGGGCACCATCTCGGGCTTCATCTTCACATAGGTGACCTTCTCCTCGCCGGGGACATAGACCTCCACAATGGGCTCCAGCCGGCACACGCCGATGCACCCGGTCTGGGTGACGGTGACGTTGGTCAGGCCCCGCTTGTCGATCTCGTCCAGAAAAGCGGTCATCACAGGGCGGGCGCCGGCGGCAATGCCGCAGGTGGCCATGCCCACCACCACGCGGATGGCGTCGTCCCCGCTCTCGCGGACGTCCATCTGCTTTTTCATCTTCTCCCGAATGGCTCTCAGCTCAGCTAAACTTTTCATAATGATTGCACAGCTCCTTCTAATGGTGCTTCCTGTTCCGACAGATAGTCCTGGATCCAGGCGAATACCTCCGGCTCCGCCAGGGAGATGTCCTCCCCCAGCTCGCTCCGCAGCTCCGCCGTATCCAGGGCCGCCTCCCCCCGGGGGGTGGTGTGGCGGTAGGTAAAGTCGATGTCCGGGCTGCCCTGGATGAGCAGGGCGATGGTGCCCGCCAGGTCCCCCAGGGGGGGACAGTCCAGGTGCCTGCGGTCAAAGGTGGCCGTCACGGTGGTGCCTTTCCCCAGGGCGCTGCGGATGGTGAGGGCGCCCCCGGTCTGCTCCGCCGCCAGGCGGTACAACGGCAGCCCCAGCCCCACCTTGCGGGTGGTGCGGGTGGTGGTGAAGGGGTCGGTCACCGAGGCGAGAAACTCCTGGCTCATGCCGCAGCCGTCGTCGGCAATGGTGATGGCCAGCCAGCCGGCCTCATCCTCCTCCAGGGTGATGGCCACATGGGCCGCCCCCGCCCGGACGGAGTTTTTGGCTACGTCCAGAATGTTCAGGGAGAGCTCCTTCATTCCTTCATGTACTGATCCAGGATGGGACCCACCTGGCCGGGGGTGAGGCGGCCGTACACATCCTCGTTGATCATCATCACCGGGGCCAGGCCGCAGGCGCCGATGCAGCGGCAGGCGTCCAGAGAGAAGCGGCCGTCGGGGGTGATGCCGCCGGGACCGATGCCCAGCTTGGTCTGCACCGCCTCCAGCACGTCGGCGGCGCCCTTCACGTAACAGGCGGTGCCCAGACATACGGAGATCTGGTAGCGGCCCTTGGGGTTCAGGGCGAACTGGGCGTAGAACGAGGCCACGCCGTACACCTCGGACAGGGGCACGTCCAGCCCCTCGGCCACCATGATCTGGACCTCCTCCGGGAGATAGCCGAAGATCTCCTGAGCGGCCTGGAGCACGGGCATGGTGGCCCCGGGCTGGCCCTTGTGCTCCTCAATGACCTTGCGCAGGCGGTCCTCCTGGTCCTTAGTGCCCGCGTAGGGGATCACGGTCTTGCAGTTTGGCATAGTTTTTCCTCCTCATGCGTTGGCTGGGAATACCCATTGTTAGATGGGCAACGATCTGATTATCCCTATTGTACCGTGATTTTGATAGTTAGTAAAGGCTAACTTAGAAAGTAGTTGTAATAATTGAACAAAATTGCGTGAGTTTTTTCTCATTTTCAGTGAAAAAGGCGCCCTAACACCCCAGGCGGCGGAGATAGTCCACCGCGCTGTGCCGGCTGAGCCGGGGCAGGGACATGCTTTGGCAGGGGTCGGACACCTGGTGAAGATAGTGGGCGTCGCTGGCGGTGATGTGGGGCACCCCATGCAGATCCCGCCGGTCAAAGAGGTCCGGCGGGCAGGCGTGGGACACCTCCGCCAGGGAAAACCCCATCCCCGGGTCCCACAGGCCCAGGTTGGACAGCAGGGAGAAGGAGGGCCGGTCGATGTGAGCGGGGTAGGCCAGTCCCCCGAAGGAGCGCACCAGCTCCGCCGCCTCATACACCCCGATGGTGGTGGCCGCCGCCAGCATGGCAGTTTCCTCTCCCAGTACCGTGTCCCGGTGGTCCATAAGGACCTGGGGACCGAAGATGGCCGGGTCGTTGGGCAGGGGGGGCAGGCGGGAGGCCACCAGGGCGCCGAAGGCCTCCGCCCCCTCCAGCTCGGGGAAGAGGCACACCACATGGACCTCCTCCAGGCAGGTCAGCTCCATCCCCGGCAGGGCCAGGATGCCGTTTTCCTCCGCCGCCGCCAGAAAGGCGCGGCAGTTGCCGGTGGTGTTGTGGTCCGTGAGGGCCACGATATCCAGCCCCGCCAGGGCGCACATGGCCGCCAGGTTGGCGGGGGTCATCTCCCCGTCGCCGCAGGGGGAGAGGCAGGAGTGAAAGTGCAGGTCAAATGTGTACTCCAGGGTCAACGGCCTCCTTCCGCCCTCACAGCAGTGCCGCCAGGGCGGCGGCGGTGGGGAAGGTGCCCTGTTCCGTGCCCAGCAGGTTGATGCCCTGCTGCTCCGCCCGGGAGAGGAGGGGCTGGTCGGGGGTCACTCCCTCGGTGAGGATCACGCAGGATACGTCGCTCAAAGCGGCCACCGCCGCCACGTTTACGTTGGACATAATGGTCAGCCAGGCCCCGTCCGCCGGGGCCCGGCCCATCACCCAGGACAGCAGGTCTCCGCAGTACCCCGCGGTGACGGGGCGCTGGGGGTC
>CASFCS010000029.1 GCA_949293245.1 uncultured bacterium | reverse complement strand
CGCCATCACCATGGTGTGGCGCTGGATCTTCAACAGTGACTACGGCATCCTCAACCAGTTCTTCGGCACCCACATCAACTGGATCACCGACTCCCGGTTCGTCATGATCGCCTGCGCCATCGTGGCCATCTGGAGCAACATCGGCTATGACGCGGTGCTGCTGCTGGCCGGCCTGCAGAACATCTCCAAGAGCTACTACGAGGCCGCCGAGATCGACGGCACCAGCAAGATCAACCAGTTCCTTCAGATCACCCTGCCCATGGTCTCCCCCACTCTGTTCGTGGTGATGATCATGCGTCTCATGTCCTCCATCAAGGTCTACGACCTCATCTACATGATGGTGGAGGACACCAACCCGGCACTGACATCGGTGCAGAGTCTGATGTACCTCTTCTACCGCGAGACCTTCGTGGCCGGCAGCCGGGGCTCCGGCGCCGCCATCGTGGTGTGGACCGTGTGCCTCATCGGCATCATCACCATCATCCAGTTCGTCGGCCAGAAGAAGTGGGTCAATTATGACGTGTAAAGGAGGGGAACAGCCATGAAACACAACTCTTTGCAGCGCACCAAACGGCTGACCACCACGCTGACCTATGTGTTTTTGATTCTGGGCGCCGTCATCATGATCTTCCCCTTCGTGTGGATGATCCTCACCAGCTTCAAGACCCAGACCGAGAGCATGCAGATCCCCCCTGTCATCTTCCCCGCCCAGTGGAATTTTGACAACTTTGTGGACGCCATCGCCTCCCTGCCCTTTGTCAACATGTATGTGAACACCGCGCTGATGATCCTCTTCCGGGTGATCTGCGCCGTGGTGTTCAGCTCCATGGCGGGGTACGCCTTCGCCAAGCTGAACTTCCGGGGCAAGAACATTCTCTTCGCCCTGATCCTGGTGCAGATGTCCCTTCCCTCCCAGATCTTCATTCTGCCCCAGTACCAGATGGTGGCCAAGCTGGGGATGGCCAACACCATCTTCGCCCTGGTGTTCCCGGGCATCGTGTCCGCCTTCGGCACCTTCTTCCTGCGGCAGACCTACATGGGCATCCCCAAGGAGATCGGCGAGGCCGCCTGTCTGGACGGGTGCAACCAGTTTGAGACCTTTGTAAAGGTCATGTTCCCCCTGACCGGCACCTCCGTGGCCGCCCTGACCATCTTCACCGCCGTGTTTGCTTACGGCGACCTGATGTGGCCCCTGGTGGTCAACTCCGACCTGAACATGATGACCTTGTCCTCTGGCCTTGCCACCCTGCGGGGGCAGTTCTCCACTAACTTCCCCGTGCTCATGGCGGGCAGTCTGCTGGCCATGCTCCCCATGGTGATCCTGTACATGATCTTCCAGCGGCAGTTCATCGAGGGCATTGCCAATACCGGCGGAAAATAATCCTGTCCCCTCCCTTTGGCGGCGGCAGCCCCTGCATTGGCTTCTCACCGGCCTGCCGGGGCTGCCGCGTTTTTTATAAAATCCCGGCGCGCTATTGAATCTCACCTGAATATCGCTTAGAATGATTGTGCTGTATTCACCCCCCGCGCCTGACCATAGATCTTTCTTTGCGAGGAGTCTTTTATGATTATCCAAGATACTGAAAAGCGAGTCTTTACACTGCAGACCCGGAGCACCACCTATCAGATGAAGGCGGATGAAAACGGGGTCCTGCTCCATGTCTATTACGGTCCCAAGGTCCACGGGGGCGACCTCTCCCGGCTGATCCGCTACGCCGACCGGGGCTTTTCTCCCAACCCTGACGAGGCCGGAAACAACCGTACCTACTCCCTGGACACCCTGCCCCAGGAGTATTCGGGATCGGGGGCGGGGGATTTCCGCCTGCCCTCCCTGGAGCTGGAACTGGCCGACGGCAGCCATGTGGCGGACCTGCGGTATGTGGGCGCCGCAGTGCAGAAGGGAAAATACGCCCTGACGGGGCTGCCCGCTTTTTTTGCCTCCCCGGAGGAGGCGGACACCCTGGTCATCACTCTGGAGGACGCCGCCGCCCACGTGCGGGTGGAGCTGCTCTACGGCGTGCTGGAGGAGTACGACCTCATCACCCGGGCCGTGCGAGTCATCAACTGCGGGGAGGAGCCGGTGGGCATCTGCCGGGCCGCCTCTGTGTGCCTGGATTTCCAGGACACCCCCCTGGACTTTATCACCTTTGACGGCGGCCATGTGAAGGAGCGGGGCCTCCACCGGGCCCCCCTGCGCCCCGGCGTCCAGTCCGTGGGCAGCATCCGGGGCATTTCCAGCCACCAGCACAACCCCTTCGTCATGCTGTGCCAGCCCGGCGCCGGGGAGGAGCACGGGGTGTGCTACGGCGCCGCCCTGGTATACAGCGGCAACTTCGAGGCGGCGGCGGAGCGCAGCCAGTTTGAGGACGTGCGCCTCACCCTGGGCATCCACCCCTTCCACTTCTGCTGGACTCTGGAGCCCGGCCAGGTCTTTACCACGCCGGAGGCCGCCCTGATCTGTTCTCCCTGCGGTTTTGGCCAGATGAGCCGGCAGTTCCACCGGGCCATCCGCTCCCACCTGCTGCGGGACGTGTGGAAGGACCGGCGCAAGCCCGTGCTGGTCAACAGCTGGGAGGCCGCCTACTTTGACTTTGACGCCCAAAAGCTCATGACCCTGGCCCGGGAGGCCGCCGGCCTGGGGGTGGAGCTCTTCGTTCTGGACGACGGCTGGTTCGGCCACCGGAACAACGACTCCAGCAGCCTGGGGGACTGGTGGGCCAATGAGGAGAAGCTCCCCGGCGGCCTGGGGGCCCTGTCCAAAGAGATCAATGCCCTGGGTATGGAGTTCGGGCTGTGGATCGAGCCGGAGATGGTCAGCGAGGACAGCGAGCTCTACCAGGCCCACCCGGACTGGGTGCTCAACCCCCCCGGCCGGCCCTACACCCGGGGCCGCTGCCAGATGGTGCTGGACTTCACCCGGCCTGAGGTGCGGGAGCACATTTTCCAGGCCCTGCAAAAGGTGCTGGACAGCGCCCACGTCTCCTACCTGAAGTGGGACATGAACCGCTCCCTGGCCCAGGTATGGTCCGCGGCCCTCCCCGCCCGGCAGCAGGGGGAGGTGTACCACCGCTATGTGCTGGGGGTGTATGACCTGCTGGAGCGGTTCCGTCAGGCCAACCCCCACACCCTCATCGAGGGGTGCTCCGGCGGCGGCGGCCGGTTTGACATGGGTATGCTGTACTACACCCCCCAGATCTGGTGCAGCGACAATACCGACGCCATCGACCGCCTGGCCATCCAGTACGGCACATCTTTCGCCTATCCCCCCGCCACCATGGGGGCTCACGTCTCCGCCATCCCCAACGAGCAGACCGGCCGCAGCGTCCCCCTGGCCACCCGGGGCACCGTGGCCCTGTCGGGTACCTTCGGCTACGAGATGGACCTGGGGAAGCTGTCGGAGGTGGAGAAGGCCCTGGTGGTCAGGCAGATCGCGGACTACAAGGAGAGTTTCGGCCTGATCCAGGAGGGAGACTACTACCGCCTCACCGCGCCCACCCCCGACGGTGCGCCCACCGCCTGGCTCCACGTTTCTCCCGACCGGCGGGAGGCCCTTTTGTGTCTGGTTTCGGGCCAGACCCACGCGGCCCAGCCCTTCCGGCGTCTCAGGCTGCGGGGCTTGGACCCGGAGCTGCGCTACCGGCTCACCGGTGACGGCGAGGCGTGGAGCGGCGACGTGCTGATGCACGCGGGGTATCCTATCCCCATGCTGGGCGAGTATCAGAGCCTTCGCCTGTGGCTCAAAGCAGAATAAACCACCAGAGCCGGCCGCGAAAAACGCGGCCGGCTCTCTTTCTTTTTATATCATGAGTGGTGCTTTCTGTTCTGGGCCCGCCACTTCTGGGGCGGGGTGCCGTAGTGTTTTTTGAATGCCCGGGAGAAGTGGAACTGGTTGGAGTACCCGCACCGGACCGCGATCTCACTGATGGGGGCGCTGGTGCTGCACATCATCTCCGCCGCCTTGGCCAGGCGCACCCCGATGAGAAATTCCTGTGGCGGACAGCCCATGTTGTCCTTGAACAGCTTGCTGAAATAGCTGCGGTTGAGCCGGCAGGCGTCGGCCACCTCCTCCACAGTCAGGTTGCGCTGATAGTTCTGTTCCATGTAGTTCACCGCCTCCTGGATGTAGAAGTCCTTGAGCTGGTTCCCCTGGGCGCTCAGGCGGGTGGAGGAGGTGCGCACCAGAGCGTCCACGAACAGATACAAATAACCGATCAGGTGGAGGGCGGATGCGCTGGAGTGGTCGGCAATATACAGCATCAGGTCACGGACCTCCTGGCTGCCCGCCTCGTCGTCCGCTCTGTAGATGGGCTGGGCAGCGGTCAGCCCCGCATAGCGCAGGGTCTCCGAGGCATGCAGCCCGTCAAATTCAATCCAGACATACTTCCAGGGGTGGGTCTCATCGGCAAAATAGGTGTTGATGAGGCCCGGGCAGATCAGGAACCCCTGCCCTGCCCGAAGCTCGTACCGCTTGGTGGTCACCCCGTCGGCCTCAGTGGCATCCAGCGAGCCCTGCCCGGAGATCACATAGTGAAACAGGTAGTGGTTGCGGATAAAGGGTCCAAAGGACTGCAGGGATTGGCACTGTTCATAGCCGTGCTGGTAGATGCGCAGATCCAGAAAGTTTTCATTGGGAAAGATCGCAAAGGAAAAATCGCCCATCCCGCTCCCTCCTGACTGTGCAAAATATCCTCTTATCCAGTATAGCACATTTGAAACGGGAACACCAGGAAAACACCGCCTTCCCCTCCGGGCGCCGTTTACATTAGCCGCGCCGGGATACATAGGACCGGGAGATGCCGCACAGGGTGGCCACCTCCCGCTGGGTGAGGGGGGGCTGGCCGTCCAGGCCGTAGCGCAGGCGGATGATGTGGGCCTCCCGCCCCGCCAGGCAGGCGGACACGCACCGGCGCACCTTCATACAGGCCTCCCGCAAATCCAGGTCCTCCAGCATGGTGTCGTCCACCCGGATCACATCCATGAGGGACAGGGCGTTCCCCTCCCCCTCCTGGTCCAGGGTCTCGGAGAGGGACACCTCCCCCGCCAGCTTCTTCTGCCCCCGGAAGTACATGAGGATCTCATTTGCTATCCTCACATAAAGCCCCCGACCGCCCGGCGCTCCCCCGCCCCAGGGCCCTCTGGACCTCCAGCCAGGTGCCGGCGGGGATGATGCCCGGGTGCTCTCCCACCGACACGATCCACTCTCTCACCGGCAGGGAGACGGTGCTCCTCCCCTTCTCCTGGCGGGTGCGGTTGTAGGCCAGAATGCCCCGGGTCCCGTCAAACTCCTCCGGGGGTGAGAACACCTCCGCCTGTCTGTCCAGAAAATACTGCCGGGCCGCCCCGTCCGCCCGGAGGTAAACGGGGTTTTGCAGAATGGCCCGGATGGAGAACCGGGTGAAGTCCCGGCCGTTTTTTGTCCTGATCCCCTCCGCCCGCAGCGCCGCCTCCGTGCCGGTGAGGGAGCCGGTCCGGCGGTAGAGGGCGTAGATCCTGCGGACGATGTCCGCTTCCCGGGGGATAAGCCTGAGCCTGCACGCCCGCCTGCTCCTGCCGTCCACCGTGACGCTCATCACCGCCTCAGAGGTGTAGCCCGTGGGGGTGACCCCCCCCAGCCAGCGGCCGGTCTTGGCCAGCTCCCGCATGTTGTCCCGGATGCGCTCGGCAATGGTCTCCCGCTCCAGCTGGGAGAACACCGAGGCGATGTACATCATGGCCCGGCCCATGGGGCTGGAGGTGTCAAAGCTCTCCCGGATGGAGACGAAGTCGATGCCCAGCCGCCCCAGCTCCTGGATCAGGGCGGAGAAATCGCTGATGCTGCGGCTGATCCGGTCCAGGCGGTAGACCACCACGGCTCTGAACCGGCCCTCCCGGGCGGCCTGCATCATCTGCCGGAAGCCCGGGCGGTTCAGGTCCCCGCCGGAGAACCCCTCGTCCTCAAACACCAGGGCCCCCCCGGCGTACCCCTCTCCAAAGGCAGCGCGGATATAGCCCCGGCACAGCTCCACCTGATTGCTGATGCTCTCCCCCTTGCCGGTAAAGCGGGACTTGCGGGAGTAGATGGCGGCAGCGTCCTGATTTTTTCCCATATGCCCCCCTCCTCTCCCTCCATCCTATACGGCGCCCGCCCCAGGTATGAGGGATCACCGGTGGCCGGTAAGCAGCATGTTTTCTCTCATCTCAATCTTTTCCCTTGTATAGCCTTTCACATGATCTACGGCAAAAGGGGGCTGAACGAAGTTGCGTTCAGCCCCCTTTGTTGTTTTGTCACACCTTTTCCCGCATGAGCCCGTGGCGGTTGCAGTAGAGGTAGAGATATCCGCCCCGCTGGAAGCGGAAGCGGCAGGACGGGTTTCCCTCGGGGTAGAGCTTCACCAGCTGGAAGCGGTCCCAGGTCACATAGGCCAGGAAGGAGATGTAGTGGGACTTGGTCATGGGGTGGTCCACCGTAACAAAGTGCTCGTCCTCCACGTCCTCCACCGCAAAGTGGTGGTGGGCGTCGGTCTCCTCCGCCTCCAGGGGGGGCAGGGTCACCCCGCAGCAGCTCACCACCGCCTCCCCCGAGGCGTGGATCACGTTGCCGCAGATGGGACAGACGTAAAACTTCCCCCGCAGCATGTTGGCCGACTTGTTTTGGTTGACCACCGTGTCCCCCGACAGCAGCTCCATCACCGACACCCCCAGGGCGGCGGAGAGGGGCTCCAGCAGGGAGATGTCGGGAAAGCCCTTGGCGGTCTCCCACTTGGAGACCGCCTTGTCGCTCACGTCCAGGGCCTGGGCCAGCCTGGCCTGGGTGAGGCCCCGGGCCTCCCGCAGCCGTTTGATGGTACTTCCGGTGACATACAGATCCATATTGGTCCTCCTGTGGTGTTTTTCTTGGGCCATCATACCAGCAGGCGGGCGGGAGTGCAACCTACCCTTGGTAGAGCCGCCCCCGGCCGGTCACAGCTGGCCCTTCCACACCCGGGCCAGAATGTCCTTGAGCACCAGCACCGCGTCGGTGTGGTTGTAGCCGTACTCCACCTGCAGCCGGGTGAGCATCTCCCCCAGGGCGGGGGCGTAATCGCCGGTCCGCACCCTCTCGTGGTAGGTGGCCAGCACCGGGTACTTCTTGCTCCACACCTTGTTCCAGTCGATTTTGGCCTGGGCCTGGTCGCTGACGCTGTCGATCATCTGCCGGGCCTGCTCCTCGTCAAAGTCGTACTCGATGAGCTCGTCCAGGGTCATGTGGTAGAGCACGGCCATGGCCTTGGACTGGCGGATGTCGGGCAGGGTCTCGTCGGTCTCCCACTTGGAGATGGTCTGGCGGCTGACCCCCAGCCGCTCGGCCACGTTCTCCTGGGTGAGGCCGCTCTTTTTCCGGGCATGGTATAAACTGCTTCCCAAACTCATGGTAGTTCCCTCCTGTGTGCTGTTCTGGCTGTCAGTATACCCCCCGGCGGGGCAAAGGGCCACCAACCAAAGCCGCCTCTTTCGCCCGTTTTCCCGGCAGATGGGCTCTACCGGCCCCGGCGGTAACAGATGAGAAAATACACCAGAAAAAAGAAGGCCAGAAAGGCCGCCCCCAGACAGGGAAAATAGATGGCCTGGGGCAGGGTCCCCTGGGCCGGGTGGCTCAGCACGCACACGGTCCCAAGGGCCCCCAGCGCCAGGGCGCTGGTCAGGATGTACACAGGGGTGCGGCTGTGGCCCTGGCGGGCCGCCCCCTCCCGGTCCTGCCGCCCCCGCAGCTCTCGGAGGAGCGTGTCCTCGTCCCGGCAGCCCTTCACCAGAAACCATGTCCGCTCCCCCCCGGCACCCCAGGCGGATACCATCCGGCACCGGATGGCGTAGTACCCCCCGTTCTCCCGGATGCCCTCCACCCGGGCCACCTCCTCCGCCTGGGCAGGCAGGCGGGGCTCCCGGGCCAGGGCGCGCAGGTACTCCTGGACCTTCACAGTACCGGCAACATAGTTGAGCATATGGTGCCCCCGGGGAAAGAGGTCCCGCACATCCATGACGTACAGCCTGTCCTCCCGGGTGAGGAAAAACACCGTGGCGTCCCCCACGCTGCGCCACCCCACCCTCAGGGCCAGGGCCACCATCAGGGCGGTGACGGCGCACACCAGAAACAGGGAGAACCCCTCCCGGGGCAGCTCCAGGGCGAAGGTCAGCCACACCCCCGCCCCGATGAGCGCCACGGCCAGCGCCGTAATACCCGCGATGCCCCCCAGGACACGCAGGCTGTAGCGGCTCTTCCCGGCGGTGTCAGGCGCCATCCACACCTTTTTCAGCTCCATCCTTGACTCCCCTTTCCCCCGCAGGGCGGCCCCTGTCCTGGCCCGCCCCGGCGGCCGCTCGTTCCGTCCCCAGTATACCACAGCCCTCGTCCCGGGGAAAGCCAAATCCCCCGGGGATGCCCTCCCCCCTGTTTCCCTGTTGACTTGCCCCGCTTTTTTCTCTATAATATCTCTATTCGACATATAAAGGAGGTGCCCCATGGAGCATCTCATTCTGGGGCTGCTGCTCCTCTCCCCTATGACGGGGTACCAGGTGCAGCAGTTCATCCGCACCAATCTCTCCCTCATCTGCTCCCACAGCGCGGGCAGCGTCCACACGGCCCTGGAAAAGCTGGGGCGGCAGGGCTATGTCACCGCCGCGGAGACCGCCCAGGGCGGGCGGCGCAGGAAGGTCTTTTCCATCACCCCGGCGGGGCGGGAGGCCTTTTCCGCCTGGATAGCCCGACCCATGGACGCGGGAAAAGGGAAGAATATGGAGCTCTCCCGCCTCTTCTTCCTGGGCCTGGCCAAACCGGAGGAGCGGGCCGCCGCCATCCGGGACTATGTCCGCCAGATGGAGGAGATGGAGGCCGTTCTGCGGGCCATCCGGGTGCGGTTTGAGGCGGCCCGGCAGGGGCCCCTGCCCCCCGGGCAGGATTGGGAGTCCATTTTGCGTTTCCAGGGGTACACCCTGGATTACGGCATTGCCGCGGCGGCATTTGAAAAAGATTGGTATACCCGTCTGTTACATGAATTGGAGGAACAGCCATGAACATTCTCGTTTTGAATGCCAGTCCCAAGGGGAAGAACTCCGCCACCGTCCACACCGCTCTCTACCTCCAGGCCCTCCACCCGGAGCACAGCTTCACCGTACTCCATGTGGGCCAGCGGATCCGGGGCTGCGAGAAGGACTTTGCCCCGGTGCGGGCCAAGCTGGAGCAGGCGGAGCTGATCTTATTCAGCTACCCGGTATACACCTTCATCGCCCCCTACCAGCTCCACCGGCTCTTCGAGCTCATTAAGGCCGACGGAGTGGACCTCACCGGCAAGTTCGCCAGCCAGATTACCACCTCCAAGCACTTCTACGATGTGACCGCCCACCGGTATGTGGAGGAGAACTGCTGTGACCTGGGAATGAAGGTGATCCGGGGCCTGTCGGCGGATATGGACGATCTGCTCACAGAGGAGGGCCGGCGGCAGGCCCGGAATTTTTTTGACCATCTGATGTTCTCCTGTGTCCACGGCCCCTTTGTTGTCCCCCCGGTCCAGGCCCCCGCCCGGGAGAAGGCCGTCTACCGCTCCCAGCTGCCCCAGTGCCCCAAGAGGGGGGACAAGGACGTGGTCATCGTCACAAACTGCGCCCCGGAGGACGAGAACCTGCAGGCCATGATCACCGATTTCCGCTCCGCCCTCCCCTTTGAGAGCCGTGTGGTGAACATCCGGGAGTTCCCCTTCTCCGGCGGCTGCCTGGGGTGCTTCGGCTGCGCCGTTACGGGCAAGTGTGTCCACCGGGACGGGTTTGACACCTTCCTCCGGGAGACCATCCAGACCGCCCAGGGCTTTGTGTACGCCTTCACCATCTCGGACCACTACACCCACTCCAGCTTCAAGTGTTTTGACGACCGGCAATTCTGCAACGGCCACCGCACCGTCACCCACGGCACTCCCATCGCCTACCTCATCAGCGGGGACTACCGGTACGAGAGCAACCTGCGCATGATTGTGGAGGGCCGTGCCGAGGTGGGGGGCAACTATCTGGCCGGCGTGGCCACCGACGAAGGGGACACGGCGGCAGACATCCGCGCCCTGGCGGACAACCTCACCCTGGCCATGGAGAAAAAGCTCACCCGTCCGGCCAATTTCTACGGGGTGGGGGGCATGAAGATCTTCCGTGACCTCATCTATGTCATGCAGGGCCTTATGAAGGCGGACCACAAGTTCTATAAAAAGCACGGCATCTACGACTTCCCCCAAAAGCAGAAAAAGCGCATCTGGCAGATGCGCCTGGTGGGAACTTTGCTGGCCATCCCCTCGGTGCAGAAGGCGGCCAAGGGCAAGATGACCGAGGCCATGGTGGCCCCCTACCAGAAGGTGGTGGACCAGGCAAAAGAGGCAAACACCCCTTGACCTTCCCCCATCTTGACCGTGGGGCGGTTTTATGAGGAGGGGGCCAGGGTCCTCCTGCCCCTGGGTTCCACCTGGGCCGGCTGGTCAACGAATTGCAGCAGCTGCTGGATGACCGGCGCGGGTAAGTGCAAGCCGCCGTGCGGGCTCCGGACGTCCGGAGCCCTCACGGCGGTTTCTTTCATACTCCAACAGAGGGCCTCAGACGGCGCGGCCCATCACTCCACCAGCGCCACCGATACATCGTTGACATTGGTGCCGGTGGGGCCGGTCATAATGAGGCCGCCCACCGCCTGGAGGGCGTGGTAGGCGTCGTTGTCCGCCAGGGTCCGGGAGACATCCCACCCCGCCCGCTTCAGGGCAGCCAGGGTCCCGCCGTCCACATAGCCCCCGGCGGCATCGGTGGGGCCGTCCGTGCCGTCGCTGCCTGCGGAGAACACGCAGCACCCCGGCAGGCCCTCAAGGGCAGGTGCGGCAGCCAGGGCCAGCTCCTGGTTTCGTCCTCCCATGCCTCTGCCGGTGAGGCGCACCACTGTCTCGCCCCCGGCAATATAGGCCCGCCTGTGTCCGCTTCCGGCATGGGTGCGGACGATGGAACCCAGAAAGCTGCCCGCCTCCCGGGCCTGGCAGCACAGCCCGTGGGTCAGGACCACGGGCTCATAGCCCAGGGCGGCGCAGGCCCGGGCCGCCGCAGCACACAGCTCCCGTACGCTGCCGGTGATGCGGCTGTCCACGTTGTCCAGAGTCTTTGGGGTCTCCCTCTCCAGCAGGGCCCACGCCCCGAGGGAGAGGCGCAGACGGTATTTCTCCGCGATGGCCCTGGCCTGGGCACAGGTGGAGCTGTCGGGGCAGGCCGGCCCGCTGGCGATCATGTCCAGGGGGTCCCCCAGAATATCACTGAGTACCACGCAGAATACCCCGGCGGGGGCACATGCCTGGGCAAACCGCCCCCCCTTCACGCCGGAGAGCCGCTTGCGGATGGTGTTCATCTCCACGATATCCGCCCCGCTGGCCAAAAGCTGCCCTGTAATGTCCTCCAGCTCCTCTCCGGGCAGCAGGGGCTGCTCAAACAGGGCGCTGCCGCCGCCGGACAGAAGAAAGAGCACCCTGTCCTCCGGCCCCAACCCTTTCACCAGGTCCAGGGCCTTCCGGGTGGCGGCAAAGCTGTTCTGGTCTGGCACGGGGTGCCCCGCCTCACAGCAGGTCACGCCGGGGATCTCCCCCATAACATGGCCATACTTGGTCACCACCACACCGCCGTCCACCCGCCCCAGCTTGTCCACGGCGGCCCGGGCCATCTGCCACGCGGCTTTTCCCGCCGCTACCAGCACGGTCTTTCCCCGGGGGTGAAATCCCTCCAGGGCCCGGCGGACCGCCTCATCGGGCAAAACAGCCTGAATACTTTCCGAAATAATCTGGTCCGCCCTTTGGCGCAGGGTGATCATCTGCAGCACTCCCTTCTGTATCATGCCCGGCGGGGTATAAAGCCCTCTGCCGCGGCATACTCCATCCCCCAATTTCCTCCGGCTTTCTTTGTCTCAGTATACTACGGCAAAGGCCCATGGGAAAAAATTTGCAGGGCGATACCCGGCTTTGTGTGAGGATAGCATTTTCAATGCACCGGGAGGCGTAGGTGGCCAGCTTCACATTTTTGTCCGGCCGGAAGGTGGACACCCCCTTGATCAGGCCGATGGTGCCGATGGAGATCAGGTCGTCCTGGTCCCCCGCCTGGGTATAGTATTTCTTAAATGGATAAAGCAAAAGGACCCCGGAGTGATCCGGGGTCCTTGGGGTTTTGGGGAATGGGGTCACACCTGCCCGGGCTGCACCAGGTGGCAGGCCACGAAGTGGCCGGGGCGCACCTCCTGCAGGGGGGGCACGCTCTCGCGGCACTTGTCGCAGGCCACGGGGCAGCGGGTGCAGAAGCTGCACCCCTTGGGCTTATTGATGGGGCTGGGCACGTCGCCCGAAATGATCTGCCGGCTCTTCTGGGCCTCCTTGTCCGGGTCGGGAATGGGCACCGCGGACAGCAGGGCCTTGGAGTAGGGGTGCAGAGTGTGGGAGTAGAGCTCGTCACTGGTGGCCAGCTCCACCACACTGCCCAGGTACATCACCGCGATGCGGTCGGAGATGTACTTGACGATGTTCAGGTCGTGGGCAATGAAGAGGTAGGTCAGGCCCATCTCCTTCTGGAGCTTGCGCAGCAGGTTGATGACCTGGGCCTGGATGGACACATCCAGGGCGGAGATGGGCTCGTCGCACACGATGAACTCGGGCTCAATGGCCAGGGCACGGGCAATGCCGATGCGCTGACGCTGGCCGCCGGAGAACTCATGGGGGAAGCGGTTGGCGTGCTCCCGGTTGAGGCCCACGGTGTCCAGCAGCTCCTCCACCCGCTTCTGACGGCCCTTGGCGTCATACATGTCGTGGATGACCATGCCCTCCTCAATGATGGAGCCCACAGTCATGCGGGAGTCCAGAGAGGCATAGGGGTCCTGGAACACGATCTGGGCCTTCTTGGCAAAGCGGAAGCGGTCCTTCTTACTGTGAAGGTCCAGGGCCTCGCCGTTGTAGATGAGCTTGCCCTTGGTGGGGGTGTAGATCCCCATCATGGTGCGGCCCAGAGTGGACTTGCCGCAGCCGGACTCGCCCACCAGACCCAGGGTCTCGCCCCGGTGGATATCCAGCGTCACGTCCTCCACAGCGTGGAGGGTCCGTCCGCCGCTGACTTTAAAATATTTGCAGATGCCCTCTGCACGGATCAAAACTTCCTGGCTCATCCTTGGTCACCTCTCTCCTCTGCCGGGGGGCAGTCGGGGTGGAGCAGCCAGCAGCAGGCGCTGTGGCCCTCTCCCACCTGGAATTCGGGGGGCTGCTCCTCCAGGCAGATCTGCATGCAGTGCTTGCAGCGGGCGGCGAAAGCGCAGCCCACCGGAGGACTGAGCAGGTCGGGGGGGGTGCCGGGGATGGCGGTAAGGGTCTCCTCCTTGGTGGTGTCGGGGGAGGGCAGGCTCTTGAGCAGGGCCTGGGTATAGGGGTGGGAGTTGCGGTAGAAAATGTCCTGCACGGTGCCCGTCTCCACCACCTTGCCGGCGTACATGACGGCCACCCGGTCGGCCACACCGGCCACCACGCCCAGGTCGTGGGTAATGAGGATGATGGCGGTGTTGATCTTCTCCTTGAGCTCCACCAGCAGGTCCATGATCTGGGCCTGGATGGTCACGTCCAGGGCGGTGGTGGGCTCGTCGGCAATGAGGAGCTTGGGGTCGCAGGACAGAGCCATGGCGATCATGGCCCGCTGGCGCATGCCGCCGGAGTACTCGTGGGGGTACTGCTTGGAGCGCTCCTCCGGGTTGGGGATGTTCACCTGCTTGAGGCAGCGGATGGCCTCCGCCTTGGCCTCCGCGTGGGAGAGCTTCCGGTGAAGCTTGATGGCCTCCACGATCTGCTTGCCCACCTGGGTGGTGGGGTTCATGCAGGTCATGGGGTCCTGGAAGATCATGGACACATCCTTGCCCCGGATCTTCTGCATGGCCCGCTCGTTGGCCTTCACAATGTCATGGCCCGCCAGGTCGATGGTGCCCGAGACGATGCGGGCGGGAGGCATGGGGTTGAGCTTCATAATGGTCTGGGCAGTCACCGACTTGCCGCAGCCGGACTCACCCACAATGGCCAGCACCTCTCCCTCGTCCACATGGAGGGTCACGCCGCGGACGGCCTTGACCTCACCGGCGTAGGTATCGAAGGAGACGTGGAGGTCCTGGATATCAAGTACACGGTTGGCCATGGGATCACCTCCGGAGTTTGGGGTCGAAGGCATCGCGCAGACCGTCGCCGAACAGGTTGAATGCCAGCATGGTCAAGCTGATGCACACGGCGGGGATAATCAGCTGGGAGGGATACAGGCGGAAGTTCTGGATGCCCAGCTGGGCCAGAGAGCCCCAGGAGCACTCCGGGGGACGGACGCCCAGACCCAGGTAGCTCAGGTAGGCCTCAGAGAAGATGGCCGAGGGGATGGACAGGGTCACCCGGACGATCATGACGGACAGGGTGTTGGGCAGCAGGTGCCGGGCGATCATCCGGCCGGTGCTGGCCCCCATGGCCTCCGCCGCTGCCACGAACTCCTGCTGCTTCAGGGCCACCACCTGGCCCCGGACCAGCCGGGCCATTGGGATCCATCCCACCAGGGAGTAGGCCACAATGATGGTGATGATGCCGGGGGGCATGATGATCATCAGCAAAATGACGATCATCAGATAGGGGATGCCGTTGATGATCTCCAGAATACGCATGAGGATGATGTCCAGAGTGCCGCCGAAATAGCCCGAGATGCCGCCGTAGATGGCCCCCAGAAAGAAGTCCACAATAGCGCTGGCAAAGGCAATGATGAGGGACACCCGGCCCCCCATCCAGATGCGGGTGAAGAGATCCCGGCCCAGGGTGTCGGTGCCGAAGATGTGCATATGTCCGTTGCCGGCGCTGTTGGGGTCGGTACAGACGGTGAACATGCCGACGTCCAGCTCGTCATAGTGCTGCTCCTGGAACTCAAAGGGGGACAGGATGGGGGCAAACACGGAGAAGAGGATCATCAGCGCCACGATGATCACACACACCATGGCCACCTTGTTGCTCACCAGGCGGCGCATGGCGTCCTGGAGGAAGGTCACGCTGGGGCGGCTGATCTTTTCTCTGTCCCGGGCGTTCTCGCCCACGTGGGCAAAGCGTTCTTTTGCAATGTGCTCCATCGGTCAGCCCTCCAATTTGATCCGGGGATCCACCACGCCGTACAGCAGGTCCACGATCAGGGTGCACAAAATCAGCAGCGCGCCGTAGAAGATGGTGGTGCCGGAGATCAGGGTATAGTCCATATCTTTGATACTCATAACAAAGTATCTGCCCAGGCCGGGGATGTTGAAGATGCTCTCCACCACAAAGGAGCCGGTGAACACGGCGGCCACCGTGGGACCGATGATGGTGATGACGGGCATGATGGCGTTTCGCAGCGCATGCCGCCAGAGGATCTTCCCCTGAGACAGACCTTTGGCTTTTGCCGTTTTAATATAGTCCTGGCTGAGCACGTCCAGCATGCTGGTGCGCATGAGCCGGGACACGGTGGCCAGGGAGCTCATGCCCAAAGCGAAGGAGGGCAGCAGGGTCTGGGCAAAGGTGCCCCAGCCCTGTACCGGCACCAGCTTGAGCTTCACGGCCAGGAAATACTGCAGCACGGCGCCCAGAATGAAGCTGGGCACCGACACGCCCACAATGGCGATGAACATGGATAGAGAGTCTACAATGGTGCCGCGTTTCACCGCGGCCACGGCGCCCAGCAAAATGCCGGCGATCATGGCAAAAATGATAGCCTGGGCGCCCAGCTCCATGGAGACAGGGAAGGAGTCGGCGATGATCTGGTTGACCGAGCGGTTCTCATAGCTGATGGAGATGCCCAGGTCGCCCCGCAGGCAGTTGCCGACAAAGATGAAATACTGGACAATGGGGGGCTTGTCCAGGCCGTACTTGGCCTCCATATTGGCCAGGGTGGTGGGAGAGGGGGTCTTGTCCCCGATGAAGGGGGTACCGGGAACGGCGCGCATCATGAAAAATGTCAAAGTCATCAGCGCAAACAGCGTCAAAATGCCGTAAGCGATACGTTTGAGGATATAGCGCAGCAAAGGATTTCCCTCCTTCTAAGATTGTACAGAGGAACGCCATGCGGCGGGGGCCGGTGGTCCCCCGCCGCATGGCGCATGATCCGAAATCACGGATTCCGCCAGGCAGTCCGAACCAGGCCGGGCGGCCAGTCAAAGGGCGGCACGCGCCCCGCAAGCTACGGGAACGGGCGAATCACAGCGCGCTGAGACTGGTAGATCACAGTGATTCCTTGTGTCCAAGTTTGCCCGCTACCGAAATCAGTCAGCCAGGGTGGTGTAGATCAGGTTGTAGTACTGGAAGGGCAGACGGAGCAGGCCGCCGGTGATCTTCTCGCTGACCACATAGTCCTCATGGCGCCAGTAGACGGGGATGATGGGCATATCCTCGGCCAGCATCATCTCGGCCTCAATAAACAGCTGCTCGCGGGCCGCGGGATCGCTCTCACTCTTGGTGGACTCGATGAGAGCGTCATACTCCTCACTGGCATAGCCGGTGTGGTTGTTGCCGTTGGCGCTGGTCCACAGGTCCAGATCGGTCATGGGGTCGTCGTAGTCGGGACCCCAGCCGCCGAAGAACATGTCGTAGTTCTTGGCGTTGCGGCGGGCACGGGCCTCGGTGATGGTAACCACATCGATGGACACCTCAATGCCCAGGTTCTGCCGCAGCTGCTCCTGCACCACCTGGGAGAGGAGCTCGTTCTGGCTGCCCTCGCTGGTCAGCAGGGAGATGTTGATCTGGCTGGCGTCGGTGTAGCCCAGATCCTCCAGAGCCAGGGCCAGGTACTCCTGGGCCTTGGTGGCGTCGGCATTGGGGGGATACAGGGGCTCGCCGCCGTTGGCGGCCACCACGGCCTCACCCAGGGTGGGAGCGCTCACGCCGGAGATACCCAGAGAGAAGGCGGGGGAGGGCTCGTTGTCGTTCTTGTAAACGGTGGAGATGATGCGCTCACGGTCGATGGCGTAGCTGATGGCCTTGCGGAGGTTGAGGCTGCGCATGTCGGACAGCTTGGCGCCCTCGTAGTTGCCCAGATCCTCCTCCTGGATCACGTTGCAGTAGTAGAAGAAGCTGTAGCCAGCGATCCAGTTGTTCACGGGGTAGCCCTCGGCCTCGAACTGGGAGCGCTGCTCGCCGGTGATGTCGATCACGTCGATCTCGCCGGTCTGGAAGGCGTTGAGCTTGGTGTTGGTGTCGGTGTACTTGTCCCAGTGAATGGTCTGGAGGCTCACATTGGCGGCGTCGTACCACTCATCGTTCTTCACGGTGGTGATAGTATTCTCCAGGACCCACTCGGTCATACGGAAGGGACCGTTGTAGAGCATCTTGTCGGGGGCAGTGCCGTAGGCCTCAGCGCCCACGTCCTCATAGAAGGGCTGATAGATGGGGCTCATGACCTCAAACTTCAGGTACTGCAGCAGGTAGGGGAGGGGATCCTCCAGCTCCACCACCAGGGTGTAGTCGTCCTGCGCGTAGAAGCCCACGTCCTCAATGCTGACTTCGGGAGCACCCTCCACACCGGAGGCGTAGTCATAGTAGGCCTGGGCGTTCTTAAACACGGTGGCAAAGCCGTAGTACTCGGCGGCGTTGTCGGGGTTGAGGAGCTCACGCCAGGCAAAGACAAAGTCGTTGGCGGTCACGTCGGCCACCACATTGCCCTCGGTGTCTACCCACTTGGCGCCCTCACGGAGATGGAAGGTCCACACCATGTCCTCCACGCCCTCGGCGTTGGGGGCGGACTCCCAGCTCTCGGCGGCGGCGCCGATGACCTGGTTGTTGTCGTCCAGCTTCACCAGGGCGTCCCAGCAGTGGCGGGCCACGGCCAGCTCGGTGGCGTAGGTCATGAGAATGGTGTTCATCACGGTCATGGTGTTGATCTCCACGGTGATGGCGCCATCCTCAGAGGTGCCGGGGTACAGGCCGGTGACCTGGTTGGTGTTCTGGCCGTCCCCGTCGCCCTGCTTGTCGCCGGTGTCGGTGCAGCCGAACAGGGATACAGCAAGAGCGGCGGCAAGCATCAGAGACAAAATTCGCTTTTTCATGTTCTTCCTCCTTCTTTTTCTTCTTGAAAAACTAACTCTGCAGCCGCGCATTGCTTCCTTGTGCGCGCCGCAGAATTATGTTATGATTAGCATACCATACTTGTTCCCTTTTTTGCAAGTATATCTTCACAAAAAATTCATTTTTCTCGGCTGCCCCTGTTTTTTCGGCTATCACAATTTTCTTTGGATTTTTTATTTTCCTTGTGAAGCTTTGCACTTTTCAGGATGATTTTTTCTTTTTCCTCCTTTTCGTCATTTTGCTGATTTTCTCCTTCCTGACTTGTGTCTTCCCCACAATTTCATTTCGCACAACTGTCCGTCACCCAGAAACAGAAAGGATGGCGTCCATGGCCCTCACCTGCCCCGATTTTGACCCGCTGTTCCGTCGTTTTCACCAAGACATCTACCGTCTGTGCTTTCTTCTGGCCCCCGGCTCCCAGGCGGCATACCACTGTACCTTTAAAACCTTTCTTCAGATCGGCCCCCGGCAGGAGCCCTTCCCCACCCCGGAGGCGGGGCGGGACGCCCTGCTGGGCCACGCTCTGTCCGCCTGCGAGGACTACTACCTGCGTAAGCTCCGCCGCCGCCCGGCCCGGGAGGCGCTGGACAAGCTCTTCCCCGCCCCGCTGGGGGACGGCCTGTGGGCCCTCTTCCGCCTGCCCCTGAAAAAGCGGGCGGCCTTCTATCTGCTGCGCTGCATGGCCCTCACCCCGGAGGAGGCCGCCGGAGTGCTGGGGGTGTCCCCCGCCCGGGCCCTCCGCCTGGCGGAGGCAGGCGCCGGCCAGGCGGCAGAGGAGCTTCTGGCCCTCTCTCTTCCGGAGGGCCAGGCCGACATTCTGCTGGACGAGATCTACCTGCGGTTTTCCGAGCGCAGCGTGGGGCTGGAGAACCGCCTGCTGGCCATCCGTGCCGCCTGGGACCGGCTGGTGCCCTGGCTGGCCCTGGGGCTGCTGCTCATCGGCGCCGCGGCAGCCTGGTATACCACAACTCTATAAAAGTTTACTGCCTGATGGGCAAAAAAGTCCGCCGCCCCGCTGTGGCGGGGCGGCGGACTGGAGTGAGAATGGGGCCGGGAGAGATCCTCAGCGGAAGAGCTTACGCAGACGGCACAGCAGGCTGCACTCACAATTCTGATAGTGCTCCGTCACCATCCAGGCGGGCAGCACCCGGCTGTGGACCTTGGGGAACAGGCCCAGCTCATCCTGCATGACAGAAATGTGCATATTTTCGATACCGTACATAGCAAAATCCTCCATTGTCGCTCTCAAATATTCCTCTTTATCCATGACGCATATCCTGCATCTCTTCTTCGGCTCTATCATAGCACAACGGCACGGAATGAAAACAGGCCCCAAGCATAAATTATGTCCCGGTTTTCGTGCCACCGGCACATGAAATTTTTCCCAGGAGGTCCTGCCATGGCCATCTTGCTCTCCGACCTCATTTCCGCCACCCAAAATCAGTACCGCCTGGAAGTCCTGGCCGGAGGGGACCAGCTCTCCGTCCCCGTCAGCTGGGTCCATCTGGTGGAGGACGCCGCCGTGGCCCCCTATTTCTGGGGGGGCGAGCTGGTGATCACCACGGGGGTGAGCCAGTCGGGGGAGGACTGGCTCATCACCCTGGCCCAGGGGCTGCTGGACTGGCAGGTCTCAGGCATCATCGTCAACAGCGGCCGGTACATTCAGGAGATCTCCCCGGCGGTGATTGCATTTTATAATGAACACCACCTGCCCCTCATCACCATGCCCTGGGAGATTCACCTGTCCGAGGTGATCAAGGACTACTGCATGCGCATCGTCATGGGCGGGCAGAACGACGCGGCCATCGCCCGGGCCATCCTTCAGGCCATCGAGTCCCCCACCCAGGAGGACAGCTATCTCCCTGCCCTCAGCAGCTATTACAACACCGAGGGCACTTTTCAGACCATCGCCTTCCGCCTGGACTTTCCCGAGGGCACCGAGGTGAACCGCCGCCTCCAGGCGGCGGACATCCTGCGCACCCTGCTGGGGCGCACGGTGGAGAAGTTCAGCTTTCTGCGCCACGAAAAATTTTATCTCCTGGTGCTCAACGACGCCCCCAAGGCCCTGGCGGAGGAGGCCGTGCAGCAGATCATCCAGCGCTGCGCCCGGCACACCCCGCCCCTCCCCGTCCACATCGGCATCGGCACCCAGGTGGCCGGGGCGCGGAACATGGTCCACAGCTACCGCCGGGCCCGGGCCGCCGGGCGGATGGCGGACTACTTCAACCTCCGATTGGTGCGCTACCGGGAGATGGGCATTTACCAGCTTCTCTTCACCGCGGAGGACCCGGATGTGCTGGGGGAATATTGCCAGGACTGCCTGGGGGTGCTGGAGGAGTACGACCGCCGGCACGACGGGTGTCTGGTGGAGACTTTATACTACGACCTGCTGCTGGGGGGGAGCATCAAGGAGATGGCCGCCGCCATGTACACCCACCGCAACACCGTCAACTACCGCATGCGCAAGGTCCGCTCCCTGCTGGGTACCGATCTGAATGACGCCGACGAGCGGACCCGGTACCGCATGGCCTTTTACATCAAGGATATCCTGGAGAAACAGGCAAAAAAATATGAAAGGAAGGAAGGGCCGTCTCTCCGCGGCCCGCACAGCCATGAATGACATCATCCGCAGTCTGCACGAAAGAAAGTCCGTCCGGGCCTACCTGGACCAGCCCATCCCCCCGGAGGACCGCCGGGCCATTCTGGAGGCGGCCTGCCAGGCCCCCACAGCGGGCAACCAACAGCTGTACACCATTTTGGACATCACCGACCCGGAGCTGAAAAAGGCCCTGTCGGTGACCTGCGACAACCAGCCCTTCATCGCCGCGGCGCCCATGGTGCTGGTATTCTGCGCCGACTGCAAGAAGTGGTATGACGCCTACCGGGAGGCGGGGTGCCAGCCCCGGCTGCCCGGGGTGGGGGATCTGATGCTGGCCGTCACCGACACGGCCATTGCCGCTCAGAATGCGGTGACGGCGGCGGAGAGCCTGGGCCTGGGCTCGTGCTACATCGGGGACATTATGGAGAACTGCCAGGAGCAGCGCCGGCTGCTGTCCCTGCCGGAGTATGTGTTCCCCGCGGTGATGGTGGTGCTGGGCTATCCCACCCAGACCCAGCGCCAGCGGCCCAAGCCCCAGCGCTGCGCTCTGGAGCACATCGTCCATGAGAACAGCTACCGCGCCATGGACGGGGCGGAGCTGCGGGCCATGCTGGGCTATAAGGCGGGCCAGCGCACCTATGAGGACTGGTGCGCCGCCTTCTGCAACCGGAAGTACAACTCGGACTTCTCCCGGGAGATGACCCGCTCCGTGGCGGAGTACCTCTCCCAGTTTGAAACATAATCTGTATGGGGCCGCGGGGGGGGGGGGGGGGGGGCCCCCCCCCCGGCGCGCCCCGGACCGCCACGTCTTGTTTTGCCCCCGCCCCGGCGGGCATGTTCCCCCGCCCTCCGCCATACTATGGGCGGTGGAGGTGATCGCCATGGAAACCGCGCAGAAAGCCCTGCTGTCCGCCCTGCTCCGCCTGATCCGGGGGCGGGGGCTCATCGGGGAGGAGACCTGGACCCAGGCGGAGGAGCTCCTCCGGGCCGCCCGGGACCTGCCCCCCCTTCTCTCCCCGCCGGGAGGGGGTGAGGGAGAATGAACATCCTCCGCATCCGGGCGGAGCTGGCCGCCGGGCGGCCCCTCTTTGACCTGCCCCTCCGGGTGACCTTCTACGCCCGGGTGTCTACCGACAAGGCCGAGCAGCGCAGCAGCCTGGACCATCAGGTGCAGTATTACACCCAGCTCATTGCCTCCAGGCCCGCCTGGATCTATGTGCCCGGCTATGTGGACGAGGGGCTCAGCGGCACCAGCACCAGAAAGCGGGAGAGCTTCCTGCGGATGATCGGGGACGCCCGGGCAGGGAAGTTCGACTTCATCATCACCAAGGAGATCTCCCGCTTCTCCCGCTCCACCCTGGACAGCATCCGCTACACCCAGGCCCTGCTGGAGTGTGGGGTGGGGGTACTCTTTCAGAACGACGGCATCAACACCCTGGACCCGGACAGCGAGTTCCGCCTGGTGGTTATGGCGGGGGTGGCCCAGGACGAGGTGCGCAAGCTCTCCCAGCGGCTGAAGTTCGGCTTCCGACAGGCCATCCGCAACGGCCATGTGCTGGGGAGCGACAACCTGTGGGGTTACCACAAACGGGGGGGCATCCTCACCGTCCACCAGGAGGAGGCCAGGGCGGTGCGCCGGGTGTTCCACCTCTATGCCGACCAGGGGCTGGGCATCCGCCGCATCGCCCAGCGCCTCACCCAGGAGGGGTGGACCAGCCGTCTGGGCGGGCCCTTCAACCCCCTCACCGTGCGGCACATCCTGTGCAACCCCAAGTACAAGGGGTGGTACTGCGCCGGCAAGAGCCAGACGGTGGACTACCGCACCAAGCGCAAGCTCCCGGTGGAGGAGGCGGAGTGGGTCATGTACCCCGACCCCGCTGTGCCCGCCATCGTGTCCGAGGAGCTGTGGGACCGGGCCAACGCCCTGTATAAATCCCGCAGCGGCCAGGCCAGGGCCCACAAAAGCGCCGCGGATTTCCACAACCGCTACCCATACAGTGGAAAACTCCGCTGCGCCCTCCACCGTGCCAGCTTCCACCGGCAGGTCCGCCGGCGGGGCGGGGAGACCCGGGAGGTGTGGGTGTGCCGGGTGGCCCGCACCCAGGGCCGGGCAAGCTGTCCCCTCCCCGCGGTGGAGACGGCGGAGCTCAACCGCGTCCTGACCCCCCTCCTCTCCGCCCTGGTCCCCCGCCGGGAGGCCCTGGCGGACGCGGTCCTCCGCCTGCTCCGCCGGACGGAGGAGTTTCAGCCCGGCGGGGGGCGGCTGGCCCAGACGGAGGGTGCCCTGGCGGCCCTGACCGCCCGGCAGGAGAGGCTTTTGGCCCTGAGCCTGGAGGGGGCCCTGTCTCCCCGGGAGTACAAGGCCCGCAGCCAGGGCTTTGACCGGCAGCGGCAGGAGCTGGAGGCGCGGCGGGCTGCCCTGCTGGAGGAGGAGGGCGGCGGAGCAGAAAAGCTGGCGCACATAAAGGCCGCCCTCCTGGAGCTTCTCTCCCTGGAGGACGGCCTGGAAGCGGCCCTGGGGGCCGCTGTGCTGGACCACGCGGTGGTGCTGGAGGGCAGCACCCGGGAGGTGCTGCGGCTGGAGCTCCACCTCACCTTCGGCGGCCCGGTGGGGGCCGTTTTTCATCGGGGCGACGGTTCCCTTTGCTTTACCCCTTCTTTATAATGTGAGCCACCAGGCGCAGGTTGTGCTCGATGAGCGCTCCCCTGGCCTCCTCATCCCCCTGGGCCATCCGCTCCAGGAGGGCCTTCTCCTCCTCTTTGGTCAGGGGCCGCGGGAAGGAGTTCCCGCCCCCTGCCAGGCGCAGAGTGAAAAACAGTCCGTTCAAAGTCAGCAAAAGCCACGCCGTCCACATAAAGCACACCTCCGTGGCCACTGTATGCGCGCCTTGCCCGTCCCTATTTCCCCGGTCACATGCCGTCCGGGCTCTCCCGGGCGATGAAGTGGGCCACGTAGTCGATCATCTCGCCGGTGGTGGGCTTGCACTGGAGGGGAAAGCCCGCCAGCTTGTCCAGAAGCGGGCGGTTGCCCCGCTCCCAACAGGTCTTGACCACGGTGCGCAGATTGCGCTCCACGTTTACGGTGCTCACCCCCAGATAACCGGCCACCGCCGGGTAGAGGGCCTTGGTCACCGCCCGCAGCAGGGCGGGGTCATCCACCACCAGGTCCACGGCGTGTACGATGCAGGGGTAGCCCTCGTAGTTTCTGGAGATCCCCAGCGCCCGGATCACCTCCTCGATCCGGCCCACCCGTTTTCCGTCACTCATGCCCGTATCCACCCCGTTTTGTTGTCTTTATCTGTATATTCTCACAATTTTGACCTGTTGTCCATACAACGCAAGCAATTTTTTCTCACCTGTCAAAGAAAGACTGTATTCGTCATAATTCGACATTTTTATGTCAAATTCTATCCAAACCCATCAAGCAGAAAAGACCGGTCCCGCCGCGGCGGGACCGGTCTTACCGGTGCTTGTTACATCATCCGCACAGTGTAATAAACCGCCATGCAGAACAGCCAGGCCACCATCACAAAGATCAGGTAATAGGCCACAGTGGACCCCAGCAGCAGGGCAACGGCCAGAGCAGCCACACCCAGGACACAGGTGATATAGGTGGGGAAATACCGGGTCTTGGGGGGCATGAGGGTCAGCTTGCCCAGCTTGCCGCCCCCGCGGCTGAGGAGAACAGCGCAAACCGCCGCGCCCACCAGCACCAGCGCCATCAGGGCAAAGGCCAGCCGGGTGGCGTTGGGGTGGTTGAAGAAATACTTCCGGTAGCCCCACATACACAAAATCACCAGGCCGGACAAAGCGGCGTTGGCGCAGAACTCCACCTGATAGAGGTAGTAAATAAGGGCCAGGGCCGCCACACAGGGAATGGCCACACTGAGCAGGGCGGTGCCGCTGCTGCCCAGGCGGAGCACGGTCACCGCCGTGACCCACAGGGCCAGGGCCACTCCAAAGGCCATCTGGCAGGGCCAGACCTTTTTGCCCTTCTTGCTCCACAGGACCCACCACAGCACGGAGAGCACCGTCAGCACCGGGCCCACCCACTGGATGACCCGCAGGACAGTGTCGATGGCCACCACCAGAGCCAGGCGCTCCACCACGATGGTCACATAATAGTGGTCCAGGAAAAATACCAGGGCCTCATATACAATGGCTGCCACCAGCCAGATAATCATCTTCCGAAACGCCGCGTCCTCCTGCTGGCGCCGACGTTCCTGCCTGCTGTTTTTCATAGATTCATCTCCAGTTTCCAGTATGCGTGGAGTTGGCGACGCGCACACCAGACGCGCACATTAACTTTGTCATTTTATCAGAATTCCTCCCCTTTTGCAACCAAAAACTGAAAGCTCTCTTTTTTCATGGATTTTGCCCAGCTTTTCCCCGCCATCTTGCCCTATTCTGCCCGAAACACTGCCGTTTATGCACTCTCGCCCTTTTCCCCCACAGCCTCCCTCCGGAGGCAGAAGCTGTGAAGGGCTGGTGCTGATATTTTGTATTTTTTTCCACAAAAGCTACAAAACCTTGAAAATTGTAACCATTTTTTAAGATATTGGCTCTTTCATTGCCCTTTCGCACACACTATACTGTATATAGCGTGCCGCAAACAAAATTCGATCTATTTTTGTGAAAGGAGCGCCGCAATGAAACGACTGCTTTCTCTTTTTTGCCTTGCCGGCCTGCTGCTGACCATGGCCGCCTGTACGGAAGGGGCCCAGGCACCCTCCCCCAGCTCCACGCCGTCCCCCTCTCCCAGCCAGTCCCAGACCCCGGACCCCCAGCCCACCGACACGCCTGAGCCGGAGCCGGAGCCGGTGGTATACCCCGGGCCAGACGTGCCTCTGGTGGAGTGGGGCCCCGACCAGGTGGTGGAGCATCTCTTCTTCCACCCGGTTGTGGCCTACCCGGAGCTGGCCTTTGACGGGGACTACATGGAAAACGGCATTGACGACTGGATGGTCACGGTGACGGAGTTCAACCGCATTCTGGACAGCCTCTATGAGCGGGGCTACATCCTGGTGAACATCAACGACGTCTGGTCCGAGCAGCCCAACGAGAACGGGGAGATGCGCATGGTGCGCAACACCCTCATGCTGCCCGAGGGGAAAAAGCCCCTCATCATCTCCATTGACGACCCCAACTACTACGACTACATGCTGGAAAACGGCTTCACCTACAAGCTGGTCATCGGGGACGACGGGGAGATCTGGAGCTACGGCAAGGACCCCCAGGGCAACGACGTCTACTCCCAGGACCTGGACATCATTACCATCCTGGACAAGTTCGTGGAGGAGCACCCGGATTTCTCCATGTACGGCACCAAGGCCTGTCTGTCGGTGACGGGGTATGTGGGGCTGTTCGGCTACCGCACCAACACCGACAAGGCCAACCAGACCCCCGAGTTTGAGGAGAACCGCCAGCGGGAGATCGAGGCGGTGCGCCCCATCATCGCCAAGCTCAAGGAGACGGGGTGGTACTTCGGCAGCCACACCTGGGCCCACTTCAACCTCCAGGACGCCTCTCTGGAAAAGGTCCAGGCGGATACCCAGAAGTGGATGGACGAGGTGGGCAGCCTGGTGGGGGAGACCTCCATCCTCTTCTATCCCTTCGGCGGCCGGCCCGACGGCACCGACGTGTACTCCATCGGCCCGGTGTTCCGCTATCTCCAGAGTCAGGGGTTCCGGGTGTTCTGCTCCGTGGGCTTCAGCTCCTACACCCAGATCAAGAGTGAGATCTCCGCCGTCATCTGCGACCGGCTCCACCCCGACGGCACCACCCTGCGCAGCGCCCGGGCCCTGGAGTGGTACAGCCAGTTCTACGACGCCCGGGAGATCATTGACCTGGAGGCCCGACCGGACCGCCCCGTGGCCTGGCTGGAGGAGTGACCCTCCCACGGCGGGGCCCATACATCTTATTCTATTTCAGAAAGGGGCGCGATGCTCTGTGCTGACCGATCAGGAACTGGTGGAGCGGGCCTTCACTATGCTGGAATTTTCCTACGTCCCCTACTCCCACTTCCCTGTGGGGGCCGCGCTGGAGTGCGCCGGCGGTGAGATCTTCACCGGGTGCAACGTGGAAAACGCCGCCTATGGCTCCACCATCTGCGCCGAGCGCACCGCCATTGTCAAGGCGGTAAGCGAGGGGCACCGGGACGACTGGAGGCGGCTGGCGGTGGTGGGCAATTCCCGGGACTACTGCTGGCCCTGCGGCGCCTGCCGGCAGATGCTCTATGAGTTCGGCGGGCCGGGCCTGAAGCTGCTGGTGGCCCGGGGGGACCACGATTTTGTCACCCTCACCCTGGGGGACCTGCTGCCCCACGGGTTTGGGCCTTCAGATTTGGAATAACAGGTATAAAATCTCCCGCCGTGCCCATACTATCCCACAGACACCAATGTGAGGAGGTAGACCCGGCGTGAATCTCATTGACAAAATCGCCCTGGTCCTGTTGATCGTAGGGGGCCTCAACTGGGGCTCCATCGGCCTGTTCCAGTTCGACCTGGTGGCCGCCATCGGCGGCGGTTCGGCGGGCATCGTCAGCCGCATCATCTACACCCTGGTGGGCCTGTCGGCCCTGTGGTGCGTCACGCTGCTCTTCCGGGACAATCTCTCGGGGGACCACACCTGACCCCTCTCCCCGCGACGCAAAAAGCGTGCTGCCGGTTGTCCGGCAGCACGCTTTTTTCATCTGGTTTGGGCTCAGCCCTTCAGGCTCTCGGCCCAGGCGGCGTACTTGGCCACCTTCTCGTCGGCCTCGGCCTTGGTGGCGCCGTTGGCCAGGATGTAAACCTTGACCTTGGGCTCGGTGCCGGAGGGGCGGACGATGACGCTGGTGCCGTCGGCCATCTCATAGCGCAGCACGTTGGACCCGGTGAGCTCCATCTGCTCCTTCTCGCCGGTCTCGGCGTTGACGGCGGAGCCGTCCTTGTAGTCCTTCCACACGGCCACCTTGGTGCCGGCGATCTCGGCGGGCGGAGTCTGGCGCAGGCCGGCCATCAGGTCGGCCATCTTCTTCAGGCCGTCCAGGCCGGGCATCACCAGGTTCATGGTCTTCTCGGCGTAGAAGCCGTACTTCTGGTACAGGGCCTGGAGGGCGTCGTACAGGGTCATGCCCTGGCTGGCGTACCAGGCGGCCATCTCGCTGAGGAGCATGGAGGCGGAGACGGCATCCTTGTCCCGGACGTAGTCGCCCACCATGTAGCCGTAGCTCTCCTCGTAGGACATGAGCACCTTGCCCTCGCCGGTGGACTCCAGCTTGTCCTTCTTCTCGGCCAGGAACTTGAAGCCGGTGAAGGTGTCGTAGCACTGAAGGCCGTTGACCTGGGCCACCTTGCGGGCCATCTCGGTGGTGACGATGGTCTTGAGGGCCACGGGCTTCTTAGGCATGGTGCCCGCCCGCTTCTTGGCGCCGATAAGGTAGTCCAGCAGCAGCACGCCGGTCTGGTTGCCGCTGATGACCACGAAGTCGCCGTCGCTGGTCTTGACCATGATGCCCACACGGTCGGCGTCGGGGTCGGAGCCCAGGATGAAGTCGGCCCCCTCCTTCTTGGCCAGCTCCACGGCCAGGGCGAAGCCCTCGGGGTTCTCGGGGTTGGGGGAGACCACGGTGGGGAAGTCCCCGTCGATGACCATCTGCTCGGGGACGCAGATGACGTGCTTCATGCCCAGACGGCGCAGGGCCTCGGGGATGAGCTTGTAGCCGGTGCCGTGGAAGGGGGTGTACACCATCTTGAAGGTGTCCGCCACCTGGGCCACCACGGCGGGGTCGTTGGCCTGGGCCATCACATTGGCCAGGAACTTCTCGTCGGTCTCGGCGCCCATGATGGTGATGAGGCCGTCGGCCACGGCCTGGTCGTAGTCGGAGAGCTTCACGCTGGTGAACACGTCCAGCTCCTTCATCTTCTTGGCCACCTCGTCGGCGTGGACGGGGGGCAGCTGGGCGCCGTCCTCCCAGTAGACCTTGTAGCCGTTGTACTCCTTGGGGTTGTGGCTGGCAGTGACGTTGATGCCGGCGATGCAGCCGTACTCCCGCACGGCGAAGGAGAGCTCGGGGGTGGGCCGCAGGGACTCAAACAGACGCACGGGGATGCCGTTGCCCGCCATGACCCGGGCGGCCTCACGGGCGAAGAGCTGGGAGTTGTTGCGGCAGTCGAAGCACACGGCCACGCCCCGCTTCACGGCCTCGGGCCCCTCGGCCAGGATGACCTCGGCAAAGGCCTGGGTGGCGTGGCGGATGACGTGGACGTTCATCTGATGCAATCCCACACACATGGTGCCCCGGAGACCGGCGGTGCCGAAATCCAGGGGGGCGAAGAAGCGGCTCTCGATCTCCTTCTCGTCGGCGGCAATGGCCTGGAGCTCCGCCTTCTCGGCATCGCTGAGGGCGGGGCTTGCAAGCCACTGTTCATACATATCACGGTACGACATTATTACATGACCTCCACTCTGTTAACATTCCCCTTGGGGAACCGCGGTGATCCGCTCTTTGTTGTGAGTATACCACAGTCTACAGAAAAACTCCAGCAGTATTTCAGTCATTTTTACACATTTTTGGCCCCTGGCCCCACTTATTTGTGGTATGCCGACCCCTCCCCGATCTTGAAGGCCCGGTAGAGCTGCTCCAGCAGCATCACCCGGGCCAGGTGGTGGGGGAAGGTCATGGGGGACATGGACAGCCGCAGCGCCGCGCGCTCCTTCACGCTGGGGTGCAATCCGTAGGACGAGCCGATGAGGAAGGCCAGCTGGCTGTACCCCTGGCCCGCCCAGGCCGCCACCTTCCTGCTGAGCTCCTCGCTGGACATGAGCTTCCCCTCCACGCACAAGGCGGTCACCGCCGCCCCCTTGGGCAGCCGCCGGAGAAGGGCCTCCCCCTCCCGCTGGAGGGCGGCCTGGACCTGGGCCGGGGAGGGGTTATCGGGCAGGCGCTCCTCGGGCAGTTCCGTGAGCTGGAAGCGGCAGTAGCCCCCCAGGCGCTTGGCGTACTCCCCGGCGGCCTCTATGTAGAATTTTTCCTTCAGCTTGCCCACGCACAGCACATGGATGGTCAGCATGTCCGCTCCCTCCTCACTTTGTCACACCACATAGGTCTCCCCCCGCTCCGCCCGGGGGGCCACCGCCACGGCCACATCCTCCCCCGGCCGGATGCCCCGGGCGGCCAGGGCACGGGTGACGGTGTCCAGAGCCCGGGCGGGGGTGTTGTTCTCCGCGGAGAGGTGGGCCAGCACCACGGTTTGGGCGCCCCACTCCACCCCCTGGCACACCAGCTCCGCCCCCGCCTCATTGGACAGGTGGCCCCGGTTTCCCAGGATGCGCTCCTTCAAAAAGTAGGGGTAGGGCCCGGAGCGGACCCACTCCACGTCGTGGTTGGTCTCCGCCACCAGCAGATGGGCCCCCCGGAGGGCCCGGGCCACCGCCGGGGTCACATGGCCCAGGTCGGTGACGATGGCGGCCTTGCGCCCCCCGGCGGCCAGGGTGTAGCCCACGCTCTGGGCGGTGTCGTGGGGGGTGGGGAAGGTCTCCACCTCCAGGGTGCCCACCTCCAGGGTGTCCCCCGGGGCAAAGAGGGTCAGCCGCCCCTCCGCCTCAGGCAGGCGGCGGCACAGCTGCGCCCCGGTGCCCGGGCTGGCGTACACCCTCAGAGGCAGCTGCTTGAGGAGGGTCCTGATGCCGCAGATGTGGTCGGTGTGCTCGTGGGTCACCAGCACCCCCGCCAGCTCCTCCGGGGCCACCCCCAGCTCCCGGAGGCTGCGGGTGATACGCCGGGCGGAGATGCCTGCGTCCACCAGGACGTGGGTGCGCCCGTCGGACACCAGGGCGCTGTTGCCCGAGGAACCGCTGGCCAGTGTGGTGACTGTGAGCATATCTCTCTCCCCCTTGTTCTCTCCCCTGCCGGGGACACGCAAAAAAGCCGTCCGAAGCCCTGCGCTGCGGACGGCTCTCCCGGGGAAGCCACTGGGCTTCTCCCCGCTCTCCTCTCAAAACGGCAGATCAGCCCGCGCTGGTCTGCTCCTTCTCCTCGGGCACCTCCACCACCTGGATGTCGGCCCCCACGCCCCGGAGCTTGCGCACAATGTCCTCGTACCCCCGCTCGATGTGGTGGATGCACTCAATCTCGGTGGTACCCTGGGCGGCCAGGCCGGCAATGACCATGGCGGCCCCGGCCCGCAGATCACAGGCCCGCATGGGCGCGCCGGTGAGCCGGGGCACCCCCTCGATGACGGCGATCTTCCCGTCCACCTGGATCTTGGCCCCCAGGCGGCGGAACTCGTCCACATAGCGGTAGCGGTTGTCCCACACCCCCTCGGTGAGGACGCTGGTGCCCTTGGCCAGGCAGAGCACCGCGGCGATCTGGGGCTGCATATCCGTGGGGAAGCCGGGATAGGGCATGGTCTTGACGTTGGTGCGCAGCAGAGGGCCGCTGCGGCTGACGATGAGGGAGTCGTCCTCCTCGGTGACGCTCACGCCCATCTCCACCAGCTTGTTGGTGATGCACTCCATGTGCTTGGGGATCACGTTGCACACCCGCACCTCGCCCCCGGCGGCGGCCACGGCGGCCATGTAGGTGCCCGCCTCGATCTGGTCGGGGATGATGGAGTAGGTGCCGCCGGTCAGGCGCTCCACGCCCCGGACCTTGATCACATCGGTGCCGGCGCCCATGATGTCGGCCCCCATGGAGTTGAGGAAGTTGGCCAGGTCCACGATGTGGGGCTCCTTGGCGGCGTTTTCAATGACGGTGAGGCCCTGGGCCAGGGTGGCGGCCAGCATGATATTCATGGTGGCCCCCACGGAGACGATGTCAAAATACACCTGGGTGCCCTGCATCTTGCCGCTGAGGGCCCGGGCGCGGACATAGCCCCCCTCGATCTCCACATTGGCCCCCATGGCCAGGAAGCCCTTGATGTGCTGGTCGATGGGCCGCCCGCCGAAGTCGCAGCCCCCGGGCAGGGGCACCTCGGCCCAGCCGAAGCGGCTGAGCATGGCGCCGATGAGGTAGTAGCTGGCCCGGATCTTCCGGCCCAGCTCGTAGGACACCCGGGCGTTGCGGATGTGGCTGCAGTCGATCTCCACAGTGGTGCGGTTGATGGTGCGCACCGAGGCGCCCAGCTCCTGGAGGATGTTCAGAATCAGAGTCACGTCGCTGATCTGGGGAATATTTTCAATGCGGCACACGCCGTCTACCAGCAGCGCGGCGGGAATGATGCCCACCGCGGCGTTCTTGGCGCCGCTGATCTCGATCTTACCATACAGCGGCTTTCCGCCGTGAATGACATATTTATTCAAAAGGCTGCACCTCTTCAAGTCATGTCCCGTGGACCCGGCCTCTCCGGAGCCCTCCGGCGGCGCGGGTGTGTTCCAAGTGCGTTCTCTTTGGATGTTATATATGGAAAGCACTGCCTCCCATTGGGAAACAGGCGTCATGAACCGGATACATTATAGCATCTCCGTTATGTAAAATCAAAGTAATTTTTATTCCCACAGGGCCTGCAGGTAAATTTCGGCGTTTTGACCTCCTTCCGGTTTCAATATCTCCCGGTTTTTTTGAAATATTCAAAATTTCTCTCAAAAAAAGGCAGGACACCGGGGAAAACCCCCGGTGTCCCGCACCAAACTTTTCGGGCACTTTCTCTGCCCCTTTTCTAAAACTGCGCCCCTCTCACACCAGCTGTCCCAGGCGGCGGGGTCCCCACCGCAGGAGGGCGGCCCAGCACCCCCCTGTCAGGGCCAGCAGCACCAGGCACAGCACCGCCAGCACCCCCGCCGCGCCCAGGGTCTCACCCAGGAGAAACCACGCCAGGGCCCCCAGGGGGATCACCGCCATGGGTAGAAAAATGCCCAGCATGGCGGCCATGGACTGCTTGACCACCACGGTCTCATTGGGGGCGTCCAGCCTGGGAAAGAGCAGGTTGATGACCAGCCCCAGAGGGGCGTGGAACAGGGCAAAGAGGAGGCACGCCGCCGTGAGCAGCCCCCCTTCCGCCGGCTGGATCCCCATGGCCCAGCACAGCAGGGGCACCGTCACCAGAGTGACCGGGATGGTCAGAACATACTGGCAGGCACACTTGGCGGCAAACAGCCGCCCCTCGGATACGGGGGCCTCCCGCAGGATCCACAGGCACTGCCCCTCCAGGCTGATGGAGGTGGCGGTGACGGCGCAGGTGGCCAGCATAAAGGTCACGGCGGCCCCCAGCAGCAGGGCCATAGGCAGCCCCAGCTCCTTCTCCATGGCCCAGGTGAGGATACTCAGGTCCTCCCGCTTGATCAGGGCGGCCACCGCCCCGATGACCATCATAATGGGGCCCACCCCGGTGTTGAAAAAGTAGATGGGGATGGAGAAATAGCGCCTGAGCTCCCGGCCCACCAGAGCCCGGGTCTGTCCCGCAGCCCGCTGCCGCTCCAGGCGGAAGGCGGTTCGCCTTGCTCTGGGGCCCGAGGCGGAGAGGAGGCGCTTATAGCTGCGGCCGAAGAGCCATACCACCGCCAGGAAGGGGAGGATGCACACCGCCAGGAAGGCTGCTAAAAGCCCCCAGTCCCCCTGGACCCCCCGGGCCATCCACAAAAACAGGATGCCCCAGGTGCTGGCCGCCTGCTCCAGTCCGGCGGCATAGCTGGCCAGCTGGGTGAGGGCGGTGGAGCTGAAGAAGGCAAAGACCATCACCGCCGCCAGCAGCAGCAAGTAGGCCAGGTTCTTGGCCAGCACACCCCGCCCCCCCATCCGGGCGGACAGCCAGGTGAGGGCCCAGCCCCCCACCATGGCCAGCACCGTGGGCAGCAGGGACAAAAAGATCCCCGCCGCCGCCAGGCGGAGGAAGTAGAGGCCGTCCCCTCCGGCGGCCAGGTAGCAGCACACCCCGGCGGGCACCACCATGAAGAGGGTGCACACCAGGTTCTCCACCACCAGGGCCATCACCCGGGCCAGCATCAGCTGGAAGGGGGAGATGGGCAGGGAGAGCATCAGGTCGTTGTCCTTCCCGCCGAACACCACCCCCTGCACCGCAAAGACGGTGTACATGGTGCCCATCACCACGGACAGCATCCCCATGATCACCACCGCCAGGTACTCCAGCCCCAGGGGGGCCAGCTGGGACACCATGAGGGAGCTGTAGGTCACCGACACGTAGAGGGCCAGAAAGGCGATGAGGGCCAGCAGCCCGCCGCCGGAGAGGGCCCGCTTGCCCCGCCAGCCTCCGCCCCCCCGGGTGGAGGTGAGCAGCATGGAGCGCAAATTCACCAGGAGCAGGGCGCGGAATTTCTTACCCATGGTCCTCCCCCTCCAGCTCCAGAAAGACCTCCTCCAGGGAGGAGTCCCCCACCACCTCCCGGGTGGGTCCCGCCTTCACCAGGCGGCCGTCCCGGATGATGGCGATGGAGTGGCACAGCTTCTCCGCCACCTCCAGCACGTGGGTGGAGAAGAACACCGCGCCCCCCGCCTCACACAGCTCCCCCAGAAACTCCTTGAGGCGGTGGGCCGCCACCGGGTCCAGGCCCACAAAGGGCTCGTCCAGGATCAGCAGCCTGGGGCTGCGGATCAGCGCGGAGATGAGGGCCAGCTTCTGGCGCATCCCGTGGGAGTAGCTGCCGATGGAGCTGCCCAGGTCGCCGGTGAGGCCGAAGGCCTCCCCGTAGCGCCCGATGCCGGCGGTGCGGGCCTCCCCTGGGATGTCGTACAGGTCCGCAATAAAATTCAGGTAGGAAATGCCGGTCATAAAGGGGTAGAGGTCGGGGTTGTCCGGCAGAAAGGCGGTGACCTTCTTGGCCGCCAGGGGCTCCCGGAGGATGTCGTGGCCGTCGATGGTGATGGTCCCCTCCTCAAAGTCCAGTATCCCCGCCACGGAGCGCAGCGTGGTGGTCTTGCCCGCCCCGTTGTGGCCGATGAATCCGAAGATCTCCCCGGGCTTTACGTGGAGATTCAGGTCCTGCACCGCCTGCTTGCCCCCGGGGTAGGTCTTGGAATAGTGTGAAATACGCAGCATGGATCTCTCTCCTTTTTCTCAGTCCTGGGTCTCTTCCAGCCGCACGGCGGTGCCGTACACGATAATCTCCGCCGCCCCCTGCATCAGGGAGGAGCTGGCCACCCGGATGTTGATCACCCCGTCGGCCCCCAGGGCCTCCGCCTCGTCCACCATGCGCTTGGTGGCGATCTGCCGGGCCTCCCGAAGGAGCTCGGTGTAGCTCTCGATCTCGCCCCCCACCAGGGTTTTCATGCCGGCCATAAAGTCCCGGCCAATGTTCTTGCTCATGACCACGTTGCCCTTCACCATGGCCAGGGCTCTGACCCGATAGCCGGGCACATAGTCAATATTGAGAAGCAGCATCCTCTTCCCCTCCTCTGATCTGCTTGATGCGCTGGCACAAAGCGGCAATGACCCCCAGAATGATGACAATGGGGATGGCCGCCAGGAACAGCACCAGGGGCAGGGGGGGCGCCTCCTCCACGTCCACGCTGAAGCCCCACAAAATCAGGGCCAGCATCCCCCCCATCAGCGCCACCATCCCCAGGGCCGCCGCCACCGGGGCGATGTACTTGCGTCTGGTATCCCTGCGTTTGATGTTCACAAACCGTGTACCTCCTCTCTCCTGGGCCTCCATCTGGGCCAGATATCGGTCGGCGTCCAGCTCCTCCAGGGCGGGCCGCTCCTCCAGCAGCTGGGCGCACATGGCCCCCATGGCCTCCAGGCTGTCCTGCTGCCGCTCCAGGGCGATGATGTGCCGCCCCATCACGTCCTCCACCGTGAGCTCCCCCCGCTGCAAGCGGCGGATCTCCTCCAGGGGCACGTCCAGCTTCCGCAGGAGCTTGACTTGCTTGAGGGTGTCCACGTCCTCCTGCCCGTACTCCCGGTAGCCGTTGTCGCTGTTGCGCCCGGGGGTGAGGAGGCCCTCCTTCTCATAGAAGCGGATGTTGCGCTTGCTGATGCCCACCAGGGCCTCCACCTCGTTGATCTTCACCGGTCTCACTCCTCTCCCCGGCGGCTGCGTTCCCGCCCGGCAATGCTATGATATACCCTGCAGGCTGTGGAATGTCAAGGCGCTCCACCCCCTGTCCATCGGGGATTTTCGGTATCTTTTTCCCCTTTTCCGGGGCATAAAAAGGTTGCACCTGGTGTCAGCCCCCCGAAAGATGCAAAAACCGGGGCGCGGCTCCCGCCGCGCCCCGGTCCGGGCGGTGTGGCTTTTTACAGGCTGCGTGCCTTCTCCTTGAGGAAGCGGGCCAGCCACTTCCCCGTATAGGGGTGGTCCAGGGAGAAGTCGATGGTGGCCTCCAGGAAGCCCCGGAGATTGCCGGTGTCGTACCGCTTCCCCTCGAAATCCACCGCCACCATGTTGGACTGCTGGCACAGCACCCGCAGCCCGTCGGTGAGCTGGATCTCCCCGCCGTACCCCGGCTTCATATGCTCCAGAATGTCAAAGATCTGGGGCTGGAGCACATAACGGCCCAGGATGGCGTAGTTGGAGAGCATCTGGGTGGGGCTGGGCTTCTCGTTCATGTCGGATACGGAGAACACCCGGTCCTCCAGGGGCTCCACCTTCACGGAGGAGTATTTGGAGATGGTGTCCGTAGGCACATACTGCACCCCCACGGCGGAGGCGTTGTGCCGCTCGGCGGCCTCGATGAGCTGGCCGATGACGGGCTTCTTGGCCCGCATGATGTCGTCCCCCAGCAAAACGGCAAAGGGCTCGTCTCCCACAAAACGCTTGGCCCGCCAGATGGCGTGGCCCAGCCCCTTGGTCTCCTTCTGCCGGACGTAGAAGATGTTGGCCAGGTCGGCGGCCCGGCGGGTCTCAAAGAGCTCCCGGTCCTTGCCGGCCTGCTTCAGGCGGGTCTCCAGCTCGGGATAGTAGTCGAAATAGTCGTCCATGGCGGACTTGGCCCGGTTGGTGACAATGAGGATGTCCTCGATCCCGGCGTCCACCGCCTCCTCGATGATATACTGGATCACCGGCTTGTCCACCAGGGGGAGCATCTCCTTGGGGACGGTCTTGGTGGCGGGGAGCATCCGGGTGCCCAGCCCGGCGGCGGGGATGACAGCTTTGCGGACTTTCATCATGAAAACCTCCAGCGCGGCGGGCACAGCCCGCAGTTTTTATAGGTGTGCGGCGGGGATCATGGGCCGGAAATATCTGACCCTGGGCAGGGCACGCAGCAGCACGGTGCCCAGCACATAGCAGGCCACGGCCTCTCCCACCACAAATGTCCACAGGTTCAGCCCGTAGGCCGCCCAAAAGGCGTCATTCAGGGCGCTCGCCTCCGCCCAGGCCCACATGGGGGGCAGCAGCAGGGCGTTGGCCGCAATGGGGGGCAGGCCGGCCAGGTACCACCGGGGCATCTTCATGGTGGCGAAGGCGGCGATGGCGGTGGCCAGGGTGCCCACCACCATGTCGATGGGGCCGTAGGGGGAGAGCACGTTGGTCAGCAGACAGCCCACCACCAGCCCCGGCGCGGTGGCGGGGAACAGGAAGGGGAGCACCGTGAGGGCCTCCCCCAGCCGGACCTGGACCGGTCCGAAGGTGAGCTGAAAGATGTTGCCGAAGTAGCACAGCACGAAGTAGAGTGCCGCCACCATGGCCGAGAGGGTCAGATCTCTGGGAGTAAATTTGCGCATGACAAGGTACCTCCAATTTTAGGTTTAGAGTGCGCGCGCCCGCACAGCGATACAGGTCCCTTCCCCGGGGGCAGCGCGTTGTCCCCGGACGGCACTCTCTGTATCGGTTGGACCGGATGTGGGAACCGGTCGTGGCCATTGTACCACATCCCCGGGCAAAAGGGAAGCGGGTGAGCGCTTTTCTTGCGCTCCTTGCCGGGAAACGTCCGAGCCGTCGTGAGCAGCCCGGATGGACCGGAGCGAATGGGCAGAGCCCAGGGGCGGGCCCTACCCGGCCCGGGTCTGCCCGAAGCCGGAGGGAAGCCGGGCGTCGCGAACAGACGAGGCGTGATCTGGAAGCGCCCGAGCCGTCATGTGCAGGCGAATAAAACCGGAGCGCCCGTATTCTTTGTAGGGGGCGATGTCCCCATCGCCCCGCCGGGCCCGTCGGGGTCGGTCTCCTTTGCCAAACTTACGTTTTCCACCCCGTCATTGCGAGGGCCCAACGGGCCCGCGGCAATCCGTCTCCTCCTTTGGGGACGGGGGGACGTTGGTACTTTTCTTGCGTCGCCAAGAAAAGTACCCAAAAGAAGGCGAAACAAGGGGGCCTCCCCCTTGTTTATCCCCCTGCCCGCTGAAATGCGTTCTTCTATCCACCGGCGCTCCTAAACTTTGTCGTGTCGAATCGTTGGTCGACCGGCCTTTGGCGGCCTGACTTGGTGCTTGAAATACCCTGTCCTTCTCGCAAGGGCGCCTGGTCTAGCTGTGTTAGGCGGCCTCGGCGCTGCGGACCCAGTGAGGACACCGCCCTCTGCGCAATGACGGGAATGGATTACACCGAACAAAAACGCCCTGGGGGGCGCACATCGTGCGCCCCCCAGGGCTCCATCTCCCCTCTCCATTCTTCCCCCGCCCCGCTCTTTTTCCCTCGCCCCTCCCGGCTTCTCTCATCCCTCCTCTCTTCGGGCCAGGCGCATGGCCACCACGGTGCGGTCATCCTGGCCCCCTGGGCTCCCCTCCAGGAGCTGCCGGGCCAGGAGCTGGGGGCTGTCCCCCTGAAAGGCGGTTATGGTCTCCCGGAGCCAGCCGTCCTCCCCGCCGGCCACCCCGTCGCTCACCATGACCACCCAGTCCCCCGCCTCCAGCTGGGCCCGGGCCACGTCGGGCCCGCCGCTGCCCAATCCCGCAGGCAGGGCCGACCCGGTGAGGCGGCCCACGTGGTCCCCCTTTCGGATGTAGGTGGGGGCGGCCCCCAGCTTGTACACCTCCGCCGCCCCGGTGAACAGATCCACCCGCAGCAGGTCCATGGTGGTGAACCCCCCGCTCTCCTCCCCCCGGAGGGCCAGGGCCCCGTTGAGGGTGGTCATGGCCTGGGCCGGATCCACCCCCGCCCGCAGGAAGCGCTCCAGCAGGGTGACGCCGTGGCTGCTCTCCCGGTGGGCCTCGGGCCCGCTGCCCATGCCGTCGCACAGCAGGATGTGCAGCCGCCCGGCCCGGTCTTTGAACCAGGTGCCCGTGTCGCCGCTGACAGTCTGTCCCTCCTTCTCCGCGGCGGCCACCCCGGCCACCGCCATCAGGGGCTCGCTCTGCACCAGGAGCACCCGCCGCTCGTCCCCCTCCTCCCGGCGGAGGGACAGGCCCAGCAGGGCGGACAGGCGGCGCACCTCCTCCCCCTCTCCCAGGCGCTGGGCGCCGGTGCCCCGGATCTCCAGGCGCAGGCGGCCGTCCCCGTCGTAGTAGGCGGCGCACTCCCCCTCCACCCCCAGGGCGGCCATGCGCTGGCGCACCTTTTTCTGCCGGGGCACGTCCACGGTCACCGGCCGGTCCAGGCCGTCCCCCGCCTCCTCCAGGATGGCGGCCAGCTGCTCGTACTGGCGGCACACCGCCTGGCGGCTCTCCCGGACCCGGCTGTCGAACTGCCGCCGGAACAGCAGGGCGGTGAGCTCCTCGTTGGCGGCGGCTGTGAACTGGGAGAACTTGATGCACCGGCTGGCAAACCAGGCCGGGTAGTCCTTCTTCTCCCCCCGGCCCCGCTCCAGCATGGGGGGCAAGGCGTCGTTCAGGGCCCCCCGGACGGATACATAGTCCCGCCGCCAGCAGGCGTCCCGCATGACGCACCCCATGCACACCCGGTCCGCCGCCCGGCGGAACACGGCGCTGCTGTCCCCCAGATTGGGAGGCAGGGGGCGGAAGGCATCCCGCAGGGCGGTGGCCACCCCCCGGAAGCTGTCCGCCGTGGAGCGCAGCCGCTCCACCGCAAACTCCCGGGCCCGGTCCTGGGCGGCCCTGCCGCTCTCCCGCTCCACCAGGCTCCCCAGACGGCGCACCACCCCCTCGGGCAGCAGGAGGAACCCCACCGAGGCCATGAACACCTCATAGAGGAGGGACAATCGCATACCGCTCTCCCAGGTCCACAGCACCGCCACTGCATTGGCCAGCACATAGGCCAGGGCGGCGGGCAGCTTCCCACGGCGCTGGAACACCCCGGTGATGAGTCCGGCGAAGGCGTAGGTCATGGTGTAGTAGGGGGGCGTGCCGGCGGAGAGGTCCATGGCCAGCCCACCGGCGATGCCCGCGGCGGCCCCGGCTCCCACGCCTCCCTTCCAGCCCGCCAGCATCACCCCCAGAGCGGAGAGCACCCGGCCCAGAGAGAGCTCCCCCATGACGGTGACCCCCGCCAGGCTCATGAGCACCGTGCCCGCCAGCAGCAGGGTGCCCACGCACTGGCGCACCGTGAGCCCCCCGTGCTCCTCTTTCTCCTGCCAGGAGGAGAAGGCCAGGCGGTAGCCGTACACCGCCCCGGCGGTGAGGGCCAGCTCCGTGGCGAAGAAGATGGCGGTCCCCTGGCCCCAGCCCCCGTCCGCCAGATAGAGGAAGCCCACCAGGCCGTTGAGCAGGGCTGTCACCGCCGGCATGAACCAGCTGCGGCGGTAGACCGGGGTGTCGTACAAAGCGAAGGACACGGAGAACACCAGCACCCCCGCCGCCACATAGCGCAGCCCCTCCACCACGCCCCGGCCGCACAGGTAGCCGAAGCCCGCCCCCAGCAGGGCGGCGAGCCCCTCGGTGCCCGAGCCTGAGGCCCCGATCATGGCCAGGCCGAAGGGGGCGTACCCCCCGAAGATCTCCGCCCCGGTGAGCACCGCCCCCAGCAGAAACCGGATGGCGTACTCCGTGAGCTTCACCAGGGTGGGCAGGTGGACCACCAGCCGCTGCCCCCGCTCCTCCCGCTTGCTGCGTTCCTCTTTCGTTGTCATGTCGTTCCCTCCTGTGGCGTCCCGGGGTGAGAAGCCCTGTCCCGCCCCCTGTGTTTTCCCAGTGTACTCCATGATCTGGAAAAACCCAGTCGGAACCTGGCCCCCGGCTTGCTCTTCCCCCCATTTGTGTGGTATGATATGGTTCAATCGGTCTGCCCCACCGGGGCGGCCCGTCCTTTTGCCATTACGGCCCCGCCGGGGCCTTTACCAGGAGAACTGCTTGTGAACATCGGAAACGTAACCATTTCCTCCCGCCTGGCCCTGGCCCCCATGGCGGGGGTCACCGACCTGGCCTTCCGCACCATCTGCCGGGAGCTGGGGGCGGGCTATACCGTCACCGAGATGGTGAGCGCCAAGGCCCTGTGCTACCAGGACCGCAAGTCCCTCCCCCTGCTGAAGCTGGGGGAGGGGGAGCACCCCTGCGCCGCCCAGATCTTCGGCAGCGACCCGGCCTGTATGCAGGAGGCCGCCGCCATTGCCCTGGAGGTGTCCGGGGCGGACATCGTGGACATCAACATGGGCTGCCCCGTGCCCAAGGTGGCCAACTCCGGGGACGGCTCGGGCCTGATGAAGGACCCGGACAAGGCCGCCCGCATCGTGGAGGCGGTGGTCCGGGGGGCCGCCGGCCGGCCGGTCACGGTGAAATTCCGCCTGGGGTGGGACAAGGGGTCCATCAACTGCGTGGAGTTTGCCCGGACCATGGAGCAGGTGGGGGCCGCCGCTGTGGCGGTCCACGGCCGCACCCGCACCCAGATGTACGCCGGCCGGGCCAACTGGGACTATATCCGGGCGGTGAAGGAGGCGGTGTCCATCCCGGTCATCGCCAACGGGGACGTATTCAGCGGGGAGGATGCCGCCCGCATCCTGCGGTACACCGGGGCGGACATGGCCATGATCGGCCGGGCATCCTTTGGCAACCCCTGGATCTTCCAGCAGGCCGCCGCCGCCCTGGCGGGGGAACCCATTCCCCCCCTGCCCCCCCTGGCCCAGCGGTGCGACACGGCGGTGCGCCAGTTCCGGCTGGCCATGGAGCACAAGGGGGAGCGCATCGCCTGTCTGGAGGCCCGGCGGCACTACGCCTGGTACCTGCGCGGGGTGCCCTACGCCTCCTATTGGAAGGAACAGATCTGTCAGGTAAATACCATGGAAGACATTCTCCGGGTGACGGAGGGAATCAAGCGGGAGCTGCGGTAAACGCTCCCGGCAGGAGAGGAGGGAGAGACCATGACGGAACAGGAGCTGGTGGCCCGGGCCCAGAAGGGCAGCGAGGACGCCTTTGCCCAGCTGATGGGGGCCTATCAGAATAAGGTATACCACCTGGCCCTCCGCCTCACCTCCAGCCCGGACGACGCGGCGGAGCTCACCCAGGAGGCCTTCTTCAAGGCCTGGCAGAGTCTCTCCTCCTTCCAGGGCAGCAGCGCCTTCTCCACCTGGCTCTACCGCCTGACCAACAATCTGTGCATCGACTTTCTCCGCAGCAAGCGCCGCCGTCAGGTGATCTCCTCCGCCCAGTCCCTGGACGATGAGGAGCTCCATCAGCGGGAGGTGCCCGACCCCCGCCTCACCCCCCAGGGGGAGGTGGAGCGGCAGGAGCTCCGGGAGGCGGTGCGCCAGGCCATCGACCTCCTGTCCCCGGAGCACCGGAGCGTGCTGGTGCTGCGGGAGATCTCGGGGCTGAGCTATACCGAGATCGCCCAGGTGCTGGACCTGGAGGAGGGCACGGTGAAAAGCCGCCTGGCCCGGGCCCGGCTGGCTTTGCGAAAGATTTTGCTGGCCCATGGGAACCTTTTCGCCCCGCCGCCGTCTAACTGAATGAAAGCCCCATGGAAAGGAGATGATGAACATGGACCATGAGCCCTGGCTTGAAGAGATCAGCGCCGCCCTGGACGACGCCCTCACCCCCGAGGAGCAGGCGGCGCTGGAGGCCCACCTGGCCCAATGTTCTCAGTGCCGCGCTCTGATGGAGGAGCTGGGCGGCATTCACAGTGCTTGTACTTCCCTGACGGCCCAGGCCCCCCAGGACCTGTCCCGCCGGGTTATGGAGAAGATTCACACCCCCGCGCCGGTGGTAGAGCTGGAGTCCCGGCGGCCCCGCCGCCTCCCGCGGCGCTATCTGGGGGTGGCCGCCATGTTCGCCGTGGTCTGCCTGTGCGGCGGGCTCTATTTCTTCGGCGTGGGGCAGGACACCTCCCCGGACCTCCCCTCCGGCCAGTCCCGCTCCCTCCCCCAGCCCGATGTGGCCGATTATGGCAGCGTGCCCAGCGAGCAGGGGGAGGATCCCTCCGCCAACGGTGGGGAGGCCCAGGCCCAGCCGCCGGAGGAGTCGGCGGACACCGGAGAACAGCGGGAGGCCGCCCTCCAGTCGGAGGCGGCGGACGCCCCCATGTCCGATGACCCCGCCTCCGACCCCTCTGTCTCCCAGATCCCGGGCCCTCAGGTGGCCTTTAACTCCGTGACGCCCAGCCAGTTTGCCATTTCCGGCGACGAGACCTTCCAGTCCACGGCCTCCGCCACAGTGGTGCTCTCCGCCCTGCCCGAGGGGCTGGCGGACACGGCTGAGATGGTGGAGGAGGATTCCTACCTCATTACCGCAGGGGAGTGCCGCCAGCTGCTCCCCACATGGGAGGAGGCGGGCATCCTGGTCTCCGCCGACGAGCTGGGGGAGGACGACACCATGGTCCTTCTCCAGATCCAGAGCGGCCAAGCTTCCCAACCCTGAAGGTGCACAAAGCCCCCGGGCGCGCCATGGCGCGCCCGGGGGCTTTGCTGTCTCTCACTGGGGGGATGCCGGCCTGGGGGGCGGCGGGGCAGCCTGGGCTGTAGGCGCGGCGGGCGGCTCCGAAAGCCGCTTCCCCGGCCGGCACTCCTCCCGGGCAGCCTTGGTCCGCCGGAGGGCGGGCTCCTCCCGGTGCGCTGCGCGGCGTGGCATCACACCACCTCCCGCCCTCAGTATACCGCCGGAGGGGCGTTTTTATGTTTTCCCCTCCAGCTTGGCCAGACGGTGGAGAAACTGCACCATCTGCTCCCGGGTGCAGAAGCTCTTGTACTGCTTCTCCCCTTTTTCGTTGCCGTAGAGAATGCCGTTCTCCTCCGCCCAGTCCCGGGCCTCCTGGGACCAGTCCGCCGGCTCCTGTCCGGCCAGCCCCTTGAGGTAGACGCCCATCATCTGGTTGAACTGCTCCTGTGTCACCTCGTCCTCACCTCCCTGTGTGTCCGTATTCATGGCCCGCTCCACATCGGCCCGGAAATCGTCCATATCCTTCCCGTGGCGGGGAAACCAGTGCATCACGTCCGCGTGGTTGGAGGCGATGCCCCGCTGATAGCCCTCGCTGTGGCAGATCACCACCCCGTCGGCGGCGGGGTCCATCTGATACATGCGGCACAGCCAGGCCGTCAGCTCCACCGCCGCCTGGTACACCTTGCGGAAATAGTCCCCGTCCGTCAGGCCGTCCTCACAGATCTCGAAGGAGATGTGGGTGTTGTTGGCCGCTCCCCCGGCGTGCCACCCCCGGCAGGTCCAGGGGAGGGTCTGGTACACCCCCACGGTGCCGTCGGCCAGCTTGCCGATGAAGGCGTGGACGCAGGCGTCCACCCCGCTCTGGTTCCAGTGGTTGTTCCCGGTGTTTTTCCCCAGC
>CASFCS010000028.1 GCA_949293245.1 uncultured bacterium | reverse complement strand
CCGCCTGCATCCAGGAGCACCTGCCCGAGGGGGTCACCTGCCTGTTCGGCCCCGCCTACAAGGGCATTCCCCTGGCGGTCACCGCCGCCGCCTCCCTCTACCGCAACTATGAGCGGGACCTGCCCTACTGCTTCAACCGCAAGGAGGCCAAGGACCACGGCGAGGGGGGCTCCATGGTGGGCTACAAGCCCCAGGATGGGGACGACGTGGTCATCGTGGAGGACGTGGTCACCGCCGGCACCGCCGTGCGGGAGACCATCGAGCTCTTCAAGCACGTGGCTGACGTAAACATGAAGGCCCTCATCGTGTCCGTGGACCGGATGGAGCGGGGCACCCGTGACTGCTCCACCCTGGACGAGCTGCGGGAGGATTACGGCATCGCCGTCTACCCCATCGTCACCGTCCGGGAGATCATCGCCTTCCTCCACAACCGGGAGATCGACGGCAAGGTGTATATCGACGACGAGATGAAGGCCAGGATGGAGGCCTATCTCAAGGAGTATGGCCCCCGGGGCTGAGGGGCCGGGGGGACGGGCCGGCGGCATCCACGACGGCCACCGCAAGCGGGTGAAGGCGGAGTTCCTGGCCCGGGGGCTGGAGGGGATGTCCGACCACCGGGTGTTGGAGCTGCTGCTCTTCTACACCCGGCCCCAGGGAGACGTGAACCCCCTGGCCCACACCCTGATTTCCCGCTTCGGCTCCCTGTCAGGGGTGTTCAACGCCACCTACGAGCAGCTGCTGGCGGTGAAGGGGGTGGGGGAGAACACCGCCACCCTCATCAAGCTGGTGCCCGCCCTGGGGGGCCGGTACCTCCAGGACCGGGTGGACCTGGAGCAGGTGTTTCACCACACCTGGCAGCTGCGGGAGCTGATGGAGCCCTGCTTCTTCGGGGCCCGCAACGAGATGGTATATCTGGCCTGCTTTGACGGGAAGCATAAGCTCATCGCCTGCCGGAAGCTGTCCGAGGGGGTGGTGGACGCCGCCTCGGTGACCACCCGGCAGGTGCTCGCCGCCGCGCTGGAGTGCAACGCCACCCGGGTGGTGCTGGCCCACAACCACGTCTCCGGCATCGCCACCCCCTCCGCCGAGGATATCATGACCACCCGCCACCTGATGGACACCCTGCGCAGCGTGGGCATCGGGCTGTGGGACCACCTGATCGTGGTGGACGGGGACATGGTGTCCATGCGGGAGTCGGGGTACCTGGAGGGGCGGTAGCGCCCCGGGGTTGCAATCGAACTGTTGTTCTGATAAAATAGTCCCAGGTTTGAGGACCCGGGAGAGAGGGGCGGGATGGGGTCCATCCCGCCCCTCTGCCCCCAGAGGAAAAAGGAGGTGGGGAGATGCCCCAGTTTCAGGTGGTGAGTCAATACGCCCCCGCGGGGGACCAGCCCCAGGCCATTGCGGGACTGGCTATGGGGGTGGAGAACGGCCTGGAGGAGCAGACCCTCCTGGGGGTCAGTCACCGGCTCGGGCAAGACCTTCACCATGGCCAAGGTCATCGAGGCGGTGCAGCGCCCCACCCTGGTGCTGGCCCACAACAAGACCCTGGCCGCCCAGCTGTGCGCTGAGTTCAAGGAGTTTTTCCCCCACAACGCGGTGGAATACTTCGTCTCCTACTACGACTACTACCAGCCCGAGGCCTATATCCCCCACACCGACACCTATATCGAGAAGGACGCCGCCACCAACGACGAGATCGACCGGCTGCGCCTGTCCGCCACCTGTGCCCTGCTGGAGCGGCGGGACGTGATCGTGGTGTCCTCCGTGTCCTGCATCTACGGCCTGGGTGAGCCGGAGGACTTCGCCAAGATGATGGTCTCCCTCCGGGTGGGGGGCACCATGGAGCGGGACGACCTGCTCAAGCGCCTGGTGGACATCCGCTACGAGCGCAACGACATCGCCTTTGAGCGCAACAAGTTCCGGGTCCGGGGGGACACGGTGGAGATCTTCCCCGCCTACTGGAAGGACACCGCCATCCGGGTGGAGTTCTTCGGGGACGAGATCGACCGCATCAGCGAGATCAACGTGGTCACCGGCGCGCCGGTGCGCACCCTGATGCACATCCCCATCTGGCCCGCCACCCACTACGTCACCCCCAAGGAGAAGATGGACGCCGCCATCGGGGAGATCTACCAGGAGCTGGAGGACCGGGTGGCCTGGTTCAAGGCCCGGGACCAGCTGGTGGAGGCCCAGCGGCTCAAGCAGCGGGTGATGTACGACATTGAGATGATGCAGGAGCTGGGCTACTGCTCGGGCATCGAGAACTACTCCCGGGTCATCGAGGGCCGGCCGGAGGGCTCGCCCCCCCACACCCTGCTGGACTACTTCCCCGACGACTTCCTCCTCTTCATCGACGAGAGCCACGTGACCCTCCCCCAGGTGCGGGCCATGTACAACGGGGACCGGGCCCGCAAGACCACCCTGGTGGACTACGGCTTCCGTTTGCCCTGCGCCTTTGACAACCGGCCGTTGAAATTTGAAGAGTTTCAACAGCGGGTAAACCAGGTGATCTACGTCTCCGCCACCCCCGGGGAGTACGAGCGGGTGCGGTCGGGGCAGATCGTGGAGCAGGTCATCCGCCCCACGGGGCTGCTGGACCCCCGGGTGGAGGTGCGGCCGGTGGAGGGGCAGATCGACGACCTCATCGGGGAGATCAACACCCGCACCGCCCGGTCCGAGCGGGTGCTGGTGACCACCCTCACCAAGAAGATGGCGGAGGACCTCACCGCCTATCTGAAAAATACCGGCATCAAGGTGCGGTACATGCACCACGACATCGACACCATCGAGCGGCAGGAGATCATCCGGGACCTGCGCCTGGGGGAGTTCGACGTGCTGGTGGGCATCAATTTGCTGCGGGAGGGCCTGGACCTGCCCGAGGTGAGTCTGGTGGCCATTCTGGACGCGGACAAGGAGGGCTTCCTGCGCTCCGAGACCTCCCTCATCCAGACCATCGGCCGGGCGGCCCGCAACGCCGACGGCCTGGTGGTGATGTACGCCGACGCCATCACCCCCTCCATGGACCGGGCCATCACCGAGACCGAGCGCCGCCGGGAGAAGCAGGACGCCTTCAACAAGGCCCACGGCATCGTGCCCCGCACCGTCATCAAGAGCGTGCGGGACCTCATCGAGCTCTCCCACCAGGAGGGCGGCCGGGGCCGCCGGCGGGACAAGGGGGTCAAGCTCACGGAGAAGGAGCGCCGGGAGGAGATCGCCCGCCTGGAGAAGGAGATGAAAGAGGCCGCAAGAATGTTGGAGTTCGAGCTGGCGGCGGCTCTGCGGGACGAGATCATCCGTCTGCGGGGGGAGTGAGGAGGCGGGGAGAAGCCATGACCGCTTCGTATGAGTACGACGGGAATTCTGCGGTCCTCTCCGCCTTGTTCCACAGCGAAGAGGACGCCCGGGCGGGGAACCCCTATAACACCACCTTCCGACTGTCCGTGCGCTCCGACGGCTTTTCCAGCACGGGGGAGTGGGAGTGCGACATTGCCGCCCTCCGGGCCTTCGCGGAGGAGCTGGAGGGGCTCCTGAGCTTTCAGCGGCAGCGGGCGGAGCTGGCGGACCTGGGCTACGGCAGCTCCCTCACCTTCGCCGCCGCCGACCGGCTGGGGCATATCCGGGTGAGCGGCACCCTGGTGGGCTTCCACGGCGTCCAGCGCCTCCGGTTCGAGTTTATGGGGGATCAGACCGCCCTGGGGCCGTTTCTGAAGGAGCTGCGGGCGCTGCTGGGGGAATGAGGGAGGACGCCGGGATGGACCTGCCCAGACGCCGGCCAAACCGCCTGGAGCGGTACGATTACAGCCAGCCGGGGTGTTATTTTGTCACCATCTGTGCCAGAGAAAGAAAATCCCTGTTTTGGGATGAAATAACTTCTTATATGGGAGTAGGGGCGGATATTATCCGCCCGTGGACCGAGCAGTTGTCTCCGGTCGGCTTGCTGGTCAAACAGGCAATTGAGGATATACCTGTTCATTATCCAAATGTTTCCTTGGAACATTATGTGGTCATGCCCAACCATGTTCATATTTTGTTGTCCATCGGCGGAGACGGCGGGCGGATGTTATCCGCCCCTACAACGCCCCTTTCCACCATTGTGGGGCAAATGAAGCGTGCCGCATCCAAAGCGGCTGGCCATTCCATTTGGCAAAAGGGCTACCACGACCACATCGTCCGCAGCGACGGGGACTACCTCCGCATCTGGGACTACATCCGCACCAACCCGGCCAAATGGCGGGAGGATTGCTACTACACAGAAACCGAGGATCAGCTATGGCAAAAAAAGAGGACAAGACCAATGTGATGCGCCTGCTGGAGCAAAAGGGCATCCCCTTCACCCCCCACAGCTACCCCCATGAGGAGGGGGTGCCGGTGGACGGGGTGACGGTGGCCCGCTCCCTGGGGCAGGACCCGGAGTGCGTGTTCAAGACCCTGGTGGCCCGGGGGGCCTCCGGGGGGATCTACGTGTTCGTCATCCCCGTGGGGGACAGCCTCAGCCTGAAGAAGGCCGCCCGGGCTGCGGGGGAGAAGCACGTGGAGATGGTCCACGTGAAGGAGATCCTGGGCCTCACCGGCTATGTCCGGGGGGGCTGCTCCCCAGTGGGGATGAAAAAGCAGTACCCCACCTTTTTCCACGAGACGGCGGAGATCGTGGACACTATCATGGTGTCCGCCGGGAAGATCGGGTTCCAGGTGGAGCTCGCCCCCGCCGCCCTGGTGGAGGTCACCGGGGGCACCCTGGCGGACCTGACCGAGTGAGAGGAGGAGGAACATGACCCAACAGACCCAGGAACTGCTCCGCCGCTTCCCCGTGCGCAAGAGTCGGGTTCAGAAGGCGCAGTTCCGGCAGTGGCTGCTGGAGGTGCTGGGGGAGGCGGGGTACGCCGTCTCCGTGGAGGAGAGCGGCTCCCTCATCCGCAGCGCCAACGTGGTGGTGGGGGAGGCGGCGGGGGCCCGGGTGCTCTTCACCGCCCACTACGACACCCCGGCCCGGCTGCCCTGGCCCAACCTGATCTGCCCCCACAATCTGCTCATCACCCTGCTGCTCCAGCTGCCCCTGGTGGCGGTGATGCTGGCGGCGGTGTTTGCCGTGGAGGTGGGGGTGATCGCCCTGACGGACAGCTCCCTGGCGGGGATCCTGGCGGGCTATCTGCTGCTGGTGGGGGTGGTGTGGCTCATGCTGGCCGGACCTGCCAACCCCAGCAACGTCAACGACAACACCTCCGGGGTCATCACCCTGGTGGAAACCGCCCTCTCCCTGCCGCCCGAGCACCGGGCGGGGGTGGCCTTCGTGTTCTTCGACAACGAGGAGAAGGGCCTGGTGGGCTCCGCCGCCTTCAAAAAGCGCCACATGGGGGAGCTGGCGGACACCCTGGTGGTGAACTTTGACTGCGTCTCCGACGGGGACCACCTGCGCCTCTTCCCCGGCAAGGGAGCCAAGAGGCGGGAGGACCTGCTGGCCGCCCTGGAGCGGTGCTACCGCCCGGAGGGGGACAAGGAGGTGGAGGTGGCCCGGGGCTGGGGGATGTACCCCTCGGACCAGCTCCACTTCCCCCTGGGGGTGGGGGCGGCCGCCTTCCGCCGCTCCAAGCTGGCGGGGTACTGGCTGGGCCGCATCCATACCCCCCGGGACACGGTGCTCCAGGAGGAGAATATCGCCCTGCTGCGCCGGGGCTCCCTGGCCCTGGCGGCGGAAATGAGCCGGGGGGAGGCGTGTTCCCCGGCGGAACGGGCATGATAGAGACAAACGCTGCCGCCCCGGACGGCGGAATTTTGAGAAATGAGGGACGGAACATGAAGGAAATGACCTATGTGACCCTGGGAAAGACGGGGCTGCGCCCCGCTGCCGTGTCCTTCGGCGGCATCCCCATCCAGCGCGCCGACGGGGCCAACACTGTGGCGGTGGTGGATAAGCTGGAGGAGTACGGCATCAACTATATTGACACCGCCCGGGGCTATACCGTCAGTGAGGAGTACCTGGGGGCCGCCCTGGAGGGGCGGCGGGACAAGTTCATCCTGGCCACCAAGAGCATGGAGCGCACCGCCCAGGGCATGGCCCGGGACGTGGACATCAGCCTGAAGAACCTGCGCACCGACTACATCGACCTCTACCAGATCCACAACCTGCCCGAGAAGGACATGGAGACCGCCTTCGGCCCCGGCGGGGCCTGGGAGGCCCTGGATCAGGCCCGGCAGGCGGGGAAGATCGGCCACATCGGCGTCACCGCCCACAACGTGGACGCCCTGGGCCGCCTGGTGGAGGAGTACGGGGACAAGATCGAGACGGTGATGTTCCCCTACAACATCGTGGAGACCCAGGGCCACCACGTGCTGGCCAAAGCCCGGGAGAAGGGCATCGGCACCATCGCCATGAAGCCCCTGGCCGGAGGCAACCTGGACGACTGGGAGCTGGCGCTGCGGTTCATCGCCGCCTCCGGGGTGATCGACATCTCCATCCCGGGCATGGGCTGCGTGGAGGAGGTGGAGCGCAACGCCGCCGTGGACCTCTCCGCCCCCCTGACGGAGGAGGAGCTGGCCAAGTGCGACGCCATCCGCCGGGAGCTGGGCAGCCAGTTCTGCCGCCGGTGCGGCTACTGCGCCCCCTGCCCCCAGGGCATCGACATCCCGGCCAACTTCCTCATGGCCAACTACGCCCGGAAGTACGGCCTGGGGGACTGGGCCCGCACCCGGTACGAGGCCCTGAAGGGCCACGCGGGGGACTGCGTCAAGTGCGGCACCTGTGAGGGGCGCTGCCCCTATGAGCTGCCCATCCGCTCCATGCTGGAGAGGGTGGCGGAGGTGTTCGGGCACTGACCGCCCCGTCACCACGAAACGCGAGAAGGAGAAGCTGAAGCTATGCTGGACCATATTTTCGTCAAGGGCGCCCGGGAAAACAACCTGAAGAACATCGACGTGGCCATCCCCCGGGACAAGCTGGTGGTGTTTACCGGCCTGAGCGGGTCGGGCAAGTCCTCCCTGGCCTTTGAGACCATCTACGCCGAGGGGCAGCGGCGGTATGTGGAGTCCCTGAGCTCCTACGCCCGGATGTTCCTGGGCCAGATGGAGAAGCCCGATGTGGACTACATCGACGGCCTCTCCCCGGCCATCTCCATCGACCAGAAGACCACCAGCAAGAATCCCCGGTCCACCGTGGGCACCGTGACGGAGATCTACGACTACCTGCGGCTGCTGTTTGCCCGGGTGGGCACCCCCCACTGCCCCAAGTGCGGCAAGGAGATCCGCCAGCAGACCATCGACCAGATCATCGACCAGGTGCTCGCCCTGCCCCCCGCCACCCGCATCCAGGTCCTCTCCCCGGTGATCCGGGGCAAGAAGGGGGAGCACGCCAAGGTTTTTGAGGACGCCCGCCGCTCGGGCTATGTGCGGGTGCGGGCGGACGGCTCCCTCTACGACCTCACCGAGGAGATCAAGCTGGACAAGAACAAGAAGCACTCCATTGAGGTGGTGGTGGACCGGCTGGTGATCCGGGAGGACATCGCCCGCCGCCTCACCGACAGCGTGGAGACCGCCTCCGCTCTGTCCGGCGGCCTGGTCATCATCAACGTGCTGGGGGAGGAGGAGCGGGACATTCTCTTCTCCCAGAACTACGCCTGCGAGGACTGCGGCGTGTCCATCGAGGAGCTCACCCCCCGGATGTTCTCCTTCAACAATCCCTTCGGCGCCTGCCCCACCTGCACGGGGCTGGGCAATCAGCTGAAGGTGGACCCCGACCTGGTGATCCCCAACCCCAACCTCTCCATCCTGGAGGGGGCCATCACCGCCTCGGGGTGGAACAACATCAAGGGGGACGGCATCTCCCGGATGTACTTTGACGCCCTGTCCCACAAGTACCGCTTCAAGCTCAACACCCCCGTGAAGGACCTGCCCCCCCAGGTGATGGACGTGATCCTCTACGGCACCAAGGGAGAGAAGCTCACCCTGGAGTACGACCAGCCCCGGGGCAAGGGGGTGCTCCATCAGCCCTTTGAGGGCATCATCCCCAACCTGGAGCGGCGCTACCGGGAGACCCAGAGCGACGCGGTGCGCCGGGAGCTGGAGGAGTGCATGGCCGAGCAGCCCTGCCCCGACTGCGGCGGGCGGCGGCTGCGGCGGGAGTCCCTGGCGGTCACCGTGGGGGGCATCAACATCGACGAGTTCTGCCGCAAGCCGGTGGACGACGCCCTGGCCTTCCTGGACGGCCTTACCCTCACCGACACCCAGATGCGCATCGCCGAGCGCATTCTCCGGGAGATCCGGGAGCGGCTGGGCTTTCTCAAAAGCGTGGGGCTGCAATATCTTACGCTGTCCCGCCAGGCGGGCACCCTGTCCGGCGGGGAGAGCCAGCGTATCCGCCTGGCCACTCAGATCGGCTCCTCCCTCATGGGGGTGCTCTATATTCTGGACGAGCCCTCCATCGGCCTGCATCAGCGGGACAACGACATGCTGCTGGCCACCCTCAAGCACCTGCGGGACCTGGGCAACACCCTCATCGTGGTGGAGCACGACGAGGACACCATGCGCGCTGCCGACTATATCGTGGACATCGGCCCCGGCGCCGGGGTCCACGGGGGCCAGGTGGTGGCCTGCGGCACCGCCCAGGAGATCATGGCCAGCCCCGGCTCCATCACCGGGGACTACCTCTCCGGCCGGCGGAAGGTGCCCGTGCCGGAACAGCGGCGGCCGGGGAACGGCAAACAGCTGGTGATCCGGGGGGCGGCGGAAAACAACCTCAAGCACATCGACGTGGCCTTTCCCCTGGGGACCTTCATCGCCGTCACCGGGGTGTCCGGGTCGGGCAAGTCCTCCCTGGTCAATGAGATCCTCTACAAGCGCCTGGGGGCGGACCTGAACCGCACCAAGGCCCGCCCCGGTCGCCACGACGGGGTGGAGGGGGAGGAGTTTCTGGACAAGGTCATCGCCATCGACCAGTCCCCCATCGGCCGCACCCCCCGGTCCAACCCCGCCACCTACACCGGGCTCTTCAACGACATCCGGGAGCTTTTCGCCTCCACGTCCGACGCCAAGAGCCGGGGCTACGGCCCGGGTCGGTTCTCCTTCAACGTGCGGGGGGGCCGGTGCGAGGCCTGCCAGGGGGACGGCCTCATCAAGATCGAGATGCACTTCCTGCCGGACATCTATGTGCCCTGCGAGGTGTGCAAGGGCAAGCGGTACAACCGGGAGACCCTGGAGGTGCGCTACAAGGGCAAGAACATCTACGAGGTGCTGGACATGACCGTGGAGGAGGCCCTGCCCTTCTTCGAGAACCTGCCCAAGCTGTACAACAAGCTGGTGACACTGCGGGATGTGGGCCTCTCCTATGTGAAGCTGGGCCAGCCCTCCACCACGCTCTCCGGCGGCGAGGCCCAGCGGGTGAAGCTGGCCACGGAGCTCTCCAAGCGCTCCACCGGACAGACCATCTATATCCTGGACGAGCCCACCACCGGCCTGCACACCTACGACGTCCACCAGCTGGTGGAGGTCCTCCAGCGCCTGGTGGACGCAGGCAACACGGTGGTGGTCATCGAGCACAATCTGGACGTGATCAAGACCGCGGATTATATCATCGACCTGGGCCCCGAGGGGGGCGACGGCGGGGGCACGGTGGTGTGCACCGGCACCCCCGAGGAGGTGGCGCAATGCGCCGCCTCCTATACCGGCCGCTATTTGAAGCGGATGCTGTGAAAAAGAACGCCGCGCCCCCCCTCGGGGGCCCCATCGGGAGATGGGGCGGCGCTTTGCGCCGTACAAGCGTTTTGGCCCGCAGGGACAAAACCTTGGCGCAGGGCGGATTCACTCCGCCCGAGCAGGTTGGATAAAATGGGGCCCCATGCGGCCTGACGTATGGGGAACGGCGACGGCGGGGGCACGGTGGTGTGCACCGGCACCCCCGAGGAGGTGGCCGCCTGTGAGGCGAGCTACACGGGGCGGTATCTCAAGCGGATGCTGTAAGGTTTCTCCTCGCCGCCTTTCGGGGGGAGGCGGTGAGGGACAATATCTGAAAGCCCGGGGAAACAGGGCGTATTTTTATGGAATTTATAAGGAGACAGGACCCGCCGGGTATGATACAATGGAATCTGCCTGAATGAGCACAGTGAAATTGGCGGAGGAGCGTACCAATGGCAGATATCATGGAGTGGATGGAGTACAACCCCGTAGGGGAGTGGGTCTATACTGCCCTGATGTCCATGGTCCCGGTGATCGAGCTGCGGGGGGGCATCCCCTTCGGCGTGGGCCTGGGGCTGGACATCTGGCCCGCCTTTGTGGCGGCGGTGGTGGGCAATATGATCCCCGTGCCCTTTATCATTTTGTTTATCCGCAGCGTGTTCCGCTGGCTGCGCCGGGTGAGCCCCCGGACCGACAGCCTGGTCACCCGGCTGGAGAACCGGGCCCATGTGAAGGGGCGGCTGGTGACCAAGTACCAGTACCTGGGGCTCTTTATCCTGGTGGCCATTCCCCTGCCGGGCACCGGGGCCTGGACCGGGTCCCTGGTGGCGGCATTGCTGGATATGCGCATCAGCCGGGCCCTGCCCGCCATTTTCCTGGGGGTGCTGGCCGCGGGGGTGGCCATTTCGGCCATCACCTTCGGGGTGACCGCCCTCTTTTAAGCACGAGCTCCCCACTGGTTGCATAGGATGGACCAGGAGGTGGCGCCCCATGGTGGGAGAGATCGTGTTGTGCTTTCTGGCGGCCCTGGGGGGCGCCGGACTGCTGTGGCTGCTGGGGGGCAGGTTGCTGCTGCCTTGGCGGCGGGGCGTGTGCTGGGTCATTGCCGCCCGGGGGAAAGGGGAGACTCTGGAGCACACCCTGCGGGGGGTGCTGTGGCTGCGGCGGGGGGAGCTGTGCCCCCGGGCCGTCCTCATTGCCGACTGCGGCCTGGACCCGGAGGGGGCCGCCCTGGCCGCTGCCCTGGCGGAGGAGCACCAAGGGGTGTGCCTGGTCCCCGGCCACCGGCTGGGGGCGGAGGTGGAGAGGCTGCTGTCCGGACCGGAGGAGCCCTGAGGGCCTCACAGAGAGCAAGAGAGACCGCGCCCCGGCGTTTTGCGCCGGGGCGATGTGATTTGAGGAGGAGAGCGCCGTGGAGCGGGACATCCAAAGACAGAGCAACGAGATCAGCGGCACCGTGGGCGCGGTGCTCTTCCGCAACGAGGAGAACGGCTACACGGTGCTCAAGCTGGACTGCGGCCAGGGGCGGGAGATCACCGCCGTGGGGTGTATGCCCGGGGTGGCCCCCGGGGAGACCCTGGAGCTCCAGGGCAGCTGGAAGCACCACACCAGCTACGGCGAGCAGTTCAAGGCGGAGGTGGTGGTGCGCCGCATGCCCGTGGGGGTCAAGGCGGTGTTTGAGTACCTGGCCTCCGGCGTGGTGAAGGGGGTGGGCACCGCCACCGCCCGGCGGCTGGTGGACACCTTCGGGGAGGAGGTGCTCACCATCCTGGAGGAGCGGCCCGAGGAGCTCACCCGCCTGCGGGGCATTACCCCCAAGAAGGCCCGGGAGATGGGGGAGTCCTTCCGCCGCCAGATGGGCATGCGGCGGCTGCTGGAATTTCTGGGGGAGCACAGCCTCCCCCTCCAGTGTGCCATGCCCATTTACCGCCGGTACGGGGACCTCTCCCGGGAGGTGCTCCAGGACAACCCCTATCTTCTGGTGGACCCGGAGCTGGGCATTCAGTTCCCCGCCGCTGACGCCCTGGCCCTGGAACTGGGAATGGAGGGGGACGACCCCCAGCGCATCGAGGCGGGCATCCTCTTCGAGCTCACCCACAACGCGGGCAATGGCCACACCTTTATCCCCCGGGAGAAGCTGCTGGCCGCCACGGGACAGCTCATCGGCGTGGAGCGGGAGGGCCTGGAGGACGGCCTGGAGGCCCTGGAGGAGCGGGGAGAGGTGGTGGAGGAGCGCGTGGCGGGCCAGGACGCCTGCTACCTCGCCCAGCTCCACTATGACGAGAGCTATGTGGCCATGCGCCTGGGGGAGATGAGCGCCCAGGACCTCCGCCCCCCCAGGGACCTGGATAGACTTCTGGCCCGCATCCAGAAGGAGCAGGGCATCCGGTACGCCGGGGAGCAGCGCCAGGCGGTGGAGCTGGCGGCCAGCCGGCAGGTGGTGCTCCTCACCGGCGGGCCGGGCACGGGCAAGACCACCTCTTTGCGGGGGGTGCTGGCCCTCTTTGACCACCTGGGGCTGGAGACCGCCCTGGCGGCCCCCACGGGCCGGGCGGCCAAGCGGCTGGGGGAGGCCTGCGGCGCCGAGGCCTACACCATCCACCGCCTGCTGGAGACCCGGATGGACCCCGCCACCGGCACCCTGGTGTTTACCCACAACCAGAGCGACCCCCTGGAGGCGGACGCGGTCATCGTGGACGAGACCTCCATGGTGGACATCTCCCTCATGGCCGCCCTGGTGGCCGCCCTGCGCTCGGACTGCCGCCTGGTGCTGGTGGGGGACCCGGACCAGCTGCCCTCCGTGGGGCCGGGGAACATCCTCTCAGACCTGCTGCGCAGCGGCGCCATCCCCGCCGTCTCCCTGACGGAGATCTTCCGCCAGGCCCGGGAGAGCGCCATCGTCATGAACGCCCACAGTGTCAACCACGGTCAGGTGCCCCGGTTGACCAACGACAGCCGGGACTTCTTCTTCCTGCGGAGGCAGGACGCCCAGCGCACGGCGGAGACCATTGTGGACCTGGTGTGCCGGCGGCTGCCCCAGGGCATGGGCATCCCCCCGGATCAGATCCAGGTTCTCTCCCCCACCCGGCGGCACACCACCGGCACCGCCGCCCTGAACCGGGCCCTCCAGAGCGCGGTAAATCCCCCGGCGGAGGGGAAGGGGGAGCGGACCTTCGGGGAGTACATCTTCCGGGCCGGGGACCGGGTGATCCAGATCCGCAACAACTACGACGTGCTGTGGGAGAACACCGACACCGGCGAGGCGGGCATGGGGATCTATAACGGGGACATCGGCACCGTGGCGGAGGTGGACGGGCCTTCGGGGCTGGTGAGAGTCAACTTTGACGGAAAGATAGTTGACTATACCCCGGACATGCTGCCCGAGCTGGAGTCCGCCTATGCCATCACCGTCCACAAGGCACAGGGCAGCGAGTACCGGGCTGTGGTGCTGGCCGCCTGTGACGGGGCCCCCATGCTTCTCACCCGGGGCGTGCTGTATACCGCCATCACCCGGGCCCGGGACCTGCTGGTCATCGTGGGCCGGGAGGACGTGGTGGCGGCCATGACCGCCAATGACCGCCAGACCCGCCGGTACTCCGGCCTGCGCGCCCGGCTGGCCGCGCTGCGGGCGGAGTAAGGGGAACCTGGGAAAACATAACAAAACCCCCTGTATAGGAATTAGAATCCTATACAGGGGGTATTTCATTTGGGCTGATATTTCAGGTGCGCTGCTGCCGCCCCGCCGGAGCGCCAGGGGTCAGGAGGGGTCGGAGGCGCTGTCCAGAGTGGCCTGGAGGGCCTTGGCGTTCTTGTTCATCCGGCTCCGGGCGCCCAGCAGGTGGCCCAGGCCCTTGAAGAAGTGGCCGTTGAACACCTCCAGCAGGGACTCGGCCATGGCCATGTCCATCATGCCGCCCATCATCTTGGCCATGCCGCGGAAGGGCATGTTGTAGATGAACAGAATGTTCAGGTCGGGGGTGCCCTTCGCCTCCGCTTTCTTCTTGCGGGAGGTGAGGATGCTGTATACCAGCCGGCCCACCGGGCTCTTGGCGTAGAAGAGCTGGGAGAAGGTGTCGTTCATGGTGAGCAGCTTGGTGCGGTCCCACTTGGCGGGGGGGATGGGACGGCCCAGCAGGGCCTCAAACTCCCCGTCGGGCATATCCTGCACCTGGCCGGAGTAGTAGTGGGGCAGGGTGGCGGCGTCCCAGGGAATGACAGCGTCGGTGCCCTTCACCTCCACGGTGCCCGTCAGGGGCAGCTCCACGGAGGAGGGGCCCACCTCCACGGTGTAGGTGCCGCTCTCCACCTCGAAGGCGTCGGTCTTGGTGTTGAAGTAGCGGAAGGCCTTGTCGTCCAGAGGGACGGTGACGCTCTTGCTCTCGCCGGGCTCCAGGAACACCTTGGTAAAGCCCTTGAGCTCCCGCACCGGGCGGAACACCTTGCCTCCGGGGAGGGAGACGTAGACCTGGGCCACCTCCGCGCCGGCCCGGGCGCCGGTGTTGGTCACGGTGAAGGTGACCTTGTCCTGGGCCACGGTGAGGTCGCTGTAGGCAAAGGTGGTATAGCTCAGGCCGAAGCCGAAGGGGAAGCGGACGGGCACGCCGGCGGTGGCATAGTAACGGTAGCCGATGTAGGGGCCCTCCCGGTACTCGGTGGTGCACTCCAGGCCGGGGAAGTGGCGGTAGGCGGGGGTATCCTCATAGGTCATGGGCCAGGTCTCCGCCAGCTTGCCGGAGGGATTCACCGCGCCGGTGAGCACATCCACCACGGCGCCCGCGCCGGCCTGGCCGCCCAGATAGCCGTGGACCATGGCCTTGCACTGGTCCAGCCAGGGCATCTCAATGGGGGAGCCGCCGCACAGCACCACCACCACGTTGGGGTTCACCGCGGCCACAGCCTTGAGCAGCTCCACCTGGTTGTCGTGGATCTTCATGTGGGCCCGGTCCAGGCCCTCGGACTCGCTGATCTCGTCCAGGCCCATGTACAGCAGCACCACCTGTGCCTTGCCCGCCAGCTCCACAGCCTGGGCCTTCAGGGCCTCATCGGCCTTGCCGTGGCGGTCGAAGCCGGGGGCCACACCCACCACGTCCAGGCTGCTGGCCTTGAGGCAGTCGGCGGGGGTGTCCAGCTTGGTCACGTTGACCATGGAGGAGCCGGCGCCCTGATAGCGGGGGGTCACGGCGAAGTCACCCAGCACCGCCACCTTGGTGCCCGCCTTCAGGGGGAGGATGTCCTCCTCATTCTTCAGCAGCACGATGGTGGACTCGGCGGCCTTCCGGGCGAAGGCGTGGTGGGACTCCACGTCGAAGTCGGGGGCATTCTCCGGGATGCGGGTGGCAAAGAGGACCTTCAGGTACTCCTTCACCCGGGCGTCCACCACGGACTCCTCCAGGCGGCCCTCCCGCACGGCATTGATGATCTCCAGGTCGGTGGCAGGACCGGCGGCGGGCATCTCCAGGGCGCTGCCGCAGCGCACGCCCTCCACGTGGTCGTTGGAGCCGCCCCAGTCGGTGACCACGAAGCCGTCGAAGCCCCACTCGTCCACCAGCAGGTCCTGGAGCAGATGCTTGTCCTCGTTGGCGTAGACACCGTTGATGCGGTTGTAGGCGGACATGATGGACATGGGATGTCCCTCTTTCACCGCGATCTCAAAGCCGGTGAGGTAGATTTCCCGGAGGGTACGCATGTCCACCACGCTGTCGTTGTGCATCCGCAGGGTCTCCTGGGAGTTGGCCGCGAAGTGCTTGGGACAGGCGGACACGCCCTTGGACTGGATGCCGCGGACATAGGCGGCGGCCATCTTACCCGCCAGGTAGGGGTCCTCGGAGAAGTACTCGAAATTGCGGCCGCACAGGGGGGAGCGCTTCATGTTCAGACCGGGGCCCAGCAGCACGCTGACACCCTGGGCTACAGCCTCCTCCCCCAGATAGGTGCCCAGCTCCTCCCCCAGTGCGGGGTCCCAGCTGTTGGCCATAGTGGCGGCGGTGGGGAAGCAGGTGGCGGGCAGGCTGGCGTTGAGACCCAGGTGGTCGGCGGCGCCGGCCTGTTTGCGCAGCCCGTGGGGGCCGTCGGACAGAAACATGCCGGGAATGTCCAGCCGGTCTACCGATTTGGCGGTAAACGTGCCCTTACCAGAGAGCAGGGAGGCTTTTTCCTCCAGCGTCATGCGGGATACGATGGCTTCGATTTGCAAAAAATCACCCTCCAGGAATGACGGGGAAGAAGGCCCGGCCCCAGAGGGGCCAGACCTTCTTCCGAATGTGGATTGGACAAAAGTCCAAAGGAGCACGGGATTACGCGGTGGTCTTGATCTTCTTCACCTTGCGGATCACCAGAACCTCCAGACCCACGATGACAAGGGCCACGATCACATCCACCACGATGAAGGTGATCTCCCAGGCAGCCATACCGGTCTCCAGGTTGGCGGGATCATAGGCGCGGGAATTGACCACGGTGTACAGGATGTTCTTGGTGGCCTGACGCATGGCCAGGACAGAGGTGGCGCTGGTGGTGTCGGTGACATAGTTGGTGGCGGTGGGATAGTTCACCAGACAGAAGTCGGTGCCGTTGCGGATGGCCTGGTCAGCATTCATGTAGCCGTACACGCCGAAGTAATCGGTGAGCACCATGCCCACGAAGCCCCACTCGTCACGCAGGACCACATTGCACAGCTCGTTGCACGCACCGGCCCACTCAGTACCGATGTAGTTGAAGGAGGACATGACAGCATCGGCGCCGCCTTCCTTCACGGCCAGCTCAAAGGGCTTGAGGTAGATCTCGCGGATGGCCTGCTCATTGGACCAGGTGCACAGCATGGTGTTGCGGTTGGTCTCCTGGTCGTTGAGGGCATAGTGCTTAATGTAGGCGTAGACACCGTACTGCTCAGCACCCTGGATGGCCTGGGCGGCCAGCTTGCCGGAGAGCAGCCCGTCCTCGGAGTAGTACTCGAAGTTCCGGCCGCTGAAAGCGGAGCGGTGGATGTTCATGGCGGGGGCGTACCAGCCGGACACATTCAGCTCGTCAGCCATGCGACCGATGGAGGAACCAAACTTATAAACAGTCTCGGTGTTCCAGGTGGAGGCCATCAGAACGGTACCGGCAAAACCGATGGAGCCCTGCTGGGTGAAGTTGTTGTTAATGGAGGCAGGACCATCGCAGTCGTAGGTCTGGACCTTCTCAATGCTGGAGATGGGAGCGGTCTGGTAGCCGCCCATGGCGATGAGCTCGCTCATCTCGGAGACGGTGAGCTGATCCAGGAAGGTATCCCACTGGCCATCGTCATAGGCCACGCCGCGCATACTCTCCATAGTAATGTTGCTGCTCACGCCGGTGGCGGGCATCACGTCGTCGGGATTATTGTAATCGTTGGGGTCGTAGTTGGAGTTGTTGAGGAACATGGCCTTATGCTCGTCGCTCATGGACATGCTGGCGGGAGCGGCAGTGGCCTCGGCGTAGTTGGCAAAGCCGTCAGCGCGGGAGAGATAGGTCACATCGCCCTCCACATCCTGGAACAGGTTGGTGGGAGCGGTCTTGTCGGTGGAGCGGCCATCACTGTACACAACAGTGGAAGCCACGTTGTACACCTCGCTGTCCAGCACGGTGTGGGAGTCGGAGTTGATGGAGATCACATAGTCGCCGGCCTCCAGCACGTAGCAGCCCTCACCGTAGGTGTCGTAAGAAGCCATGTCCTCCACATTGAAGGAGATGGTGACAGTCTCGGAGGCACCGGGCTCCAGAATGTCGGTTTTGTCGAAGGCGATCAGGTTGGCAGTGGCCTTCTCAATGCCGCCGTTGGTGTAGGGGGGATTGAAGTAGACCTCCACCACGTTCTTGCCGGCCACGTCGCCGGTATTGGTGACGGTGACATCAAAGCTGATGACGCCGTTGGACTCAGTGATGGCGCCCATCTCCTGAGAGAAGGTGGTGTAGGACAGGCCGTAGCCAAAGGGGTACACTACGGTGGAGTCGTAGTCGATGAGGCCCTCCGCAGCGGCGGTCTCATAGAACTTGTAGCCAACGTAGATGCCCTCCACATAGTTGACAAAGCTGGGCAGAGCGGTGGACTGCTCACCGGTGGCGAAACTGGTGGAAACCACAGCGAACTCGTCCATATTGTCGTACATGAACTGGCCAAAGTTGTTGACGATGGGGGTGTTGAACAAATCATAGACGAAGGTGTCCACAGTCTTGCCGGAGGGGTTTACCTGACCGGCGATCACCAGGCCCACCGCATCAAAGCCATTCTGGCCGGGGCAGGGAGCATATACGGCGGCATCCACCCCATACTCCTCCAGGAAGCCCAGCTCCATGGCATTGTTGGTGTTGATCAGAACAATGACCTTATCGAAATTGTCGCACACCAGCTGGAGCATCTCCTCCTCGCGGTTGGACAGCTCCAGATAGTGGTCGCCCTCGTCCCAGTCGTTGCCCTCGTTGAGGGAGTCGTCATACACGCCGTTGAAGTAGGAGTTGCCGGTGGTAGCGTCCCGCTCCATCCAGCTGCCGTCCACAACGGCGGCCATATCGGTGGGCATATCGGCGTTTTCGCCGCCGGGCCGGGAGATGACCACCAGGGCGGTGTCAGAGAACTCCTTGGCAGCGGCCATCAGATCATCGCTGTAAGCGCTCACATTGGGCTCAGGCAGGGTCCAGTCCTGGGCCCACATGCCCACGCTGGGGCGTTCGGCCTGATAGGCCTCATAGAAGTCCACCAGATCCTGGTTGACGTTAAGGCCCGCATTCTTCAGACCGGTAATCAGGTCAGTAACAGCGTACTGGTCATTGAGAGCGCCGGAGCCCACGCCGCCATAGACAGGGGCGGTAGAAGCCCAGCCGAACACATTCACGTTGGAACCGCTGGACAGAGGCAGAGCGCCATTGTTCTCCAGCAGGGTTACACCCTCACTTACCAGCTCGGTGTTGACCTCATAGGCCTCGGCCATGCTCTCCTCGGTAATGGAGCCGCTGCCCATGGACAGGGACACCAGAGTGTACATGGGGCCGAAGCAGATCATGTTCACAATGACCACCACGGCCAGCAGGATGGCAAGGCCAGCCTGGCTGCGGATTACGAACTTGGTAACCTTAGGCAGCTTCATACAGGCGATCATGGCCACCAGCGCCACCACCAGGATCACAGCCAGGGCGATCAGATGGTACTTACAGGAGTCCAGTACATTCAATACGTCATCAATATTAATGCCTAACATTCCATTTCCTCCTTTTGATGCAAAAACGTGCCCTACACAGCCCGCTGCCTCACAGGAGCAGAGGCACGGACGGAAAGGGGCGGCAGCCAAACCACCCCTTGCGGCCCAAACACGGCTGAAAGTTGTAAAAGCCTGTGTTTTTTGAACACCCCCTTTAAAATGGCCGCGGTTTGTTCGATTTTGCTGAAAAGATTGTAGTATATAATGGAAGCATTGTGAAATATCTATTTCCGAACAAAAGAAAAGGTGTGATTAGTAAACTTAAATTCACTTGCCGGAGGGTTGTGAATTTCCTTGAGTTGCAGGTAGAAAAATGATAATATAGAAAACAAGTGGAAAGAGGAAGGGCGGCTGAATGAACTGCCTGTCCGCCGGGAGGGAGAGGGCCCGGCCGATAAGGCAGATGGGAGAAAGGGAGCGTATGGAACTTCGACAACTGAGATATTTTGTGGCCGTGTCGGACACGCTGAATTTCCGCCGGGCTGCGGAGGCCCTGTTTATATCCCCCTCGGCCCTGAGCCAGCAGATCTCGGAGCTGGAGCAGGAGCTGGGCGTACTTTTGCTGCGGCGGGACAAGCGCTCCGTGGAGCTGACCCAGGCGGGGATCAATTTCCGGCGTGACGCGATGGAACTGCTGCGCCAGGTCAGCCAGATGGTGCGCCGCACCACCAATCAGATGGACGCGCAGGATGTGATGGTGACTGTGGATATGGAGCTGGTGGAGTCCCCCGCTATGGTCTACCTCCTCTCCGATGTGGCTCACGCTTTTCACGAGCGCTTTCCAAACTATCAGATCCTCTACGCCACCCAGGATTCCTGGCGGGAACAGCGCCAGTCTCTGCTCTCAGGCGGGGGTGACCTGATCCTCACTATGGGCTGGGCCACCAGTCTGGGCGCGGGCATCTGCACCAGGGAGCTGGCGGAGAGCGGACTGTATATTCTCTACCGGGAGGACGGACAAAAGCCTGACCCGGTCAGACTGCTTACCCAGTACCCGGTGATGCTGCGGGAGCAGAGTGTACGAAGCGGCGCCCAGATGGTGGAGGCCTTTGAGCGTCTGGACGTAGTGCCGGAGCTTCACTTCTGCCGGGATTTCCGCGGTGTGCTCCTGGGGGTGTTCAGCGGTATGGGAGTGGCCCTGCTGCCTGCTTTCCTCCAGGGCACCTTCCGGCACCCGAAAGTGCGGGCCGTACCCATTTCCTGTGGGGAGGACAGGTTCCATATGCTGGCCGGGTGGCAGGAGAAGGGATCCAGCGAGATCTACGAGGGCTTCTTGGAGGAACTCCAGGCGGGGTTGGGCCGTCAGGGCCTGCCGGCCGACCCGGCTCAGGCTGCGGAGAGTCTGGTGGGCTTCTTATAGCATATTTCCGGAAAAACAAACTCCCCGGGCCAGCCTCTGCTTGGCTGGCCCGGGGAGTTTGCTGAGCCGCTACATTGATAAAATATATTTAGTGACGGGTCCGCTGAAGGCGGTGTCCCATGGGGACCAGTAAAAGCCCTCCCTGGGCCACCAGGGCAGCTCCATAGAGCACCAGGCCGAACCCCAAAGCGGCCAGCCCGGCGGACAGGGGGGGGAGACCGGCTCCCTCCAGGGCCCGGAGCAGGAGAGCGGCGCACAGCCCGGCCAGGAGAGCGGCCAGCAGGGCGGGGAGAAAGCGCAGCCACAGCCGCCAGGTGAGTCCGGCCGCCGGAGCTGCGGCCCGAAAAGTCAGGACTATCCCCACCAGGGCGCTGGCGGCCAGGCCGGCGGCATACCCGGCCAGGCCCCAGACCGGCACCGCCCACCAGGTGAAGGCCAGGTGGACCGCGTCGCTGAGAATGGCGCACCAGGCCCCGTCCCGCTGCTGCCCCACGGCGTTGAGCACCCCGGAGAGCACCCCGTGAAAGCAGCTCAGCCATACGCCTGCCGCAAGGGGAAGCATCAACTCTCCCACCGACTCCTGGGCGAAGAGAGCCCGGCCCAGGGCGGGGCCCGCCGCTGCCAGCAGGGCCATGGCGGGGGTGATGATGAGGGCGGCGGCGGACAGGGCGCGACTGATTGCCTCTCCCAGGGCCACACGGTCTCCCTCCTGGGCGGAGCGGGCCAGATGGGGGGTAAGGACCAGACCCATGGCCCCCAGAAAGCCGGTGGGCAGGGTGAGCATGGGCAGCGTCATGCCGCACAGCACGCCGAAGGCGGCCACCGCCTGGGCGGGCTCCGCGCCCCCCGCCACCAGCCGCTGGGGTACCAACACGGAGGTAGCCGCCCCCATGAGAGTGCCCAGCAGGGAAGTGGCCCCCACCGGCAGGGCGATGGACGCCACCTGCCGCCAGGAGGGCGGAGCAGCGGGGGAGGAGAGGGAGAGAGCCAGATGCCGCCGGAAGAGAAGGACCAGGGTGAGGGCGGAAAAGACTTCGCACACCACCATGCCCAATACGATGAGTCCCACTGTATTTTCCTCATTTTGAGGGAGAAACCACACCAGAAGGCCCAGCACCGCCGCCGCCCGTATGACCTGCTCAGCGGTCTCCACGGCCGCGGGAGGGCCCAGACGGCCCAGGCCGTAAAAGCAGTGCTTGTGGAGGTTCTCCACCCCGGTCAGGAGGAGGCAGGGCACCAGCAGGATGATACCCAGCTGGGTGCGGGCGTCTCCCAGCACTGCCACGGAGATGGCGTCCGACCCCACCGCTGCCAGAGCTCCCAGCGGGACGGCCAGAGCAAAAAAGAGAGCCAGACAGCGGGAGAGCACCGCCCCGGCACCTCTGGCCCCCTCCCGGGCGCTCCGCTGGGCCGACAGGGTGGACACCGCCACCGTGAGTCCCGAGGCGGTGAGGGAGAGAAAAACGGCATACAGGGGCATCACCAGCTGGTAGAGCCCCATGGCCTCCGCACCGATCAGGCGGGAGAGGGCAATGCGGTATAAAAAACCCAACACCTGGGAAAAAAGCCCGGTTCCCGTAAGTAAAATGGTGCCGTATAGGAGAGAGGGGCGGCTTGTGTTCACAGACGGGCACCTCCTTTGTGCCATGGTATGATGGAAAAAAGAGGACTATACAGGAAATCCTGTAAAGAGAGCGGCGGGACTTTACAAGAGAGCCGGTTTCCTGTAAAATAATACGCAGCAAGACTCCGACCTGCTGCCCGGAGGGAGATTCGGACGGGGAGAAGGAGAGCACGCAGGAGGAAAGGGGTGAGAAAAGGGGAGCTTTTGCCGCTGTGCGGCCCGGACGAGGCCAGAACAGGGGCGTTCCGGGGGGACGAGCCCGTCGGATCAGCAGGACACAGGATGCCGGGGAGGGCCCGGCGGCGTGGGGAGAATTCGACAAAAACACGCCGCATCTGACCTAAAAAATATGTATATTTACGATAGAATCTGGCTTGCGTCCCGTTGAAAAATAGAATATACTTATGGATGCCAAGGTAAATCCAAATCGGGAAAGGAAAGTCCGCAGCCAGATTCATACTTCACTGTGTGTCGGTTGCGCTTTTTTGTGCCGATGGAATGTTAAAAAAATAACGAACTTGGAAGTATGTGCCCAATGAATATTATTAAGGAGGTAGTTTTTGATGTCTTTTGTGAAGCTGGAGCAGCAGGGCCACGTGGGCGTGGTGACCATCAGCCGGCCCGAGGCCCTCAACGCCCTCAACAGCCAGGTCCTCTCCGATCTGGACGAGGTCATGACCGCGGTGGAGAAGAATGACGAGATCTATGTGGTGATTCTCACCGGGGACGGCCGCTCCTTTGTGGCCGGCGCCGACATCGGCGAGATGAAGGGCTTCTCCTCCATTGACGGCAAGAACTTCGGTGTCCACGGCGGCCAGGTCTTCCTGAAGGTGGAGAACCTGTCCAAGCCCGTCATCGCCGCGGTCAACGGCTTTGCTCTGGGCGGCGGCTGCGAGCTGGCCATGAGCTGTGACATCCGTCTGGCCTCCGAGAAGGCCAAGTTCGGTCAGCCCGAGGTGGGCCTGGGCATCACCCCCGGCTTCGGCGGCACCCAGCGGCTGCCCCGCATCGTGGGCATCTCCAAGGCCATGGAGCTCATCCTCACCGCCAAGGTCATCAAGGCGGAGGAGGCCAAGGCCATCGGCCTGGTCAGCGAGGTCTATCCCCCCGAGGAGCTCATGCCCAAGGCCATGGAGCTGGCCGAGGCCATCTGCGCCAACGCCCAGATCGCCGTGCGGGAGTCCAAGCGGTGTATCCGCATGGGCATGCAGACCGACATCAACACCGGCTCCGCCTTCGAGGCCGAGGCCTTCGGCGTGTGCTGCGGCACCGAGGACAAGAACGAGGGCATGGGCGCCTTCCTGGAGAAGCGCAGCGAGAAGCACTTCACCGGCCGGTAAGCCGGAGGGGCGCGGGCTATGGCTCCGGTATTGTGCAACCCTTCCGACCAAGTTTGGAATATTTTTATAAAACATATTGAAAAGAGGTTTTACATTATGAAGAAAATTGTGGTCATCGGCAGCGGCACCATGGGTCTGGACATCGCGCAGGTCTTTGCCAAGAAGGGCTATGACGTTGTGGTGCGGGACATCTCCGATGAGATCCTCGCCAAGGCCCAGGCCCGCCTGAACAAGGGCCTGGACAAGCTCATTGCCAAGGGCAAGATGGACGAGGCCGCCAAGGCCGCCATCGTGGGCAAGATGACCTTCACCACCGACCTGGGCCTGGCTGCCGACGCCGACCTGGTGGTGGAGGCTGCCGTGGAGAACCTGGAGATCAAGAAGAGCATCTTCGCCGAGCTGGACGCCATGTGCAAGCCCGAGACCATCCTGGCCTCCAACACCTCCTCCATCTCCATCACCGCCATCGCCGCCGCCACCAAGCGGCCCGACAAGTTCATCGGCATGCACTTCTTCAACCCCGCCACCGTCATGAAGCTGGTGGAGGTCATCCGGGGCGCCAACACCTCCGACGAGACCTTCAACACCATCCGCGACCTGTCCGTGGAGATCGGCAAGGAGCCCGTGGAGGTCAACGAGGCCCCCGGCTTCGTGGTCAACAAGATCCTCATCCCCATGATCAACGAGGCTGCCGACCTGCTGTACACCGGCGTGGCCACCGCTGAGGGCATTGACACCGCCATGAAGCTGGGCGCCAACCACCCCATGGGCCCCCTGGCCCTGGGCGACCTGGTGGGCCTGGACGTGTGCCTGGCCATTATGGACACCCTGTACAACGAGACCCACGATCCCAAGTACCGCGCCTCTCTGCTGCTGCGGAAGATGGTGCGCGCCGGGAAGCTGGGCCGCAAGACCGGCGTGGGCTTCTACGACTACACCAAGAAGTAAGAAGCGCTCCATACAAGCGCACGCAGCGACGGGCGGGGGCCCAAACCGCTCCCGCCCGATCGTTCTGAAATACATATCTTAGGAGGAAGGCAACAAATGGATCTGCACCTTTCTAAAGAGCAGGAAATGCTCCGCAAGATGTACCGTGAT
>CASFCS010000027.1 GCA_949293245.1 uncultured bacterium | reverse complement strand
GTTAATCATATTTTTGAAGTACTCGGTCTTTCACTTTTTGAATGCTACGATATGACCGAGAAGCTTTATAAAGAAGTGAAAAAAATTGCAACGGAGATAAATAACTTTTTAAACGAGGAGAATTCAGATGAAAGAAAACAAATATGATGATAATATATTTTTTCAAAAATACAGTCAAATGAGTCGCTCACAGCAGGGACTAGCCGGTGCAGGAGAATGGGAAACATTGAGAAAGCTGCTGCCGGATTTTAAAGATAAGCGTGTGCTTGATTTAGGATGCGGCTATGGATGGCACTGTATTTATGCGATGGAACACGGTGCTTCTTCTGTTGTAGGTGTTGATATTTCTCATAAAATGCTCGAGGTAGCCAAAGAAAAAACACATTTTCCACAGGTTGAATATAAATGCTGTGCTATAGAAGATGTGGAATTCCCAGAGGAGAGTTTTGATGTAATATTAAGTTCACTTGCGTTTCACTATGTAGCAGATTATGAGATTTTAGTAAAAAAGATATATAGAATACTGAAGTCTGGTGGTAAGCTAGTTTTTACGGTTGAACATCCTGTTTTTACTGCCTATGGAACACAAGACTGGCATTATAACGAAAAAGGAGAAATACTGCATTTTCCGGTGGAGAAAAGGTTACAAAATATCATAGAACACTGACCACATATCTAAATACACTGCTTTCAAATGGTTTTATAATAAATCAGATTGTGGAGCCGCAGCCGCCGGAAAACATGATGGATATTCCGGGGATGCAGGATGAAATGCGCCGTCCCATGATGCTGATTGTATCGGCCAACAAAAAAGTGGATAGATAGAACTAAAACACCTATAAGGTACGTTTGGGGTTAATGCTTAGAATGGTGTTTTTACGAATTTTTGCAAGAACCACGAAAAAATACAGCATGGAGATGGTATTGGAGAGCATAGTAGCAACGGCAGCACCGGAAACATCTATGCCAAATCCAAAAGGCATCGTAAAAGCACCGTTGAATAAGGTGTCTCCCTTTTCAAAGATGAAAATAGGGTCAAGGATAATGTTCAAGATACCGCCGATGGAAAGTCCGATACCGGCTTCTTTTATTTTACCGACAGCACGCACCAAATGTCCTAAAATGAGTCCGGCAACCGTAGGCAGACCGCCGATTACAAATACCCACAGTAAGTATCTTGCCGAAAAGCTGAAAGTAAATTCATCCGCCTTGAAGAAGGTGAGGATGGGCTTCATAAATACACCCAAAACGATTGCCAGAACAGCAGTTGTAGCAAGGCTCGCCCAAAAACCGAAGGCAGAAGCTTTTTTTGCGGTGGCTTCATCGTTTTTACCAAGGCTTCTGGCCGTAACACTGTTGGCACCGATTCCAAACAGGTTGGCCACAGCTGTAAGTAGAGTAAATATGGGGAATGTAATGGACAAGGCGGCCAGCTGATTGGGATCACCGATCTGTCCGACAAAAAATGTGTCTGCCAAACTGTAGAGAATGACAACAATCTGACTGATTACCGTTGGAATAGCAAGTGTTGCCACTGCTTTGCCCACCGGCATATTGGTAAACAATTCGCTACTGTTCTTCTTCATCTTTTTTCTCCTCGGTTCTATATTTCTCCAGCTCTGCATGCAGTCCACTCAGAAAGCATTGTACGGCCATTTCCCGGCTTTTCTTCAAATCGGTATCCTTGTAGTAATAGAAATACCCCAAGTCCTCTTGGGAAACAAAGCCGTGAAGGATGGAACGGAAAACTCTCTGCCAATGAGCGGTTGTTTCTGCAGACAACCCATAGTCGGACAGAAGCTTGACCGCCGTATGCAGCAAAGGCGTTGCCATTTCTTTTTTAGTATCATCGTTGTCCTGGGGCATAGACATAATCAGACGATAAAGCCCCTTGTTATCCGTAGCAAAGGTATGATATGCCTCGGCAAAAGCCATCACCGCAGCATCTTTTTCTTTTCCCGCTGTTGCGGCATTTTGATTTGCGACAAACTTATCAGCTGTTAGTTTGTCAATGGGGGTGTTAAAAAAAACCACAGACTTCATCACCATCATAGGATGCGGTCTGTGGGATTTTGTGTTTTCATGGAAAAACATCCACGAAGCCCTGTTTTGTGAGGGATTCTTGCACACTCAGCTGATGAAGATGGCGGCACCGGCAGAGGATCCCCCCGGAGCCCGATGGGATGCATCTTTCCAACAGGACCCTTTTCTGGATGGGCGGTTTGCGCAGGGAAAACCTGAAATCGCCCGCAGCCGTTTTGCAATGGCCTATCACCCCAACGCCCCGAAGCCTGTTCTATGGCTGCAATTATACAATTCTGCCACGGAAACCGGATCAGGAACATGGTGTTCAATTTCCGGCTTTCTGTGAATGGACAGGAAGCGAAAGAGTTTCCCTTGGAATCCGGGGCAATATTCAAGACGGCAGTCCTGCTTTTCAAGGGAGAGGCGGACCCCCACAAGTGAGATAAAGGCAAATTGCGCCCCGTCTGCCGGGCCGTACCGGAAGGTACTGCCCGGCAGACGGGGCGCAGTCTGTCTTAAGACATGCGCCCATTACGTCTCAGGAAGAGAAAAATGCTCAAGTGCCCGCTCCGGCCCCGTCAGCGGAAATAATTTGTATACCGTTTTCTAAAACTCCTGAAAAAATTTCCGCCCCTTTCTGTTGACATTTCCGCCGGTCCGGTAGGATAATAGTGCCACGGAAATTGCTGTAAGGAGCGTGAACTGCGGTATGAAGCCCAAAAAGACATATTCACAGGCCGATCTGCGCTATCTGCGGATGCTGGCCAGACAATACCCCACGGTGCAGGCGGCCAGCACGGAGATCATCAACCTCCAGGCCATCATGAACCTGCCCAAGGGCACCGAGCACTTCCTGTCCGACATCCACGGGGAGTACGAGGCCTTTCTCCACATCCTCAACTCCTGCTCCGGCGTGGTGAAGGAAAAGCTGGACGAGCTCTACTCCACCAGTCTGTCCAAGGCCGACCGGGACCAGCTGGCCACCCTCATCTACTACCCCCAGGAGAAGCTGGAGCGCATCGCCCAGGACTGCACCGACCTGGAGGAGTGGTACCGCATCACCCTCCACCGGCTCATTGAGATCTGCCGCCTGGTTTCCTCCAAGTATACCCGGTCCAAGGTGCGCAAGGCCCTGCCCCGGGACTACGCCTACATCATCGACGAGCTGCTCCACACCCACGCGGAGGACAGCGACAAGCGGGACTACTTCGAAAACATCATCTCCACCATCATCGACATTGACCAGGCCCCCAGCCTGATCCAGGCGGTTTGCTCCGTCATCAAGCGCATGGCGGTGGACCACATGCACATCGTAGGGGACATCTTCGACCGGGGCCCCCGGGCGGACATCATCATGGACTCCCTGCTGGACTACCACAGTGTGGACATCCAGTGGGGCAACCACGACATCCTGTGGATGGGGGCCGCCTCGGGCTCCCGCACCCTGGTGGCCACAGTGCTGGCCAACTCCATCCACTACAACAACCTGGAGGTCATCGAGACGGGGTACGGCATCTCCCTGCGGCCCCTGTCCGTCTTTGCCAACGAGGTGTACAAGGACTGCGACGTGAGCCGCTTCGCCGTAAAGCTCACCGGGGACGACGCCGACCACTACAGCGAGAAGGACAAGCTCCTCTCCGCCCGGATGCACAAGGCCATCACCGTGATCCTCTTCAAGCTGGAGGGGCACAAGCTGCTGCGCCACCCGGAGTTCGGCATGAGCGACCGGCTGCTGCTGGACAAGATCAACTACCAGGACAAGACCGTCACCATCGGCGACAAGGTCTACCACCTGGAGGACACCGACTTCCCCACAGTGGACCCCGCCGACCCCTATACCCTCACCCCGGAGGAGAGCCAGGTGATCCACCAGCTCACCGTGTCCTTCCAGCGCAGCGAGAAGCTCCAGCGGCATATCCGTTTCCTCTACTCCAAGGGGGGACTGTACAAGATCTTCAACGGCAACCTGCTCTTCCACGGGTGCATCCCCATGACGGAGGACGGGGAGCTCATGTCCTTCACCATCGGCGGCAAGACCCGCAAGGGCAAGGAGTTCCTGGATTACGCCGAGACCACCGCCCGCAAGGCCTACTACGACAAACCCGGCTCCACCGAGCGGCAGTTCGGCATGGACTTCCTCTGGTTCCTGTGGGCGGGGCGCAACAGCCCCATCTTCGGCCGGGACCGGATGACTACCTTTGAGCGGCGGCTCATCAAGGACGAGTCCTCCTGGGTGGAGGCCAAGAACGCCTACTACACCCACTACAACGACCCCGCCATGTGCGAGGAGCTGCTGCGGGAGTTTGGCCTGGAGGGCCCCCACTGCCACATCATCAACGGCCACGTGCCCGTCAAGACCAAGAAGGGGGAGAGCCCCCTGAAGGGGGGCGGCAAGCTCATTGTCATCGACGGGGGCTTCTGCCGGGCCTACCAGGCCACCAGTGGCATCGCCGGGTACACCCTCATCTACAACTCCCGCAACATCCGCATCGTCTCCCACGAGCCCTTCCCCGGCCGAGAGGCGGCCATCCGGCTGGACCGGGACATCGCCTCCAGCTCGGTCATCTTTGAGCGGATGGACTCCCGCATCAAGATCGCGGAGACCGACATCGGCCGGCAGCTCCAGGCCCAGGCCGACGACCTGCGGGCCCTGCTGGACGCCTACAAGACCGGCGCCGTGGCGGAGGACCACCGGGGGGAGTGAGTCCCCCTCCGCCCCCGTCCCCCAGCCCTCAAACGCCCGGCGCAGCACATGGTGCTGCGCCGGGCGTTGTGTCTGAGGGGGGTGGGGCGGACTTTACCCCGGGGGAAAAGTGGGGTATAATAGCGGCAGTATCTTGCCAAACAGGAGGGCGCCGCCGTGAAAAAACTGACCGTTCGGGAACTTGTCGCCGTGGCCAGCATGCTTTTCGGCATGTTTTTCGGCGCGGGCAATCTCATCTTCCCCGCCGCCATGGGCCAGCTGGCGGGGAGCAGCATGTGGCAGGCCGCCGCCGGACTGCTCATCACCGGGGTGGGACTCCCCCTGCTGGGAGTGGCCGCCCTGGGCATCAGCCGGGAGGAGGGCCTGCTGGAGCTGAGCAGCCGGGTGGGCCGGGGGTACGGGCTGTTTTTCACCTGCGCCCTCTACCTCACCATCGGCCCCTTTTTCGCCATCCCCCGGTGCGCCACCGTGTCCTACACCGTGGGGCTGGAGCGGATGCTCCCCCAGGGCGGGCACACCGCCGCCCTGGCGGTGTTCTCCTTTTTGTTCTTCGCCGCGGTGCTCTTCTTCTCCCTGCGGCCCGGGGAGATCCTCACCTGGATCGGCAAGGTGTTAAACCCCCTCTTTCTGTGCTTTCTGGCGGTGCTCATCTTCCGGGCCCTCCTGTCCCCCCTGGGGGACCCGGCGGACATCCCCCCCTCGGGGGCCTACGCCTCCGGGGCCTTCTTCGCCGGGCTGCTGGAGGGGTACAACACCATGGACGCCCTGGCCTCCCTGGCCTTCGGCATTATCGTGGTGGACGCCATCCGCCGCCTGGGGGTGACGGATGGCGGGGCCGTGGCGGGCAACACCGTGGGGGCGGGCATCTTCAGCTCCCTGTTCATGGGGCTCATCTACGTGCTGGTAATCCTGGTCAGCGCCCAGAGCCGGGGTCTCTTCCCCGCCAGCAGCAACGGCGGCGAGGCCCTGGCCCAGATCGCCGAGCACTACTTCGGCGCCGCCGGGGCGGTGATCCTGGCCCTCACCGTCACGGTGGCCTGCCTCAAGACGGCGGTGGGCCTCATCACCAGCTGCGGGGAGACCTTTGTGAAGCTCTTCCCCAAGGGCCCCTCCTACAGGGTGTGGGCGGTGGCCTTCTGCGCCTTTTCCTTCCTCATCGCCAACCTGGGGCTGGACGCCATTCTGGCCTACTCCCTGCCGGTGCTCATGTTCCTCTACCCCCTGTCCATCGTGCTCATCCTGCTGACCCTGTGTGGCAGAGCCTTCGGCCAGGACCGGGGGGTGCTGCGGTGGACCGTGGGCTTCACCGCGGCGGCGGCCCTCTTTGACTTCTGCAAGGCCCTGCCCCAGGGTACCCGGGCCGCCCTCCGTCTGGACGGGGTCGTAGCCTGGGTGGAGGGGTGGCTGCCCCTGGCGGGCCAGGGCTTTGGCTGGGTGTGCCCCGCCCTTCTGGGGCTGGCCATCGGCCTGGCGGCGCGGCAGGTGAAAAAGCGGGCCCTGCCGGCTCCATAACAGCAAAAAGATGCGCTCCCCCGACAAAATGTCGGGGGAGCGCGTTTATGTGGGCGGGGCCCATCTCCCGGCCCTGTCAACCGCCGTAAGAAAAGAACTGGTGGGCGATGCCCAGCTTGTGGAGAAGGGCGGTCACGCTGCCGGGGCCCTGATAGGCCTGGGCCGCCCAATCCCCCAGGGCCTCCGGCAGGGTGCGGCCGGGATCCAGGGCCAGGCGCAGCTGTTCCGCCTGACCGGGGTCCAGATCATAGTGGGAGTCCGCCGCCGCCTCAATGTCGATGCTGTACAGCTTAACCTTTCCCGCTGTGTCATAGAACACCGAAAGGTAGAGGGGCTGGTCCAGGGAGAGGGGGATCCTCTTGCGGAAATGCTGCAAGGACTGATCGTACCAGTCGCTTTGCAGAACGGCCTGGGCCATGCGGTATTTCAGCAGCCGCCGCCGGTCCTGGCCGGTCACGCCGTCCAGGCGGCCCAGGTCGCTGTTGTGGGCCAGATCCGCCAGCTTCACCCGGCGGGCGATGGGATTTTTCCGCAGCCGGGCCACATACTCCAGGTAGGGGGTATGTCCGTCCCGGGTGAGGCACCGCAGAGCCTCCAGCACCGCCTCCGGGATGCCCGCCTGGGCCAGGTCCTTCAGGGAGTAGGGGGAGTCCTCCGCCACGTCGTGGAGAAGGGCCGTGCACACCTCCTCCTCCGTCTCCATCTGCTCGGCCAGGTGGAGGGGGTGGAACACATAGGGCATGCCGCTCTTGTCCACCTGGTTTTTGTGGGCGGCAAAGCAGATCTGCATGGCTTTTTTGGTGAGGGGGGTGTACATCAGCCCCACTTGGCGCAGGGGCTTCATGTCCCCCGGCATAGGAGATGACGGTTTTGGCAACGCTGCGGCATCCGGTGTGGGAGAATGCAAAGGCTTCTCTTCGTCCGGACCCTCCACCGCCTCAAAGAGCTCCTCCCCCATCTTCTCAATGACGTCCCGCAGCTCCAGATCATCCAGGTCAAAGGCGGCCTCCACCGCCTCCTTCCCCAGCCAGGCCCCCAGGATGTTGCCGCAGATGGCGCCGGTGGAGTCGCTGTCCCCCTTGTGGTTGACGGCGGAGCGGATGGCGGCGGCAAAGTCATGCTGGTAGCGCACCGCGCAAAATACGGCGATGGCCAACGCCTCCTCCGCCACCCAGCCCTCCCCCAGGGCGTGGATGCCGTCCAGATCGGACACTGCAGGGTCCCGCGCCAGGTTCACCGCACGCATCAACAGCTTATGGGCGGTCTCGTCACCCGGAAAGTGTACATGGGGGATCACATTTCCCAACTCGTATCCCCGTTCGGGATACCTCTGAACAATGTAATTAATGATCTGCGCCAGCATACTGGAGCTGGCCCAGGCCAATTTGTGTCCATGGGTCAGTGCCGCATCACAGGCGGCCATTTCGTGCACTGCAACGGAGCCGCTCCCCGGGTTTGTTTTACCGGATACCGCCAGACCGAAGGGGGCCGCCCGCATGACGGTGCCGCAGCCCTTGCTGTTGTTCACCGGCTCCTTCGGCGTGCCGCCGTTGGGGCTGTGGCGGATGGCGTTCAGGCAGGTATTGCCCGGGGCCCGCAAAGCGTGCATCCGGGGGTCCCGATAGACCCACATCTTCGGGTGGGCCGGGTCATCCATCCGGCTGGTATCCCCCTGGGTGCCCAGCCACTCCCGCCAGGCCGTCCACAGGTTCTCCCCCAGATCTCCTCCCTGCCGTCTCGTGTAAACAATGGCGTTGGCGGCAAAGAGGGTCATCTGGGTGTCGTCGGAGATCACCGCCGGGTGCCCGGCCTGGGAGAGGGTCTGGATGCCCTTGGGGCCGTACTGTTTCCAGATGGCGTCCTCCTTGATGAATTCCACCGGGTAGCCCAGGGCGTCCCCCACCGCGCCCCCCAGGAGACAGCCCAGATACCGGCTGCGCTTGACGGCGCGGGGGCCGGCGGGGGCGGACTTGGGGGCGGCGGGCTCCACCCCGTCCTCCAGGGGCCAGAACTGTCCGCCGCCGGACATCCCCACCGGGAAGACGCAGCGGTCCAGCCACGCCTTTGTGGTGAGCTCGGGCACCGGGGGCTGGGTACACTTGGCCCGGAAGCGCTCCACTGCCATATCGTAGAGCTGCTTGTCCAGGTCAAATTCCGCTCTCTGCCACACCTTCCAGCTCTCGTCGTCGGGCAGGTGCAGCAGGAAGATGCCGGTCTTTCCCTGGTGGGTCATCTGGCCCAGCACCTTGAAATGGGAATCCTTGTTTGCCGTGTGCAGGCCCCAGTTGGTGCCATGCTCCAGCTTGGACAGGTCCTTCATATGGTTGGAGAGGATCACATACCGGTGGGTGGTGACCATACCCATGAAGCGGATGGTGGCGTCGGTACAGGCCTTCTCCCGGATGATCTGCCCCGGGACGTATTTCCCGGCCAGCTCCGCCGGCAGATTCACGTCCCGGGCAAACAGGGCGATGCCGGGATACATCCTGTTGGCCAGGTCCTGGAACTGCTCTTTTGTCATGTTTTTGGGGTCATATTGGGTGGACACAGCACATCTTCCTCTCTTCTGCGCATCAATACCGGGGGCGCGCCTCTCTTGTGTAAGACATCCTATATCATAGCACATTTCCCCCGGGGCGTACAGCATGGAAAGGCCCCCGCCGCTGCTTTTGGGCAGCGGCGGGGGCCTGGATTTACGCTGTGTCCGCCGGGGTCATCCCAAGGGGCGGGGGAAACTTACCGGGGGAACTTGATGGCAGCCTGGGCGGCGGCCAGCCGGGCGATGGGCACCCGGAAGGGGGAGCAGGAGACGTAGTTCAGACCCACCTTGTGGCAGAACTCCACGCTGGAGGGGTCGCCGCCGTGCTCGCCGCAGATGCCCAGCTTCAGGTCGGGGCGGGTGGAGCGGCCCAGCTCGGCGGCCATCTTCACCAGCTTGCCCACGCCCTTCTGGTCCAGGCGGGCGAAGGGATCGGACTCGTAGATCTTGTTGGTGTAGTAGGCATCCAGGAACTTGCCCGCGTCGTCACGGCTGAAGCCGAAGGTCATCTGGGTCAGGTCGTTGGTGCCGAAGGAGAAGAACTCGGCCTCGGTGGCGATCTCGTCGGCGGTGAGGGCGGCTCTGGGGATCTCGATCATGGTGCCCACGTGGTACTTCATGTCGGAGCCGGCGGCCTGGAGCACGGCGTTGGCGGTCTCCACCACGGTCTTCTTCACGAAGGCCAGCTCCTTCACCTCGCCCACCAGGGGGATCATGATCTCGGGGACCATGTTCCAGTCGGGGTGGCGGGCCTGGACATTCAGGGCAGCCTTGATGACGGCCCGGGTCTGCATGGCGGCAATCTCGGGGTAGGTGACCGCCAGACGGCAGCCACGGTGGCCCATCATGGGGTTGAACTCGTGGAGGGAGGCGATGATGGCCTTGATGTCCGCCACGCTCTTGCCCATGTCGCCGGCCAGCAGCTCGATGTCGGCCTCCTCAGTGGGGACGAACTCGTGGAGGGGGGGATCCAGGAAGCGGACGGTCATGGGATAGCCCTGGAGGGCCTCGTACATGGCCTAGGGCCTTCTCCCGCTGCTCCACGGTGTCGGAGCAGATCATCTCCCGGATGGCGGGGATACGGTCGGCCTCGAAGAACATGTGCTCGGTGCGGCACAGGCCGATGCCCTGGGCGCCGTACTCCACGGCCTGCTTGGTGTCCCGGGGGTTGTCGGCGTTGGTGCGCACCTGGAGCTGGCGGTACTTGTCCGCCCAGGCCATGATGCGGGCAAAATAGCCGGAGTTGGGGTCGGCGGGCACAGTGGGGATGGCCTCGCCGTAGATGTTGCCGGTGGTGCCGTCCAGGCTGATCCAGTCGCCCTCGTGATAGGTGCGGCCGGAGAGCTCAAACTGCTTGTTCTCCTCGTCCATCTTGATGGCGCCGCAGCCGGACACGCAGCAGGTGCCCATGCCGCGGGCCACCACGGCGGCGTGGGAGGTCATGCCGCCGCGAACGGTGAGGATGCCCTGAGCGGCCACCATGCCCTCGATGTCCTCGGGGGAGGTCTCCAGGCGGACCAGCACCACCTTCTCGCCCCGGGCGGCCCACTCCTTGGCCTCCTCGGCGGAGAAGACGACCTTGCCGCAGGCGGCGCCGGGGGAGGCGGCCAGAGCGCTGGCCACGGGGGTGGCCTCCTTCAGGGCCTTGGCGTCAAACTGGGGGTGGAGCAGGGCGTCGAGCTGCTTGGGGTCGATCATGCACACGGCCTGCTGCTCGGTGATCTGCCCCTCGTCCACCAGGTCGCAGGCGATCTTGATGGCGGCGGCGGCGGTGCGCTTGCCGTTGCGGGTCTGGAGCATGTAGAGCTTGCCGTTCTCCACGGTGAACTCCATGTCCTGCATGTCGTGGTAGTGGTTCTCCAGCCGCTGGCACACGTCCTTGAACTGGGCAAAGGCCTCGGGGAACTTGTCGGCCATCTGGCTGATGGGCATGGGGGTGCGCACGCCGGCCACCACGTCCTCGCCCTGGGCGTTGGTGAGGAACTCACCCATGAGCTCCTTCTCGCCGGTGGCGGGGTTGCGGGTAAAGGCCACGCCGGTGCCGCAGTCGTCGCCCATGTTGCCGAAGGCCATGGACTGGACGTTGACGGCGGTGCCCCAGGAGCCGGGGATGTCGTTCATGCGGCGGTAGACAATGGCCCGGGGGTTGTTCCAGGAGCGGAACACCGCCTTGACGGCGCCCATGAGCTGCTCCTTGGGGTCGGAGGGGAAGTCGGCGCCGATCTTCTCCTTGTACTCGGCCTTGAACTGCTCGGCCAGCTCCTTCAGGTCGTCGGCGGTGAGCTCGGTGTCCTGGGTGACGCCCCGGTCGGCCTTCATCTTGTCGATGAGCTCCTCGAAGTACTTCTTGCCCACCTCCATGACCACGTCGGAGTACATCTGGATAAACCGGCGGTAGCAGTCGTAGGCCCAGCGGGGGTTGCCCGACTTGCGGGCCATGACCTGCACCACGTCCTCGTTGAGGCCCAAGTTCAGGATGGTGTCCATCATGCCGGGCATGGAGGCCCGGGCGCCGGAGCGCACGGACACCAGCAGGGGGTTCTCCAGGTCTCCGAACTTCTTGCCGGTGGTCTCCTCCAGCTTCAGGATGTACTCCATGATCTGGGCCTGGATGTCGTCGTTGATGACCTCGCCGTCGGTATAATACTGGTTGCAGGCCTCGGTGGTGATAGTAAAGCCCTGGGGGACAGGCATGCCCAGGCTGGTCATCTCGGCCAGGTTGGCGCCTTTTCCGCCCAGGAGCTCCCGCATCTGGCCGTTGCCCTGATCAAATGAATAGACGTACTTGGTTCCCATGTAAAATTGTCCTCCTTCGTATACCCTGAAAATAAAAGATATCCTTCCCATTCCCGCGGCGAATCCGAGGGGGACAGGCCGGGCCGGGCCTGTCCAGCGAAACATATTGTATCACCTGTCCAATTATTTTTCAATTCATTCTTGCCATTTTATTCATGACAGAGAGAAATTTTAGGCGCGCTTTCACAAAACCGTTTTGTAAATTTTCACAAAAAGCCATCCTTTACACTTTTTTAACATGGGATTTAAATTCCGGTCAGATTTATCCCCTATGCTTGGAATCAAAGAGCGGCGGACAAGGAGGCGCGGGCATGTATATTCTGGTAATTGAGGACGAGCACCGCCTGGCGGAGACGGTGGCACAGCTGCTCACCGAGCAGAAGTACACCGTGGACGTGGTGCACAATGGAGCGGACGGCCTGGAGTACATCCTGGGGGGGCGGTATGACGTGGTAATCCTGGACGTGATGCTCCCCGGGCTCAGCGGGCTGGAGGTGGCCCGCCGGGCCCGGCAGGCCCGCTGCACCACCCCCATCCTCATGCTCACCGCCCGTGGAGAGGTGCGGGACAAGGTGACGGGGCTGGACTGCGGGGCCGACGACTATATGACCAAGCCCTTCGCCCCGGAGGAGCTGCTGGCCCGGCTGCGGGCCCTGGCCCGGCGCCAGGGGGAGATCCTGCCCGACACCCTGACCTGTCACGATCTGACGTTGAATCTCTCCACCCACGACCTGAGCCGGGGGGAGCGTTCGGTGCGCCTGAGCCGCAAGGAGTTTGAGGTGCTGCGCATCCTCATGTCCAACCCCCGCTCGGTGGTGTCCAAGGAGCTGCTCATCGCCAAGGTGTGGGGAGTGGACTCCAACGCGGAGGACAACAATGTGGAGGTGTACATCTCCTTCCTGCGGAAAAAGCTCCAGTACCTGGGCACCCAGGTGGCCATCGTCACCCTGCGCAAGGTGGGCTACCAGCTGGAGGCCCTGCCTGTATGAGAACACCGGGCGGCTGCCCGTAGCCATAAAAAATCCCTCCGGGACAGGAGTCCCGGAGGGATTTTCGATCTTTTTCAGCTGAAGGGCGACTTACCGGATCTCGTAGTCCCGGCCGAACTGGAGGCTGGAGAAGCGGCGGGTGGTGTCGAACTCCTCCTCCCGGTCGGCCTGATCCGCCGGGACCCCGGCACGGACGGGGCGCTTCTCCCCCTCCTCCCGGGCGGAGACGGGCTCCTCCTGGGGCGCGGCGGCGGCCTGCTCCTCCGTGACGGCGGCCATGCGCAGGGAGTGCTCGATGGCCTGGGCCGCGGCGGTCACCGGGTCCTCCTTGGTCTCCTCCGCCGGGGCGGACAGGGTGCTCAGAGACTCCAGCAGCCGCACCTCCTCCGCCAGGGAGGCCTTCAGGGCGGCCACATGGGCGGCGGTGGCCTCCTTGGCGGCCTTCAGGCGGTACTCCTCGTCGGCAATCTTCCGGGAGAGCTCCTCCAGGGCCTGCCGGGCCTGGGCCTCGGCCCCCTCCAGCAGCTCGGCCTTCTTCTTCTCCGCCTCGCTGACCATGCTCTCCGCCATCTGCTGGGCGGCCAGCAGGGTCTTGCGCATGGCGTCGTCGGTGGCGCGGTACTCCTCGATGGTGTCGGAGAGGACCTTCATTTTGGTCTTTAAAATGGCATTTTCATTGTACAGAGCGGTGTAATCCTCTGTGAGCAGATCCAGAAACTCGTCCACCATGGCCATGTTATAGCCGCCGATGGTGGCGCGGGAAAAGGCCCGGCCGGCCACTTCCTGGGGTGTGAGCATAACTGGGTACCTCCTTGGGACGTGATGGGAACGGCAAAGGGGAGCGGGCGCTCCTTAGAAATACAGGCCGTTGTTCTCCAGCTCGTCGATCAGATCCCCCAGAATCTCCACGTTGTAGGGGGTGATGATGTAGGTGGAGAGGGCCACCTTCTTGATGGTGCCCTCGTTGGCGTAGGCCACGCCGGAGAGGAAGTCCACCAGGCGGCGGGCGATGGTCTTGTCGGTCTGCTCCAGGTTGAGCACCACCGTGCGCTTCTCCCGCAGGTGGTCGGCAATCTCGGAGGCATTCTCAAAGCGCTCAGGCTTCACCAGCACCACCTGCAGCTGGGTGGTGGTGTGGATGTTGACCACCTTGTTCTGGCGGCGGGACTCACTCTCCCGATATGTGGGCGCGGGCTCTTTGCCCCGGACGGGGGCGGGCTCGAAATCGTCAAAGCCCTCGGTCTCCTCTTCCTCCTCGTCCTCATAGGGACGGGCCAGGCGCTTGAGCTCGTCTAAAAAACTCATTGGTGTGTTACCCCTTTCAGCGATTCAGCGGGTGCCCATGGGGGGACGGGGGCCGAACAGGGCGGTGCCCACCCGCACTTGGGTGGCGCCCATCGCGATGGCGTCTTCCAGATCGCCGCTCATCCCCATGGAGAGGCACTCCAGTTTATTATGGCCATTATCCCCCATTTCCCTGCTTATGTCAACAAAAAGCTGCCGGGTTTTTGCGAAAAATTCCAGATTATCCCCAGCTTTCGCCGCCACGGGAGGGATGCACATCAGCCCCCGCAGCCGCACATGGGGCAGCCCGGCAGCCTGTCTGGCGGCCTGGGGCAGCTCCTGGGGGGAAAATCCCGACTTATTGGCCTCCCCGGCAATATTCACCTCCAGAAGGATATCCTGCACCACGCCCAGCTTCTGGGCCTGGGCATGGATGGCCTCCAGCAGGCGGGCACTGTCCACCGACTCGATCAGGTCCACCCTGCCCACCACCTGGCGGACCTTGTTGGTCTGGAGGTGGCCGATGAAGTGGACGGCGGCCCCGGCGTAGGCGTTGTCCGCCAGGTGGGCGGTGAGCTCCTGCACCCGGTTCTCCCCGCACACGGTGATGCCCGCGGCGATGGCGGCGCGGATGGTGTCCGAGGTCTGGACCTTGGTGGCGGCCTCCAGGGTGATCTCCCTCGGGTCCCGGCCGCAGGCCAGGGCGGCCTGGCGGATGCGCGCCTGTACGGCGGCGATGTTTTGCTCCAATGACATGTACCTGGTCACTCCCTTGTCAAGCTGGCGGGGCGGTCAGCGGACCACCTTGCCGTCGTAGAGATTTTCACCCCGGACAATCACCTCGTCCCCGGCCCGCAGCCGGTGGGAGCTGGTGGCGTCCACCGGCTCCACCAGGTAGTAGTCCTCGTCCTGGTAGAGGACGTTCACCTCCTGGAACTCCGCCTGGGCGGCCACCACGGTGTACACGCCGGTGACCTCCTCCACCTTCTCCTGACCACTCTCGCTGTCGGTGGTGGTGCGGGTCACCACCCGCAGGGCCCCCCGGGGCACCCGGATGCCGGTGACCTCCTGTGAGATCAGGTCCACCGTCTGCACCCGCAGCAGGCTGGTGTCCGACAGGTAGCGGTTGGTGGAAAACACCGCCGGCACCCGGCCGTCGCTCACGTCCCCCAGCCGCTCCAGGGTCATCTCCACCCGTCCGGCCCAGTCCCCGGAGAAGGAGAGGGTATAGGTCTGCCCTTCCCGCACAGTCAGGTCCTGGCTGTCCAGGGTGGCCACGAAATACCAGCGGTTTCCGGTGATGAGCTTGCCCACCGACCCGGCAGGGGCGGTGGGAGAGGCGGAGAGGAGCTCGTCCACCTGGCTGACGGTGATGGAGGAGAGCATCTGCGGGGTGACCAGGGTCTCATACCCGTCGGCCACGCCGGAGAACACCCCGGACACCGGAGCGGTCACCGTGGTGGACACCGCCCCCAGGGAGGAGGTGAGGGAGGCCAGCTCCGCCTGCCTGGCCGCCAGGGCGGCCTCCAGGTCCGCCGCGGCGCTCTCGTCGCCGTAGGTGTAGTCCCGCCGCAGCACCAGGGAGCGCAGGTTGCCCGTCTGGTCCTCCAGCCCCGTCAGGTCCCCCTGGTCGGCGCTGGCCCGCACCGAAGCGATGGCGGAGATGATGTTGCTCTCCAGCACCCCGGCCTCGGTGGTGGTGCCCCCCTGGATGGCGTAGGTCAGCTGGTCAATCTCCTGCTGCAAATCGGAGATCTGCTGCTGGATGTCCACGCCGGAGGTGTTGCTGTAGAGCACCGCCACCGACTCCCCCTTGGACACCCGCTCTCCCTCCTGGGGCAGCAGGTCCACCGTCTGGGAGGAGCCGGAGAGCACCACCTCGCTGCGCACGATGATGCCCGTAATCTCCCCCCCCTGGTAGGCGGTGTAGGGGAAGGCGTAGGTGGTGGTGATGGCGGTGGAGTAGCTCTGCCAGAAGTAGAGCCCCAGGTAGAGGAGGACCCCCAGGCAGAGGACTGCTATGACCACTTTGTTGATGATTGTCGCCTGCTTCATATGTACCTGCCTTTTGTGCGCTCAGCCCCCCGCCGCCTCCTCCCGCAGAGAGAGGGCCCGCTCGGGCACGATGGTGGAGATGGCGTGCTTATAGATGATCTGCTGCCGGTGGTCGCTGACCAGGACCACCACGAAGGGGTCAAACCCCGTGATGACCCCCCGCATCTGATAGCCGTTCACCAGAAAGACGGTGACATTCTCCCGGCTCCGGCGGGCCCGGTTGAGAAACAGCTCCTGCAAACTGACGGACTTGGACATGGTGACGCACTCCTTTTTCTGTGTCTCGCGGCGGAGATGCCGCGGTGTGCGTCTATCCTACCCCAAGGTCCCTGAGATATTCTGTCGAATGGGCCACAGCGGCGGAAAAATTTGGATTTTCCTCCCACTCGATCCAGTGAATATCCCCGTCCCGCCGCAGCCAGGTGAGCTGCCGCTTGGCGTACTGCCGGGAGCGGAGCTTCACCATGTCGAAGCTCTCCTCCAGCCCCGCCTCCCCCCGGAGGGCGGCGGTGAGCTCCTTGTAGCCGATGGCCTGCATGGCGGTGCGCCGGGGGTCCACCCCCCGCGCCAGCAGGGCGCGCACCTCCTCCTCCAGGCCATCGGCCCGCATCTGGTCCACCCGGCGGTCAATGCGCGCCCACAGGTGGGGCCGCTCTTTGAAGTTGAGGCCAATTTTTGCCGCTTTGTACCGGGGGGGCAGGGCCCGGGTGGCCTCGTTATGCTCTGTAATGGTGCGCCCCGTGGCCAGATAGACCTCCAGGGCCCGGATGATGCGCTTTTCGTCGTTGGGATGGATGCGCGCCGCCGCCTGGGGGTCCACCTGGGCCAGCTCCTGCCGCAGGCCCTCCAGCCCCTCCCGGGCGGCCCGGTCCTGGAGGGCGGCCCGGATGGCCCCGTCCTCCGGCAGGGGGGCGAACTCCCGCCCGGCCACCAGGGCGTCCAGATACAGCCCCGTGCCCCCCGCCACAATGGGCACCTTGCCCCGGGCCAGGATGCCGTCCACCGCGGGAATGGCGTCGTGGACGTACCGGGCCACGGAGTAGTCCTCCTCCGGGTCGGCCACATCCAGCATGTGGTGGGGGATGCCCCCCATCTCCTCCGCCGTGGGCTTGGCGGTGCCGATGTCCATGCCCCGGTAGACCTGCATGGAGTCGGCGGACACCACCTCGCCCCCCAGTTCCCGGGCCAGGGCAACCGCCAGGGCGGTCTTGCCCGAGGCGGTGGGGCCGCAGACCACCACAATATCCGGTTTCATTTGGACCCACCTCCCCCGGCAGCCAAAAAATTCATCACTTCCGGCGGCCCCACTGGTCGCTGTCCAGCAAAATAGTCACGGGGCCGTCGTTCTGGGAATAGACCTGCATGTCCGCCCCGAACTCCCCGTGCTCCACGGGAAAGCCCAGGGCGCGGCAGGCGGCCATGAACTGCTCGTAGAGGGGGACCGCCACCTCCGGCCGGGCCGCCCCGGTGAAGCCGGGCCGGCGGGAGGAGGTGTCGGCGTACAGGGTGAACTGGCTCACCACCAGCACAGAGCCCCCCACCGCCGCCAGGTTGCGGTTCATCTTGCCGTTTTCATCCTCAAAGACCCGCAGGCCGCACACCTTGTCCGCCATTTTTTCGGCGATGGCGGGGGTGTCATCCGGGGCCACCCCCAGCAGCACCAGAAAGCCCCCGTCAATGGCGCCCACCACGGCGCCGCCAATCTCCACCCGGGCCTCTTTCACCCGGGTCACCACCGCCCGCATCAGCGGTACACCCGGGTGAACCCGGATGCGTACAGGGGGTTGAGGTCAAAGGAGGCCACGTCCCCCGGGGAACACTTGAGCCCCGTCACGTCCAGCAGGGTCTCGGTGGTGCCGATAGCCCCCAGGATGGGGACCCGCTGGTCGTGGATGCGCACGGTGCGCCGGCGGCCCCGGAAAAACCGGACCACCGCCTCCCAGAAGCCGGTGACCGGGGGCTCCACCCCGAAGCCGTGCTGCCACCCCACCGGGAGGATGGCCACCCGGGTGGGCCGGCGGAGGGTGACCACCTTGGCGTTGCCCAGGGTGTGGCCCTTGGGCAGCCAGCGCACCTCCTCCACCGCGGCCTCCCCCCGGCCCACGGTCTGAAGTCCGTCGTTCTTCACCCGGCGGCAGCGGCCCAGCAGGGCGGAGCCCGCCCGCACCGCGTCCAGCCGGGAGGTGTCGTAGTGCAGCAGGGCGAAGGAGCCCGCGGCGTGGACCACCCCGGTCTCGATGCCCTGGTCGTGGAGGGTCTCCACCACCTGCTGGAAGCGCTCCAGCTGGCCGGCGGTGACGCTCTCCTTGGCGTAGGCCCCCTGGACCTGGGTGTACAGCCCCGCCACCGCCACATGGGTGAGCTTGTGGTAGAGCTCCACGATCTTTTCGCTCTCCTCGGCGGCAAAGCCCCCGAAGCCCAGGCCGCAGTCCACCAGGATGTGGGCCTCGGCCACGGTGGCCCGCCGCTGGGCCACCGTGTTCAGGGCGGCCCCCGCCTCGGCGGAGCCCACGGTGCACACCACGTTCAGGTCCATCAGCCGCTCCAGCTCCCGCTGGTCGGTGATGGAGCGCAGCATCAGGATCTCCTCCTCCACCAGCCCGGCCTTGCGCAGGGCGGCGGCGGAGGCGGCGCAGTCCACGGCGAAGTGGTTGATGCCCTCCTCCAGCAGCAGCTTGGCCAGCTCCACCAGCCCCACCCCCCAGGCGTTGCCCGACAGGTTGGCGTAGATCATGGCCCGGCCCGCCCGGGCCTTCACCACCGAGGCGTTGTGCTTCACCGCGCTTTTTTCTATGATCAGGTTTCTCACATGCCTTCTCCTGTCCTTACGCGGGCCCGCCGGGCCCGCGGATAATGTCACAGCTCGTCAGACTCTCCCCCGGGCCTCCGCCCGGGAAAACCGTTGGCCCCATTATAGCACCGGCCAAAATCACCGTCAATCATTCCGGGGCGGGCGGGGCGGAAAGGGCCCCTTTCCTCTTGAGTTTTCAGGGCGCAGATGATAAAATGATGTGATATTCCACACCGCTTTGATAATGGAGGACCCTGCCTTGAAACGAACCACTCAAGAGATCCCCGCCGCCCTCATCGCCCGGCAGCGGGAGTACTGCGACGAGATCCGCGCCCTCAGCTCCCACCTGCCCTCCCCGCCCCTGGCCTGCGTGGACACCTACGGCTGCCAGCAAAACGAGGCCGACTCCGAGCTGCTGCGGGGGATGCTGGCCCAGATGGGGTACGGCTTTACCCAGGAGGCGGAGGAGGCGGACATCGTCATCCTGAACACCTGCGCCATCCGGGAGCACGCCGAGCAGCGGGTGCTGGGCAATGTGGGGGCCCTGGTGCACACCAAGCGCCGCCACCCGGGACAGATCATCTGCGTGTGCGGCTGCATGGCCCAGGAGGAGCACGTGGCCAACCGCCTGCGGGAGTCCTTCCGCCATGTGGACCTGGTGTTCGGCCCCCACGCCCTGTGGCGCTTCCCCGAGCTGCTGCGCCGGGTGCTCACCCGCCGTGGGCGGGTGTTTGAGACCAGCCGGTCCGACGGGGCCATCGCCGAGGGGCTGCCGGTGCGCCGCTCCGGCACGGTGAAGGCCTGGGTGTCCATCATGTACGGGTGCAACAACTTCTGCTCCTACTGCATCGTGCCCTATGTCCGGGGGCGGGAGCGCAGCCGGGACCCGGAGATGATCCTCCAGGAGATCCGGGAGCTGGTGGAGGCGGGGTACCGGGACATCACCCTCCTGGGGCAGAACGTGAACTCCTACGGCAAGGATCTGGACTGCGGCGTGGACTTCCCCGACCTGCTGGAGGCCGCCGCCGCCATCCCCGGGGACTTCCTGCTGCGCTTCATGACCTCCCACCCCAAGGACGCTGGGGACAAGCTCTTTGACGTGATGGCCCGCTGCCCCAAGGTGGCCCCCCACCTGCACCTGCCCTTCCAGTCGGGCAGCAGCCGGGTGCTCGCCGCCATGAACCGGCGGTACACCCGGGAGGAGTATCTCTCCAAGGTGGACGCCCTGCGTCAGCGCATCCCGGATATCGTCCTCACCTCCGACGTGATCGTGGGCTTCCCCGGGGAGACCGACGGGGAGTTTGAGGAGACCCTCACCCTCATTCAGCAGGTGGGGTACGACGCCCTCTTTACCTTTATCTACTCCCCCCGGAAGGGGACCCCCGCCGCCTCCCTCCCCGACCCCCGCACCCGGGAGGAGAAGCTGGCCAACTTCAACCGCCTGGTGGCGGAGCAGGACCGCATCTCCGAGGAGAAGCACCGGGCCTATGTGGGCACGGTGCAGCGCTGCCTGGTGGACGGCCGGGACGAGAAGGGCCTCACCGCCCGCACCCCGGGCAACCGCCTGGTGCGCCTCACCGGGGGGGACGAGAGCCTCATCGGCCAGTTCGTCCGGGTGAAGATCACCTCGTCCAACCGCTGGTCCCTCACCGGAGAGCCGGCGGAATAAGAGAACGGATTGCCGCGGGCCTGCGGCCCTCGCAATGACAGAAAAAACGGGGCGGCCCAGCACCGCTATGGGGCACGGGAGGAGACAGGCTGTGTATTATGTTTATATTCTGGCCAACAGGTCCAACGCAGCCCTTTATACCGGGATAACCAACGACCTGGTCCGCCGGGTGGCCCAGCACCGGTCCCATGCCGATCCCCGCAGCTATACCGCCCGCTATCATATCACCAAGCTGGTCTACTTTGAGGTCACTCCCTGTGTCCGCTCCGCCATTGCCCGGGAGAAACAGATCAAGTCCTGGTCCAGACGGCGTAAAAACGCGCTGATCAGTGGAAAAAATCCCACATGGGTTGATCTCTATCCCGATGTAACAGGCTGAAGCCATGTTATTTGCCGGTGCGCCCTCTGCCATCCGGAACGGGGCAGCTCCGGAGGATCGGAGCAGCTCCCCGGATGTCATTGCGAGCCAGTGGACACACTGGCGCGGCAATCCGTCCCCCGCCCCACTATTTTTCAGAACAGGAGAAACGCCATGCCGCCAGCTGTCACCCCCATGATGAAGCAATATCTGGAGATGAAAAAGCTCCACCCGGACTGCCTGCTCTTCTTCCGGCTGGGGGACTTCTACGAGATGTTCCACGAGGACGCCAAGGTGGGCGCCGAGGAGCTGGGGCTCACCCTCACCACCCGGGACCGGAACAAGCCCCCGGAGGAGCGCACCCCCATGTGCGGCGTGCCCTACCACTCCGCCCAGAACTATATCGCCCGGCTCATCAAGCGGGGGTACAAGGTGGCCATCTGCGAGCAGATGGAGGACCCCGCCACCGCCAAGGGCCTGGTGGACCGGGACATCATCCGCATCGTCACCCCCGGCACCGCCATGGAGGACGTAATGCTGGACGAGAGCCGCAACAACTATATCTGCGCCGTGTGCCTGGAGGAGGAGGGGGCCGCCCTGGCCCGGTGCGACTTGTCCACCGGGGCCTTCACCGCCCTCTCCTGCGCCGGGAAGGACTGGCTGTCCCACCTGCTCAACGCCCTGGCCGCCTGCCCCCCCAGCGAGGCCATTCTGGACCGCTCCGCCGCCGCCCTGGGGGAGCTGACCGCTTTTCTGGGGGACCGGCTGGGCTGCCTGTGCCAGGGGGTGGGGGACGGCCCCTTCCAGAGCGAGGGGGCCCTGGCCGCCCTGGAGGGGTGCGGCCTGCGCGCCCCCGGCGACCCCCTGCCCCGGGATGAGGGGGAGGGCCGCTGCCTGCGGGCGGCGGGGGCCCTGGCGGCCTACCTCACCGACACCCAGAAAACGGACCTGCACCACCTGGGCCCCCTGGAGCTCACCGCCCAGGACCGCCGGGACTATATGGAGCTGGACCTCACCGCCCGGCAGACCCTGGAGCTCACGGAGACCATGCGGGGCAAAGAGAAAAAGGGCTCCCTCCTGTGGGTGCTGGACAAGACCCGCACCCCCATGGGCCACCGGCTCATCCGCGCCTGGCTGGAGCAGCCCCTGCGCTCCCCCGCCGCCATCGCCCTGCGGCAGGAGGCGGTGGCCGCCCTGGCCTCCCGCACCGTGGAGCGGGAGGAGCTGGGCCGGGCGCTGCGGCAGGTGCCCGATCTGGAGCGGCTCATCGGCAAGGTGGTGTACGGCTCGGCCAACGCCCGGGACATGAAGTCCCTGGGCCAGGGCCTGGGAGCCCTGCCGGAGCTGGGGGGACGCACCGCCGGCCTCCCCGGCCGCTGCCTGGCCCAGGCGGCGGCGGATCTGGGGGGGCTGGAGGACCTGCGGGAGGAGATCGACTCCGCCATCCGGGACGAGGACGAGCAGCACCGCCTCCCCTTCACCATCCGGGAGGGGGACTTCATCCGCCCGGGGTATGACCCGGAGGTGGACCGCCTGCGGGACATTCTGGCCCACGGGGCGGACATGGTCATCGACCTGGAGAGCCGGGAGAAGGAGCGCACCGGCATCAAGAGCCTGAAGGTGCGCTACAACAAGGTTTTCGGCTACTACATCGAGGTGTCCAAGGCCAACTACGACCTGGTGCCCGCCGACTACATCCGCAAGCAGACCCTGGTCAACTGCGAGCGGTTCATTACCCAGGAGCTCAAGGACCTGGAGCACGACATCCTCTCCGCCCAGACCCGGGTCACCGCCCTGGAGTACCAGCTCTTCTGCGCCCTGCGGGAGCGGGTGGCCGCCCGGGTGCGGCCGGTGCAGCGGGCCGCCGCCGCCGTGGGGCGGCTGGACGTGCTCTCCTCCTTCGCCGCGGTGGCGGTGGAGAACCACTACTGCCGCCCCCAGGTGGACGAGAGCGGCGTCATCCAGATCACGGAGGGCCGCCACCCGGTGGTGGAAAAAATGCTCAGGGACACCCTCTTTGTGCCCAACGACACCCACATGGACCAGGGGGAGGACCGCCTGGCCATCATCACCGGGCCCAACATGGCGGGCAAGAGCACCTATATGCGCCAGGTGGCCCTCATCGTCCTCATGGCCCAGATGGGCTCCTTCGTCCCCGCCCGCTCCGCCCGCATCGGGGTGGTGGACCGGGTGTTCACCCGCATCGGCGCCAGCGACGACCTGGGGGCGGGCCAGTCCACCTTCATGGTGGAGATGACCGAGGTGGCCCAGCTGCTGCGCAGCGCCACGGCGGACAGCCTGCTGGTGCTGGACGAGATCGGCCGGGGCACCTCCACCTACGACGGCATGGCCATCGCCCGCTCGGTGCTGGAGTGCTGCGCCGACCCCCGCCGCCTGGGGTGCAAGACCCTCTTCGCCACCCACTACCACGAGCTCACCGCCGTGGAGGGGGCGCTGCCCGGGGTGAAAAATTACCACATTGCCGCCAAAAAGCGGAAGGACGATATTATTTTCCTGCGGAAGATCGTGCCCGGCGGGGCGGACCAGAGCTACGGCATCGAGGTGGCCCAGCTGGCGGGGGTGCCCCCCCGGGTGATCCGCCGGGCCCGGGAGATCCTGGCGGAACTGGAGGCGGAGGGGACCGTCTCCCGGCCCGCCCCCCTCGCTCCGGCGGCGGAGGAGGGGCAGCTCTCTCTGGGGGAGCTGGCGGGGGCGGAGGTGCTGGACATCCTGCGCGCCACCGCCGTGGAGACCCTCACCCCCATCGAGGCCATGAACCTCCTCTATGAGCTCAAACAAAAACTGTGACCCCCGCAAAGGAGCGTTTGCTATGAACCGATTTGGCCGGAGCCCCCGGCCCGCCCTCTCCGGGATGCGGAAGGCGCTGGGCTGGGTGCTGTTCGGGCTGTATGTGCTGGTGTTCCCCTGGCTGATGGGGCTCATCCAGCGGGCCTTCCACGGGGCGCTCCCTGTGGCGGAGGCCAACGTGGTGTACTACCTGGTGTGCGCCGCCCTGGTGTGCGCCCTGTTCTGGGACTTTCTGCGCCGGAGCTTCCACCACCTGGTGGACTTTCTCCCCGAGAACCTGCTGGCCCTGGCGGCGGCCCTGGTGGGGGGGGCCGCGGGGCAGCTGGCCGTCCGCTTCCTCCCCCTGCCGATGGAGGACCCCAACGACGTGAGCTACGCCCAGCAGTACCTCCTCTCCCCCAGGGCCACGGTGCTCATCCTGGTGGTGCTGATGCCCCTGGTGGAGGAGGTCTTTTTCCGGGGACTGGTGTTTGAGACCCTGCGCCCCCTGGGCCTCCCCGCCGCCTGGGTGGTGAGCGCCGCGGGCTTTGCGGTGTACTGCGTGTGGCAGTTCGCCTGGACCACCGGGGACCCCCGGTACCTGCTGCTGGCGGTGCGCTACCTGCCGGCGGGGGTGGCCCTCACCTGGTGCCGGGAGCGGGGCGGTTCCGTGTGGACCCCCGTGGCGGCCCACATGGGCCTCAACGCCCTGACCCTCTGGTACGTCCAGGGCGTCCCTCTGCCGGCGGTGAGCTGACCGGGGGCTTTGGAAAGGAGACGCCTTATGCCAACCATTCGACAACTCTCTCCCCACGTGGCCGACCTCATCGCCGCCGGCGAGGTGGTGGAGCGGCCCGCCAGCGTGGTGAAGGAGCTGGTGGAAAACTCCATTGACGCCGGGGCCACCGCCGTCACCGTGGAGATCCAGCACGGGGGCATGTCCCTCATCCGGGTCACCGACGACGGCTGCGGCATTGCCGCCGACCAGGCGGAGACCGCCTTTCTCCGCCACGCCACCTCCAAGATCGCCACGGAGTACGACCTGGAGGCCATCGGCACCCTGGGCTTCCGGGGGGAGGCCCTGGCGGCCATTGCCGCGGTGAGCCGGGTAGAGCTCCTCACCCGGGCCCGGGGGGCGGAGCTGGGGGTGTCCCTCACCCTGGAGGGGGGCGCCGTCACCGGCCGGGAGGAGGCGGGCTGCCCCGTGGGCACCACCATGGTGGTGCGCTCCCTCTTCTTCAACACCCCCGCCCGGCTGAAGTTCATGAAAAAGGACGCCGCCGAGGGAGCGGCGGTGTTTGCCGCCGTGCAGCGCCTGGCCCTCTCCCACCCGGAGGTGTCGGTGCGCTTCCTGCGGGACGGCCGGCAGGAGCTCCTCACCCCCGGGGACGGGGAGACCGCCGGGGCGCTGTACAGCGTGCTGGGCCGGGACCTGGCCCTGGGCTTTTTGCCGGTGAGCGGCTCCGGGGAGAACGGTTTCAAGGTGGAGGGCTTCGTGTCCATGCCCGCCTGCTGCCGGGGCAGCCGGGCCTACCAGCACTTTTTCGTCAACGGCCGCCATGTGAAAAGCCGGGCCCTGGCCGCCGCGGTGGAGGAGGCCTACCGCAACCAGAAGATGGTGGGCCGCTTCCCCGGCTGCGTGCTCTACCTCACCACCCGGCTGAGCGGCGTGGACGTGAACGTCCACCCCGCCAAGACCGAGGTGAAGTTCACCAACGAGCGGCAGGTGTTCTCCGCGGTGTACCACAGCGTCCTGTCCGCCCTGGAGGGCCAGCGGAGCCACCCGGCCGCCGCCCTGACCCCCAAGGCGGCGGCGGAGCCCGCTTCCCCCGCCGTCGCCCCCCCGCCGCCGGAGGAGGCCGATCCCGCTCCGGAGGCGGCGCCTCTCCCCCTCCACGATGCCGCCCGGGTAGAGACGGCCCCGGCCCGAAGCGCAGTCAACCCAGTAAATAATACAGTTTACCATGTGCCTCTCCGCCGGTCTCCCCCGGCTCCCGCGCCCCGGCCCGCCCCGGCCAAGCCGGTGCGTCCGGCGGTGCGGGGCATCGACATCACGCCCCCCGAGGAGGACCTGCCCCCCGCGCCCCCCTGGCTCACCCGGCAGGAGACCCCCGCAGTCCAGACCCCCCCGCCGGAGCCGGAGGAGGTCCCTGCCCCCGCCCCCCGGGAGGAGATTCCCGCTCCGGTCCCGGAGGAGCCCGCCCCCCAGGTCCAGGAGACCCTCCTCCCCCAGCCGGAGGAGCCCTGGGTGGTCCGGGGGGAGCTGTTCCGCACCTATATCCTGGTGGAGCAGGGGGAGAAGGTGCTCCTCATCGACAAGCACGCCGCCCACGAGCGGATGCAGTTTGACCGGATGCGGCAGGAGGACTATGTGCCCATGGCCCAGCAGCTCCTCACCCCGGCGGTGTTCACCCCGGAGCCCCGGGAGCGGGAGGCCCTGCTGGAGGCCCTGCCCCTGCTGGAGGAGTTCGGCTTCCAGGTGGAGGAGCTGGGTCCCACCGCCCTGGCGGTACGCCAGGCCCCCGGGGAGCTGGACACGGAGCAGGCGCCCCAGGTCCTCTCCCAGCTGGCCCAGCAGCTCCTTACCGCCGGCGGGGCGGACCCCGCCGCCGCCCGGGACGCCCTGCTCCACACCATGGCCTGCAAGGCGGCCATCAAGGGGGGGCAGCGCAGCGGGGAAGAGGAGCTGGAGGTGGTGGCCCGGGCGGTCCTCTCCGGCCAGGTGAAATACTGCCCCCACGGCCGCCCGGTGGCCATCGAGCTCACCCGGAAGCAGCTGGAGCGGCAGTTCAAGCGATAAAAAATCCGTCAACTTTCGACCATCGAAAGTTGACGGATTTTTGTTCACCCCTTGGCCCACTGCTCCCACACCTGGGGGCAGTAGCCCACGGTGGCCTTGCGGCCGTTGCGCACAATGGGGGTGCGCAGCAGCTTGGGATTTTCCAGCAGCTTTTCCACCTTGTCCTGGTCGTAGGCCAGGTAGCGCAGCAGCGCAGTGTCCGGGTGGCTCTGGTTGATGAGGGCCTCCAGCCCCACGGCCGCCATGACGCTTTTGAGTTCCCCCGGGCTGATGCCCACCTTGATCAGGTCGATGGACTGGAACGGAATGCGCCGCTCTTTGAAATACCGGGCGGCCTTCTTGGTGTCAAAGCACTTGGAGCTGCCGAAGATCTGGATGTTCATGGGCCTCCCCCTTTCTCTCCCCCAAGCGGGGGACCGGTGTTGATGCTACCACAAAAATTTCCCCGGCGCAAGTTTAACCCCGCCCCCTCCCGGGGCATACTGGGGGAGAGAAACCGGCCCCTGGAAAAGAAAGCTGTACTTTTTCCCCCGGCTATGGTACAATACAGTAAAACGGTTGACGCGCTCCCCGCCCTCCCCGGCGGGTCGCAGCGCTCCCATCCAGACAGGGCGGTCCCCTTCCGGGGACGCCGATGGACCAGGTGCAGATAAAAAAACTCCCCGCAATGGCGGCGGGCCACAGGTATTCTGTCCGGCGGAGCAGGGCCGGACAGGCCGTGGCGCTGTGTCCCTTTGCGGGGGGGTGTGCCGTTGTGCCCTGGGCCATGTCCATATCGTTTCCAAAACCTGCAAGAGGAATTTATTGAAGGAGTATGAAACATGGCAGACAAACTGAAGATCATCCCCCTGGGCGGCCTCAACGAGATCGGCAAGAATCTCACGGTGTACGAGTACGGCCAGGACATCATTGTGGTGGACGTGGGCATGGGCTTCCCCGATGACGACATGTACGGCATCGACGTGGTCATCCCCGACTTCACCTACCTCATCAAGAACAAGGACCGCATCAAGGGCATTTTCATCACCCACGGCCACGAGGACCACATCGGCGGCATTCCCTACCTGATGCGGGACATCAGCGCCCCCATCTACGCCACCCGCATGTCCGCGGGGCTCATCAAGCTCAAGCTGGAGGAGCACCGGCTGGTGAACAAGGTCAAGCTCATCACCTGCGAGGCGGGGGCCGTGGTGAAGGCGGGGAAGTTCTCCGTGGAGTTTATCCACGTGAACCACTCCATTGCCGACGCGGTGGCCTTCGCCATCCGCTGCCCCCAGGGTGTGTGCATCCACACCGGCGACTTCAAGATCGACTCCACCCCCATCCAGGGGGGCATGATCGACCTGGCCCGGCTGGGCCAGCTGGGCAACGAGGGGGTGCTGGCCCTGCTGGCCGACTCCACCAACGTGGAGCGCCCCGGCTTCACCCGGACGGAGCGCAGCGTGGGGGCCTCCTTTGACGCTCTGTTCAAGGGCTGTGAGGAGCGCATCATCGTCACCACCTTCGCCTCCAACGTGGACCGCCTGCAGCAGATCATCGACGTGGCCGCCCGGTACGGCCGCCGGGTGGCGGTCACCGGCCGGTCCATGGAGAACGCCATGCGGGTGTCCACCGAGCTGGGATACATGAACATCCCCCAGGGGGTGCTCATGGACCTCAACCAGATCAAGTCCCTGCCCAGGAACAAGGTGTGCATCATCACCACCGGCAGCCAGGGGGAGACCATGTCCGCCCTCACCCGGATGGCCTTCAACACCCACCGCCAGGTGGAGATCCAGGCGGGGGACCGGGTGATCATCTCCGCCTCCGCCATCCCGGGCAACGAGAACTCCATCGGCAACGTCATCAACGAGCTCTACCGCAAGGGGGCGGAGGTCCTCAACGAGCGGGAGCGGGCCCTCCACGTGTCGGGCCACGCCTGCCAGGAGGAGCTGAAGATCCTCCACGCCCTGGTGAAGCCCAAGTACTTCATCCCCGTCCACGGGGAGCAGCGGATGCTGCAGATCCACGCCAAGCTGGCCCGTGATATGGGGATGGACCCCCGCAACGTGGTCATTGGCGACGTGGGCAAGGTCATCGAGGTGGGTCCCCGCTCCATCCGCCTCAACGGCACCGTACCCGCGGGCAAGGTGTTCGTGGACGGCTACGGCGTGGGCGACGTGGGGGCCGTGGTGCTGCGGGACCGCCGCCACCTGGCCCAGGACGGCATGATCGTGGTGGTGGCCGCCATGTCCGCCGAGGACGGCGCCCTCCTCTCCGGGCCGGACATCATCACCCGGGGCTTTGTGTACGTCAAGGAGTCCGAGGGCCTCATGGAGGAGCTGCGCCGCCTGGCCCTGGCCGCTCTGGAGCGCTGCGCCCAGCGCCACACCCGGGACTGGAGCGCCATCAAGGGGGAGGTCAAAAACGAGCTGTCCTCCTTCCTCTACAAAAAGACCAAGCGCAGCCCCATGATCCTCCCGGTCATCATGGAGGTATGACCTTCCCGGGGCGGGAGCGGCACATTTTTTTCGACAGAATAGAACCGCCCCCCTCCTTTGACACACCAATGGGTATAGATATGACCCATTGAGGGAGGTGAGCAAAATGGCTGCGGGTGTGCGGAACAACCGGCGGGAGCGCATATGGCGCCTGGCGGTGGAGCTGATAGAGCGTCTGAGCCTGTATCAGCGGGCCGCGATGCTGCTGTTCTACCTGGACGGATGTTCCCTGGGGGAAATTTCGGCCATTTTGCACTGTACACCCCGGCGGGCAGGGGCTCTGCTCCGCTCAGGAAAGGTAAAATTGGAATATTTCCTCCGGCAGGAATACCCCGATCAGGGAGAATTGACGCCGGAGTGTCTGCTGCTGGCCATGGAGGAGGAGTGCCGGGAGCGGGGTCTCCCTGGCCCCGCCATCCATAAGGCGCTCGCCCCCATGGTTTCGTGGCCCGATCAGGAAGGGTGAAAGGAGGGATTGTCCATGCCCACCCATGATGCCCAGGAGATGGAACGACTGGTACAACGCCTCCGCGCCAAGGACCCGGAGGCTTTTGAGACGTTTTATCTCCAGCAGTTCAACTTTTTTTACTACCAGGCGCTGAAAATGCTGGGGGACCCCCAGGAGGCCCAGGATGTGACCCAGGATGCCTTCTGCTTCTTGCTGGAATCCCTCCACACCCTGGAAAATCCCCGGGCTCTGCGGACCTGGATGAGCGGTGTGGTGATCCGCAAGTGCCTCAACCTGCGCCGCAAGCAGAGCGGACGGGAGCCCCTGCTGGAGGATCTGTGCCCCCAGGGGATGCCCCTGCGTCCCGCCGGGGACCCCACTCCGGAGGAGGACCTGTGCCGGCAGGACCAGCGGGCCATTCTGGCCGGGCTGGTGGACCAGCTGCCCCCCGACCAGCGGGCTGTGGTGCTGCTGCACTACTTTGACGAGTGCTCTGTGAAGGAGATCGCCCAGATCCTCCGCTGCCGGGAGGGCACGGTGAAAAGCCGCCTGAACTACGCCAGAAAGCGGCTGGAAAAGCTGATCCTCCAGACGGAGAAGCGGGATTCCATCCGCCTCCACGCCTTCCAGCCCGCCCTGCTGGTCCTGGCCCTGCTGTTCCAGCAGCAGGGGACCGCCCTGCCGGCGGAGAAGCTGCAAGAGGGGCTGGGGCAGCTGGCCGGCGGAGTGGCCGTTTTGTCCGCCGCCGCTGGCGCCTCCGCCGCGGGTGGCGGGACCGCCGGAAGCGCCGCAGGAACAGCTGCGGCTGGGGGCGCCGCGGGAACTGCTGCCAGCGCCGCGGGCGGAGTGGCCGCCCTGGTGGGCTCCAAGATCGCGGTGGTGGCCCTGGTGGGCACCCTTGCCCTGGGGGGCGTGGCCGCGGCAGGGTACGCCGCCGTCAGCCAGCTGCCCCCCTCCGATCCCCCCGCCTCGGTTCAGCAGGAGGACCCGCAGGAGGACGTGCTCCAGGTGGTCCTGCCCGGGGATAGCCTGCCCCTGGAGGAAAACAGCATCCCCCCGGCGGTGCCGCCCGAGGCCGCCGATCCCCTGCCGGAAGTGTCCGCCCAGCCTGACATTGATCCCCAGCTCAGTGCGGATCCCGAGCCCAGTACAGAGCCGGACCCTGAGCCGGGCACGGACCCCGAGCCGGGCACGGACCCCGAGCCGGGCACGGACCCTGAGCCGGGCACGGACCCCGAGCCGGGCACGGATCCCGAGCCGGGCACGGACCCTGAGCCGGGCACGGATCCCGAGCCGGGCACGGACCCTGAGCCCGACGCTCAGCCTGTTTTAAGCTGTGACAAGACGGAGTGGCAGGTAGGCGAGCCCTTCCACCTGTGGGTGGAAAACACGGAAGGTCTGCTCACTCCACCGGAGGAGTATATTTATACCAGCAGCGACCCGACAGTAGCCCAGGTAGTAGGTGCCGGCATTGTGGTCCCTCTATCTGACGGAACAGCGGAAATCACGGTATCCCTACCAAGGGACGACATTGTCCTCACCATGCGGGTGGAGATAGAGCACAACAACGACTGCTTGGTTTGGATGCGGAAAGACACTCTGGAGCTGAAGGTGGGGGACACAGCAGACAATTACATATCAGTCCTGTCTTGGTCCGCCGTTATAGGCCAAGTCCAGGTGGAGTGGTATTCCAGCAATCCCCAGGTGGCCCGGGTGACTGGGGATGGGGAAAATATCACACTGCTGAAGCTAGGCATCTGCACCGTCACCGCTCTGGCTCCGGGCAGTTCCACGGTCACCGCCGTGTGCTACAACGTGGACAAGGACCACGGCCGCACCCTGCTGGCCTCCGCCTCCTTCCAGGTGGAGGTGATGGGGGAGACGCCTCCCCCCGACGGGGAGGAGACCGACCCGCCTCAGAATGAGGCGGAGCCCGGCGCCCGGCCCGAGGGGGCGGAGGGCTCCCCGGATACGGAAACGCAGCCCACCCCATAGACATGATCCGCCCCGGCGCCTGACGGCGCCGGGGCGCTTTGCCGGGGGTAAACTGCATGGTTTGACAACCCTGGAGGAGTTTGGTATATTAAAGATCATGAAGCGGTACAGGGTCCCAGGCCCACAGGAGGATATGGTATGCAGAATTACCGTCAAAACGAGAGCGAGCTGAAATACCGTTCGCCCTATATGTCAGCCCCCCCAAAGAGCCCCGTCTCCCAGGCCGGCGGGAGCGCCCCCCAGCAGCAGGCCACCCGATACTGCCAGTTCTGCGGCAAGCAGATCGCCGCGGACGCGGTGCTGTGCATCCACTGCGGCCGGCAGGTGCAGCAGCTCCAGCAGACACCCCCCACGGTGGTCATCCAGAACCAGAATTACAGCCAGAACACCCAGCCCCCCTATCAATACCAGCCCTACGCCCCGGGGAAGAACAAGTGGGTGGCCCTGCTTCTGTGCTTCTTCCTGGGAGTGCTGGGGGCCCACAAGTTTTACGAGGGCAAGATGCTCCTGGGTGTGGTATACCTCTTTACCCTGGGTATTTTCGGCATCGGCGTGCTCATTGACCTTATTATCTTGCTCTTCAAGCCCAATCCCTACTACGTATAGCAAAAAGAGCCCCGGACGGCCTGGCCGTCCGGGGCTCTTCGGTGCTGTCCGGATACGACAAAAGGCAGCCGCTTTCGCGACTGCCTTTTGCTCTGGTGGAGACAACAGAACTCGAATGAGTGTAACACGGTGATACGCTTTTGCATACCGTATCGCTTGTTGTTGTGTGATATCTGCTAAAACACTAGGGCCCCAAAGGTTTCCCGACTCAGATGCAAACAAGGGGCCAGGGCCGTAAGTTTTTGCTGGTTTCCAAAATCGCCTCGTTTTTAGGACATCCATGGGACCGGAACCGTCCCCCCTGGGGAGTCCGGAAGGACGGCTTGGGCCGGCGTTCCGGCTCCCCAGGGGCCGCACAGCGGCAGCTGTGCGCATTTTGCTGCGCACTGCCGTTACGCTTCGGGGAAACGGGCGACGCACCGGGTTACAGTTTTTAGGAAGATTCGGAAAACTCTCCAATTTTTATTTGACACTCAGTGTAACACCGTGTATAATAGTGTGTGTCAATCCATGGAATGGAGGTGATGATTTATGCCCACGAAAAACAAGCGAATTAACTTGACTGTCCCCGAGGCGCTATACGCAAAGATTCAGGCGTTTCGGGAGGAAAACGGCATTGCATCCGATGCGAGCGCCTGCATTCAGCTTATCAGCGCACAGTTACGTGGAATGGAGACTACGAAAAGTATGCTTCAACTCATGGGCCAATGTACGCCGGAGCAGCTTATGGCATTGACTAAGGAGGGCTATACCGCACTCCGGGAAGAGGGCTTCCTTCCAAAACTGGAATGAAGATATAAAAAGACTGCCAGCACACTCTATCTTGGCGGACGGATGTGCTGACAGCCCCGAACCTCAGCCTTCCCGCAAGGGGGGCGGCTTTGGTATGTCCAATTATACCTTACTCCTCCCCTTTGCGCAAGGTTGAACGACAAAGAAAGATTAACTATTAAAAGTCAACCCCGAAAATGAATGGTGGTGGTGAAAAGAGATGGTTCAAAAAGGTATAGCAAAGCTGAGGTCTTGTCAGACC
>CASFCS010000026.1 GCA_949293245.1 uncultured bacterium | reverse complement strand
GAGTGGCGCCGCTCGCGCTGCGCCACTCCGCTTAAAACTTCATATTTCCCTACATAGAGGCCTTTTTGTGCTGTCCGCACAATCTGGGGCAGTTTAAAAGAGGGGGCGGCTTTTATTCTTTTTCGGTATGTATTTTTTCTTTACTCCTGTCAGTATCACTATACTCAGTCTTACTACCCTCGGTTTTTCCGAAGTCTTGACCTCGGTTTTTCCGAAATTTAGAGTCCTGTTTTTCGGAAGTCTTGACTTTCGTTTTTCCGAGGTCTTGACCTCCGATTATCCGAAGTCTTGGCTTCGGTTTTTCCGAGGTCTTGATTTCGGTTTTTCGGAAGTCTGTCTTTCTCCGGCGAAGTTTTTGACATAGATCAATGAGGCCCGCCCTTGCCCTTGACGCACTCGCTCAATCAGACCAACTCCTTTCTTAGTATCCAATTCATGGAACAGCTTAATTGCTTTTTCCGTCTTGCACCCAAGCGTCTCCGCAACGTCATCCAGGGTAAATATGATATATACCCGACCCTGATTGTCGTGCCAACCGTTCTTCATGGACAGGCTCATACGGTCAAGCAGAACACCATAGAGCAATTTTGCGTCTGTTGATATGCCAGCAAACCGACTGTCTGTAAAGAGTAGCTTGGGGATGCGGTAAAATGAGAACTGTTCTGCCTCATAACCGTAATAATAAGAAAGTTCCACAGGAGCCATAACGATCACCCCCCTATCAAAAAGGAGAGCGTATTCAAAACGCTCTCCTTTAAATTTCATCTGAAATTCATCGCTCAAACAGAGGTGATACCGTGATTGATGTAGTGAGCGATGTATGATACATGGGCAAAGCATCTTTTCCTCAAACAAAGCCAAAACCCTTGTCCCACAATGGACTTTAGGGGTTGTCCACATAAAATTCATCGGGACATCTCCAGCTCTGGATCATGCAGACAACAAGATTGTGGCCTCATAATTGATGTCCAAATGCCGGTTATAGCCGTCCACTCTCACAGAGCCTGACAGCAACTTTGTCCCGCTGTTGTGTCCGGATTGGTCGTTTGCTTTAACCGTTCTTAAAATAGTAAACGCCATCAAACTGTCTATGTGGCTCTTTCTTCGTTTCAACTTTAGTTTCCCATGCTTTCAAATATACTCTCGGAACAAAGTGTTGGTCTCTTGGTGCCAATTGCAATCCCCCCCCCTCTAACGAAGATAAGCCAGTCGTTGATCGGAAGTATGGTAAAGAAAATCTCTGATAAACAGTCAGCTGATAGGTTACCCAGGACTGAGGTTCTCCTGCTCAGGCCAAAGAAGATTGAATTAAATGAACACGAAGCCCTCACTCTTTACAGACTTCTTTGCCGCTGGGAGTCTACAGGGAAACTGACGGTTGAGAGTGAAGAAGAATCCCAAATACTGTGGGATCTGCAATGTGTTCTGGAGAAGGAATTGGAACCGGTGAATGAGGCCATCACAAAAAGACTTGTTTGACGAATGTTCAAGAACACAACTACGAGGAAAGGACGATGAAATGACACTTCCAAGAGGAATTACAGGATTTTGGGGCACGGACACCGCTCCGCTGCCGCATTTGGATGAAAAAGCGTTCTGCCAGCTGTGCCACTCCATTGCCAAGGAAAACGGGGGACTGTGACAGAATTGGACACAGATACCTACCCAAGAAACTTCTACTCTGCCAAACTCAGCAGATATGACGATGCTGTTTTTATTTTGCAGAACATCCACTATCCCTATGCCGCCTTTGCGCAGCGGGACGGTTTTGGCGGATTTGTTCTGACCAGTCAGCCCGAGTGGTTCCGGTTGCCGACAGGGGCGGTGCATTTCCTGAGCCTTGCCGAGCTGAATCAAGATTGGCACAACCTGTGCGGTGAACTCAGCCCGGAAGAACTGGAGCAGATTCGATATTGGAAACCGCAGACAGTGGGAGAGATTATATTGAACACCTGGGACTGAGCTATGTGGCAGCCACCTGAAAATAACATTCCTTGAGCGACTGGTCTGTTGAGCGATCTGGCTGGTTTTTGCGCTGGGAAATTCTTCGCATAGGTGCCGTTGCTGAAAATATGGATGGAGGGAATCGGCAGGAGGAATTTGAGATGGCCTGTATCTGCCTCTTTGAGAAGAGTTTTAATACAGTGTAAACAAAGAGTTGGAATTAAATTTCTTGTATTATTTCTAATGGCTTATAGCCGTTTTTGTTCCGTTCTCATTACTCTTTAGCGTTTTTTGAACGTACTGTTTCCGTGTACTCCGAGTGGCACTGTGGCTGAAAATGTGGTCAGAGAAAAGCTGCAGGAGATATTATGCTCTGATCACAGTTCCGGTTTACATGATGATTTTAGCACGGAGTTAACAAAGATAGGGAACAGCCATTTTGATAAATGCAACGAATAAAATAAGCGGGGACAGAAAGATAATCTGGCCCCGCTTATCTCTATAAAAATGTTTTAGCTACTTTTTCAGAGCCCGATAAAGGAATGTCACAATTTGGGCTCGCGTGCAATTGGCTTCTGGGCTGAAGGTGTTCGTGCCGGTACCAGAGGTAATGCCGTTCTGAGCTGCCCATTGAACTGCATCGTAATAGTATGCTGTTTCGTTCACATCAATAAACTCAGTCATCTCTGTAGCAACAGTGCCGTCATAACGGTATAGGAAGGTAACGGCCTGGCTGCGGGTACAGACGGTATCCGGACTAAATGTTCCTGCGCTGGTCCCTGCCGTAATATTGTTCTCCACAGACCACAATACGGCATTGTAAAAATAATCGCTCTCTTGCACATCTTCAAAAGGATTGATTATCATTTGCGGCTGAGGGCTACCGGCAGCACGCCACAGGAACGTGACAGCCTGTGCGCGGGTGCAGACGTTGTCAGGACTAAAGGTTGTGTCCGAGGTGCCGAAGGTAACATTATGGGCCACAGCCCAGGCTACTGCATCGTAGAAATAGTCTTCCGCGTCCACATCTGTAAAGGCAATGAGCATCTCAAGTTCCTGAGCAAACACAGCGTTCACAAGTACCGCGCTGTCGGGCATTGTAAACCGATATGTTCTGCTATCCACATCAATGAGCTTCACATCATTGCCCTTTCCATCGGCGACAGTAAGTGTACGGAGTACATATCCCGCGTCAGGCTTTACTGCAATGGTCACGGTGTCGCCGGTTTTCGCGCGGCTTGGAGTGACCGTGATAGTGCCATGTTCCGTATCGGCTGTCTCAACGGCATAGTTGACAGAATTGCTGACACCGCCGCCCGTTCCTCCGCCAGACTGCTCTGCCTTTATCATCAGTTCCAGGCGGATGGTATCACTATATACGCCGTCCAGCACAGCGGCAGCCCGGAGCGTTGTGTTCGCTGTAATAGCGATGGGGCCGGTATAGGTCAGGGCCTCGTCTTTACAGGGACAGGTGTCGTTGAGGGTGTACCGGATGGCCGCTCCTTCCGTGGTGGTGGACAGGGTGATCTTGGTTCCCTTTCCCACCGTCATGCCGGTGGTCACAACGGTACCGTCACTTAGGGTCGCAATCACCGGCTCGGGCTTGACCTCCCCCGGCACGTCCTTTTCGGTCATCGTAATGCTCACATGGAAGGTCTCAGAGAGTCCGGAAACAGGCTCTGTAACCCGGATCTGTCCCACGCCGGGCAGATTGCCGGTGAGCGTGAGAGCGGCCGTTCCGTCCGCGCCGGTAGTGACGATCTCTCCGGAAACGGTCAGCAGGCCGGGGGTCAGGCTCTCCACCGTCAGGGCAGTCCCTGCCGCGCCGTTTACCAGGGTGACCATCAGCGCGCCCGCCTCATGGACCACCAGGGAGCAATCCCCCGCTGTGATGGCGGTGGGCCGCTGGACCGGGGCGGTCAGGGGCATGGTATATGCATTTGCCAGGGTCTTGTTGGCGTAGTTTTTCGCACCGGCAGAGACCGTGAGAGTGCCGGTACAATCTCCGTCCGCCGGGGTCACAGCGAACCGGGTAGCGTACTGGGTGGTCCCTGCCAGGTCATATTCGGCGTCCAGGGCTTCCACGGTGACAGGGACGTTCGTCCCATCCTGGGTCAACGTGACGGCACTTTGTACGCTTTCAATGTCCATGTACTGACTAAAGACCACTTCGATGCGGTCGGTGTAGGCGGTAACGCCCTCTACCGTGGGTGCGGCGGTGGACACCATGCCCACGTTCACCTCGAACTGAGGGGGCGGCACCGGCAGCCAGCCTTCATTTTCAGTATTTCCGGTGGCGGCGGGCACGCCGGTGCTGTCGGCGTTCTCGTAGCCCTCTTTGGTGAATGTCACCTTCCACTGGCCCTCGGGGACGAACCAGGCGTAACCCCCGTCGGATCCGGTGATCTGGGGATTGATCTGGTCGTAGTTTCCGGCGTCCCACTGAATCTCAACGCTGTTTTCATCCTGATAGTACACGGTGGCCCTCACGCCCTCCAGCCGGTTGGAGGGCACCGCCTCGTACACATACCCCGAGGGATCGATGAGCGGCGAGAGCGCTTTTTCCGGGCTTGTTTGCTTGTCCTTCTCAGGGGGATCGTCTTCATCACAGTCTCTCATGCTGGTGCGGATCAGATTGTTGAGCTGGTCAATGCGCTGATACAGGTCCGCATAGCCGCTGTCAATATAGTTTTCGATGCCGGACAGGGAGAAGGCGGTCACACCAAGAGCGTCCAGATGTACCTGGCCACCGGTGACTTCATCGATAAACTCGATCATTGCCTCGGCGTTTTCCGCGGTATCGCCGGCCAATTCCGCCGCTTCGGAAATTCGCTCCAGATCCACATGGTATTTTGTCTCCAGAAGCTGGCGGGCGCGGGAACCCGCGGCCGTGATGCGGTCAAATCCCTGGCTGCACAGCTCCTGGATTCCCTTTACCAGCAGCGCCTGATTGATCAGGTCCAGACTGGTTGCCTCGTATCCGATCACCTCGCTGCGCAGGGAGCGCAGCTGAGCTTTGACACCGCTGTAAATTTCATCGGGCAGCCGCCGCATTCCATCCTCCTGGCAGCGTGCTCCGGCCACAAGGTCCAGCGTATCCAGCATACATTCCATGGCCCAGACATTGCCCTCCACGGTGCTGCGCCATACATACTGTTCGCCCGCCAGCTCGATCAGATCCGCGGTGAGTCCGGCCGCGGGCACCCAGCCGGTCAGGAGCTCCTTGGTCTGATCGATCAGCTCCTCCAGGATCATATCCCCAAGGCCATCCTCCTCCAGCGGCATGACGTTGGAGCGGAGGGTCCGCTGTCCCGTCCCAGACGCCGGCTGGAAATCGTAAATCTCGGTCACGCAGGTGCCGTCCGACGGGTCGATGATCCGGGTGGTGATGGTGTGATCGTCCCCGTAGACGGTCTTGGTATAATAGACGTTGTTGCCGTCCTGAATGGTGTAGTAGCCTGCTTCAGTCAGGGACTGGGCCGTTTCGTCCGTATGGGACACCGAGACCGTGTAAGTCCCCCATACCGTCTCCTGCCCTCCATCCGGGGCGTAGACCAGATCCATGCTGACATCGGTCTGGGTGTTCTCCCGAATCCGCGTGCCGTATCCATTGGCCTCCAGAATTGCGGCTGCCTGCTTGCTCTGCTCCTCCATCTGCTCCACAGCGTTCTCCACCCGCTGGGGCTCCAGATAGACCGGCTCCGCCTTGATGCCGCTGTACTCGACACACAGGGAGGTGGGCATGGCGCTGTCACTCTGCCGGTAATTGCCGGAGCCGACCCAGGTTCCACTCTCCGGATCATAGGACATTTCGATGCGGCGCTCCAGACCGCTGGCGGTCTTGGTCACCACGTAAACCTGCTCCGCCTGCACCGCCTTGTTCTCAAATTCCACCTGATAGGTGATGGGGATCTCCTCGTCCGGTCCCCCGATGACCGGATAGGAGGGGAGGACGGTGCCGGCCGCCTCACTTCCGCTGAAATACAGCTCCGTGGAAGATCCGGAGACATACATGGTGACCTTGGACAAGACCGGCACATCGTCCCGATAGATCACCGGACAGCGGGGAGATACCAGCTTGCTGCCATCGAAAGCGGTGACTTCCGCGGAGATCACATGGTAGGACCCCTGATAGAGAGGATCGGCCAGCGAAATGATTGCGCCCCAGGAGCCCACCGCATTGGCTGTGGCCGTGCCCACCTGGACTCCGTTGTCATAAATCTTCACCTCTGTGTTGGCCAACGCCTTTCCCCACACGGTGATTTGATTTGAAGTGGTCTCCGTGGGCGCCTGGAGTTCCAGCAGACAACCCTGGACGCTCACGCTGCCCAGGGGCTGCACGGCATCGCCGGCAAACGCCAGCGAGGCGCTGATGACCCCGGTTCCGTCCAGTAACGCCTGACAGTACATCCGCACGGTGGCAGAAGAGCGCCCGGCCAGTGGGATGGACAGAACGTCATCCTGGACCTCATACCGGGATACCGCGCCGTCCAGGGTGACGCTCCCCGCCACGACCTGGATGCCCTGGGGCAGGTAGAACTGAAGGCTGGATGGCAGCTCCGAATAGTCCTCCCGCAGGCGGAACCCCGCCTCCACCAGGAACAGGCCGCCCAGAGCGACCTGGCTGCGGTTGGAGGAGAGGTAGGTGGCTGAGCTGTCCGTCACCGTAATGGCGCCCTCGTCCGGTTGGGGCACCGTGATCTCGCCCAGATCGGAAATATAGCCGTCTGTGACCTCGACGGAGCGCTTGACATAATCCGCCGCTTCCAGTCCCAGATGATCCAGCATCTCCAGGCTGGAAATGCCCCGCAGCAGGGGACTGGACTGGATCAGCACCACGGTATAGCTGCCCGCCGCAAGGGGCTCGCTCTGAAACGAGGATACCCCCGCGCAAAGCTGGACCAGCTGCCCATCCGCGTCGAAGAGCAGGAGGTCAGCCCCCGCGGGCGCGATCGCCCCGCAGGTGATGCTGCCCCGCTGGCAAAGCGTGATCTCCGCCGCTCCCACGCAGTTCTCGTCCAGCTGGACAGAGACCCTTGCCGGGGCCGTCGTGCCGTCCCGGCTCTCCAGGGTCAGGGTGAGGGTCTCACTCGCCGTTACCGACTGCGGGGGGAAGACCAGCGTGAGGCCCTGCAGCTCCGCGCCGCGGATCGAGCTGCCATCGGCATGGCTCAGGGTAACCGTATACCCTTCCGCCGTGGTGAGGGAGCGCTGGAGGGGGGTCTCTCCGTCCCCGGCGGCGTATTGCAGCGTCAGACGGAGGTCGATATGGGAGGCCTCCGTTTCTACCAGCAACAGTGTCCCCAGCTCCTCCACCGCTCCGTCGTTCCGGTCGCTGAGGTCCAGGGTGAACCGGCGGGAATAGTAACCCGTCTTGGACAGGGTCACTTCCATCTGACCGGTAGGAACCTCCAGGGTGAAGGTACCGTCTTCGGCGCTCTGGCCGGACCGTCCGGAAAAGTTCACTCCGGAAGCGGTGACTTGAACGTCCGGGAGGGGCGTCCCGTCCAGAGCGGTCACCGTCCCGTGAAGAGAGACCTTCTCCGCCGCTTCCCGCTCCTGAAGGCAGATCTCCATGGTATCCGCCTCCATTGCCAGCCGACCGGGCTGCTCATAGAGAGCGGCCAGCTCGTCCGACAGTTCGACCTGCACCTCGTAGTCCTGGCCCACGATGGCATTTGCCAGGGTTGTCCCGGTCCCCACCGGGCTGCTTCCCGTGCCGAGGTACCAGGAGACCGTATAGCCCTCCGTCAGAGCCGTCCCGTCGGGCTTTATCACGGTGACCCGCAGGACACGTTCCACTCCGCCTTCGATCAGGACATATTGCAGGCCATTCGTCTTGGCGTACTGCTCGGCGGTGCTGTCCGCATGGCAGTAGAGAAGGAATCCCTCGTTCACGGGAAATACGTCATAAGAAAAGACGAGATCGTCAGAGAACACATAGGCATAGCACAAAGCGGAGCAGCCTCCAAACGCGCTGTCTCCGATGCTGCTCAGGCTGGCCGGCAGACGGATACTGGTCAGAGCACTGCACCCGTAAAAGGCAGTGTCTCCGATGCTGGTCAGACTGCCGGGTAACGTGATGCCGGTGAGCTGGACGCAGTTTTTGAAAGCGGAGGTTCCGATATCGGTCAGACCGGAGGGCAGGGTCACAGAGGTCAGGCTGCTGCAATCGGAGAAGGCATCCTCTCCAAGGGTGGTCACCCCGTTGGGCAGCGCCATGCTGGTCAGATTGCCGCACCCGGAGAAGGCGCCCTCTCCGAGGTTGGTCAGCCCGGAGGGCAGGGTGAGCTCTGTGATGGCGCACCCGGAAAAGGCATAGGCTCCGATACTGGTCAGATTGGCGGGCAGCGTGATACTGGTCAGAGCGCTGCACCCGGAAAAGGCATAGGCTCCGATACCGGTCAGATTGGCGGGCAGTGTGACGCTTTTCAACCCGTGGCATCCTGAGAAGGTATAAGTTTCGATACCAGTCAGTTGGCTGGCAGACAGGTCGGCGCACGTCAGGCTCTCGCACTCGGAAAAGGCGCCCTCTCCGAGGGTGGTCAGCCCGGCGGGCAGGGTAAGCTCCGTGATAGCGCACCCGGAGAAGGCATAGGCTCCGATACTGGTCAAATTGTCGGGCAGCGTGAGGCCGGTCAGAGCGCTGCATCCGGAAAAGGCATTGTCTCCGATGCTGGTCAGACTGGCGGGCAGCGTGATACTGGTCAGAGCGCTGCACCCGGAAAAGGCGCTGTCTCCGATGCCGGTCAGACCGGTCGGAAGGGTGACGCTGGCCAGGTTTCCGCATCGGTCAAAGGCATTGGTTTCAATGCAGGTCAGTTGGCTGGCGGACAGGTCGGCACTCGTCAGCTTATCACATCTGGAGAAGGCGCCGCTGCCCAGGCTGGTCAGACTGCCAGGCAGGGTGATACTGGTCAGGCTGGTGCACTGGAGAAATGCCCCAGCTTCGATTTGGGTCACGGTATCCGGCAGCTCGAGGTTGGTCAAGCCGGAGCAATCAGCAAACGCATAAGATCTGATGGTACGCAAACCGCTGCCCAGTGTGACGCTGGCCAGGTTTGTGCATCCATCGAAAGCGCTCATCTGGATGCTGGTCAGAGTGTCCGGCAGGATAATGCTGGTCAGCGGAGTGCAGTTATAAAATGTGTTAACCCCAATGCTCCGGACGGCCACACCTTCGATTTCCTCCGGGATCACCACCTTCCCGCTGAAACCATCCTCCGCATGGAAGGACCAGAGGCTTCCGTCGGTCTTGCGAAAGCCAATCTGCCAGGTGCCGTCAGGGGACATATACACAGTGCCCTCCGCCCCCAGCGTTTCCAATGTATCGGACGTTCCATCGGTGAGGGCGGAGACCCCTCGGCTTACCGCGCCGGCCGCCTCGCGGATTGCCCCGGAGCCGCTCTCCACCGCGGCTGCGGCGGCGACTGGACCTCCTGGAACGCTCAGCAGAAGAACAGCGGTCAGAAAAACGGCCAGTCCCCGTTTCAAAACTCTTCTCATATTCTCTCCTCCCTCAATATTTTTATGTAAATATTACCATTTATTTTTGCAGGAAATTGCCAAAGTTTTTCTGTGGTTGCGTTCATTATATCATCGCCCGCTTTTCTTTTGTTCCCAAGAAACATGGGAGCAGCCTCCACGCAGAAGGGTGGAGGCTGCTAACGCTTTTGATAGAATTGTCCGGTTGCTTCCGCTATCTGAGGGAAATAGGCGGCGAAAACATGACGTAACTGCTGCTTATTCTGAAGCCCCAACTTATGGAGCACGCTGGTCTGCTGATTGGCAATGGTTTTTTCCGAGGAGCGGAGTGTAACTGGTGTTCCAAGCATATACCGGAACACAGACATCTCCGCTGGAGTCAGATTTTTCAGCAGTGCGGAGCAGATCAAATGGGACTGAGGTGTCACGCCCCGAGCGGTCTCCCGGATGGTAGGCACCAACAGAGGAAATTGACTCTTTAACACATAGGCGGAGGCAAAGGCCTCCACACTGGCCCTTACCACGGTTTCCGGCTCCTCATAGGAGGTAAGCAGGATTACCTTTGCCCGAGTCTCCAGCCGAATACGCCGGGCTGCCATCACTCCCTCTACGGGGTCTGTTGGCAGCGCCAGATCCATTAAGACAACATCAGGTCGTTCCCGTACCGCTGCCAGGAAGGCGCTTTCGCCATCCTGACAGCAGGCTATCAACGAAAAATCGGAATGTTCTGACAGACTCTGCTGAATCAAATATTGAAAATCAGGATCATCTTCTACCACCAAAATCCGGATTGGTTCCATCATCCGACCTCCTTTTTTTCTTTACTGGGAAGAGAAGTAAGAATGTACTGCCTTGCCCTGGTTCGGATGTCACCCGAATGCTGCCGCCGTGGGCGCTCATGACATTCCAGCAGTAATAGAGGCCCAGACCGAGATTATTTCCTCCTGTTTTTGTTGTATAATATGGCTCAAAAATTTGATTGACCTTCTTTGTATCCATTCCACAACCGTTATCCGCTACCGTAATCATTGCATATCGCTTGCGGGAGAGGTTTTGATAAGAGAGCGTCACCTCGCCCTTCTTGCCTGCAGCATCCAGGCCATTGGCGATTAAATTCCGTAAGACTTCCTCCACGTGGGCCGGATCACACACCAACGGCTGAGAGTCACATTCGGAAACACGAACGCTTCCCATCTTTTCGGAAGAAACATTAAATTCATCTACCAAACCGTAGAGAAGTTCCGAAATGTCACATGCTTCTGAAAGAAGAGAGATTTTTTCGGAGTAGAGCTGCGTTCGGCTGATAAACTGCTTGAGATGGGCAGCAGATCGACGGAGAATATCCACCTCTCTGGAGGATACTCCCTGCGCAGCTAAAAAATCTATACACCACTCAATTTTTGATAAATCGTTTTTCAATGCGTGCCCCACATACTGAGCATTCTTCTGCAGGACTCGGTTTCCGCTGTTCCAGTCGTAGGTTTCCCTGCGAAAGCGAATCCCCCAGATACCGTCCCGAAAGGCATGATACAGGAAGTATAGTAGGACAAACAGCACCACGATCAGATTGACCTGCCAGAGCTTACTGAGATTTGGGATACCCAAGGCGTGATAGGGAAAGGCAGACACCAGCCAGAACCACAGCGGGACCAGCAGACTGGCCGCCGCCAGTCTGCGCTGGTGATAATGGGCGCTCATTCGTTCTTCCAATAACGCATGAAGGATAATCCCGGTGCCGATCAGTCCGTAGCACCAGTTATAGATTCCGACTGTCAGGCAAAAGACGGTGTCGTGCTGGAAAGAAATCGTCTTTGTGCAGGGAAATACTACGGCAAGCAGGAAACCCGGAAGGAACACCAGCATCTGCAGGCAACGAAAACGCTGGGGATGAGTTTGGTCCAAATGGTGAAAGTATAAACAGAAAATCAATACCGCCGGCATGGACAGATAGTAAAACACTGCACTGAGGAGTGAATATAGTGTCTCTGAAAAGCCGCTGGTCCAAATCCCACTATCAATAAGAACGGGACCCAGAGTATAAAATAGATATTCCTTTAGCGCTCCTACGCTGAACAGCATCCCACTGTAGAAACACCAAATATTTAGCCGGCTTTTTGCGTTGGAAAACAAGATCATAGCAAAAATAGCCCAAATCAAAAGCGTAAGCACCAATAGCAGTTCCCCGGGGATTCCATCAGAAAAAATGTGCAACCATGCGGGTTTGTTCTCCACTACAATACCTCCTCCCTATAAAATATTGCTTTTCCTTTACCATAGGCACACAAGGAAAGTCAGTATACTCCTAAGAAATATAGGAATGGGGAAACTATGGAATCTATATCTATGCCCCAAACTGTACTGCCCTCTCTATCATCCGTCTGGCCCGGCGAAGTTTCCACGCAAGGCTATCCAGACACAGATCGCGCAGTCGTTCCACCGCCTGATCTTTGGCTTTCTCCACCCCGGATTCTTTCATCAGGTTTCGCATGGCGATCTCCCGCAGGTCTGACTTAGGAAAACCGCACACGCCGAAGTACCGCCCCAAGATATCCTGGTCTTTTTTGGAAAGCTGCAAAAACTCTTCCCGCAGGCATTCCATAGTCACCATGTGGATCACCGCATCTTCTGCAGATCCGGATAGTCGAGTTGATGCCAGCCACTCAAAAATATCGTTGCCATCTTCTGTACTCTGCAGGTCATAGACAGAGAAAAAATGTGTGGGATAGGTAATCGCTCTGGCGACAGCACGGAAAGGAATGCCAAGGGACACACAGATCTCACTGGGTTCCTTCCTGATAATAAAGGCGCTGCGCCTTTCGCACCAGCCCCATACTGTCCCGATCCAGCGCAAGCGTCCCCATGCTGCGTTCCAGATGCCGCCGCATGGCTCCGTCCAGAAACGGAGTGATGTAAGTAGTAAACCGGCCTTTCTCGGGATCATAGCCACCAGCCCGAACGCACTCCACCAGCGTCAGTTTTCCCACGCTCTCCAGTTCGGAGAGCGTTTCTTTTGCGTAATCGCTCAGGCCGCCGTATTTGGTTTGCCGCAGGCAGTGATACTGGCGGGCAATCGACCAAGCACGATCCTTGACCAGGCCTGTGTTTACCAAGCACAGTTTGGTCAGAGCCGCCTCTTCACCGTTGGCGATCCACTCTAACAGTTCCTCGTTGGTCATGCGTCGTCACCGTCCTTCACTTTGCGGGGACGGCCTCGGGGATTGGCCTGACGGGCGATACCGAAAAGCGGATAGAGGCGTTCGGAGGAAATTGACTGCTTGAAGTCCTCATTGGAGATGTCGGGACTGCTCAGTGCGTCAAACAGTTTGTCCCGCACAGCGTCCTTCAGCTGCCGCATCTCTTCTTCCGTAATGGCTCCCCGCTGATAGTCCTTCCGGATGCGGTTGAAAGCGGTGATCTTGGCCCTGATTTTCGGTACATCCCGGGCCAGTTCCTTCTGGATCTCGTAACTGCCATACTGCCTGCAGGTGAAGCGCTCATCCAACGGACAGCGTCCCTCACAGTAGAGGGCATGGACGCCGCTGCGAACCAGGAAGTATTTTTTGCAGACAATGCAGCGGCGAATGTTATATCCGGCGTTCAGCGCTGTCATGAAGTCGGCTTTCAGCAGCATCTGCAAACTGTCGGTTGTGTGCTCCTGTGCGATGGCGAAAGTTCCGTCGGGCAGTTCCCTGGGCAGATAACTCACCACGCAGGGATCGTACTTCTGGTAGAAGGGGCGCTCCAGGCTGGTGGGGTTCACGATCAGTTTCTCTACAAGACGCTCATCGTTATAAAACTGATACAGTGCGGCGGCGTACTCTTCCGGGGAGTTCCGTTTCAATTTGGAGAGGAGAAAGTTGATGAAGTTATGGATGGTGGGATTGAACACGATAACATCGTCGATGTATCGCCGGTAGCGGGCCATCTGCAACTTGTAGTACCGCCACTTGTCCTCACGGCCGCCATCTATGATGAGAAGAAAAGGCGGCGTCCAGCCCTCCTCTTCCTTCTGCCGGTACATCTCCAACCACCGATCGTTGGAGCACTCCTGCTCATCCATTTCCTCGTCGGTGAAAAAGGAGTAGCTCTCCGTGTATTGCTGGGTTTCGTTGAGAAACCGATCATCTTCTTTCAGCAGGATCTGAAACACCCGATATCGCATCAACTGACTGCGCAGTTCGATTAACTGGTTGTTCAACTCCCACCATACGCCGCGATCCAATGTGTCCTCATACTGCTTGGATAACTCTTTCATTCGGTCCAAAAGACGTTGGATGGGGGGATAGTCCTCGGGAGCAAAGTTCAATATGTCAGCAGTCAATTCACCTGCCGGAAAGATTTCGCCGCCGTACTCAATCGTGCTGCCGTGGGTATAAAATACGATCTCTCCATACATACGAGCTCCACCCCCTCTTAAAATTGTCCCACCTAAAAAATAAATGGTCACACCTTTTTCTCAGTCTATCAAAATCTCCGACACAATACAAGCAGAAGGACATCAGTACCGCCGCTGATGTCCTTACTTTTTTGTAAAGGAGAATCTGAATGAAAGAATCTGTCTACAAAAGTTACGACGAGCTGCCACTGTTTCTCAATTCGGAATTGGTGGCGAAGGTGCTGGGCGTATCGCCGTCCAGCGGGTATGAACTGATGCACCAACCAGACTTCCCGGTGCTGCGTGTCGGCAACCGCATGGTGGTGCCGAAAGAAAAGTTCATGCAGTGGGTGGAGGAGCATACGGGAGGAGGTGTGCACAAATGAATTTCTTCTCCTATCAGCCCGATCCAAAGCGACACCGTTTCTCAATTCCGAATGATGTCTGGAAATGGGAACTGAAGTCGCAGGGATTTGTCATCCTTGCCTATCTCTGCTTCCTGCATGTCCACTGCAACAAAGATGCCTCGCCCAGTGCGGATGAAATCGCATCACAACTGCACATGAGCAAGGACATGGCCGTGAAGCAGCTTTCTGAACTGAACCGTCGCGGTCTACTGGATCAGCACATGGTCCCGATACTCGAAAGCAACAGTAAGAACTTTTTCTCTCTGCCCAATGAGTTGTTTTTCCTGAACATCGGTCACGGAGCCATCACTGTCTACGCCTACCTGCTCTATTGCGAAAATCGCAGAACTCATCAGTGCCATCCCAGCTGCCGCACGATTGCCGCGGCAGTACATCTCTCAGCGGCCACGGTGATGAAGCACATCACAAAGCTGGAGGATCAGCGGCTTATCGCTGTTGAGAACACCAGCTATATTGATGACCACGGCATGAAGTGGAACGGCAACAACCAGTACACCATCCTGCCAATTCAAATGGCGATGGATCATTGCTACCAGAAGCAGATGCTTCGATTGGAGGAACAGCAGAAACGAGATCAGGCGCAGAAACGCTTGGGATGGAACGCAGAGAACACCCTGTGTGTCCCGCTGTGAGGGGCTGTGTGCCCTCCTTCGGGGCAGGGCAGAGTCCCTGCCACACCTGGGGCTTTCAAAGCGAATTTGGGCCACTGTCGGCCTAAATCAGAGCGCAAGGCGGGGACGAAAGAAAAAGCAGGAGAAAGAGCCGGGGACAAGCCGCCCCCGGCTCGCCCACTTCTGCCCGCAGTGCGGGCAGTTTCAGGATTTCTGCACCGGGGACAAATGAACCGATGAAACACGCCGTTGGACCCTATGGAACCGGCAATGCCCGGTGTGACAGGGTTTTCAGCGGTGACACCCATGAAAAACGCCGGTATAACTCACGGCAAAGCCCGTAAAAACTGCTTGTCCTCTGTGATGCTGACAGCGTAAAAAATAGCACACTATTACCAATGAAAAGAGGCTGGGGAATTTGATAACAGTTTGATAATTGTGGTCGAGGCCCCTGGCTATTCTCTGCGTAGTTCGGTATGGTGTGTTGCTGATAGGAGGCGGCATACATGAACGACTACATGAGGGCATTGCATCAGCGGTTCTTCCGGGAACCGGATGTATCAGAATTGGAAGCAGACATTGAGGACACCCGCCAGGAAGTGCGGGACTGCCTGGACAAGATGCAGCGGCGCAGGCTGATGCATCTGGTGGACATGCAGAACTTATTGAAAGAAACAATTTCCCTGGCCAGCTTCACCGCCGGGTTCAAACTGGCCTGGGGACTGAGCAAAGAACTGGAGGCAGACGGTCTGTACTCCTTCGACGAGGAGGAGACAGACCGGGCGTGCCGACAAATGAGAGAGGAGGAATAACATTATGGGAAAGAGAAGACCATCTGGTGACGGCATGGTGCGAAAGCGGGAGGATGGCCGCTGGGAGGGCCGCATCGTCATCGGTCACAAGGATAGCGGTGAACCGATCTTCCGCTATGTGTCGGCCAAGACGCAGAGAGAACTGTTGAAAAAGCTGCACCAGAGCATCGAGGAATACCGGGATGTGGATCTGAACGAGAACAGCAAAATGCCTCTGGGGCAGTGGCTGGATCGCTGGCTGGAGGAGTACGCTGCTCCTTCGGTGCGGCCTTCTACCTTGGAAGGCTACCGAGGTTACATCGAGCGCAATATCAAGCCCCACCTGGGAGACAAGCCGGTAGGAAAAATCACCCGAGAGGATGTCCAGAAGCTGTATCGGGAACTCCAGAGAAACGGTCGGAAGGAGTTTCACCCGGAGCATGGACACCAACTGTCCGGCGCAACGATCCGCCGCATCCATGGGGTATTCCACCAAGCCATGGATGCAGCGGTGCGGGAAAATCTCATTGCCCGAAATCCTACGGAGGGTATCACCCTGCCCAAGAAGAAAACAGCTCCCAAGCAAATCCTCAACGATGCCCAGATGGAGCGCTTCATGGAAGTGATCCGGCAGGACGGAGTGTGGCACGACTTCTTCTACACCGAGCTGACCACTGGTCTGCGGCGTGGTGAGATCTGCGGTCTCATGTGGAGTGACTTCGACGAGGCCCATGGGACGCTCTCCATCCGCAGGACCCTCCATGTCCAAAGGGGCGGCAGGATGGTCGCCGGAGAAACCAAGACGGGCACAGGAAAGCGAACTATCACCCTGCCGCCAAGCACAGCCCAGCTTCTGGTTCAGAGAAAGAAAAGATCTTACTCCCAGTGGATCTTCCCAAATCCACTTCAGCCGGAGCAGCCCACCAGCCCTAACGCTGCGTACAATCATTTGAAAACACTGCTGCAAAAGGTCGGATTGCCCAGCATCCGGTTTCATGATCTCCGGCACACATTTGCTACCCACGCCCTGGCCAGCGGAGTGGATGCCAAGACTCTATCGGGAATTCTGGGCCATACCCAGGCTTCCTTCACTCTGGATACCTACACCCATGTGACAGGCGATATGCAGAAGCGGGCCAGTGAGATCGTGGGCGGCTTCATGGAAAACATCATGGTGAGGTGAGCGTATGGCAGGTAAAAGAAAGAAGGGCGAAGGCACCGTCCGCCTGCGCAAGGACGGCCGCTGGGAGGGCCGTGTAGTGGTGGGCTACGATGAGGCGGGCAACCCTAAGACAAAAAATGTACTGGCAAAAACCAAGAAGGAATGTATCGCAAAGCTGGAGGAGCTGAAAAGCACCTGCCAGGTGGTCCGCCCTGTCCAGGTGCGGTCCGACATGCTCTTCCGGGACTGGCTGGACTACTGGTACCAGAATCACTCCAAACCCAGGCTCCGGCAGACAACCCAGCTCAGCTATGAAGGGTGGATCTATAATCATCTGATTCCAGGGGTGGGCGAGATCCCGCTAAACCAACTGACCCAGGCGGAGCTCCAGCAGTTCTTCCGGCGCATGAAGGAGAGCGGGCGAAAAGCCAATGTAGAGCGCCGAGGCCCTGGTATGGCGGACCGCTCAGTGCGCAGCTGCCACGCCGTATGCCAGATGGCTCTGGACAAGGCGGTGGAGGAGAAGTTGATCCACTCCAATCCGGCGGTGGGCTGTAAGCTTCCACCAATGAAGAGTAAGGAGATGAAAATTCTGACTCAGGAGGAGATCCAGCGCTTTCTCATCCAGGCTAAGGCGGAGGGGATGTACGAACTCTTCCTGCTGGAGTTGACCACCGGCATGCGCCGGGGTGAACTGCTGGCCCTCCGGTGGGATGATCTGGACTTTACCACCGGGAAGCTGCGTATCGACAAGCAGGTCTATCCCGTGGGCGGCAAGCTCATCATCAGCGAGCCCAAAACCAAAGCAGCTAACCGCACCATCATCCTGCCGCCTGCCATGGTGGAACTGCTGGCGGAGTACAAAAAGGGTATCTTCTCTGACCTGATGTTCCCATCCCGTACCAAGCCGGAACAGCCCATCGACCCTGGTTATGTCCGAAAGCGCTTGCAAGTAATCTTGGAGCGGGCAGGGTGTAAAAAAGTGAGGTTTCATGACTTGCGGCACACATTTGCCACGCTGTCATTGGAGAATGGGATGGATGTAAAGACCCTGTCCACCATCATCGGTCATGTCTCCTCGGCGACCACACTGAACACCTATACCCATATCACCGACGAGATGCGGAGGAAAGCGGCGCTGAACATCGACCAAGGCATTGCAAAAGCAGAAGCGGTACCCATGCAGGAACAGACGGATGAACCCCAGAAACAGAACTTCGTGCCGGTGGAACCGCCCCGGCGCAGGCCGGGAACTGGGTGCGTCAGCCAGCTGCGGGAACATCTCTGGGAAGGGCGCTATTCCCCAGTGTGGCCGGACGGAAAAAAGCACTCCCGGAATGTCTATGCCAAGACCCGTGAGGAGTGCGAGGAGAAACTGAAGGTACTGATTCTGGAGATGAAAGCGGAGATTGCCGCCCTCCGCTCCGGCGCAAGCACGGAATATCCCGACGGTGTAAGTCCCAAAAAGAAGGCCATCGCCGCCTATCTGAGGGAACACCCTGGCGTGACCAGCAAGTCCTTGATTGCCAGGGAATTGCAGATGGATCGTTCCACGGTGCAGCGGTACTATGACGAGATTCGGGAGGAATTTCAACGGCAAGGATGACATGGAAGAAAACCGGGAGGGCTGCGCCTGAAACAAGTGCAACCCTCCCGGTTTTTGATGGATCAATACCATGCTGACTGTATATTTTCTCTGCACGAAAAGTCTGCTACTTGCCGAATATAGAAAGAGACGTTATACTGAGTATCATAGCAAAAAATTTGACGAAATTCCCTGTTAAGGGGGGATAGAGAAAATGCCAAATACCATCTGGTCCAGACTTTCACATTTGCAATTGGGCCGATACGCTGAGTACTATGCAAAAATGGAGTTTGCATCCTATGGATATGATGTCTATACCTCCGAGGTAGATGATCATGGCGTCGACTTTGTGGCCAGGAACCCGGTGGATGATCGGTACTATGAGATTCAGGTAAAAGCCGTACGGAATTTGGACTACGTCTATATCCGAAAGGACAAGATGGTGCTCTCGCCCCAGCGGCTGGTGTGTCTCCTGCTATTTAAGGATGGCACTTTGCCTGCGTGCTATGTGATTCCATCCAAAGTCTGGAAAACGCCCAATGTGCTGTTTGTTGACCGAAACTATGATAAGCCAGGCCAGTGCAGCAAACCGGAATGGGGTTTGAATCTCTCCAAAAAGAACCTGTCGCTGTTGGAGCCGTATCGGGAGAAAACGTATTTTGCGGCACAGGATTGCAGTACCTGAGTAATTGATTCAGAGAAAATGAACTGGGAGGAATCAACTCCATGAAGATCGCGCTGATTTCCTGTAGCAAATTGAAGACGGATCGCCCATGTCCTGCCCGGGAGCTGTATGCGCCCAGTCGGTTGTTTTCTCTTTCTCACCAATACGCCAGACGGAACGCGGACAAGGTCTATATCCTGTCCGCAAAATACGGTCTGGTAGAAGAGTCGGATGTGATTGCGCCCTATGACCTGACCCTCGCTGACCTTCCGGAGCACAGGCAGCGGGACTGGGCCAACTATGTACTTACACAGATGGGAGAGCGGTTTGATTTGGAGCGCGATACCTTCCTCATCCTGGCAGGGCGGCGCTACTATCAGCACCTTCTGCCACATCTACCTCACGCGATTCTTCCTCTGGGAAATCTCTCTATTGGAGAAAGAATAGCTTTTCTGCAGCAGCAATTGGCAGATTCAGCTCCGTGTGATGATGCAGTATCCCGCTGTCTCCGCCTGCACCAGCATCTGACCGCACTGCCCAGATATACCTGGGAGGAGATCGATGAGGTGCCCTTCCGGAATGGGATTTATCTGGTCTTTGAGGAGGGGGAGACTTACCGTGGGATGCCCCGCATTGTGCGGGTGGGTACCCATACATCCCCCGACCGCCTGCGCAAGAGACTGAGAGACCATTTTGTGCGGGAGAATCACAACGGGAGCATTTTTCGTAAAAACATTGGAAAAGCGTTGCTGAATCGGGATGGGGACCCATATCTTGCGATCTGGTCGCTGGATACCTCCCGGCCCCCTTACCGGGGAATGGAGGATCTGCATCGGGAGCGAGAAGTGGAGCAGGCGGTCAGCCGGTACCTCAGGACGCACATGACGTTTTCTGCCTTTGAAGTGGAAACGCAGGAGCAGCGGTTGCGTCTGGAGGAGGGGATCATTGCCTCGCTCCATCAGACGGAAGATTTTCAGGCCGGCAGCTCCTGGTTGGGCCGATTCAGTCCGGAGAAGGAGATTCGGGAGAGCGGCATGTGGCTGAAGCAGGGGCTGGATGGAGTCCCTTTGACGGATGAGGAACTGGAGACGCTGGAGTGCAGATTGGCCGGTCCCTCCCACATAAGCTATGCTGTTGTCCCAACGTCCAAAGTCTCCAAGGCCAATCAAGCCGCGCAGGCGAGGCAGAATGTGGGGACAGCGGAGATCCTTCGGTATATTCTCCAAACACTTGCTCAGCATCAGGAGAATGGCAAGACCAGCTGTACGCTGATTTCCGGTGAGATCCATAAGGCCATGGACTTGCAGAACAAGATGCCCTCCGTATGCAGCGCCATGTATCAGGCCATGAGCCTCGGAGATGTGGTGATGCATACCACCCCCAGCGGAAAAAGTTCCACCATTCAGATCTGCTACCAGTTGGCGGGCCGGTCTTTTTGAACAAAATAGAGAAAAGGAAGCTTTATGATGGTAGAGAGAAAAGAGATCACATCCAGTGGGCGGATCGCGCCCCGTAGCGGCGTCAATGACCGCGTACCCTATGAGCATCAGAAAAAGGCCATGGAGTGCATGGACCAAATCAATACCAATGCGGCGTTCAGCACATTGGTGGTGCTTCCCACCGGAGGAGGAAAGACCTATACCGCAGCACTGTGGCTGCTACACAACGCCGTTGACCGGCATAAAAAAATTCTGTGGATGGCCCACCGGCAAATGCTGCTGGACCAGGCGGCGGAGGCCTTCCAGAAGTACGCATATACCGAGGTGATTCCCCACATCTCCGGCTTCCGCTACCGGATCATCTCCGGTTCCGGCAGTCACGGCAGAACCGTTGACATCTGCCCGGATGACGACCTGCTCATTGTCAGCAAGGACAGCATTGGCCGCAATCTGTCTGCTCTGGACGAGTGGCTTGCCGGGGAGGAAGAACTTTTCCTGGTGGTAGATGAGGCCCACCACTCCACGGCAAAGACCTACCGGCGGGTGATCGACTATGTCCGGTTCAGGGTGCCCTATGTGAAGCTCATCGGCCTGACTGCCACGCCTTTCCGCACAGCGGAGGATGAGCAGGGACTGCTGGGTAAAATCTACACGGACGGCGTAAAGAACGATGTGGTGGTGCACAACGATGTGGGCATCACCTATCAGATCAGTCTGAAGGATCTGATCAGCCGCAGAATCCTGGCCAAGCCGGTGTTTGAGAGCTACCAGACGGAGGAGCAGTATGGTCAGGAATTGGGGCTGGAGGCCTGGGAGAGCATTCAGCATCTGGATACGCTTCCGGAGGATGTGGCCCGGCAGATCGCTGACAGTGCGCTCCGTAATCGACTGATTGTGGATACTTACCGGGAAGGACAGAAGAAATATGGCCAGACCATTGTTTTCGCGGTAAATGTAGACCATGCGATCGCACTGAATGCATTGTTCCGAAAAGAGGGGATTGCCTCGGACTATGTGGTTTCCTCGATCCGGGATGCGGTTACCGGCGTGACTGTAAGCCGGGAGGACAATGAGCAGAAGCTGCAAGCCTATCGGGATGGAAACCTCCAGGTTCTCATCAATGTCAATATCCTGACGGAGGGTGTCGACCTGCCGAAAACCGGTACAGTCTTTTTGGCCCGCCCCACCGTCTCCACCATTCTGATGACCCAGATGGTGGGACGCGCACTGCGCGGACCCGCTGCAGGAGGAACGGATACCGCCTACATCGTATCCTTTGTGGACGACTGGGATGAGCATATCGCCTGGGTCAATCCCGAGAGCCTGTTTGAAGGGAATAACGAGTTCTCGGACGATATGGCAGACCGCATTCAGAGGGAAATCCGCATGATTTCCCTCTCCAAAATTGAAGAATTTGCTACCATGCTGGATAACTCCATCGATACCACTGCCTTGGAGAAGGTGCCTTTTACCCAGCGGATCCCCGTGGGGATGTATGCCTTTTCCTATCTGGAGGAAAACGGCATGGACCTCTCCTGTCAGGTCATGGTCTATGACAGTACGGCAGAGGCCTACCGCCAGATGATGAAGAATTTGCCCGCCCTCTTTTCAAGTTTTGGTGCGACAGAGGAGTATCTGCCCAAGGAAGTTCTGAGGCAGATGGAGCGCCAGTGCCGGAATACCTATTTCTGCGGCGAGATGATCCCGCCTTACTCAACAGATGATGTGGTGCGCATTTTGAAGTACTATGCCCAGTATGAGGCAGCCCCTGCCTTCTATACCTTTGACCATATTGACCGCAGCCGTCTGGATGTGGGAGCCATTGCCAAACACATTTGGGATGAGGATATGGGTCAGAGGAAAGCGGCGGAGTATGTTGATTCGCTTTGGAACCAGGGGGATGACAACCTTCTGCGGCTGTTCTTTGGGCGAAAGCTATACTTTATGCATCAGGTGGAGATCGAGAAAAACAAGCTGGCCCATCCCGGCCTCTATGACGAGCATATTACTTATGACACCAAGGCGTTGGAAGATCTCCCCCTCTATGAGATCGGCAAGCTGGATCCCCAGAGAGAAAAAGAACTGAGAGATGGGGCCTTTGACAAGGCCCAAACGCCGCAGGGAACCTATCGCTGTGCCTGCTGCGGCATGGAAGCGGCCAGCAGGGTTCCCTTTCAAGTGGATCATATCCTCCCCATGAACAAAGGTGGAAAGAGCGTGCCGGAAAATCTGCAGATCCTGTGCCGCAGCTGTAATGGACGCAAGGGGGACCAGTAATGGGGCTTCCTTATGCTGCTTTGGACGTGGCGGCGCTTCTGAGCTTCCGGGACTTGGACATCCGGGCGGAGTCGGCGCTTTTGGAGAAAATATGGGCAGAGGAACAGACATTTCTTGCACCGGATTTGGCGAAAAGCAGGCGTACCTTTCTGCTGGATGTGGCCTACTGGTCGCTGTACCTTCGGGAGAAACCCTGTATCGACCGGGAATTTCCTGTGATTCAGCGGGATGCCGCCGATTGCGGTGCCCATCTCAGTGAAGAATCCTTTCTCAGTGATTTCTCGAATTTGGATTTGTACTTCAAAGAAGTGCGATTCCGCTTGCGATTTTTCTCGGACTGCGGTTATGTGCGCATCAAGCTGCGAACCCTGCTGAAGCAGTATGGATACCGCCGCCGCTCTGCCAAGCTGCTGGAGCATTTGGAGCAATGCATGGCATTTTATCAGTTACAGCCCTATCTTCGGGGCGGTATCCCCTGCAAACTGAGTGAAATATCGATAGATGAGATGGTGGTGTTCCGCCTGTCGGAGGAAGAACATCCATCATGAGCGTTTGAAAAAGTGAGGGAATGTATGCAGGATCGATATGCGGGCGACATTGGTGATTTTGGGAAATTCGGACTTTTGAAAGCACTTCTTTCGGAGGGTTTTTCTTTGGGTGTCAACTGGTATAAGGCAGAGCCGCCGGAAAGCGAGCGGGACAAAGATACTGGCACCTTTCTCCATGAGGATGGAAAACACAAAATCAATCCGAAGTATTTCGTGTGTGACGAACCCCTGGCTGGTGCGCTGCGTGAAATCTCGGAAAGTGATGTACGTTCCATTGCTCAGCTGGAACAAGCAGCTCTTCTGAATCCCGGTAAAACAGTGTATTATCACGAAGCGATTTCTGTTGCTGGCCGATATCAGTGGCACAACAATGCCTTGGAGACATTGGCACCTTGTGAGATTGTTTTTCTGGATCCCGACAATGGTCTCAGCGTGAAGAGCGTTGGAAAGCGTTCGGCGAAAAGCGTCAAGTATGTATGGGACGAAGAACTGAGCGATTACTTGAAGCGGGGACAAAGTGTGGTGCTCTACAATCACCGTCCCCGGAAAAAGCCGGAGACCTTTTTCCCGGAGTTCAAAGAAAGATTGCTTGGAATCGAAGGGGTTCAAAATAAACCGGTATCCGTTCTTACCTGCCCAAAAGGCACTGTGAGAGATTACTTCCTGATCGCGGCTAACGCAGAGCACGCCATACAAATTTCTTCGGCCCTGGGCAAAATGGTCAGCGGCCCGTGGGGGAAAATGGGGCTCTGCCGGATTGAGAAGTTTGAAGGATAACAAAATATCTTGGCTCGCTTTTAGGCCTCTGGAACTCTGAACCTCCTCTATGCGCTGGAGGAACATCGTCCGGCGCATAAAGTGGTCGTAGGCGCTGGCCAGGTCACCGTCATATCCCAGATTCCGAAGAAAGCCCCTCAACTTCTGGGCCGCTGTAAACAAAAAAGGCGGGCACTCCCGAGAAGGGGGTGCCCGTCAAGTGGTCAAACCGGAAATCCGTCTGTGGTATTTCTGTGGTCAAATGAAAAATCGCCGCAGTTTTCACTGCGGCGATTTCCAATTTTGGTGGACGGTAAGGGGATCGAACCCTCGACCTCGGCGATGCGAACGCCGCGCTCTCCCAGCTGAGCTAACCGCCCAAATCAGCCATTTTTCAATTAAAAAAGTTATGAAAAACAGATTTTTGAGATATTCGATTTTGAGGCGAAATCCGGAAAATCGGACTGCCAAGTTGGAAGGAAACCAAAGCTGTGGGATGTGACTACATATGGATGCGAACCGAACGCTCTCCCAGCTGAGCTATAGGCCCATATTGATGTCTTTTCTATCGCTGCCCTTTCTTTTTCTTCCGGAGAACTGACAGCTTTTATATTATAGCAGATATTTCAGAAATGTAAAGACTTTTTTTGAAAAGTGCGACTTGATAAATTGGAGAAGATGTAGTACAATAATCCATAGCTTTGTGGAACCAGATCGGTTCAGAGCAAGGCCGCACTAGTCGGGGAGTTAGCGGTGCCCTGTATCTGCAACCCGCTATAGCAGGGATGAATCCCGGCCCCCGGACGTGCGCTGTGTCGTCTGCCCTGCGTAAGCAGCGATGATAGGCCGGTCCCGCGCAACGTGGCCCCGTGAACCGTGTCAGGCGGGGAACCGAGCAGCACTAAGCGGCAAGCCGCGTGTGCCGCGGGGGTACCGTTCTTGAGCCGGCTGCGCAGGTAACGGACATAGCGCACGCTTCAAAGGCCGGTGTGCGGCCTTGTTGTGAACCGATCTCTTTTCTTTTGCCGCCGCAAATCTCACAAGGAGGGTGACGGACATGTATCAGGCGCTGTACCGCAAGTGGCGTCCCCAGACCTTTGACGAAGTGGTGGGACAGGAACATATCACACAGACACTCAAGCGCCAGGTGGAGACCGGGCGCTTGTCCCATGCCTATCTCTTTACCGGCACCCGGGGCACCGGCAAGACCACCTGCGCCAAGCTTCTGGCCCGGGCGGTGAACTGCCAGCACCCGGTGGACGGCAACCCCTGCAACCAGTGCCCCGCCTGCCGGGGCATCCTCAGCGGGGCCATTCTGGACGTGATGGAGCTGGACGCCGCCTCCAACAACAAGGTGGACGACGTGCGGGCCATTCTGGACGAGGCCATCTACACCCCCGCCCAGGTGAAAAAACGGGTGTACATCGTGGACGAGGTCCACATGATGTCCGGCCAGGCCTTCAGCGCCCTCCTGCAGATCCTGGAAGAGCCCCCCGCCCATCTGATGTTCATTCTGGCCACCACGGAGCTGCACAAGGTGCCCGCCACCATCCAGTCCCGGTGCCAGCAGTTCTCCTTCAAACGCATCCACCCCGACGCCCTGGCCGCCCGGCTGAAGTACGTGGCCGGGCAGGAGGGCGTGGAGCTCACCCCCCAGGCCGCCTCCCTCCTGGCCCGGCTGGCCGACGGCGGGCTGCGGGACGGCCTGTCCCTGCTGGACCAGTCCATGGGCGGGCGCACCCAGGTAGACGAGAAAGACGTGCTGGAGGAGCTGGGCCTGGCCGGCGGGCTGGAGACCGCCCGGCTGCTGCGCCTCATTTCCCAGGGCCAGACAGAGCAGGCCCTGCGCACACTGGACACCCTGTATGCCGCCGGGAAGGAGATGGCCTCCCTGCTGGGGGAGCTGGCCACTCTGTGCCGAGACCTTCTCATCCGCAAGACTGCCCCCGCCAGCGCCCCGGTTTTGTGCAAGGGGGGCTATGACGAGGACAGCCTGCGGGAGCTCTCCGGGCTGCTGGACGGCCCCCGGCTGCTGCAGATGCTCACCCTGCTGCAAAACACTGCCGCCGATCTGGCCAAAAGCGCCAACCGGCGTATTGATACGGAGCTGTGCCTCATCCGCATGTGCGACCAGCGCCTGGACAACTCCCCCACCGGCCTCTCCGCCCGGATCGCCAGTCTGGAGGAGGCGGTGGCCCGGGGAGTCCCCTCGGCTCCGGTCCGGGAGGCGGCCCCCAGCGGGGCCAAAATCCAGGCCCAGCTGGAGACGGTCCCCCCTGCCCGCGGTTCCGACGCGCCGCCCCCCCCGGCAGAGGACGACCTGCCCCCCTGGGACCTGGACGAGCCTGTCTCCCCCCCGCCCCCGGCGGCCAAGCCCGCCAGGGCCGGAACGGCAGTCCGGCCGGCGGAGCCCGCTCCGGCACCCGCTGCCCCCCCGTCGGCTCCCGCTCCCTCCCCCGCCGGCGGGGACAACATCTGGGACGGGCTGCGCCTGGCGGTAAAGTCCCGGCTGTCTGTGGCGGACTACATCTTTTTGGGGGACCCCACCATGGTGAGCGGCACCCTCTCGGGAGAGCACCTCACTTTGTGGGTGGAGACGGATTTTATCAAATCCATGATCAACAAGCCGGAGATCCTCTCAGCGGTGGAAGAAACCGCCCGGGAGGTGATGGGGCGGAATATCCGCGCCGCGGTGAAGGTGGGGACGGCCCCCCGCACCGCTCCCCAGCCGGCAGCACCGGCAGCAGAGGAGACAGACGCCCTGGATTCCCTTCTGGGGCTGGACAACGTGACCATAATCGAATAATAAGGAGGAAACATCCATGGCAAAGGGCTTTGGCGGCCGGGGTATGGCCGGCATGGGCGGCATGAACATGAACATGATCAAGCAGGCCCAGAAGATGCAGCAGGAGATGCAGCGGATGCAGGCCGAGCTGGAGAGCAAGGAGTACGAGGCCAGCGCCGGCGGCGTGGTGACCGCCCGGGTGTCCGGCAAGCGGGAGCTGGTTTCGGTGACCATCGATCCTGAGGCGGTGGACCCCGACGACGTGGAGATGCTGCAGGACCTGATCGTGGCGGCGGTGAACGAGGCCACCCGCAAGGCGGGGGACGACGCCGCCGAGCAGATGTCCCGCCTGACCGGCGGGCTGAATCTGCCCTTCTGAGCAGAGACAGACAGAATGGAGTGACCCCCGGCTATGGACAAGTTGAGGGCGGCTCTGCCCGGCATGCGCACCATCAAGACCGCGGTGGCGGTGATCATCAGCTTTTTGGTGTTCCTCCCCTTCTGGGGATACAGCCCTGTGGAAGGGGGGCCGCTGGACCAGGTAGGTCCTTTTTACGCCTGCATCGCCTCGGTGATCTGTATGCAGGGCTCCCTCTCCAAGAGCAAGATGCAGGGCCTCTCCCGCATCATCGGCACTCTCATCGGCGGCGGCGTGGGCCTGCTGATCCTCACGCTGGACAGCGCCCTCTCTTCCGGTATCGTGATGGGCTTTGCCCTGGGGCTGGGAGTGCTGCTGACCATCTGGGTGTGCAACCGCATCGGCCAGCCTGCCGCCAGCTCCATCGGGGCCGTGGTGTGCTGCGCGGTGCTGCTCTCCCACAGCGGGGAGGAGCGCTACTTTTACACCATTGCCCGGGTGGGGGAGACCATCGTGGGTATTCTGGTGGCCCTGGCGGTGAACCGCCTGCTCCCTGGAAACAAGGAGCCGGAGCAGCAGGCCGCGCAGAGCGGGAAATAGCAGAAAACATAACCTGGGCGCCGGACTTGTGTCCGGCGCCCAGGTTTTTCTGTCATGCGGGGGCGTGGTGGTTGAGGAGCTCCTTGCGGAACACGTCCACCTCCAGAGGGCGGTCGAAGAGGAAGCCCTGCATCAGCCGGATGCCCATCTGCCGCAGGAGGTCCATGGTGTTTTCCGTCTCCACTCCCTCCACACACAGCTGCAGCCCCAGGGTCTGGCCCAGGTCAAAGAGGCAGCGCAGGATGATCTGGTTGTAGGGGTCGGTGTTCAGGTGCTGCACATAGTCCCGATCCACCTTGATCTGGCTGATGGGCAGCCGCCGCAGGTAGTTGAAGCTGGAGTACCCGGTGCCGAAGTCGTCCAGCGCCACCCCGGCCCCGATGTTCATCAGGTCCACGCAGAACTGGTTGGCAATCTCCAGATTGTTGATGAGGGAGGTCTCCGTGAGCTCGCACACCAGCCACTTGGGGTCCAGGCCGCACTTTTTGCAGCAGTCCTGGATGTGGAGCACCAGCCCGTCGTCCGACACCTGCTGGGCGGCGATGTTCACATTGATGTAGGCCGGGTGGCCCATCTTGTGCCAGCGGGCGCACTCCCGGATGGCGGTATCCAGCACCCAGCGGCCCACGGGGATGATCATGTCGGAGTACTCCAGGGTCTCGATCAGGTCCTTCTGGGTCACGTCGGGCAGGGCCTCGTTGCGGTAGCGCAGCAGAGCTTCCGCCCCATGCCAGAAGGGCTTTCCCCCCTCCTCTATCTCCACCACCGGCTGGTACACCAGGCGGAAATTGCGCATCCCCGCGGCAATGTCGTTGCGCAGCTCATTCTCCAGAAGGTAGCGCTTGCTGAGGATGTCGCTGGTCTCGCTGCGGAAGAACACGGTCTGCTGGCAGTCGCTCTTGGCGTGCATGAGCATGGCGGTCTCGGCGTTTTTCAGCAGCTCCTCGCTGGTGGCGCCGTGGGTGGGGTAGATGGCCACCCCCACGTTGGCCCGGATATAGATGGTGTGCCCCTCCAGCACCCGGGGCTGGTTGAGGTACATCTGGAAGGGAGCCAGTTTATCCAGGATGGCCTCCGGCTGGCTCTCCCGCAGGTGGATGAGGAACTCGTCCCCGTCCATGCGGTAGATGCCCAGATTGTCGCTGATGTACAGACTCAGGATGCGGGCAAACTCCTTGAGGATCTTGTTGCCGAAGTTGTGGCCGAAGATCTCATTGAACACCTTAAAATTGTGTATGTCGATGCACAGCACGCTGCCCTCCGCCCCCGGGTCCTCCTGGAGGTACTCCGTCAGCTCCTTGTCAAAGCAGTGGCGGTTCTTCAGGCCGGTCATCATGTCGTAGTAGAGCATGCTGCGGATGCGCTCCTCCGCCTCTTTCTGGCTGGTCACATCCATCAGGGACCCGGCGATCATCAGAGGACGGCCGGCGCTGTCGTGGATGCCTTTGCCGTGGCAGCTGATCCAGATCACCTTGCCCTGCTTGGTGTTCACCCGGTACTCCGCCGTGTGGTAGCGGCTTTTCCCCGTGAGAAAGGGGGTGAAGGACTCCAGAAAGACCCGCCGGTCCTCCGGCACGATGAACCCCAGCAGCCGGTCCATGGCGTTGCCGAAGGTGGGACTCTCCAGGGGGAGGACGTCCATGGCCTTGGGGGAGAAGGTACATTCGTTGCGGATCAGGTCCAGCTGATAGATATAATCGGTGCTGCCCTCCAGAATGAGCTGGTTGATGCACTGGGCCTCCTCCAGCTTGGTGATGGCCTGCTCCAGCTCCATGTCATGCTCGTGCATCAAATCGAAGTTCACATGGCACATGCCCAGGGCCATCTCGTTGCCCGCCACGGACAGCATGATCACCAGCAGGTTGGCGTACTTCCCCTCCAGGCGCATGTTGAGGTGGCTGTCCGTCTTGGCGGTGCGCCCCTCCCGCAGCCGGGCCAGGTCCTGGAGGAAGATGTCCCGGCTCTCCGGAGTACACCGGTCCGCCATGAGCTCCACACTGATCTGGCTGGGGGCCAAAGCGGCATCCTTGCCGAAAAGTTTGGCCAGGTTGAAGCTGAGCATGACCTGCCCCTTCTTGTGATCCACCAGGAACATATCACACAGGGCATGGGCGGGCAGCTCCTTCAGGCCGATGCGCTCTCGCCAGCTGTCAAAGTCGAAATATTCCTTCTTCATGCGCCCTCCTTCGGCAGGCAGGACCCGCCGGCCCGCCCAGGTGGGAGTTGTGCCCGGGCAGGCTATCTCCATGGACTCCATTATACTGGAAGGACGCCCCTTTTTTCAAGGGAGACTGCCCGGTATTTTACGAGAATCTGTAAGGTTTTTGTATATATTCCCGATTCATTTCTATTTTATGGAAGTTTACTCCTGTTCCTGCCCTGCCGATTCCGCCCGGGCGATCTCCTCCAGAAGGGCGCCCTGGGTGTCCTGGTAGAGAAGGGCGCGGTTGTGGCGGTAGTAGGCCTGGCAGCCGAAGGTCTGGATGAACCAGGACAGGTGGTAGTCGGCGGTGAGCTCCGTGGCGAAGAGGACCATTTCCTGCCCCTCCCCCAGGGCCTCCTCCAGGAAGGCGAAGGCCCGCTCCAGCTCCTCCTCCACCCGGCCGGCCCAGGCCGCCCGGCGGTCCACGTCGTCCTGGAAGGCCTCCTTCAGCCTCTGGAAAGCCCCCTGGGGGTCCTCCTCCGTCCCCTCCAGCAGGGCGCCCAGCTCCTCCAGGCGGCCCCGCTCCTCCAGGGTCAGGCGCAGGACCTCTCTGTCCCCGCCGCTTCCCTGGCGGGTCTCCTCCCGCTCCAGCTCCTCCCGGCGCTCCGTCAGGGTGCGGGCGGGGTGGGCCGTCCCCAGGGCCTCCCGGGCCGCCAGCAGGTCCCGGTGGAGCCGGTCGGTGAGCTTGTCCAGCCGCCAGGCCTGCCGGGCGTCCCGCCGGAGGGCAGAGAGCACCAGGCCCAGCACGCTCAGCCGCTCGTCAAAGGGGGCCTGGGCCAGCTCCCGGGCCTGGAGGGGGGTCCACTGACCCGCCAAAAGCTCCTCCACCCGGTAGGCCTGGCGGTACTTGTTGTACAGCAGCCAGTAGGCGGCAAAGTCCGCCGCCACCTGGGGACACTGGAGGTACTCCCCCACCACCGTCTGGTCCACGGCCTGCCCCAGGTCCTCGTAGACGTACAGCAGCTCCGACAGGTCCTCCCACCCCCGGGCGGTGACGAACTCCAGCCCCTCCGCCGTCCGGCGGATCTGATAAAACTGGTCGGGCCTCAGCTCCAGGTAGGTGAGCACCGCCCCGTGGAGGGCCCGGCGCTGGGCGTACTCCTTCCACACGGCGTAATCCGCCTCCACGTCCATCCGCCGCACCCGGTCCAGGGTGACGATGTCGAACTCCCGCACGGATTTGTTGTACTCCGGGGGGTTACCCGCCGTCACCAGCACCCACCCCTGGGGGAGGGGCTGGTTGCCGAAGGTCTTGCACTGGAGGAACTGGAGCATCATGGGGGCCAGGGTCTCGGAGATGCAGTTCACCTCGTCCAGAAAGAGGATGCCCTCCCGCCGTCCGGTGTCCTCCATGGCGGTATACACCGCCGAGAGGATCTCGCTCATGGTGTACTCGGTGACCGTGCGGCTCTCGCCCCCCAGCACCTTCTCCCGGATAAAGGGCAGCCCCAGAGCGGACTGGCGGGTGTGGTGGGTGATGGTGTAGGACACCAGGGCCACGTCCAGCTCCCGGGCGATCTGCTCCATGATCTGGGTCTTGCCGATGCCCGGCGGGCCCATGAGCAGGATGGGCCGCTGGCGGACCGTTGGGATGCGGTAGGCCCCCACCTCATCCCGGGCCAGGTAGGCCCGGACGGTGGCGGTGATCTCTTCTTTGGCTCGTTTGATGTTCATGGCGTATCTCCTTGTATCTCGTCCTCATCCAGCAGCACCCGGATGCCCCAGGGGGGCACCCGGTCAGGGAAGCCCTGTCTGGCAAGCATCACGAAGGCGGCGTCGTAATCGGGCCGCTTCTCCGGGTAGAAGCCCAGGCCGTCGGTAAAGTAGAGCAGCCCCCGCAGGTCGGGCAGCTCCCCCGCCTGGCGCAGCTCCTCCACGCGGCGGAACACCGGGCGGAAGTCCGTGCCCCCCTGGCCCGACAGCTGGAAGTGGGCCATGTGCTCCTCCAGCTCCTCCCGGGTGCGGATCACCTGGTCGGCCCTCAGCTGGTCGTCGCACTGGAGCAGCCGCAGCCGGAACCGGCGGAAAAAGCTCTCGCTCTCCCGGAGTATGTCAAAGGTGTAGGACAGAAAGTCCCGCACCACCTCCCCCGAGGTGGACAGGGAGGTGTCGATGGCAATGACCAGGTCCCGCACCCGGCGCACCTCCCGGGTCTCCAGGGGCTCGATGAGGGGCATGTTTCCGTAGTGCCGCAGGCCGTAGGCGTAGTAGCCGTAGTCAAAGGCGTCGCTGTCCAGCTCCAGCTCCTCCCCGGTGACGGCGAAGCGCTCCAGAAAGGCCCGGTAGTTGTGGCTCCCCCGGCCCTCCACCTTCAGCTGCTCCAGAATGGCCTCGCCCCCCTGGATGGTCTGGCTCATCACGGTCTCCATGGCGGTCTGGACCTGGCGGGCCCCCCGGTCCCACCGCTCCTGGTCCCCCTGGGGGCTCCACAGGCTGTGGTCATCCACGGCGAACTCCCGCTCCAGGGCGGCCAGCTCCTCCGGGGACAGGTGCCGCCGGCCCAGGGTGCGGTAGATGGCCTCCGCCGTGAGGGTCTTTTTCCCCTCCCCCAGGCGGCGGTACTGGCTGTTTCGGAAGGGGGCGGACCCTCCGCCCTTGAGGCAGGGGTAGTCCAGGCTATCCAGCAGGGCCTCCACCGCCATGTCGCAGCTCACGTCCCACAGCGCCCGCTCCCGCCCCCGGCTCTTGGCCGGGTGGCGCAGCAGGCAGTGGAAGATCACGTGGAGCCAGGCCCGGCACACCAGGCTGCTGCCCCGTCTGTACCGGTGGGCCAGCCAGGGGCCGCTGTAGTGGAGGACCTGGCCGTCGGTGGCCAGGGAGGGGGTGTCATACCCCTCCCCCAAGGCCAGCATTCCCAGGATGCCCCCCATGTAGGGCAGGTTCACCGTCAGCTCCCCCCGGGCGCTCTCCAGAATTTTGCGGCCCAATGTGCGCCAGCGCTCCTCCTGCGCCATGGTCCTCCCCCCTCTCACAGTTCATAGGTCTTATCCATCCCCCGCCCCGCGGCGGGGCGGCAGTGGTCCAGCAGCAGGGCCAGCACCGCCGTCCTGCCCAGGGCCCGGGCGGTGTCGCAGGCCCCCTCCACGGCCTCCCGGCTCAGGAGGTCCCCCTCCAGCAGGAAGGCCAGGTCCCCGGTCTGCCCCCGCTCCACCAGGCGGCGGGCCACATCTCCCCCGTGATCCCGCAGCACCCCCTCCCAGGTCCGCCGGGCGGCGGCGGACAGGTTCAGGGGGGCGGACAGGCGGCACAGCGCCATGTACCCGGCGGCGGCGTAGTTCTGCTCGGCCAGCAGGCGCCCGGCGCAGCCGTCGTACTGGGTGTAGGCCACCTGGCCCCCGGTGACGCACTGGCGGCAGGCGTATCCGCCCCCCAGGATGCGGTTTTGGAAGATGTGGGGGGCCACCAGCAGCTCCAGCTCCTCCTGGTAGGCGGGGAAGAAGAGGCGCCCCCGCCCCGCCGGGGTGTCCAGCGCCGCCTCCAGGTCCCCGGGGCACTCGGAGAGCAGCCGCCCCAGGCAGCCCCCGCCGCTGTGCTCCTCCAGCTCCACCACCCGCAGGGCGGCGCAGTTCATCAGCGCCCCGCTGCCCAGGGCGGTGAGGGTGCCCGGGAGGGCCAGCCGCTCCAGGTTCCGGCAGCCGTACAGGCCGTAGTCCCCCAGGGACTCCACCCCCGGGGGCACCACCAGGGCCCGCAGCTCCTCCGGCCGGTGCTCCGGGGGCCGGGGGGCGCCGCAGGTGACCCACACCTGAAACAGCCCCTCCCCCGGCAGCCGGGGCTCCCGCCCCGCCAGGACGTAGGGTCCCAGGGCGGTCACCGGGCGGCCCGCCACCCGCTCCGGCAGGCGCACCTCCCGGTCCCCGGTGGCGCAGCGCAGGATCTCCACCCCCGCCCCCGCCTCCCGGCAGGTCAGAAGGAGCTCATTCTCTCCCCGCTGTCTCTCCATGTGCCTTTTCCCCCTTTTCCCTTTCTTCAGCAGACACTAGTATAGCACACTCCCACCCCTTTTCCCACGGTTTCCCCGGCGGAAATTTCCCGGGGCGCGTGAGCGGAAATTTGCCGCGGCAGCGCGAAATTCCTGTTTTTTTGTTTTACAGATCGGGTCTTTGGGAGTATAATATTCTTGTATCACTGTCTCCCCCGGCGCTCTTCCGCGCCCCGGGCCCCTGGGGGCCCCATAGGGGGACGTAAATTGTATGGATTGGATGTGTGATTGTTATGAGTCGTATGGTGGGTACCGTCGCCCGGGGCATCCGCGCCCCCATCATTCGCACCGGGGACGATCTGGCCCAGATCGTCACGGATTCTGTTCTGGCCGCCGCGGCGGACGAGGGCTTCTCCCTGCGGGACCGGGACGTGATCGCCATGACCGAGGCCATCGTGGCCCGGGCCCAGGGCAACTACGCCACGGTGGACCAGATCGCCGCCGATGTCCGCGCCAAGCTGGGCGGGGGCACCATCGGCGTGGTCTTCCCCATTCTCAGCCGCAACCGCTTCGCCATCTGCCTGCGGGGCATTGCCAAGGGGGCCAGCAAGATCGTCCTCCAGCTGAGCTACCCCTCCGACGAGGTGGGCAACCATCTGGTGGACCTGGATCTGGTGGACGAGAAGGGGGTCAACCCCTACACCGACGTGCTGGATCTGGACCAGTTCCGCTCCCTCTTCGGCCACATTCTCCACCCCTTCACCGGCGTGGACTACATCGACTACTACTCCGACCTGATCCGCTCCTGCGGGGCCCAGGTGGAGGTCATCTTCGCCAACGATCCCCGGGCCATTCTGAAGTACACCGACGCGGTGCTCACCTGCGACATTCACACCCGCCAGCGCTCCAAGCGCCTGCTGAAGGCCGCCGGAGGCAAGGTGGTGCTGGGCCTGGACGAGATCCTCAACGAGAGCGTGGACGGCAGCGGCTGGAACCAGACCTACGGCCTGCTGGGCTCCAACAAGTCCACCGAGGACAAGGTGAAGCTCTTCCCCCGGGCCGAGTGCCAGGAGCTGGTGGAGGAGGTCCAGCGGCGCATCCTGTCCGCCACGGGCAAGCACGTGGAGGTCATGGTGTACGGCGACGGCGCCTTCAAGGACCCCGTGGGCAAGATCTGGGAGCTGGCCGACCCGGTGGTCTCCCCGGCCTACACCCCCGGCCTGGAGGGGACCCCCAACGAGCTCAAGCTCAAGTACCTGGCGGACAACGACTTTGCCGACCTGAGCGGCGAGGCCCTGCGTCAGGCCATTCAGGGGGAGATCCGCAAGAAGGACGGCAGCAGCCTGGTGGGCAAGATGGCCGCCCAGGGCACCACCCCCCGGCGGCTCACCGACCTGATCGGCTCCCTGTGCGACCTCACCTCCGGCAGCGGCGATAAGGGCACCCCCATCGTCCTGATCCAGGGGTATTTCGACAACTACACCACCGAATAACGTCTGAAAGCCGGCGTCCTCTCGGGGCGCCGGCTTTTTGCCGCAATTTAGAACATATGTTTGACTAATCCTCCCCACTGTGGTATGCTGGTATCAGAGAAACCGGCGGAGAGGAGGGAGGCGCCATGGACCGGGTGATCCTCCACTGCGATCTCAACAGTTTTTACGCCTCGGTGGAGCTGCTGGAATACCCCGAGCTGCGTGCCCTGCCTGTGGCCGTCACCGGGGACCCGGAGCAGCGCCACGGGGTGATTCTGGCCAAAAATGAGCCCGCCAAGGCCGCCGGGGTCAAAACCGGGGAGCCCATCTTCCAGGCCAGGCAGAAATGCCCGGACCTCACCCTTCTCCCTGCCCACCACGACCGCTACCGGACCTTCTCCCGCCGGGCCGCCGCCATCTACGACCGGTACACCGACCTGGTGGAGCCCTTCGGCATCGACGAGAGCTGGCTGGACGTCACGGGCACCCTCCACCTCTTCGGCGGGGACCCCAGGGCCCTGGCCGACCGCATCCGGGGGGAGATCCGGGGGGAGCTGGGCATCACCGCCTCGGTGGGGGTGTCCTTCAACAAGATCTTCGCCAAGCTGGGCAGCGACTACAAAAAGCCGGACGCCACCACCGTCATTTCCCGGGAAAATTTCCGCGCCCTGGTGTGGCCCCTGCCGGTGACCGACCTGCTGTTTGTGGGACGGGCCGCCGGGCGCACCTTGTCGGCCTACGGCATCGCCACCATCGGGGACCTGGCCGCCTTTGACCGGGGGGCCCTGGTTTCCCTCCTGGGCAAGCAGGGGGGGCAGCTGTGGGAGTACGCCAACGGGCTGGACGCCGCCCCGGTGGACCCCGCCGCCCGGAACGCCCCGCCCAAGTCCATCGGCAACGGCTCCACCTTTTCCCAGGACCTGGTGGGGGAGGAGGCCATCCGGGCGGGGGTGGCCCCCCTGGCCCGGCAGGTGGCCCGGCGGCTGCGGGCCCACGGGCAGAAGGCAGCCACCCTTCAGGTCACCATCCGGGACCCCCACTTCCGGGACATCTGCCGCCAGAAGCCTTTGCCCGCCCCCACCTGCGTGTCCCGGGAGCTCTTTCAGGCCGCCATGGAGCTCATTGGGGATACCTGGAACCCCCGCTCCCCCATCCGGGCCCTCACTCTCACCGCCCACAGCCTGGTGGAGGAGGACCAGGCCGCCGAGCAGCTGGACCTCTTCCAGGGCCAGGAGCAACGACACCGGGACAAGCTGGAGAAACTGGAGCGCACCCTGGACGCCATTCACTCCCGCTACGGCCGGGAGGCCCTCCACCCCGCCGCCATCCCCCCGGAAAAAGAGCCCTGAGGGTCATACTTCCCCCGCCGCCCCCGTATGGTGATAGGGGGGCGGCTCTATTTTGTCCCGCCCCCGGAGAGGGGGAGGGCCATGCACTGGACTGTGATGCTGCTGGCAGCGGGGGTGATCCTGGTCAACGGCTGGACCGATGCCCCCAACGCCATCGCCACCGCCGTGTCCACCGGGGCGCTGACCTTCCGGCGGGGGGTGTGTCTGGCGGCGGGGTGCAACTTTCTGGGGGCCCTGGTGGTCTCCCTGGTCCGCCCCGCCGTGGCCCAGACTGTGTGGGACCTGGCCGACTTCGGCTCCTCCCCCGCCCAGTCCCTGGTAGCGCTCCAGGCCGCTCTGGCCGCCGTGGTGCTGTGGGCCACCGCCGCCTGGCGCTTGGGCATCCCCACCAGCGAGAGCCACGCCCTGGCCGCCGGGCTGGCCGGCAGCGCCCTGGCTCTCCGGGGGGACCTCACCCTCCAGGCCCGGGGGGCCTGGGGGCTCACCCTGGCGGGCCTTCTCCTGTCGGTGCTGGCGGGCATGGCCGCCGGGCGGTGGTGTACCCGGCGTCTGACAGACCGCCGCCTCCCCCCTGCTGCCCTCCGGCGGGGGCAGCAGGCTGCGGCGGGGATCATGGCCTTTCTCCACGGAGCCCAGGACGGGCAGAAATTCCTGGTGCTCTTTCTGCTGGCCCCCGCCCTGGCCCGGGGGGAGAGCCCCGGGGAAACGGTGACCATTCCGGTGTCCCTGGCCCTGGGGGGCGCGGCCCTCATGGCCCTGGGCACGGCCATGGGGGGAAAGCGCATCATTGACAACGTAGCCCGGGAGATGACCACCCTCTCCCCCGCCGGGGGACTGGCTGCCGACCTGGGGGCGGGGGGTTGCCTGCTGGGGTGTACCCTGCTGGGGCTGCCCGTGTCCACCACCCACACCAAGATCTCCGCCATCTTCGGGGCGGGAGCCGCCGGGGGCAAGGGGCAGGTCCGGGGGCAGATCATGGTGGAGATCCTCCTGACCTGGCTGCTCACCTTCCCCTGCTGCGGAGCCCTGGCCTGGGTCATCACCCGGATGTCTCTTTGGTAAATAGGAAGAACTGGAGCGGCGCCCGACGGCGCCGCTCCAGTTTGGCAGATATGCGCTTTAGCTCTTGTTCCCCTGCTGCGCTGCGGGGGGGATCATGTGGACATTCAGGTGGTCATACGTCATCTCAATGCCCTGGGCGTCAAACTCCACCTTCACGCCCTCCATCAGGTCGTAGTACACGTCCCAGTAATCCTCCGTGGGGCACCAAGCCCGCACCACATACTCGATGGAGCTGCTGCCGTAGTTGCTGACCCGGGCCTGAGGGGGTGGATCAGTCTGAACCTTTTTGTGGCCCTCAATCACCCGATAGAGGGCAGCCTTCACCTGCTCCACCGGGGCATCATAGGAGGCGGTCACATTGAACTCCACCCGGCGGGCACTCTGGGCGGAGTAGTTGATGATCTTGTCGGACACCACCTGGCTGTTGGGAATCTGGATGACCTTGTTGTCCGGGGTGTGCATCTTCACATAAAAGAGCCCCACCTCGTCCACCGTGCCGCCGGTGCTGCCCGCCTCGATGTAATCTCCCACCCCAAAGGGCTTGGTACTCAGAAGCTGAATACCGCCGGCCACATTGGACAGGAAGTTCTGGATAGCCAGGGAGATGGCCAGTCCCACCACCGACAAGGTGGCCACCAGAGAGGTGATGGAGATGTCCAGGGAGTCCATCAGGATGAGCACCATGATAAAGAGGAGCACCACCCGGATCACCGAGGCTACAATGCGCCGCACTCCCTCGTCCAGGCGGGTGCGGGCCAGGCTGCGGGTCACCAGCTTCATCAGCAGCTTGATCACCATCAGGCACACCAGGGCCAGCACCGCCACCCCCAGGATGCGCCCCACGGTAATACCGCCGATCTTGGTGTATAAAATATTCTCCAGCAAAGAGCCGTTTTCGGAGACCGTGATCTCCGGCACGCTTCCATCCATCTCTTGTCCCTCCTTTTCAGGGCATCAGGTTTTCAACAGTGTACCACATTTCCCACCTTCGCACAAGAAAAATCCCGGCGGACCTGAGTCCGCCGGGATTTTATGCTGCAGCAGAAACGGGGTGGGATAACTTACTTATCCTCCACGTCGATAACAACGCCGGAACCCACGGTGCGGCCGCCCTCACGGATGGCGAAACGCAGGCCCTTCTCGATGGCGATGGGGGTGATCAGCTCCACGCTCATGTCCACGTTGTCGCCGGGCATGCACATCTCAGTGCCCTCGGGCAGGGTGATGACGCCGGTCACGTCGGTGGTACGGAAGTAGAACTGGGGACGATAGTTGTTGAAGAAGGGGGTGTGACGGCCGCCCTCGTCCTTGGACAGGACGTAAACCTGGCCCTTGAACTTGGTGTGGGGGTGGATGGAGTTGGGCTTGCACAGAACCTGGCCGCGCTCCACGTCGGTCTTGGCGATACCACGGAGCAGGCAGCCCACGTTGTCGCCGGCCTCAACGTAATCCAGGGTCTTGCGGAACATCTCCATGGAGGTGACGACGGTGGACTTCTTCTCGTCGGACAGGCCCACGATCTCCACGGTCTCGCCAGCCTTCAGCTGACCACGCTCCACACGGCCGGTGGCCACGGTGCCGCGGCCGGAAATGGTGAACACGTCCTCCACGGGCATCAGGAAGGGCTGGTCGGCCTTACGGTCGGGAGTGGGGATATAGGAGTCAACGGCGTCCATCAGCTCCTTAATGCAGGCGAAGTCGGGATCGTTCACGTCGCCGGACTCGCAGGTCAGAGCGTTCAGAGCGGAGCCCTTGATGATGGGGATATCGTCGCCGGGGAACTCGTAGGTGGACAGCAGCTCGCGGACCTCCATCTCCACCAGCTCCAGCAGCTCCTCGTCGTCAACCTGATCGCACTTGTTCAGGAAGACCACGATGGCGGGCACGCCCACCTGACGGGCCAGCAGGATGTGCTCACGGGTCTGAGCCATGGGGCCGTCGGAAGCGGCGATGACCAGGATGGCGCCGTCCATCTGAGCAGCGCCGGTGATCATGTTCTTGATATAGTCGGCGTGGCCGGGGCAGTCGACGTGGGCATAGTGACGGTTGTCAGTCTCATACTCCACGTGGGCGGTGTTGATGGTGATGCCGCGCTCGCGCTCCTCGGGGGCCTTGTCGATGCTGGAATAGTCCTCGTACTGAGCCTGACCCTTCAGAGCCAGATACTTGGTGATAGCGGCGGTCAGAGTGGTCTTGCCGTGGTCAACGTGGCCGATGGTGCCGATGTTGACATGGGGCTTAGTACGCTCAAATTTCTGCTTAGCCATTTTGAGTTTCCTCCTTATTTTCCATGTGGAATGATAACTGCGGTTGTGACAACATTTTATAGCAAATGCTGCCGGATTGCAATAGTTTTATATCAGTCGTCCTTGCGGCCGCGGCTGGCGATGATCTTCTCGGCAATGCTCTTGGGAATCTCCGCGTAGCTGTGGGGCTCCATGGAGTACTGGCCGCGGCCCTGGGTGCGGGAGCGCAGGTCAGTGGCGTAGCCGAACATCTCGCTCAGGGGCACCAGCGCGTCGATCTGCTGGGCGCCGGGCCGGGCCTCCATGCCCTGGATCATGCCGCGGCGGCTGTTCAGATCGCCCATGACGTCGCCCATATAGTCCTCGGGGACAATGACGGACACCTTCATGATGGCTCCTTGAAGGCCATGGAACCGGCGATCTTAAAGGCCATCTCGGAGGAGTCCACCTCGTGGAAGGAGCCGTCGTACAGGGTGACCTTCACGTCCACCACCTGGTAACCGGCCAGCACACCCGCCTGCATGGCGCCCTGGATACCGGCGTCGACAGCGGGGATATACTCCTTGGGGATGGCGCCGCCCACGATCTCGTTGTGGAACTCGTAGCCCTTGCCGGACTCGTTGGGCTCCACCCGGATCTTGACGTGGCCGTACTGGCCCTTACCGCCGGACTGACGGGCATACTTGGTGTCCTGCTCCACGCTCTTCTTGATGGTCTCCTTGTAGGCTACCTGGGGCGCACCCACGTTGGCCTCCACCTTGAACTCGCGGAGCAGACGGTCCACGATGATCTCCAGATGGAGCTCGCCCATACCGGCGATGATGGTCTGACCGGTCTCCTCGTCGGTGTAGGTCTTGAAGGTGGGGTCCTCCTCGGCCAGCTTCACCAGAGCGATGCCCATCTTCTCCTGACCAGCCTTGGTCTTGGGCTCGATGGCCACCCGGATCACGGGGTCGGGGAACTCCATGGACTCCAGAATGATAGGGTGCGCGGCGTCACACAGGGTGTCGCCGGTGGTGGTGTTCTTGAGGCCCACGGCGGCGGCGATGTCGCCGGAGTAGACGGTCTCGATGTCCTCACGGTGGTTGGCGTGCATCTGCAGGATGCGGCCCATGCGCTCCTTCTGCTTCTTGGTGGAGTTGAGCACGGACTCGCCGGCGTTGAGCATACCGGAGTACACCCGGAAGAAGGACAGACGGCCCACATAGGGGTCGGTCATGATCTTGAAGGCCAGAGCGGAGAAGGGGGCCTTGTCGTCGGCGGGACGCTCGTCATCCTCGTCGGTGTCGGGGTTGACACCCTTGATGGCGGGGATGTCCAGGGGGGAGGGCATGAAGTCCACGATGGCGTCCAGCAGCTTCTGCACGCCCTTGTTCTTGTAGGAGGTGCCGCAGGTGACAGGGACGATCAGGTTGTCGATGGTGCCCTGGCGGATCACCTTGCGCAGCAGCTCGGCGGGGATCTCCTGCTCCTCCAGAGCCAGCTCCATCACCTCGTCGGACAGGTCGGCGCAGGCGTCCACCAGCTTGGTGCGGTACTCCATGGCCAGATCCATCATGTCCTCGGGGATGGGCTCCACCCGCATGTCCTTGCCCAGCTCGTCGTAGTACACGTCGGCGTCCATCTCCACCAGGTCGATGATGCCCTTGAAGGTCTCCTCGGAGCCGATGGGCAGCTGGATGGGCACGGCGTTGCACTTGAGCCGCTCGTGGATCATGTTGAGCACGTTGTAGAAATCGGCGCCCATGATGTCCATCTTGTTGACGTAGATCATCCGGGGGACCTTGTAGTGGTCAGCCTGGCGCCACACAGTCTCGGACTGGGGCTCCACGCCGCCCTTGGCGCACATAACGGTAACGGAACCGTCCAGCACGCGCAGGGAACGCTCCACCTCCACGGTGAAGTCCACGTGGCCCGGGGTGTCGATGATGTTGATACGGGTCTGGGGGAACTGCTGCTTGGAGCCGGTCCAATAGCAGGTGGTGGCGGCGGAGGTGATGGTAATGCCGCGCTCCTGCTCCTGGGCCATCCAGTCCATGGTGGCAGTACCCTCGTGGGTCTCGCCGATCTTGTAGTTGACGCCGGTGTAGTAGAGAATGCGCTCGGTGGTGGTGGTCTTGCCGGCGTCGATGTGAGCCATGATGCCAATGTTTCTGGTGTTCTCTAAGGTAACTTTCCTAGGCATACTGTAACTCCTTACCAGCGGTAGTGGGCAAAGGCCTTGTTGGACTCCGCCATCTTATGGGTATCCTCGCGCTTCTTCACGGCGGAACCGGTGTTGTTGGCGGCATCCATGATCTCGCCGGCCAGGCGCTCCTTCATGGTCTTCTCGCTGCGGCTGCGGCTGTAGTTGGTCAGCCACCGCAGACCCAGGGTCTGGCGGCGCTCAGGGCGCACCTCAATGGGCACCTGGTAGGTGGCGCCGCCCACGCGGCGGGCCTTGACCTCCAGGGAAGGCATAATGTTCTCGATGGCAGCGGTGAAGACCTCAAGGGGGTCCTTGCCGGTCTTCTCCCGGATGATGTCAAAGGCACCGTAAACGACCTTCTGGGCAACGCCCTTCTTGCCGTCGAGCATGATGCTGTTGACGAGCTTAGTGACTAAGACGGAATTATACAGCGGGTCAGGCAGGATCTCCCGCTTGGGTACGTTTCCTCTTCTGGGCACTTCGCTTCCCTCCTTCATATAATAATGATTTCATAGGTACTCGAAGCATCGGCCCGGCGCCGCCTGCGCGGCCCGCGGCCAAAATGGTCTCCGTGTTTGAGCGGACCTATGAGCCCGCTGTGCCCGCCGGAAACGTTCCCCTCTATCAGGAAACGCATCGGCAAGGCTGCGCCCTGCGCGGATACGCATTACGCATTTCAGTGTGGGACGGCATGTCCCGAAAGAAGAGATCTGAAAACCAGATTACTTCTTCTTGCCGGCCTTGGGCCGCTTGGCGCCGTACTTGGAGCGGGCCTGCATACGGCCGTTGACGCCCTGGGTGTCCAGGCTGCCGCGGATGATGTGGTAACGCACACCGGGCAGGTCCTTCACACGGCCGCCGCGGATGAGCACCACAGAGTGCTCCTGCAGGTTGTGGCCGACACCGGGGATATAGGCGGTGACTTCGTACCCATTGGTGAGCTTCACACGGGCGATCTTACGCAGCGCGGAGTTGGGCTTCTTGGGGGTGGAAGTACGAACAGCGGTGCACACGCCGCGCTTCTGGGGAGAAGGCAGGTCGATCTCGCGGTTCTTCAGGGTGTTCAGGCCATACTGCATGGCGGGAGAATTGGACTTGTAGGTCACCTTCTCACGGCCCTTACGGACGAGCTGGTTAAAAGTAGGCATGGTTTTCCTCCTTTCCTGACTGGTTGCGCCCTGTGGGCGCATGATATATATTTTAACAGAATAAGGAAATCTTATTCTGTTAAAATCAAATCAGTGCCGCCACCGCGGCGCCCACGGCAATGCCGCAGGCCTGGCCCAGGGCCTTCATGGAGCTCACCCGCTCCACGCTCACCCCCGCCTCCCGGCACAGGGCCTCGATGGGACCGGTCACCTGGGGATCGGCGTCCTCCGCCAGGAATACTACCCTGGCCCCGCCGTCGCGGATGGCCCGCTTCGTCTGCTTGGCCCCAACCACTTTAGGGCTGTTTTCCAGTTGTGTCAGCACCGTGCAGACCTCCTTTCAGGCATACCAACGCAATTTGGAATTATATCATAGGTCAAATGGGAAGTCAACCCCTATCCCGGCATAGGCTTTTCTCTTTTTCACCGAAAAACAGCGCCGGAGGCCACGGGCCTCCGGCGCTGTGCACGGTTATTTATAAAGGTAGGGGCGGGATTACTCCTCCACTTCGATGGAGAGGATCTCCTCGCTCTCCTCCTCATCCTCCTGGTCCTCAGGGGCGGCATAGTCCTCCTGCCGGCGCTCCGCAGCCATAGCGGCCACGCCGCCGTAGCGCTCGTCACCGGGCAGGTCGTCGTCGATGATCTCATCATACTTCCGGTAGGCCGCCAGGCCGGAGCCGGCGGGGATGAGCTTACCGATGATGACGTTCTCCTTCAGGCCCAGCAGGTGGTCCACCTTGCCCTTGATGGCCGCCTCAGTGAGGACCTTGGTGGTCTCCTGGAAGGAGGCGGCGGACAGGAAGGACTCGGTGGCCAGAGAGGCCTTGGTGATACCCAGCAGCAACCGGGTGCAGGCGGGCAGGCGCAGGGGCTCGCCCATCTCGTTGGTCTCGCCGGCGTCCATGCGGGCCTGGACGGCGCGGTAGGCGTCCTTGAACTCGATGACGTCCACCGTGGCGCCGGAGAGCAGGGTGGAATCCCCCGCGTCCTCCACACGGACCTTGCGCATCATCTGGCGGACAATAACCTCGATGTGCTTGTCGTTGATGTCCACGCCCTGCTGGCGGTACACACGCTGGACCTCCTGGGTGAGGTAGTTCTCCACGTCGCCCACGCCCCGCAGACGGAGGACATCGTGGGGAGAGAGGGCGCCGTCGGTGAGCTCCTGGCCCTTGCGCACCACGTCGCCGTCCTTCACCCGGATGCCGGCGCTGTAGGGGATGGCGGTGGTAAACACCTCGCCGTCGGAGCCGGTGATGGTGACGTTGCACAGAGTGGAGCGCTTGGCCTCCTCCATGGACACCACGCCGTCGATCTCCGCCAGCACCGCCAGCTTCTTGGGCTTGCGGGCCTCAAAGAGCTCCTCAACACGGGGCAGACCCTGGGTAATATCGTCGCCGGCCACGCCGCCGGTGTGGAAGGTACGCATGGTCAGCTGGGTGCCGGGCTCGCCGATGGACTGGGCGGCGATGATGCCGACCGCCTCGCCCTGGCCCACAGGCTCCCCGAAGGCCAGGTTCACGCCGTAGCACTTGGAGCACACGCCGCTGCGGGCCTCGCAGGTGAGGACGGAGCGCACCTTGATGGACACCTTCCGGTCCGGGTCGCCCTCGGCGATGGCCTGCTCCACCAGGAGCTTCTCGATGCGCTGGGCATCGTCCGCGGTGAGAAGGTGGTGGTGATCGTAGAGCACCTCGCCGGTGCGGAAGTCGCAGAAGTCCTCGGTAAGGTAGCGGCCCTTCAGGCGCTCCACAAAGGTCTCGATGACCTGGCCGTTCTCGCTGATCTCGCTGATGGTAATGCCGTCGTGGGTGCCGCAGTCGTCCTCCCGGATGATGACCTCCTGGGAAACGTCAACCAGACGGCGAGTCAGGTAGCCCGAGTCGGCGGTCCGCAGGGCGGTGTCGGCCATACCCTTCCGGGCGCCTCGGGAGGAGGTGAAGTACTCCAGCACGGTGAGGCCCTCACGGAAGTTGGCCTTGATGGGGATCTCAATGGTGCGGCCGGAGGTGTCGGCCATCAGGCCGCGCATACCGGCCAGCTGACGGATCTGGGCGGCGGAACCACGGGCGCCGGAGTCCGCCATCATGAAGATGGGGTTGTAGCGGTCCATGCTCTTCTGCAGGGCGTCGGACACGTCGGCAGTGGTCTTTTCCCAGGCGGACACCACCAGGCGGTAGCGCTCCTCGTTGGTGAGGAAGCCCCGCTTGAACTGCCGCTCGATCTTCACCACTTCCTGCTCGGTAGCGGCGATGAGCTGGGCCTTCTGGGGGGGCACGGTCATGTCCGCAATGGCCACGGTGAGGGCGCCCCGGGTGGAGAACTTGTAGCCCCGGGACTTGATGATGTCCAGCACCTCGGCGGACTTGGTGAAGCCGTGCTTGGAGATACACTTGTCGATGATCTTGCCCAGCTGCTTCTTGCCGCAGACGAAGTTGATCTCGGGCTCGAACATCTTCTCGGGATCGGTGCGGTCCACAAAGCCCAGGTCCTGGGGAATGCCCTCGTTGAAGATCAGGCGGCCCACGGTGGTGAGGACCATCTTGTGGTACACGGCGCCATCCAGCACCGCCTCCCGGCGGACCAGGATGGGCTCGTGGAGGTCCAGCACCCCCTCATCATAGGCCAGGCGGGCCTCGATGTCGGAGGCAAAGGTATTGTAAACCTCTCTCGCCTTTCCGTCGACAGCCTCGGCGCACAGGGCGGCGGTGGTGCGGTACCACCGGTCGTGCTCCTCATCCCGGATCCACACCCGGTCATTGGCCTCCAGCTCCCCGGCCTCCAGGGCGGCGGCGGCCTCCTGGGTGGTCTGGTAGGAGAAGGCCTCCTCCCGCTGGGGATCCCGCTCGTAAGTGAGGTAGTAGGAGCCCAGCACCATGTCCTGGGTGGGCACCGTGACGGGGCCGCCGTCGGAGGGGCGCAGCAGGTTGTTGGCGGCCAACATCAGGATGCGGGCCTCGGCCTGGGCCTCGGCGGACAGGGGAACGTGGACGGCCATCTGGTCGCCGTCAAAGTCGGCGTTGAAGGCGGTACACACCAGGGGGTGGAGCTTGATGGCCCGGCCCTCCACCAGCACCGGCTCGAAGGCCTGGATGCCCAGACGGTGAAGGGTGGGGGCGCGGTTGAGCATGACGGGGTGCTCCTTGATGACAAACTCCAGGGCATCCCACACCTCGGCCTCGCCCTTATCCACCTTCTTCTTGGCGGACTTGATGTTGTTGGCCACCCCGTCGGCCACCAGCTTCTTCATAACGAAGGGCCGGAAGAGCTCGATGGCCATCTCCTTGGGCAGGCCGCACTGGTAGATCTTCAGCTCGGGGCCCACCACGATAACGGAACGGCCGGAGTAGTCCACGCGCTTACCCAGCAGGTTCTGGCGGAAGCGGCCCTGCTTGCCCTTGAGCAGGTCGCTGAGGGACTTGAGAGCCCGGTTGTTGGCCCCGGTGACGGCCCGGCCCCGGCGGCCGTTGTCGATGAGGGCGTCCACCGCCTCCTGGAGCATCCGCTTCTCGTTGCGCACGATGATATCGGGGGCGCTGAGCTGGATGAGCCGCTTGAGGCGGTTGTTGCGGTTGATGACCCGGCGGTACAGGTCGTTCAGGTCACTGGTGGCGAACCGGCCGCCGTCCAGCTGCACCATGGGGCGCAGCTCGGGGGGCAGCACGGGCAGCACGTCGATGACCATCCACTCGGGCTTGTTGCCCGAGATGCGGAAGGCGTCCACCACCTCCAGCCGCTTGACGATCTTGGCCTTCTTCTGGCCGGAGGCGTCCTTGAGCTGGGCCCGGAGGGACTCGGAGAGCTGCTCCAGGTCCAGGTCGGCCAGCAGCTTCTTCACCGCCTCGGCCCCCATGCCCGCCTCAAAGTCGTCCTCGTAGTACTCCCGCAGCTTCTTGTACTCCGCGTCGGAGAGGATCTGGTTCTTGGTGAGGTGGGTATAGTCGGGACCGGGATCGGTCACGATATAGGCGGCAAAGTAGAGGACCTTCTCCAGGATGCGGGGGGAGATGTCCAGCAGCAGGCCCATCCGGGAGGGAATACCCTTGAAGTACCAGATGTGGGACACGGGGGCGGCCAGCTCGATGTGACCCATGCGCTCCCGGCGGACCTTGGCCCGGGTGACCTCCACGCCGCAACGGTCGCACACCTTGCCCTTGTAGCGGATCTTCTTATACTTGCCGCAGTGGCACTCCCAGTCCTTGGTGGGGCCAAAGATCCGCTCACAGAACAGGCCGTCCCGCTCAGGCTTCAGGGTGCGGTAGTTGATGGTCTCGGGCTTTTTCACCTCGCCGTAAGACCACTCGCGGATCTTCTCGGGAGAGGCGATGCCGATCTGGATCGCGTCAAATTCAGCGTAGCTCATGTCCTATCGTCCTCCCTTTTCTTATTCGTCGTCCCCGGAGATGAGGTCGTCCTCATCCGAGGCGTCGTCATAGTCATCGGCGGCGGCCAGATCGTCGTCGTCGCTGGTCTCCTTCATGGTAAAGCCCGCCGCGGCAAAGTCGGACTCGTTGCCCGCATAGCCGCCGAAGTAGTCGTCGTCCCCGCGGAACTGGTCGGGCTGGTAGCCCTCGTCCTCGTCCTCCTTGAGCTCGATCTCGTTGCCCTGGGCGTCCAGGACGCAGATGTCGAGGCACAGGGACTGGAGCTCCTTCACCAGCACCTTGAAGGACTCAGGCACGCCGGGCTTGGGCACGTTGTGGCCCTTGACAATGGACTCGTAGGTGCGCACACGGCCGGTGACGTCGTCGGACTTGACGGTGAGGCCTCCAGAGCCCACACCTCCATCTCGCCGAAGCGCTGGCCGCCGAACTGGGCCTTGCCGCCCAGAGGCTGCTGGGTGACCAGGGAGTAGGGGCCGGTGGACCGGGCGTGGATCTTGTCGTCCACCAGGTGGTGGAGCTTGAGGAAGTAGACGTAGCCCACGGTGACGGGGTTGTCAAACCGCTCGCCGGTGCGCCCGTCGTACAGCCAGCTCTTGCCGTCCCGGCGCAGGCCGGCCATCTCCAGGGTGTCGGCGATGTCGCTCTCCTTGGCGCCGTTGAAGATGGGGGTGGCCACCTTCCAGCCCAGGGTCTTGGCGGCGTAGCCCAGGTGGACCTCCAGCACCTGACCGATGTTCATACGGGAGGGCACGCCCAGGGGGTTGAGCACGATGTCCAGGGGGGTGCCGTCGGGCAGGAAGGGCATATCCTCCTGGGGCAGGATGCGGGAGACCACGCCCTTGTTGCCGTGGCGGCCGGCCATCTTGTCGCCCACGGAGATCTTCCGCTTCTGGGCGATATAGACCCGCACCACCTCGTTGACGCCGGGGGAGAGCTCGGCCCCCTCCTCCCGGGTAAAGACCTTCACGTCCACAATGATGCCGCTCTCGCCGTGGGGCACCTTCAGGGAGGTGTCCCGCACCTCACGGGCCTTCTCGCCGAAGATGGCCCGCAGCAGCCGCTCCTCGGCGGTGAGGTCGGTCTCCCCCTTGGGGGTGACCTTGCCCACCAGGATGTCCCCGGCGTGGACCTCGGCGCCCACCCGGATGATGCCCCGCTCGTCCAGATCCTTCAGGGCGTCCTCGCCCACGTTGGGGATCTCCCGGGTGATCTCCTCGGGGCCCAGCTTGGTGTCCCGGGCCTCGGTCTCGTACTCCTCGATGTGGATGGAGGTGAACACGTCCTCCTTCACCATCCGCTCGTTGAGGAGGATGGCGTCCTCGTAGTTGTAGCCCTCCCAGGTCATGAAGCCCATGAGGATGTTCTTGCCCAGGGAGATCTCGCCGTTACTGGTGGAGGGGCCGTCGGCCAGCACGTCGTCCACGTCCACCCGGTCCCCCACGTTGACGATCACCCGCTGGTTGATGCAGGTGCCGTGGTTGGAGCGGAGGAACTTGATGAGCTTGTAGTCCTTGGTGCCCAGCTGGTCGTAGCGGACAGTGACGGAGTTGGCGTCCACCCGGGTGACCACGCCGGGGCCCTCCGCCAGGATGACCACCTCGGAGTCGTGGCAGTTCTTGTACTCCTGGCCGGTGGCCACAATGGGGGCCTCGGTGGTGAGGAGGGGCACCGCCTGGCGCTGCATGTTGGCGCCCATCAGGGCCCGGTTGGCGTCGTCGTTCTCCAGGAAGGGGATCTGGGCGGTGGCCACGGACACCATCATCTTGGGGGACACGTCGATATAGTCCACGTTCTCCCGGTCCACCTCGATGATCTCGTTGCGGTGGCGGCAGGTGATACGCTTGTTGACAAAGCAGCCGTTCTCGTCCACAGGCTCGGTGGCCTGGGCCACGGTGAACTCGTCCTCCACGTCGGCGGTCATATACTCCACCTGGTCGGTGAGGCGCACGGCGGTGCACTTGCCGTTCTCGTCCAGGATCTTCTCCACCTTGCGGTAGGGGGCCTCGATGAAGCCGTAGCGGTTGATGCGGGCGTAGGAGGCCAGGTAGGAGATCAGGCCGATGTTGGGACCTTCGGGGGTCTCGATGGGGCACAGGCGGCCGTAGTGGGAGTAGTGCACGTCGCGCACGTCGAAGGAGGCCCGGTCACGGGACAGACCGCCGGGGCCCAGGGCGGACAGGCGGCGCTTGTGGGTGAGCTCAGCCAGGGGGTTGGTCTGGTCCATGAACTGGCTCAGGGGGGAGGAGCCGAAGAACTCCTTGATGGCGGCGGTGACGGGGCGGATGTTGATGAGGGACTGGGGGGTGACAATGTCCAGATCCTGGATGGTCATCCGCTCCCGGATGACCCGCTCCATCCGGGTGAAGCCGATGCGGAACTGGTTCTGGAGCAGCTCGCCCACGCAGCGCAGGCGGCGGTTGCCCAGATGGTCGATGTCGTCAGGGGTACCCACGCCGTTGGCCAGGCAGTTGAGGTAGTTGATGGAGGCCATGATGTCGTCCACAATGATGTGCTTGGGCACCAGGTCGTCGCACCGCTCCCGCACCAGGTCCATGAAGTCCTCCTGGCTCATGCCCTCGGCGTCCCGCCGCTCCAGCAGCTCCTGGAGGACGGTGAAGCGCACCTTCTCGGTGATGCCGGCGGCCTCGGGGTCGAAGTCCACGAAGTTCTTCATGTCCACCATGCCGTTGGAGAACACCTTCACCAGGTGGGGGCCGCTATGGATGTCGTCCACCTCGATGACGGTCTCCTTCACGCCCAGGTCATCCAGCTGACGGGCCCGCTCCCGGGTGAGGACCTCGCCGGCCTCCGCCACGATCTCGCCGGTGGAGGGGTCCACCACCGGGACGGCCAGCTTCTGGCCGGTGAGGCGGGTCCACAGGGTGAGCTTCTTATTGAACTTGTACCGGCCCACGGCGGACAGGTCGTACCGGCGGGGGTCGAAGAACAGGGCCTTGAGCAGGCTCTCGGCGGAGTCCACCGTGGGGGGCTCGCCGGGGCGCATCTTGCGGTAGATCTCCAGCAGGGCGTCCTCATAGGTCTTGCAGGCGTCCTTCTCCAGGGTGGCCAGGATGCGGGGGTCCTCGCCGAACATCTCCAGGATCTCCGCGTCGGTGCGGGGGCCCACCGCCCGGATCAGGCAGGTGATGGGCAGCTTGCGGTTCTTGTCGATGCGGACATAGAACACGTCGGACAGGTCGGTCTCATACTCCAGCCAGGCGCCCCGGTAGGGGATGACGGTGGTGGCGTAGGTGATGTTGTCCGCCTTGTCGGCGTTGCGGGCGAAGTACACGCCGGGAGAGCGGACGATCTGGGAGACGATGACACGCTCGGCGCCGTTGATGACGAAGGTGCCCGCCTCGGTCATCAGGGGAAAATCCCCCATGAAGATCTCCTGCTCCTTGATCTCCTCGGTCTCCTTGTTGTGCAGGCGCACCTGGACCTTGATGGGAGCGGCATAGGTGGCGTCCTGGGCCTTGCACTCCTCGATGGTGTACTTGGGGGGATCGTCCATGGAGAAGCCGATAAAGGACAGCTCCAGATTGCCGGCATAGTCCGTGATGGAATCCACATCCCGGAACACCTCCTGCAGGCCGGTCTCGAAAAACCACTTGTAGGAGTTTTTCTGGATCTCCAGCAGGTTGGGCATCTCCAGGATCTCTTCGCTGCGGGCGTAGCTCTTGCGCAGGGTCTTCCCGTAATACACGTCCTTGACCATTTTGTTAAATCACGCTCCACTCGTCAGAATTGAGGCCGATACACCCGGCACAGTTGTTACATATTTACGGCATCCCTCTTGCTTTTTTGAGGAAAAACTGCTACACTGCGTTTACCGCAGGGTATTCCCTGCCGTACCTCTGCATATAAAAGCATTTTAGTATACCATAGCGCCTTGATTTTTGTCAAGGCGCTGTTTTTGTTTTTCTTCCTTTTTCTCCCCCCTCCACGCCGCCGTTGCGCGGCGGCGGCGTGATGTGGTAAAATACCATCATCGCGGTCATCTGCGGGACGTTTGCCCCGCCGGCCCGCACTGCGGGCCCATCACACGCCAAAGGAGCGATCAAACTTGACCAGCGGACTTATTACCTTACACTGGGCCCACCACTACGGCGCGCAGCTTCAGGCCCTGGCCACCATGCGGGCCGTAGAAAAGCTGGGCCACAGCTGTGAGATCGTCAACTACCGCCCCCCCTACAGCTACGAGGGCAGAAAGCTCTACACCAAGTGGACCTCCCTGTGGGGGACCGCCCGGAACGTGAGCACCACCATGCACCTGGCCTCCTTCCGCCGGCGCGCCGCCCGGTTTGAGGCCTTTATCCGGGATCAGATGCGCCTCTCTCCCAAGCGCTACCCCTCCTTTGAGGCCCTGGCGGCGGACCCCCCGGTCTACGATGTGTATATCGCCGGCAGCGACCAGATCTGGAATCCCAAACTCTTTGCCGACAAGCGCTTTGAGCCCGCCTATCTCCAGACCTTTGTGAAGGAGGGCCGCCGGATCTCCTACGCCCCCAGCCTGGGGGAGGCCCCCTTCTCCCCGGAGGAGGAGGGGGAGCTGCGCCGGGCGGTGGAGCCCTACTCCGCCCTGTCCGTGCGGGAGGAGTCCGGCCGGGACAAGCTGGAGAAGGCTACCGGCCGCCGGGCCACCGTGGTGCTGGACCCCACGCTGCTGCTGAACCGGGAGGAGTGGGGCGCCCTGGCCGCCGACCCGGGCTATGACCGGCCCTATATCCTGTGCTACTTCATCTCGGACCACAGCGCCCTGGACCCCTACGCCCTGGAGCTCTCCCGCAAGACCGGGTGGCCCATTGTGCAGCTGGGCCAGCGCCGCCGGATGAAGGGGGCGTGGAAGCTGGTGCTGGACGCGGGGCCGGCGGAGTTTTTGGGCCTGTTCCGCCACGCCGCTTTCGTATGCACCAACTCCTTCCACGGCACCGTGTTCTCCCTCCAGTTCCAGAAGGACTTCTTCACCTCCGTCTCCCCCAAGGAGCGGGACACCCCCCAGAACTCCCGGGTGTACAGCCTGCTCACCCGGCTGGGCTGCACCCAGCGGGTGGTGGGCATGGAGAACACCGACGGCCTGGACACCCCGGTGGACTATAGCCAGGTGGACCGCCGCCTGGAGGCGGCCCGGGAGCAGTCCCTGGACTACCTCCGCGCCGCCCTGGAGGGCCCGGTGGCCGACGCCGCCCCCGCCCCCCAGGAGGAGGCCCCCCGCCGCCCGGTACTGGCCTCCCGCCAGAGCTGCACGGGCTGCTCCGCCTGTCAGGCGGTGTGCCCCGTGGGGGCCATCACCATGGTGCCCGACAAGGAGGGCTTCCTCCGGCCCCAGGTGGGGGAGAGCTGCGTCTACTGCCGCCGCTGCCAGCAGGTGTGTCCCCCCCTGTCCTCCCTCCCCCTCTTCCAGCCCCGTGAGACCCTGGCCGCCTGGGCGCCGGAGGAGTCTGTGCGCATGGCCAGCTCCTCCGGTGGAATCTTCTCCCTGCTGGGGTCCTATGTGCTGGACCAGGGGGGCGTGGTCTTCGGCGCGGTGCTCTCGGAGGACTGCCGCAGGGTGTACCACACCGCCGCCCGCACCCTCCCGGAGCTGGAGGCCATGCGGGGGTCCAAATACGTCCAGAGCGATCTGGGCACCACCTTCCGCCAGGCCAAGGCCCTGCTGGACGCGGGCACGCCGGTGCTCTTCTCCGGCACCCCCTGCCAGATCGCCGGGCTGCGCTCCTTCCTGGGGCGGGAGTACGACAACCTCCTGACCTGCGACCTGGTGTGCCACGGGGTCCCCTCCCCCGGGGTGTACGAGGCCTACGTCCGCCAGCTGGAGGAGGAGGCGGGGGCCCCGGTGGCCTCCCTGGCCTTCCGGGACAAGGGCCCCGGCGGCTGGAAGAAGGCCCACCTTACCGCAGTCTTCCGGGGGGAGACGCCCCCCCTGTCCCAGCCCCTGTACCAGACCCCCTTCGGCCGGGGCTTTGGGATGCAGCTCTTCCTGCGCCCCGCCTGCGGCCAGTGCCCCTACGCCCAGGCCCAGCGCCCCGGGGACTTCACCCTGGGGGACTTCTGGGGGCTGGACCCCAAGGCCAAGCTGCCGGTGGACCGGGAGAAGGGGGTGTCCCTGGTGCTGCTGAACACCCCCCGGGCCCAGGCGGTCTTTGAGGACCTGCGCCCCTCCCTGGGCTGCGCGGCCCGGCCTCTGGAGGAGGCGGTGGCGGGCAACCCCAGTCTCTCTGCCCCCGCGCCCCACAGCCCCCGGCGGCAGGCCTTCTTCAGCGCCTTCGCCGTGGAGCCCTTTGACCAGGTGTCCCGGCAGTTCCTGACCCGGCCCCCCCTCCCCTACCGGGCGGCCAGCCGGCTGCTCACCCCCGGCATGAAGGGGCTCATCCGCAAGGTCCTCAAGTAAAAGCGGATTGTTTACAAAATATTCTCCATTTCTCCCTGTGGACAGGCTACAATGGATACCGCATCCCTTTCCCGCATGTCAAGTTTACGTTTGAGGAGGAACCGCCCTTGTATTCCAACGGCTACACCTGGCTGGACCGCCTGTGCGCCCGGCACCCCAGGCTGGGTATCCCCAACCTGATGGCGGTGATCGTGGCGGGCAACGTGCTGGTCTATCTCATGGACCTGTTCAGCCAGGGCACCTTCAGCAGCATGCTCACCTTCATCCCCGGCCTCATCCTCCAGGGGGAGGTGTGGCGGCTGCTCACCTTCGTCTTTGTGCCCGAAAGCACCGATGTGATCTTCCTGGTGCTCTCCTGCTACTTCTACTACTTTGTGGGCAGTACCCTGGAGCGGGAATGGGGCACCGCCAAGTTCACCTTCTTTTACCTTCTTGGCGTGCTGCTCAACATCCTGTACGGCATGGCGGTTGGGGGTATTCTGGGCTTTGAATACACTGCCCAGCACCACCTGGTCACCGCCAGCATCTACTATGTGAACCTCTCCCTCTTCTTTGCCTTCGCCACGCTGTGGCCCAACATGCAGCTGCTGCTCTTTTTCATCATCCCCATTAAGATCAAGTGGCTGGCCTGGTTCGACGCGGCCCTCTTCGCCTGGGAGATCATCCGCTACCTGATGGCGGGGGCCTATATCTACGCTTTGCTCCCTGTGGTGGCCGTGGCCAATTACCTGGTGTTCTTCGCCCCCTCCCTCCTGTCCATGGTGGGAATGCGGGTGCGCCACCGCACCGCACCGGGCACCATCAATTTCCGCAAGGCCCAGCGGCAGGCCAAAAAGAAGGCCCGTGAGACCGGGGGGTACACCCACAAGTGCGCCGTGTGCGGCATCACCGACCGGGACGACCCCAACATGGAGTTCCGCTACTGCTCCAAATGCTCGGGCTACTACTGCTACTGCATGAACCACATCAACAACCACGTCCATATTCAGGATTCATAAACAAAGGGCTGTTCCCCAGGATTTTGTTGGGGAACAGCCCTTTGGCATAATTGACATTTTTTTCATTTCTGTTGCAATGAGAACAGTACAATATGGCAAGCATGAGGAGGGTCTTGATGAAAAAACTGTACTCTATCCCCTGTCTGCTGCTGTGTGCCGCCCTGGCGGCGGCATTGACCGGCTGCTCCCTGTTTGACGGGGACGGGCCGGTGGAGAGCTCCCCCCTGCCCACGGGCCCCTCGGCGGAGGAGGCAGCGGAGGAGGTCCTCACCCGCTGGCTCACCGCCCCCGACCCCGCCCTGGAGGAGGCCATCCTGGCCATGGATGACAAGGACATCCACAACGCCGTGGCCAATCTCCTGGGGGAGAATGTGTCGGATGACCTGACGGACACCATGATCCAAAACCAGCTCTACCCGCAGTACGAGGCGGTGGTCTCCGGCTTCACTTCCGTCCCGGACACCATCACCCTTACGGAGAGCGCCACGGAGGGGGTCTATGACTTTGAAGCGGAGGTGACCTTCGCCCAGGGGGACACCGCCCAGACCATCACCCTGTCGGGGCAGGTGGTCACGGAGGAGGGCGGTGTGACCGCCCTGATTTTGCGGAGCAGCCAGGAGTTTGCGGAGTTTGTACAGGGACTCCAGCAGCCCGGCGTCTGAACATTGTATGAAAAGTGCCCGCGGCATGACTGCCGCGGGCACTTTTTACTTTCTCAGGCCGTCCGCTCAGCGCGGCTGAGTCTGACGCAGACGAGAATGACCCCCATGAGGAACCAGAAGATAAACATGGCCCGGGGGTAGTACCAGGTGTACTCCATCAGGCTGATGGCCATGGAGCCCGTCAGGGCCCCCAGGGCGGCGGCCAGCATGGTCCTGATCTCCCGGGAGGCGGCGGTGTAGGCCCGCAGGGCCACCTTGATCTGCCGTCCCAGCATGCCCAGGTAGACCAACATGCCGAATATACCCATCTCACACCACATCTGCAGATAGCTGTTGTGGGTGTGGACCGGGCGGGCGCCGTTGAACATGGCGGGGTAATCCTGGAAGGTCTCGTTGACCACGGTGCTCCCCAGGCCCGTGCCGGTGAGCCAGTGGTCGTGCAGCAGCTCGAAGGACTTATTCCAGATGTGGAAGCGGTACGTGGTGGAGCTGTCGGAGGTGTTGCCAATGGTGAGGATGCGGTTCCAGATGGTGTCCGGCAGGAAGGGCAGGGCCACCAGCCCCGCCACAATGGCCACCGGCACCAGCCGCCAATTCAGCAGGGCCACAAAGACCATCACCGCCAGCACCAGGCCCACATACCCGGTGCGGGAGTAGGTGGCCGCCATGGACACCAGGCAGGCCCCCAGGCTCACCAGCAAAAACAGCCGGGTGCCCCAGTGGCGGCTGTTGAGTAGCAGCCCCAGCAGCAGGGGGGTAAGGAGCACCAGGATGCCCGCAAAGTTGTTGGCGTTGTCGAAGAAGGAGTAGACCCGCCCGGGCATCCCCACGTTGAGGAGCAGGTCCACCTGGGAGGCGTTGACCTCCACGCCGATATAGCTCTGATAGCAGCCGTAGGCCCCCGCCACCGTCAGGCCCACCGCCATGACGCACAGCATCCGGTGGAGCTGCCGGTAGCTGTGGATGCCGCTGAGGGGCACCAGCACCAGCAGGAAGGCGGTGATGTAGAACACCAGGAAGCGCAGACTCTCGCTGCTGCTGCGGGAGGCCGCGGTGCCGAAGACCGCCATGGCCATCAGCAGCACCAGGTAGGGGTTCAGGGCCCGGACCTGGAGGCGCTGGCGCTGCTGCATCCCGGAGGCCAGGATGAAGAGTCCCGTGATGGCCACCGTCCCCAGGAAGGCGTACAGGTTGTTCCACTTGGCATAGTCGATGGAGAGCATCACCATCACCAGGGCCCCTGCGGTAAACCACACGGCGCCCCCCACCCCGGTCACCAGGTGGAAGACCACGCTGCCGTCCCACAGGGGCTGGGCCGCCCGGTAGAGCCAGCGGAAAAAGCGGCTTGGCAGGTCGGCAATCACCGTCAGCAGCAGGCAGGTCACGCTGCCCTCCCAGCTGCGGGCAATGGCCCCCTCCCGCACGGCCACCTGGCACACCCAGCTGCCGTGGTACCAGCGGCGGAACATCTCCGCCCGGCGGTGGAACCAGCCCCCCACGGCGCTGCTGGGCCAGCTCTCCCGAAACCACTGGACGATATGCCAGATGGCGCATAGAAACAGGCTGTTTTCTACCATTGTCACGCCTTTTTCTCCCTTCTTGTGCCGGCGGCGCACACCTTCTCATAGACCTGCAGGGTCTGGCCGCACATGGTATCCACGTCAAAGCGGGTACGGATGGTCTCCGCCGCCCGCAGCCCCAGGGTCCGGGCCAGCTCATGGTCCTCCGCAAAGGGGAGGATGGCCTCCGCCATGGCCTCGGGGTCCTCGCAGGGGACCAGCACCCCGCCGTCCTCCCGGCGGGGGATGATATCCCGGGGCCCGCCGGCGTCGGTGGCCACCACCGGGAGGCCGCAGGCCATGGCCTCCTGGATGCCGTAAGACAGCGCCTCGTTCCGGGAGGGATTCACATACAGGTCCCCGCCGCCGTAGACATTTTTCATATCCTGGCGGAAGCCGGTGAATCTGACCTCCTCCTCCGTCAGGCCCAGCTCCCGGGCCAGGGCCCGGCAGGGCTCCAGCTCCTCCCCCTCCCCGGTGAGGACCGCGGTAAAGGGGCGGCGGGTCCGCTCCTTCAGCGCCCGGAGGGCCCGGAGAAACACGTCCTGCCCCTTCTCATGGGAGAAGCGCCCGGCGGACACCATGGTAAACCGGTCCGGGGGGATGTCCAGCTCCCGGCGGAGGGTGGACTCCTCCCTGGCCCCCGCCCAGGCGGCGGCGTCCACGCCGTTGAAAATTTGGGTGATCTTTTTCGGGCTCCAGCCGTTGGCGATCATCTGCTCCCGACTGGCGTTGGAGACGGCGATGATCTGGTCCTGGCGGGAGTCCAGCAGGCGGTTGGTCAGGCGGGTGACGGCGTTGTTGACCATGATGAAGTGGTTGGTGTACACCACCTTCACCCCCCGGCAGCGCCCCTTGGCCAGCATGGCCACATAGTTCTCCCGGAGGTAGTGGGTGTGGATCAGGTCAATGTCCCACTCCCGGCACAGCCCGGCCAGCATTCCGGCGGCGTGCAGGTCAAAGGGGCTGCGCATCTCCAGCCGGCGCACCGGCACCCCCAGCTCCTCCATGCGCGCCGCCAGCCCCCCCTCGATGTTATAGGCGAAAAAGGGCGTGATGCCGGCGCCGCCCAGACGGCGCACCAGGGTCTCCACATAGCGCTCCGTCCCGGCCTTGCCGGCGAAATTCAGCAGATAGAGTACATTCGGCATGGTGTTCCTCCGTGGTACAGGGTAAAGCCCCGTAAGGGGCCGTGCTCTTACCATTATACAAGTTTGGCGGTATGGGCACAACCCCATACCGCCAAATTTCAGGTTTTCAGCCCTCCAGACAGGCCTTCAGGGCCTGGGCCCTGTCGGTGCGCTCCCAGGCGAGGTCCAGGTCGGTGCGGCCGAAATGGCCGTAGGCCGCCAGCTTCCGGTACATGGGGCGGCGCAGGTCCAGGTCCCGGATGATGGCGGTGGGCCGCAGGTCAAAGACCTTGACCACCGCCTCCTCCAGCTTCTGGTCGGCCACGGCGCCGGTGCCGAAGGTGTCCACCCGGACGGAGACGGGCTGGGCCACGCCGATGGCGTAGGCCAGCTGCACCTGGCACTTCCGGGCCAGGCCCGCGGCCACCACGTTCTTGGCCACCCAGCGGGCGGCGTAGGCGGCGGAGCGGTCCACCTTGGTGGGGTCCTTGCCGGAGAAGGCGCCGCCGCCGTGGGGGGCGGAGCCGCCGTAGGTATCCACAATGATCTTGCGCCCGGTGAGGCCGGAATCCCCCTGGGGCCCGCCGATGACAAAGCGGCCGGTGGGGTTGACATAGATCCGGGTGTTCTCGTCCATCAGCTCCTGGGGGATGGTGGGCTTGATGACCAGCTCGATCATGTCCCGCCGGATCTCCTCCAGAGATGCCTCAGGGCCGTGCTGGGTGGAGATCACCACCGCGTCCACCCGGACGGGGCGGTCGTTCTCGTCGTACTCCACGGTGACCTGGGTCTTGCCGTCGGGCCGCAGGTAGCCCACCAGCTCCTCCTTGCGCACCTGGGTCAGCCGCATGGCCAGCCGGTGGGCCAGGGAGATGGGCAGGGGCATGAGCTCAGGGGTCTCGTCGCAGGCGTAGCCGAACATCATGCCCTGGTCGCCGGCGCCGTTGGTGAGGTCCTCCCCGTCGCCCCCCTCCTTGGCCTCCAGGGACTTGTCCACCCCCAGGGCGATGTCGGCGGACTGCTCGTCGATGGAGGTGATGACGGCGCAGGTGTCGCAGTCAAAGCCGTACTTGGCCCGGTCATAGCCGATCTCCCGCACCACGTCCCGGGCGATTTTGGGGATGTCCACATAGCAGCTGGTGGTGATTTCCCCCATCACGTGGACCAGGCCGGTGGTCACCGTGGTCTCGCAGGCCACCCGGCCCATGGGGTCCTGCTCCAGAATGGCGTCCAGCACCGCGTCGGAAATCTGGTCGCAGATCTTGTCGGGATGTCCCTCCGTCACCGATTCGGAGGTAAAAAGACGTTTTGTCAGCATGTACTCGATCTTCCTTTCTGTATCCGGGAGTCTGGAAAAACAAATGCGCCCCGCCGGGCCGGCGGGGCGCATTGAAGTTCAGGTTCCATCCTCATCTTCCGATTTTCACCGCCGGATTTGGCACCTTGCATCTGCAGGTTGCCGGGCTTCATAGGGCCGGTCCCTCAGCCGCTCTTGATAAGGCTATTCAGTTGTGCTGAGTTATTATATCATTTTTTTCTCAAATGTCAAATGGAACATTTTTTTGCCGGACAGGGGTCAGTCGTTGGCCCCGTTGAGGTAGGCCTCCTGCTCCGGGGTGAGGGTGTCGATGGACAGCCCCAGGGCGGCCAGCTTGGCCCAGCCGATCTGCTGGTCGATCTCGGCAGGGATGTCGTAGAGCTTCCGCTCCAGGCTGTCCTGATGGCGCACCAGCCACTGGGCGGCCAGGGCCTGGACGGAGAAGGACATGTCCATGATCTCCGCCGGGTGGCCGTTGCCCGCCGCCAGGTTCACCAGACGGCCCTCAGCCAGCACGTTGAGCACCTTGCCGCCGGGCAGCTCATAGCCCACGATGTTCTCCCGCTGAGGGATGGCGGAGACCGCATGCTCCCGCAGCCACTTCACGTCTACCTCGCAGTCGAAGTGGCCGGCGTTGCACAGCAGGGCGTTGTGCTTCATGCGGGCGAAGTGGTCGGCGGTGATCACGTCCTTGCAGCCGGTGACCGTGATAAACAGGTCCCCCAGGGGGGCGGCATCCTCCATCTTCATCACCCGGAAGCCGTTCATAGTGGCATCCAGGGCCTTGAAGGGGTCGATCTCGGTGACGATCACGTCGGCCCCCAGGCCCTTGGCCCGCAGGGCCACGCCGGAGCCGCACCAGCCGTACCCCGCCACCACCACCGTCTTGCCCGCCACCATCAGGTTGGTGGTGTGCATGATGGCGTCAAAGGAGGACTGGCCGGTGCCGTACTTGTTGTCGTAATAGTGCTTGGCCTTGGCGTCATTCACCGCCATCATGGCACAGGGGAGGGTGCCCTCCCGGTCCCGGGCCTTCAGGCGGAGGATGCCGGTGGTGGTCTCCTCACAGCCGCCAATGAGGCAGTCGGCGCAGTCGCTGCACTTGCCCGCGAGCAGCTGCACCAGGTCGCCGCCGTCATCAATGATGATGTGGGGGTGGCACTTGAGGGTCTCCACCAGCAGGTTTTCATACTCCTCCATGGTGCAGCCGTGGAGGCCGAAGGTGTGCACCCCCCGCTCCGCCACGGCGGCGGCCACGTCGTCCTGGGTGGAAAGGGGGTTGGAGCCGGTGAGGTACACCTCCGCACCCCCCGCCTGGAGCACCAGGCCCAGGTTGGCGGTCTTGGCCTCCAGATGGACGGAAACGGCGATACGCAGCCCGGCGAAGGGCTGCTCCCGCCGGAAGCGCTCCTCGATCTGGGACAGGGCGGGCATGAAATTGCGCACCCAGTTGATCTTCATCTGGCCGGACGGGGCCAGCGCGGGGTCCTTGATGATACTCATAGCAGTTCCTCCTAAGCGGGGGTCCCCCGCCTCTGATCCGGCGTCCCGGCGGGAGAGCTCCCCCGGCCCGCCCGGTTTTGGTCTTGGGTGAGAGTATATCACACTTTTCGCTCCCTTTCAATGTCTCCTCCGCTTCCGCCGCTCCGTCGTATTTTTGGACATAACACAAAAGCAACTTTCCGCCCTTGGGGGCAGTTCTTGTCATTGTGTCGTAATCCGGATGACATAATTTCTAAAAAACTCGTAAAAAGAATTGACACGGCGATTGCAACGTGTTACAATTCGGTTACAGTTTTTAATCAGCTTTTCATGGAACTTTAAGTTCCCATCTTCTATATCTTCAGAATCGAGGTCTTACCATGGCAAATGAGAAGCTTCCCCTGGTCTATAAGGGCCACCCCCTCCGTCGGAAAGACAATCTGGTCTATTACGGCTCCATGGCCGAGAAATACATCGTCATGCTCCAGATCCTGAACACCAAGAAGGTCAGCGACCTGGATGTGGCCACCAGGGTGGCCGTGCAGCTTCAGCTCACCGACCCCGACCTGAAGAGCCGGGACCGGGTGGTGAAGAAGAGCGAGAAAGAGGATCTCTTCTCCGCCATCGACTTGGGTTCCACCTGGCTGGACCGGGCTCTGAGCAAGTCCTGAGGCTACCGGCCGTTTTTTGCGGCCTTTTCCCAATCAGCAGCGAGAACACCGCACAAAAGAGAAAAACTGAGGGGGCTTATACATGATTTCCGCTAAACTGGTCCGCAAGTCGCTCGTCACCGCCCTTCTGGCCGGCGCTCTCATCGTGGGCGCCAGCGCCTCTTCCGTGGGCACCGTCACCGCCAGCGCCCTGAACTTCCGCTCCGGCGCCTCTACTTCCAGCGCCTCCATGGGTCTGGTGTATAACGGCAGCAAGGTCACCGTGCTGGAGGACCTGGGCAACGGCTGGTACAAGGTGAAGTACAACGGGCAGACCGGTTACATGTCCGCCGACTATCTCTCCGTCACCGACGAGGGTGAGAGCGCCAGCGAGAGCGCCGCAGAGGACAACAAGGAGGACCTGGGCAACGGCAAGGTCACCCTCACCTCCGGCACCCTGAACGTCCGCTCCGGCCCCTCCACCGCCTACAGCAAGGTGGGCTCCCTCTACAACGGCACCGTGGTGGAGCTGGAGGCCAAGGAAAACGGCTGGTACAAGATTACATACGGCTCCCTCACCGGCTACGTCAGCGATGACTACATCACCCCCACCACCGCCGCGGTGTCCACCTCCGCCAGTGCCAGCACCACCGGCGCCGCCATCGTGGCCAAGGCCAAGCAGTATCTGGGCTGCCCCTACGTCTACGGCGCTTCCGGCCCCAACAGCTTTGACTGCTCCGGCTTTACCTCTTACATCTACCGCCAGTTTGGCTACAGCATCAACCGCACCGCCTCCACCCAGTTTAACGGCAACGGCACCTCCGTCTCCCGGGAGAATCTGCAGCCCGGCGACCTGGTGTTCTTCCGGGACTTCGGCGCTTCCAAGTCCGCCACCCACGTGGGCATCTACATCGGCAACGGCCAGTTCATCCACGCCTCCAGCTCCTCCTCCGCCTCCGGCGTGAAGATCAGCAACCTGGCCGACTCCTGGTACGCCGCCCGCTATGTTGGCGCCAAGCGCATCGTGTAATCCCCCTTTTCTCTTAAAAAAATGACCGGCAGCGCAACATCCTCTGGTTGCGCTGCCGGTTTTTTATGCCCTTTGTTACAGGGTGATGAGCTCGTAGTCCCGGGTGCCCAGGCCGATGGCCTCGCCGTGCTCCAGGGCGGCGCGCCACTCAGACTCCGGGGTGGTGTTGATGAAGTGATCGTGGTGGTCGTGGAACCCCGCCGCCGCCATGTGGTCGGTGAGAAGGGTGCCCGGCAGGGGGCTCTGCCGCAGGCAGGCGTCCACGCAGGCCTGGTCCAGGGCCACCGGGTCGAAGGAAGCGAACATGCCGATGTCCGGCAGGATGGGGGCGTCGTTCTCACTGTGGCAGTCGCAGTAGGGGGAGATGTCCTGCACCAGGCTGATGTGGAACTGGGGCCGGCCGTCCACCACCGCCTTGGCGTACTCCGCCATCTTGCAGCACAGCTCGGTGTTGGCGCTGGGATTGTCATTGGAGATGGCGTCGAAGTTGCATGCCCCCAGGCAGCGGCCGCAGCCCACGCACCGGTTGTGATCAATGGCGGCCTTCCGGCCCGCCCCGATGGAGACGGCCCCGTGGGCGCACTCCCGCAGGCAGTGGCCGCAGCCCCGGCACAGCTCCGGGTCCACCGAGGGCTTGCCGCCGTTGTGCTGCTCCATCTTGCCCGCCCGGCTGCCGCAGCCCATGCCGATGTTCTTGATGGCTCCGCCGAAGCCGGTGGCCTCATGGCCCTTGAAATGGTTCAGGGAGATGAACACGTCCGCGTCCATAATGGCCCGGCCGATCTTGGCCTCCTTGACGTAGGTACCCCCCTTCACCGGCACAGCCACGTCATCGGTGCCCTTCAGGCCGTCCCCGATGAGGATCTGGCAGCCGGTGGACAGGGGGGAGAAGCCGTTCTCCGCCGCCGCGTCCAGGTGCTCCAGGGCGTCCTTCCGCCGGCCGGTGTACAGGGTGTTGCAGTCGGTGAGGAAGGGGCGGCCCCCCAGCTCCTTCACCACATCGGCCACCGCCTTGGCGTAATTGGGCCGCAGGAAGGCCAGGTTGCCCGGCTCCCCGAAGTGGATCTTAATGGCCACATATCGCCTGTCCATATCGATCTCCCCGATGCCCGCCCGGCGGATGAGCTTTTTGAGCTTTTCCAGCAGCCCGTGGCCCATGGTCACCCGGAAATCTGTAAAATAGACCTTTGCTTTCTCCATGGAAATTCCTCCTTTGTTCCATTGGCAGATAACATTGTACTACACCGGTGCCCTTTTGTAAATGAAGCTCTTTTTCTCACTTTCTTTGACCGCACAGTTTGTTTTGGATCTTCCTTTTTTACCCGGCCCCGAGCCTATTTCTTCTAATATAAAATTTTAATCCTTTCTCTATGGAAAGCCTCTTGACTTTACCGGCCGCAACCTCTATTTTATAAGGTGTATCTCAGTGCCCCGCACTAGTATCTGGATGAAACGGAAAGGAGTTGCCAATGAAGCGTCCTATTCTGCAAGGCGCCAGAGATTGGGTCTCCCGGATGGCAGGGAAAGGGGCCGCCCTTTGGCGGCGTTTTGATGCCTATCCCCTGCTTCAATTTCTCTTCCTGGCGCTTCTGATCAATCTGACGGTAGAGGTCCTCTCCCGGCATTCCCTGCTGGGTGCTCTGGGGTATCTCTTCACGTCTCCCCTCTATTTCCTGTTCAGCACTCTGATTATTCTGGCTACCCTGTCCTTCTCCCTGCTGTTTCGCAAGCGCACCTTCTTCCTGTGCTTTGTGTGCCTGGTATGGCTGGGGCTGGGTATTGCAAACTGCATTATCCTCACTTTCCGCACCATTCCTCTGGGTGCTTCGGACTTCGCGCTGCTCAGTTCCGTGTTCAGCGTATTCAGCGCCTACCTTAACCCGGTGCAGATGGTGCTCATTGTGATGATGTTCCTGGCGGCCTTCGCCTTTTTGATTTTACTCTGGCGGGTCAGCCATCGCCGGGCGGTGCGCTATCCCAGCGCCCTGCTGACTGTGTGTCTGCTGTGCGCGGCGGTGTACGGCACCACCAGCGCCCTCCAGTCCACCCCCGCCTCCTCCAGCGCCTACCTGAATATCTCCGCGGCCTACGAGAATTTTGGCTTCGTCTACTGCTTCTCCAACAGTGTGGTGGACCGGGGCATCCAGGAGCCGGAGGACTACTCCCGGGAGGCGGTGGACCAGGTCCTCTCCACCATTGCCCCTCAGGAGGAGGAATCAGAGGAGGAGGAGCTGCCCAACGTGATCTTTGTGCAGCTGGAGTCCTTCTTTGATGTAAACCGGCTCAAGGGGGTCACTTTCTCGGAGAACCCCCTCCCCACCCTCACCGCCCTGCGGGAGGAGTACGCCCACGGCCTGTTGGAGGTGCCCTTCCTGGGTTCCGGCACGGCCAACACCGAGTTTGAGGTCCTGACCGGCATGAGCCTGGATTATTTCGGCAGCTGTGAATACCCCTACATGACCATCCTCCAGGACGTGGCCTGCGAGACCATTGCCACCAACCTGAGCCAGATGGGGCTGGACACCCATGCCATCCACAACAACACCGCCACCTTCTATCAGCGGGACACCGTATACGGCGCCCTGGGCCTGCGCACCTTCACCACCCTGGAGTATATGAACAACGTGGAGTACACCCCCCTGGGATGGGCCAAGGACAGTGCCTTGGTGACCCCCATTGTGGATGCCCTGGATTCCGGGCCCCAGCGGGACTTTGTCTTTACCGTGTCGGTGCAGCCCCACGGAAAGTACCCCACCACTCCCCCCGCGGACGGCGCTGACTCCCCCATCATCGCGGAGGGCTGCGAGACCCCCGAGGCCAAGACCGCCATGGAATACTATGTGGCCCAGCTGCGGGAGACCGACGCCTTTGTGGCAGAGCTCATTGAAGTCCTCTCCCAGCGGGAGGAGGACACAGTGGTGGTTTTCTACGGGGACCACCTGCCCGAGCTGAATGTGCGCACCGAGGACCTGTCCGTGGGCTCCTGCTATCAGACGGAGTATGTCATCTGGAGCAACTTCCCCCTGCCCGCGGAGGAGCGGGACCTGTCCACCTACCAGCTCTCGGCCTATGTGCTGGACCTGATCGGCGTGCACACCGGCGTGATCAACCAGCTCCACCAGCACTACGACTACCCCCCCGAGAGCCCGGAGCACGACGACGCCTACCAGTCCGCCCTGCGCCTGCTCTCTTACGACATGCTGTACGGTGAGCGCTACTTCTGCAGCGGAGGTACCCCCTATGTGATCACCCCGGTGCAGCTGGGGGTCAAGGCCATCACGGTGACCGGGACGGAGGAGAGTGTGGACGGACTGCTGGTGCACGGAGAGAACTTCACCCCCTTCAGCCGGGTGGTATTGGGAGACCACCGCAGCGAGTGCACCTTCCTCTCCCCCCAGTGCATCCTGATGTCCTGGGATCAGGTCCCGGACGAGGAGAACCTCCTCCTCTCTGTGTGCCAGTTGAGCAAATCCGGCACTGAGGTCCTCTCCACCAGCAACACCATTTCCTTTTCCTATGACCCTCAATTTTGGACGTAAACATGACAAAGGCCGCGGACGGTTTGAACCGTCCGCGGCCTTTTCCTTTCTAAATGTGCGGGGGCCCGTTATTACAGCGCGGCGATCTCCTCCTGGTCCACCAGGCGGATGCCTCTGGCGCTGAGGGCAGCGGCGGCGGCGGCATTGTCCGCCACCCGGAAGATCATGTAGGCCCCGTCGGATTCCTTGCCGCCCAGGAAGGCGTACATGTACTCCACGTTGATGCGCTCGTTGGTGAGCACCTGGAGCACCCGGTTCAGGCCGCCGGGCACATCGGGGATGGCCACCCCCAGCACGGGGGTGATGGAGTAGACGTAGCCCGCCTCCCGCAGGAGGGTAGCCGTCTTGTAGGGGTCGTCCACGATGATGCGCAGGATGCCGAACTCATTGGTCTCCGCCACGGACAAAGCCCGCATGTCGATGCCGTTCTGGGCCAGGACCGCGGTGAGGCCGTAGAGGGTGCCGGGCTTGTTCTCCACGAACACGGAAAGCTGCTTGATGCTCATACTGCTCTCTCCCTTCGTTTAAATCTTGCGCTTGTCGATGACGCGCACCGCCTTGCCCAGCATGGAGCGCAGGCCGTCCACCAGCTCCTTCTGCCGGCGGTCGATCTCGCCCAGGTTGTCGGTGAACATCTCGGGGGTCATCTCCACCTGGACGTCCAGGGTGTCGGTGGACTTCACACGGTCCACGATGATCTGATAGTTGGCGGGATAGCCGTGGTTGAGGAGCACCGTCTCGATCTGAGAGGGGAATACGTTCACGCCGCGGATGATGAGCATGTCGTCGGTGCGGCCTCTGGGCTTGGACATCTTCACATGGGTGCGGCCGCAGGGGCACTTCTCCCGGGTGAGGACGCAGATGTCCCGGGTGCGGTAACGCAGGAGGGGGAAGGCCTCCTTGGTGATGGAGGTGAACACCAGCTCACCCTGGCTGCCCTCAGGCAGCACCTCCCCGGTGTCGGGGTCGATGATCTCGGCAATAAAGTGGTCCTCGTTGATGTGCATGCCCGTCTGGGCGGAGCACTCGAAGGACACGCCGGGGCCGGAGAGCTCGGTGAGGCCGTAGATGTCGTAGGCCTTGATGCCCAGGGTGTTCTGGATGTCCTGGCGCATCTCCTCACTCCAGGCCTCCGCGCCGAAGATGCCCGCCTTCAGGGGGATCTGGTCGGGGGTGAGGCCCATCTCCTTCATGGTCTCGCCGATGTAAGCGGCATAGGAGGGGGTGCAGCACAAAATGGTGGCGTTCAGGTCCCGGATGAACATGATCTGCCGCTCGGTATTGCCGGAGGAAGTGGGAATGGTGAGACAGCCCACCTTGTGGCTGCCGCCGTTGAGGCCGGGGCCGCCGGTAAACAGGCCGTAGCCGTAGGACACCTGGCACACGTCCTCGTTGCTGCCGCCGGCGGCCACGATGGCCCGGGCGCAGCAGTCCTCCCACAGGTCGATGTCGTGCTGGGTGTAGAAGGCCACCACCCGCTTGCCCGTGGTGCCCGAGGTGGACTGGATACGCACGCAGTCCTTCAGGGGCTTGGCCACCAGCCCGTAGGGATAGGCCTCCCGCAGGTCTGCCTTGGTGACGAAGGGCAGCTTATAGAGGTCGTCGCTGGACTTGATGTCGTCAGGCGTGACCCCCTTCTCCTCCATCTTCTTGCGGTAGTAGGGCACGTTGTCCCACACATGCTTGACCTGCTTGACCAGGCGCTCGTCCTGCCAGGCCTTGATCTGCTCCCGGCTGGCGCACTCGATCTCCGGCTGATAATACCGTTCCACTGGAATCATCCCTTCTTGTGTGTATGTCATGTATGATATGTGGCATTTTCTCCCTGGAAAACGCCCAAAAGAGGCCCAAAGTCTGAGGCCGGCGGCCTACCGGGCGGGGAAGACCAGCTGGCCGAGCCACTGCCCCGCCATCACCCCCGCCAGGCACAGCACCACGCTGGCCGCCGCGTAGGTTCCCCCCAACAGCCACTGCCCCTTTTGCAGCAGGTTCATGGTCTCCAGGGAGAAGGTGGAAAAGGTGGTGAAGCCGCCGCACACGCCGGTCTTCCAGAAGAGGGTACCGCCGCCGCTGAGCTTGCCCGCGCCGGCAGCCTCCACCACAAAGCCGATGAGCACCGCTCCCAAAAAGTTGGTGCACAACGTCACCAGGGGGAAGTCTCCCCGGACAGGCAGCAGGCTCAAAGCATAGCGCCCGATGGCGCCCAGGGCTCCCCCCGCCCCCACCAGCAAAAGATTCATCCCCATATCGGACTCATCTCCACTCTTTCTTTGACCCCTCAGGCGTTCTTGCCCAGCGCAAAGGCCTTCTTGTTGAGCTCCAGGAACTTGGGGGGCACCATGGCCTCCAGAGCCTCCTGCCAGGCCTCCTCAGGCAGGTCGAAGTAGTGGGACAGCCGCCCCATGAGGACGATGTTCACCGCCTTGGAGGAGCCCGCCTCCTCGGCCAGCTTCAGGCAGTCCAGGGCATCCACTTTCGCCCCGGCGGCCTTCATCTTCTCCACCAGATCTTCGGGGTACTGAGCGGCCCCGGTGATGACGGGCATGGGGTCGATCTGCTGGGTGGAGGTGACGATCTGCCCGTCGCTCTTCAGGTAAGGCAGCCACCGGGCGGCCTCCAGCAACTCGAAGGAGACGATGAAGTCCGCCTCCCCCTTGTCAATGACGGGGGAGTAGACCCTGTCGCCGTAGCGCACATAGGTCACCACGCTGCCGCCACGCTGGCTCATGCCGTGGACCTCGGACACCTTCACGTCATAGCCCTGCTCCATGAGCAGGTGGCCCAGCAGCTTGGAGGCGAGGAGGGAGCCCTGGCCCCCCACGCCTACGATCATAATATTCTTGGTTTCCATTGCTTAACCCTCCTTGCCGGTGCTCTCAAAGGCTCCCACGGGGCACAGCTGCTCACACACGCCGCAGCCCACGCACAGGGTGTCGTCCACCCGGGCCTTGCCCTCCTTGATGGAGATGGCGGGGCAGCCGATGCGCATGCAGCTCTTGCAGCCGATGCACTTGTCCTTGTTCACCACCAGGGGGGCCTTGTGCTTGACGTACTTCAAAAGGGCGCAGGGCCGGCGGGAGATGATGACCGAGGGCTCCTCCGCCGCCAGCTCCTCCTTCACCGCCTGGTCGCAGGCGGCCAGGTCGTAGGGATCCACCACCCGGACCCGGTTGAAGCCCATGGAGCGGCACAGGGACTCCAGGTCGATCTTGCCCGCCGGGTCCCCCTTGATGTTGTAGCCGGTGGTGGGGTTTTGCTGGTGGCCGGTCATGCCGGTGATGGAGTTGTCCAGGATGATGACGGTGGAGTTGGACTGGTTATAGGCGATGTTGGCAAGGCCGGTCATGCCGGAGTGCATGAAGGTGGAGTCGCCGATGACCGCCACGGTCTTGCCCTCGCTCTCCTCCCCCAGGGCCTTGTTGAAGCCGTGGATGGCGGAGATGGAGGCGCCCATGCACAGCGTCATCTCCATGGCCGCCAGGGGAGCCACCGCCCCCAGGGTGTAGCAGCCGATGTCGCCCAGAACGGTGCACTTGTTCTTGTTCAGGGTGTAGAAGAGGCCGCGGTGGGGGCAGCCGGCACACATGACGGGGGGACGGGGGGGAATGGCGTCAGCGAGGGCCTTGCCCGCGTGGGGCTGGAGGCCCAGCTTCTCCGCCACCAGGTTCTGGGAGAACTCCCCCTCCATGGGCAGGGCCTCCTTCCCCAGGACGTCCAGCCCCAGGGCACGGCAGTGGGTTTCAATGATGGGGTCCAGCTCCTCCACCACCACCAGCTTGTCCACCTTGGCGGCAAAGCTCTTGATGAGCTCCACAGGCAGGGGGTTGGTCATGCCCAGCTTGAGGACGGACACGGAGTCCCCAAAGACTTCCTTCACATACTGGTAGGAGGTGGAGGCGGTGATGATGCCCATCTGGGTGCCGCCCATCTCTACCCGGTTGATGGAGGCGGTCTCCGCCCACTCGATGAGCTTGCGGGTGCGCTCCTCCACCACCGGGTGGCGGCGGATGGCGTTGCCCGGCATCATGACGTACTTGGCGATGTTCTTCTCATAGGGCTTGGCCATCTCGGTCCGCTCGCCGGTCTCCACCAGGGCCTGGGAGTGGGACACCCGGGTGCACATCTTCAGGATGACGGGGGTGTCGAACTGCTCGGAGAGCTCGTAGGCCAGCTTGGCAAAGGAGAGAGCCTCGGCGGAGTCCGAGGGCTCCAGCATGGGCACCTTGGCGGCGATGGCGTGGTGGCGGGAGTCCTGCTCATTCTGCGAGGAGTGCATCCCCGCGTCGTCCGCCACGGCGATGACCAATCCCGCGTTCACCCCGGTGTAGGACATGGTGAACAGGGGGTCGGCGGCCACATTCAGGCCCACGTGCTTCATGCCGCAGAAGGAGCGCTTGCCCGCAAGGCAGGCGCCGAAGGCCACCTCCATGGCCACCTTCTCGTTGGGCGCCCACTCGCAGTAGATCTCGTCATACTTGGCGGCGCACTCCGTGATCTCCGTACTGGGGGTACCGGGATAGCTGGAGACCACCGCGCATCCCGCCTCATAGAGTCCCCTGGCAACGGCTTCGTTGCCCAGCATCAGCGTTTTCATGTACTTCCTCCTTTTTTGTCCCACCGGCCGGAAGGCCGGGAGGCGGCGCCGGAGAAAAAAACGTCCTCTGCAAATTTTCATTTGCAGAGGACGAGAATTTCCCGTGGTACCACCTCAGTTTGCCGCAAAACGCGGCCTCATCGGGCCCAATCAGGCCCCAGCGCTGTACCGGGCGCACCCGTCACTGCTTACTTCGGCGGTTCAGCAGGCCGCTCAGGAAGGAATTCGACAGCCGCGCCCCCTCTGCCTCGCACCGGCCGGCAGCTCTCTTCAGGGGGCCTCAGACCTCTACTTGGTTCCGTCATCGCGTTGACTATTCCGAATAACAGTACAACTGTATCACTTTTATGTGTTAAAGTCAATACGTTTTTCGGGAAAAAACCGGAGGAACAGAGAATACTGTCAATTTACTTCTCCGCCCCGCTCTGCCCGGCGCCGATGGAATCGGTGACGGGGACGGTGACGGTGCGCTGGTAGCACGCGAAGATTTCCTCCACCCGTTCCTTCTCCGGGGGCCGGGTCACCAGACTCACCAGGGGCACCAGCACCACACCGGCCAGCATGCAGAAGGCGCCGCAGTTGATGGGGGAGCGGAGGATGGCGGGGAAGATCTGGGGGGCCAGGATATCGGTCAGCATCACCACAGTGGAGAACACGAAGCTGGTCCAGCAGGCGATCTTGGTGGTGCGCTTCCAGTACAGCCCGAAGAGGAAGGGGGCCAGGAAGGCGCCCGCCAGGGCTCCCCAGGAGATGCCCATGAGCTGGGCGATGAAGGTGACGCTGGACTTGTACTGGATGATGGCCAGCACCACGCTGATGGCGATGAACACCACGATGAGGCAGCGCATGATGCGCACCTGCTTCTTGTCGTCCATCTTCTTGATGATGTTGCCCTTGAGCAGGTCCAGGGTGAGGGTGGAGCTGGAGGCCAGCACCAAGGAGCTGAGGGTGGACATGGAAGCGGAGAGCACCAGGATCACAACCACCGCGATGAGGATGGAGGGCAGGCCGGAGAGCATGGTGGGAATGATGGAGTCATACCCATTGGCGGCCACGTCCACCTGGTCGGAGAAGAGCCGGCCGAAGCCACCCAGGAAGTAGCACCCCCCCGCCACCAGCAGGGCGAACACGGTGGAGATGATCATACCCTTGTGGACCGCAGCCTCACTCTTGATGGCGTAGAACTTCTGCACCATCTGGGGCAGGCCCCAGGTGCCCATGGAGGTGAGGAGCACCACGCCCAGCAGGTTCAGGGGATCGGGGCCGAAGAAGGAGGCAAACACCCCCGGGGCGGTGGAGACGCTCTCATCCGTCACCTGGGCCAGCCCCTCCAGGGCCGCCATGAAGCCCCCCTGGCTGCCCAGCACCGCGGCGACGATGGCGATGATGCCAAAGATCATGATCAGACCCTGGATAAAATCGTTGATGGCGGTGGCCATGTAGCCCCCGGCAATGACGTACACTCCGGTGAGCACCGCCATGACGATGACGCAGATGGTGTAGTCGATGTTAAAGGCCATGCCGAACAGCCGGGAGAGGCCGTTGTAGAGGCTGGCGGTGTAGGGAATGAGGAAGATGAAGATAACGACCGAGGCGGCGATCTTCAGGGACTTGCTGCCAAAGCGCTGCCCGAAGAACTCCGGCATGGTGGCGCTGTCCAGATGCTGGGTCATGACCCGGGTGCGCCGGCCCAGCACCGCCCAGGCCAGCAGAGAGCCCAGGATGGCGTTGCCGATGCCCGCCCAGGTGGCGGCGATGCCGTATTTCCAGCCAAACTGACCGGCGTAGCCCACGAACACCACGGCGGAGAAGTAGCTGGTGCCGTAGGCGAAGGCAGTGAGCCAGGGGCCCACGGAGCGCCCGCCCAGGACAAAGCCGTTGACATCGGTGGCGTGGCGGCGGCAGTGGATGCCGATGCCCACCATCACGCCGAAGAACAAAACAAGCATGGTCAGTTTAATGGTCATATCCAACATTGGGAATCACTCCTCATAATTTCTCCTCACTGTATGGGGAGACCGGCGGGGCCGGTCACCCGTTGATCTGGGCCTCCACCAGGCGGCCGTGGCAGTATCTCTCCCGCAGCACCGGCTTTTCGATCTTGCCGGTGGGGTTGCGGGGTACCTTTTCAAAGATGATGCGCCGGGGGCGCTTGTACCGGGGCAGTTCCATGCAGAAGTCGTTGATCTCCTCCCGGGTGCAGGTGACCCCCTCCTTGAGCTCGATGACGGCGGCGGCAATCTCCCCCAACCGGTGGTCGGGCAGGCCGATGACGGCCACGTCCTTGATCTTGTCGTTGCTGCGGAGGAAGTCCTCGATCTGCACGGGGTAGAGGTTCTCGCCGCCGGAGATGATCACGTCCTTCTTCCGGTCCACCAGGTAGATAAAGCCGTCCTCATCCATCCGGGCCATGTCCCCGGTGAAGAGCCAGTCGCCCTTGAGGATCTCGTCGGTGGCCTGGGGGTTCTTGTAGTAGCACAGCATCACGCCGGGGCCCTTCACCGCCAGCTCGCCCACCTCGCCCTGGGGCACGTCATGCCCCTGGTCGTCCACAATGCGGGCCTCCCACTGGAAGCCGGGCTTGCCGATAGCCCCCACCTTGTGGATGTTCTCCACGCCCAGGTGGACGCAGCCGGGGCCCAGGGACTCGGACAGGCCGTAGTTGGTGTCGTACTGGTGGTGGGGGAAGATCTTCTTCCACCGGTGGATCAGGCTGGGGGGCACGGGCTGGGCGCCGATGTGCATCAGCCGCCACTGGTCCAGATAGAAGTTGTCCAGGTCCACCTTGCCGCTCTCGATGGCGTCCAGGATGTCCTGGGCCCAGGGCACCAGCAGCCAGACGATGGTGCACTTCTCCTCGGTGATGGCCCGGAGGATCCACTGGGGCTTCACCCCCCGCAGCAGCACCGCCTTGCTCCCGCTGAGGAGGCTGCCGAACCAGTGCATCTTGGCGCCGGTGTGGTAGAGGGGCGGGATGCACAGGAATACGTCCTCCCGGGTCTGGCCGTGGTGGTGCTGCTCGGTGAGGCAGGCGCTGTACAGCCCCCGGTGGTTGTGGAGGATGGCCTTGGGGAAGCCGGTGGTGCCCGAGGAGAAGTAAATGGCGGCCACATCCTCCTCTTCCAGGGCTACCGGCGGGGCGCTGGAGGAGCAGAAGTTCACCAGGCGGCAGCAGTCCTCGGCATAGGCGGGCTTGTCCTTGCCCACAAAGAACATGGTCTTCACCCGGTCCAGGGAGGAGGCGATGGGGTCCATCCGGCCCACAAACTCGGGGCCGAATACCAGCACCTCCACGTCCGCCAGGTCCAGGCAGTACCGGATCTCCTCGCTGGAGTAGCGGAAGTTCAGGGGCACCGCCACGCAGCCCGCCTTCAGAATGCCGAAGTAGATGGGAAGCCACTCCAGGCAGTTCATCAGCAGAATGCCCACCTTGGTGCCCCGCTCCAGCCCCCGGCTCAAAAGCAGGTTGGCAAAGCGGTTGGCCCGGCGGTCAAAGCCCTTCCAGCTCATCTCCCGGCGGTAGGGCTCGTCGGGCCGGGTGCTCTGGATCAGGCTGTACTCCCGCCAGGTCACCGCGTTGTCCCGCTCCTCGGAGGGGTTGATCTCCACCAGGCAGACCTCGTTGCCGTACAGCCTGGCGTTGCGCTCCAGCAGTTGTGTAATGACCATGCTTGCATCTCTCCCATTTTTGTTTGTGCCACTTCGCCATGGGGCGGGGCGGGGGCAACAAAAAACGCCCTCTGCAACACTTGCAGAGGGCGAGATAAACTCCCGCGGTACCACCTCAATTTGCCGCAAACGCGGCCTCATCAGACCCCAACAGGTCCCAGCGCTATACCGGGCGCACCCGTCGCTGCCTACCGCCCGCCCCTTGTGGCGCAGCCGGCTCAGCAGGCCGCTCAGGAAAGTATTCCGCAGCCCGGCCTCTCCTGCCTCGCACCCACCGGCAGGTCTCTGAAAAGGCGAATGGACCGCGTACTTGGTTCCGTCATCGCGTTATGGTTGTGTGGAATTGAATTGTGACGCTAATTTAACACATTTAGGTTCTAAAGTCAACCCCCTTTTTTCGTGGAATTTCCTTTTTCTTTTCCCCCGCCGGGGGTTGCGGTTTTTCTGCAAATCGGGTAAAATAGTGGCTGGAATATGTATATATCTGCTGATTTTTACTGTGAGGAGGGGCTGTTTATGATCCAGGTATCCCCCGCTGGGCTCCATGAGCTGGAGGCCGTCTGGTCCCTGGTGAAGGAGGCCGTGGCCCACATGAACGCCCTGGGCAATCCCCAGTGGGGGCCGGACTACCCCACCCGGGAGCACTTCCTCCAGGCCCTGGAGGCCAGGGAGCTCTATGCGGCCCGGGACGAGGCGGGCGCGGTGATGGGCACTATGGTGCTCAACACCTGTGAGGAGGCGGCCTACGCCACCCTCCCCTGGTCCTTCCCCTCCCCCGCCCTGGTGGTGCACAAGCTGGCGGTGGCCCCCCGCTGCCAGCGCCGTGGTGTGGGCCGGGCCCTGCTGCGCTTCGCCCAGGACTTCGGCCGGGAGGAGGGTCTGGCCTCCATCCACATGGACACCTACTGCCTCAACCACCGGATGCAGCGGCTGCTGGAGGGGGAGGGCTTTCACTTCGTAGCCCCCCTTCACCTGCCCGGCCGGCCGCTGGAATTTCTGGCCTACGAGCGGGGTCTCTCCCCCGCCCCCACACCCCAAGAAAGGAACTGAGCATGGCAAACTACTTCGCCCATCTGGTCTTTGGCCGGCAGGTTCTCCAGGCCCTGCCCGCCCCCACCCGGCGCCTCATTTTGCAGGAGCGGGACGCCTTCGTCCTGGGGCTCTACGGGCCCGATCCCCTGTTTTTCTACCACCCCATCACCAATAAGGGGGGCGTACGCAGCCTGGGCCACCGGGTCCACGCCGCCCCTCTGCGCCCCATGGCCCGGCGGCTGCGGCAGTGCGTGGAGGCGGGGCTGCCCATGTCCCGGGGGTACAGCGCGGGGCTGCTGTGCCACTTTGCCCTGGACTGCGCCTGTCACCGCTATATCCACGCCCACACCGGCCCCCTCACCCACGCGGGGATGGAGTCGGAGCTGGACCGCTCCCTGCTGCTGCGCCACGGCCACGACCCCCTGCGGGACACCCCCTTCCTGACGCCCCCTCTGTCCATGGCGCAGTACGGGGATCTGGTGGAGGCGGCCTACCCCACCCTGGAGCCCCGGCAGTACCGGGACAGCCTGTCGGCCTATCTGCGGGCCTCCCTGTTCCAGACCCTGGTGGCCGGCACCCCCTGGCGGCACATTGTAAACGCCGCCTCCCGGCTGCCCCCCCTGGGGTTTTTCCGCAGCAGCGTCCTCAGGCCCAGGCCCGACCCCCTGTACAAGAAAGCCGTGGAGGACCTGCTGGCTGCCATGGAGAGCCAGGTGGCCCCTGCGGCGGCGGCCATCGTCAATTTCTTCCGCCCGGCCTTCCCCGCTCTGGCGGACCCCTGGTACCAGCAGGATTTCAGCGGCGTGTCCCACGCCCTGCCCCGTCCGGCCTCCGCGTAAAAAGCACAATGTGCAAAATACCTCCAGGCCCCTGGGGCCTGGAGGTATTTTGTGTCCCTTTGCCGTCTGTTTCAGCGGATAGCGGCAGGTGTTTTCCTCTCTGACCAGGACTCTCCCCCTGCGCCTCAAGGGAAAGAGATGGTTGACCATATGGTCAACCATCTCTTTCCCTTGAGTTTACTATATCCGCTCAGCCCGCGCTCTCGGCCGGGGCCAGGTCCTTCCCGGTGATGAGCTTCCGGGGGCACTTGGTCACGCAGGTGCCGCAGGCGGTGCACTTGCTGTAGTCGATCACCGCCACGTTGTCCACCACATGGATGGCGTCGGCGGGGCAGTTCTTCTCGCACAGCTTGCAGCCGATGCAGCCGTTGTCGCAGGCCTTGCGGGTATCGGCCCCCTTGCTCTTGGAGGAGCAGGGCACCTTCACCTGCTGGCCGTAGGGCACCATGGTGATGATGCTGCGGGGGCAGGTGGCCACACAGGCCTTGCAGCCCTTGCAGGCCTCCTCGTCCACCTGGGCCACCCCATCCACCAGATGGATGGCGTCAAAGGGGCAGGCCTTCACGCAGCTGCCCATGCCCAGACAGCCGAACTGGCAGTCCAGGGGGCCGCCGGCAGGCAGCCGGGCGGCGGCCAGACAGTCATCCAGGCCCACATAGTCGTACTTCAAATGGGCCTTGCCGCCGCCGGTGCAGCGCACATAGGCCACCTGGCGCTGGGTGGCCTCCACCTTCATGCCCATGATCTCCGCGATCTGGGCGGCCACCGCCGCGCCGCCGGCGGCGCAGCAGTTGGGGGCCGCCTCTCCCTTGGCCACCGCCGCGGCATAGCCGCCGCAGCCGGGGTAGCCGCAGCCGCCGCAGTTGGCCCCGGGGAGGATCTCCTTGATGGCGCTCTCCCGCTGGTCCACCTCCACGGCAAACACCTTGGAGGCCACCCCCAGCACCGCGCCGAAGGCCAGGCCCAGGACGCCCAGGACCACAACGGCCAGAATAACAGTTGTCATACTCTCCTCATCCTCCCATCAGAACGTGATTTTCAGGCCGGAGAAGCCCATGAAGGCCAGGGCGATGAGGCCGCCGGTGACCAGGGCGATGGGGAAGCCCTCGAAGGACTTGGGGCAGCGGGAGAACTCCAGCCGCTCCCGCACGCTGGCAAAGAGCACGATGGCCAGCAGGAAGCCCACGCCGCCGGTGATGCCGTACACCACGCTCTCCAGGAAGTCGTAACCATTCTGGGTGTTCTGGAGCACCACGCCCAGCACGGCGCAGTTGGTGGTGATCAGAGGGAGGTACACGCCCAGAGCCTGGTAGAGGGCGGGCATGGCCTTCTGAAGGAACATCTCCACAAACTGCACCAGGCTGGCGATGACCAGGATGTAAGCGATGGTCTGCATGAACTCCAGGTTGTTCCCGTCGGGGAAGAGGACCGGGTTGGTGAGCAGCAGCTCATTGATGACCCAGCACACCGCCGAGGCGATGCCCATGACGAAGATGACCGCCATGCCCATGCCCAGAGCGGTGTCCACCCGCTTGGACACGCCCATGAAGGGGCAGATGCCCAGGAACTGAGAGAAGATGAAGTTGTTGACCAGGATCGCCCCCAGGGCGATGGAAAACAGCATACCAAAGTCGATCATCCCTCATCCACCTCCTCTTTCTTCTCGCCCTTCTTGCCCCGGGCCAGGAAATACTGCATGGCCGCAATGACGCAGGCCAAAGTCAGGAAGCCGCCCACCGGCAGGATCATGCCCAGCATGGGGATGTCCTCCGGCAGGATGCGGATGCCCTGGCCGCCGTTGAGCACGCCGCCGCCAAAGGTGCCGTTGCCCAGGAACTCACGCACCACGCTCATGATCACCAGCACCACCGTGTAGCCCAGGCCCTGGAACACGCCGTCCAGGGCGGAGGCCGCCACGCCGTTTTTGGAGGCGAAGGACTCCGCCCGGCCCAGAATGATGCAGTTGACCACGATCAGGGGGATAAAGAGGCCCAGGCTCTCGGACAGATCGGGGAGCCAGGCCTTCAGGGCCAGGTCCACGATGGTCACAAAGCCCGCGATGACCACGATGTAGCAGGCGATGCGCACCTTGTTGGGAATGATCTTGCGCAGCAGGGAAATCACCACGTTGGCGCAGGTGAGGATCACCAGCACGGACAGGCCCATGCCCAGGCCGTTGAAGAGGCTGGTACTGATGGCCATGACGGAGCACATGCCCAGCAGCTGGACGGTGACCGGGTTCTGGGTGATGAGGCCCTCGGTAAATTGCTTTTTGATATTCATGGTTCGCCCTCCTTAACCCGCGCTGGCCGCCGCGGCAATGGCGCTGTTCACCGCGTTGCACACGGCCCGGGAGGTGATGGTGGCGCCGGTGAGGGCGTCAACGGTGCCCCCGTCCTTGGTGACCGAGGCGCTGGTGAGGCCCACGAACTGGCTGCGGAAGGACTCCTCCCCGGCCTTGGCCCCCAGACCGGCGGTCTCAGAGGTCTTGACAATGGAGATACCGGTGACCGCCCCGGCGCTGTCCACCCCCACCATCACCGTGAGGGTGCCGCTGAAGCTGCCGCTGGGGGACACTTGGACCACATAGCCCTGGTCCCCCGCCTGATACACCGACTCCACCGTGGCGTCACTGCCGGAATAGGTCACTTCGGTGTACTCCCCGTCATAGGGGAGCACTTCGTTCATGGCCTGGGCCACCTTCTCAGCCTCGTTCTTGGCGATAATGGGAGCCGTCACATAGTTCACAAGGCCCAGGCACAGCGCCGTCAGGGCGCTGATGGCAAAGAGTACCACCGCCAGCTGGCCGATGCCGGCGCCGGTTTTGGCCGCAGTTGCCGTACTCATGTGTCCGCTCCCTCCTTCTTTTTCTCCTTCACAAGGCCGAAACGCCGGGGCTTGCCCGCCTTATCCAGCAGGGGCGCGCAGACGTTCATGATCAAAATGGCGTAGGACACGCCCTCGGGATAGCCGCCGAAATAGCGGATGAGCACCGTCAGCAGGCCGCAGCCCAGGGCGTAGAAGATCTGCCCCTTGGGGGTGACGGGGGAGGACACATAGTCGGTGGCCATGAAGATGGCGCCCAGCAGCAGTCCGCCGCCCAGCACGTTGTAGAGCATCCACATCAGCCGGTCCTGGCCGCCCAGGGGGAAGAGGAAGGTGAGCACCGCCACGGTGCCCACATACACCAGGGGGATGCGGGGGGAGATGACCTTGTTGGCCACCAGGTAGATGCCGCCGGCAATGAGCAGCAGGGCGCACACCTCGCCCAGGCAGCCGCCGGTCTGACCCAGGAGCATCTGCCGCAGGGTGACCCCCTCGGGCAGCAGGCCGCTCTTCATGTAAGAGAGGGGGGTGGCGCCGGTGACGCCGTCCACCTCGGGGCTGATGAGGCTCACCCAGGTGCCGCTGGTGACCCACACGGTCATCACGGCGGGGTAGCACATCATCAAAAAGGCCCGGGCGCCCAGGGCGGGGTTCATGAAGTTCTCACCCAGGCCGCCGAAAAGCTGCTTGACCACCACGATGGCGAAGAACGCGCCGATGATGGCCATCCAGTAGGGCACCGTCACCGGCAGGCACATGGCCATGAGCACGCCGGTGACGCAGGCGGACAGGTCCCCCACGGTGTTGCTCTTGTGGAGGAGCTTGCGGTAGCCCCACTCGAAGAACACGCAGGCGCCCACCGACACCAGGGTGAGGGTGAGGGCCCGGAAGCCGAAGAAATACACGGCCATCACCAGGGCGGGCACCAGGGCAATGAGTACATCCAGCATCACGCTGCGGGTATTGGGCACCGCGGCAAAATGGGGAGAGGATGCCACATTGAGTCGTTTGTTCAGCAAAGGCATGTTACGCACCCTCCTTCTTGGGAAGTTTCCGCATCTCCATCTTGGCCGCCCGGATGATCTGCACCAGGGGGATGCGGGCGGGGCAGCCGTAGGAACAGGAGCCGCACTCGATGCAGTCCATGGTGTTGTAATCCCCCAGCTCGCTGTACCGGCGGAACTTCATCAGGTTGTGGATCATCACCGGCATCAGGTGCATGGGGCAGTGGTCCACACAGTTGCCGCACCGGATGCAGGTGGGGTCCGCCTCCTGGGGGGGCACCTCGTCGGCGGCCAGGGCGGTGACGGCATTGGTGCCCTTCATGACAGGGACAGACAGGTCAAACTGGGCGATGCCCATCATGGGGCCGCCGGTGATCACCCGGTCGGGCTCACCCTTGAAGCCGCCCCCCTCCTCGATGATGTGCTCGAAGGAGGTGCCGATGGGCACCCGCAGGTTGCGGGGCTTTTCAATGGCCCCGCCGGTGACGGTGAGCAGCCGGTGGGTCAGGGGCTTGCCCTCGTACACCGCGTCGTGGACGGCCACGGCGGTGGCCACGTTGAACACGGCGCACTGCACATCGGCAGGCAGTTTGCCCGGCGGGATCTGCCGGCCGGTGATCTTCTGGATGAGCTGCTTCTCCGCCCCCTCGGGGTACTTGGTCTGGAGAGAGCAGATCTCAATGTCCTTCTTCTCTCCCACCAGGGAGCGCAGGTGCTCCACCGCGTCAGGCTTGTTGTCCTCGATGCCCACATAGGCCTTGTCCAGACCCAGGGCACCCATGAGCACCCGGATGCCGGAGAGGAGCTTCTCCCCCTCCTCCAGCATGAGGCGGTGGTCGGCGGTGATGTAGGGCTCGCACTCCGAGCCGTTGAGGATCAGGGTGTCCACCTTACCGATGGCGCCGCTGAGCTTCACATGGGTGGGGAAGCCGGCGCCGCCCATACCGGTGATGCCCGCCTCCTTCACCAAGTCCACCACCTGCTGGGCGGTCAGCTTCTCCGGGTCCGCCGGGCGGGGGATGGGCTGGGCCGGGGTGTCCTGCATGTCATTGTCAATGACCACCGACATCACCGGAGTGCCGCCGGCGTGGGGCCGGGGCTCCACCGCCGCCACCGTACCCGACACGCTGGCGTGGACCGGCGCGCCCAGGCCGGTGGGCTCTCCAATCTTCTGTCCCACCAGCACGGTGTCGCCCTTGCTTACCAGAGGCTTGCAGGGGGCGCCCACATGCTGCAGCATGGGGATCACCACCTGAGCCGGCTGGTTGGTCAATGGCTCCACCGCTTTGCTCTTGGTGGCGTCCTTTTTCCCCTTGGGATGGACGCCGCCATAGAAAGAATGAAACATAACCTCACCTCACATTGATTCGAAACAGATGCCGATCCGACCGCTGCCGCCGCAGGCCTCGGCCTCCGAACTTCTTATCATTGTATCATTGTGTTTGCCTGCTGTCTAGCATATTTATTGTCAAAATATCAACAATTTCCACCTGTTCCTTTAAAATACGACCTGTACATCCCGACTCCGCTGCCGTCCCCGGCTCCCCGGCGCCGGAGGGAATTTTTCAGAAAAGAAAAAAATGTCGTTGACAAATCCAAGGTCAAACGGTATGATTAGTAGCAATACATCCAACATACGCTACAGTATGAAAGTGTCATATTGTAAAATGCGATGATCGGGTCAGTAACTCCCCCGTCAATGCCCAGAGAGGAAGCGGTTGGTGGAAGCTTTCGTGCGCGGCGGAGTGAAGGTCTCCCGGGAGCAGTCCGGCCCAACCCCCTTGAGGGCAGTAAGCCGGGACGGTCCCCCGCCGTTACAGGGTCAAGTGCTTGGAATTTCCCCTTTTCGGGGAGTCTGAGAATTTAGGTGGTACCACGGAGCATGGCTTCGCCCTATGGGGTGATCGGCCATGCTGTTTTTATTGTCCGGGCTCCCCGGTTTCGCGGCCACCAGGCGCCCCAGGCGCCAGATTACCAAAGGAGGTTTTTACAATGTTGATGCGAGGAGCGCAAATCGTCATGGAGTGCCTGCTGGAGCAGGAAGTGGACACCGTATTCGGGTATCCCGGCGGCACCATTCTGAATATTTACGACGAGCTTGAGCTGCATGGCTACGGCCAGAAGATCCGTCACATCCTCACCGCCCACGAGCAGGGCGCCTCCCACGCCGCCGACGGGTATGCCCGCTCCACCGGCAAGGTGGGCGTGTGCTTCGCCACCTCCGGCCCCGGCGCCACCAATCTGGTCACCGGCATTGCCACCGCCTACTACGACTCCTCCCCCGTGGTGTTCATCACCTGCAACGTGGCCGAGCACCTCATCGGCAAGGACTCCTTCCAGGAGGTGGACATTACCGGCATCACCATGCCCATCACCAAGTGCAACTACCTGGTGAAGGACGTGACCAAGCTGGCCGACGTGCTGCGGGAGGCCTTTGCCATCGCCCGCTCCGGCCGGCCCGGCCCCGTGCTGGTGGACATCGCCAAGAACGCCACCGCCGCCACCTGCGACTTCACCCCCCTGCCCCGCAGCGAGCATGCCAACCACGGCCGCCTGGCTGCCCTGCTCCGCCGGGCCAGCCACGACCTGAAGACCCCCGAGCCCGACCACGGGGACATTCAGAAGCTGCTGGAGATGATCCGGGAGTCCCAGCGTCCCCTGGTTCTGGTGGGCGGCGGCGTGATCCGCTCCCGGGGCGCGGTGCCTGAGTTCCGCAAGTTCGTGGAGACCCTGGACGCCCCGGTGGCCTCCACCATCATGGGCGGCGGCGCCCTGCCGGGCAACCACCCCCAGTTCACCGGCATGATCGGCATGCACGGCTCCCACGCGTCCAACATGGCCTCCGCCGAGTGCGACCTGCTCATCGCCGTGGGCTGCCGCTTCTCCGACCGGGTGGCCACCAATCCGGACACCTTCTGCCGCAACGCCAAGATTGTCCACATCGACATTGACCGGGCGGAGATCGACAAGAACGTCCTCACCGACCACCATATCATCGGGGACGCCCGGCGGGTGCTGGAGCTGCTCAACCAGGGGCTCACCCAGATGGACTTCTCCGCCTGGAAAGAGCACGTGTTCTCCCGGAAGGAGGTCCCCCTGAAGGTGGACGGCATCCTCCACGCCCACGAGGTGCTGGAGACCATCCAGGCCCTCACCGATGGGGACGCCATTATCGCCACCGACGTGGGCCAGCACCAGATGTGGTCCGCCCAGTACTTTCACTTCTCCCGGCCGGGGCAGCTCATCACCTCCGGCGGCTTTGGCACCATGGGCTTCGGTCTGGGGGCCGCCATGGGGGCCAAGGTGGGCAACCCGGACAAGGTGGTGGTCCACTGCACCGGTGACGGCTGCTTCCGCATGAACTGCCATGAGCTGTGCACCGAGGAGCACTACCACATCCCGGTCATCACCGTAATCTTCAACAACCACACCCTGGGCATGGTCCGCCAGTGGCAGAACCTGCTCTATGAAAAGCGCTTCTCCCAGACCGACCTGGAGAAGGGTCCCGACTTTGTGAAGCTGGCGGAGGCCTACGGCCTGCCCGGCTTCCGGGCCAAGAACCAGACGGAGTTCGAGGAGGCCTTCCGCAAGGCCCTCACCCTGGACACCGGCTGCGTCATCGAATGCGCCATCGACAAGGACGCCATGGTCCACCCCATGGTCAACGGCGGCACCCCCGTCACCGATTTCTTGCTGGATTAAGGAGGATAAGGATATGAAGACCATGCGACGCAACACCCTCTCCGTTCTGGTGGAGAACTCCTCCGGCGTGCTCAGCCAGGTCTCCCGCCTGTTCTCCCGGAAGGGGTACAACATCGAGTCCCTGGCCGTGGGCACCACCGACGATCCCGCCGTCTCCCGTATCACCATCGAGGTAATGGGGGATGACAAGATGATCGAGCAGGTGATGAACCAGCTGCGCAAGCTTTTCCCTGTGTATTCCGTGCAGCTCCTCCCCCCCAACGACTCCATCCGCCGGGAGCTGGTGCTCATTAAGGTGAAGGCCGAGAGCCGGGAGGTGCGCAACGAGGTCATTCAGATCGCCAACATCTTCCGGGCCTCCATCATCGACGTGTCTCCCCAGTCTCTCACCCTGGCGGTGATCGGCGAGGAGTCCAAGGACAACGCCCTGGAGAAACTGCTCATGGAGTTCGGCATTCTGGAGCTGGTGCGCACCGGCATGGTGGCCCTGGAGCGGGGCGCCACCACCATCAACGACGACAACAAGGAGAAGGGCGAGTTCAACCTGGGCAAGAGCGTGCTGTAAGCCCCTCCCCCGCCCCAGTGAAATCTTTTCAGATTGTATCACAGTTATCATTCTTTTCCCCGGCAGTGTGCTATACTGCGTAACAACAAAGCTGATACCACTTGCCTCATATCAAAAAGGAGTGTTTTACCATGGCAAAGATGTATTATGAGAAGGACTGCGATCTCAACTACCTCAAGGGCAAGAAGATCGCCATCATTGGCTACGGCTCCCAGGGCCACGCCCACGCCCTGAACCTGAAGGACTCCGGCTGCGACGTGTGCGTGGGCCTGCGTGAGGGTTCCAAGAGCTGGGCCAAGGCCGAGAGCGCCGGGCTGGCCGTCAAGACCGTGCCCCAGGCCGCCCAGTGGGCCGACATCGTGATGATCCTCATCAACGACGAGGTCCAGGCCGAGGTCTACAAGAAGGACATTGCCCCCTACATGACCGAGGGTAAGGCCCTGGCCTTCGCCCACGGCTTCAACATCCGCTATCAGCAGATCGTGCCCCCCGCCGGCGTGGACGTGTTCATGGCTGCCCCCAAGGGCCCCGGCCACACCGTCCGTTCCACCTATGTGGCCGGCAAGGGCGTGCCCTGCCTGGTGGCTGTGGAGCAGGATGCCACCGGTCACGCCTATCAGACCGCTCTGGCCTACATCGCCGGCATTGGCGGCGCCCGGGCCGGCGTGATGGAGACCACCTTCCACGACGAGACTGAGACCGACCTGTTCGGCGAGCAGACCGTACTGTGCGGCGGCGTGGTGGACCTGATGCGCTGCGGCTTCGAGGTGCTGGTGGAGGCGGGCTACGAGCCTGAGAACGCCTACTTCGAGTGCATCCACGAGATGAAGCTCATCATCGACCTGATCAACAAGGGCGGCGTGGCTGCCATGAACTACTCCATCTCCGACACC
>CASFCS010000025.1 GCA_949293245.1 uncultured bacterium | reverse complement strand
GAAAAACGCAACTGCCCCCATTACGAATCCGGCAGCCAACGCAGTTTTTATGCCATAGTACAGCGCTTGCCGAGAGCGTTCAAACTCCCCTGCTCCATTGTTCTGTGCGACAAAGGCGGAAATAGACTGCATATAGGCAGAGGCCACCAGCATGAGGAAGACGCAGACCTTCTCAGCAACACCCACAGCGGCAGATTCCATGACGCCCATGCTGTTGACCACCACCTGAATAAAGAGGAAGGAAAACTGCACCAGCATTTCCTGTAAGGCAATGGGGACCCCTACCAACAGAATCTTTTTCAAACACTCCGAGTCAAAGCGAATGTATTGTTTTGAAAATGTGAAAGGAAGGTTCTGTTTGCTGATGAAGTAAAGAGAAAATACCACGCTGATGGCCTGGGCAGATACGGTTGCGATGGCGGCGCCGGCGGCACCCATGCCGAAACCTGCCACCAGCAGCAGATCACCTAAAATATTGATGACGCAGGCAATGGCTACTGTGATCAGGGGTGTTTTGGAATTGCCCATGCCACGGAAAACAGCGCCGATCACATTGTATGCCGAGATGAAAACGGTACCCATTCCACAAATTCGCACATAGTTGCTGGTCTGAGCAAACGCCTCCGCCGGAGCGTGCATAAAAACAGCCAGACTATCACTAAAGGGAACCACGAAAGCAGTTACCACAACTGCCAATACAGCAAAAATAGCGATGCCGGTTCCGATTCCCCGTCCGGCTTTATCCGGCTTTCCACCACCGATGCACTCCCCCACAAAGACAGTCACGCCCATAGTCAATCCGGTTATGACCATGGTGATCATGTTGAAAAGCTGGCTGCCGGAGGCCACACCGGACTGCTCATAGGTGTCTGCAAACCGGCCGACGATAATCAGGTCTGCCGCACCGTACATGGCCTGCAAAAAGAGCGCCAGCACAACCGGAAAGGCAAAGGAAATCAGGGATTTGAGAATATTTCCCTGAGTCAAGATCTGTTCTTTTGTTCGTTCCATTGTGTCCTCCTTATTCTGCAAAAAAATAGAGCTGGATAAGAAAAGCAGGAGTTCCACCTGCCATCTTATCCAGCTCGCAACTTCATACGTGTTGCTCACCCTCCGATGAACTTGACGATCATATCATACAAAAAGAGAACTGTCAACCGGATAGAGCCCGCGGGCTGCAGGAGTGTGCATAGAAAAGTGCGGCCAAGACTGAAAAGCCTTGACCGCGCTTTCTTCTTTCCACATCACAGCCACACCCTGACGGCAAAGCCGCCTTTGAAAAAGCAGGTGTTCGTGTAATGTCCATCTGGTGGAGGCGAGGGGAGTCGAACCCCTGTCCGAAAACACATCCACAGGAACTTCTCCGGGCGCAGGCAGTCATTTACATTCCCTCGGACCAGCGCGGGCTGCCACGCTATGGTCCTTGGTAGAGTCATGATGCATGGTGCGCTCAACTCTTTGCGCACGCACGGACGCCACTAAGATGACACCCTTACCGGCCCGTGGCCCCTCCGGCTCGGATGGCTGCGGCAATTAGGCCGCGGCGAGAACTACGTTATCGTTGTTCTTTAATTTATAAGTTGCCCATTTTAAGGATGTTGGGCCCATCCGCCCGCTATTCCTGCTTCCGCATCCCCGTCGAAACCAGTGCGCCCCCTCGTCGTCGCAAGCTCCGTATCCCTCGCTTCTGCCTGACGGCAAAAGCTCGCTCACTGCGCTGCTCCTCCTCCCCCAGACAAGACCGCTTGCGCGGGGTCTTGCCTGGGTGCGGCGGCAGAGCCGCCGCGGACGGGGGATTTTTTGCAAGCTCCGCCAAAGAGCGGATGCCGGGGGAGAGGTTTGGTGTCCTGCCCGCCGCTGAGCGGCGGACAGGACGGCTATGGGTCAGAGTCAGGGAGCCTGAGCAGGAGAGATCAGACCTTCTCAGGCTCGGGGTAGTCCACCCCGAAGGTATCCACGGTGACGGACTTCATCCGCTGCTCGGTGAGGGGGCGGTCCGCCCGGTCCCGGGGGGTGCTGACGATGGCGTCGGCCACCTCCATGCCGGTGAGCACCTTGCCGAAGGCGGCGTACTGCCCATCCAGATGGGGGGCCTTCTCCACCATGATGAAGAACTGGCTGCCCGCGGAGTTGGGCATCATGGACCGGGCCATGGACAGCACGCCCCGGTCGTGGGCCAGGTCGTTGCGCACCCGGTTCATGGCGAACTCGCCCTTGATGGAGTAACCCGGGCCGCCCATGCCGCTGCCCTGGGGGCAGCCGCCCTGGATCATGAAGCCGGGGATCACCCGGTGGAAGATGAGGCCATTGTAAAAGCCGCTCTTCACCAGGGAGATGAAGTTGTTTACCGTGTTGGGGGCCACGTCGGGGTAGAGCTCGGCGGTGATGACGCCGCCGTTTTCCATTTCAATGGTGACCACAGGATTCTGAGCCATTGGGATCTCCTCCTTTTTATTCATACCGGCCGCGGCCCCGGAGGGCCCGGTCCATTTCGCGCTGGGCGTCCCGCTTGGCGGCACTCTCCCGCTTGTCGTAGAGCTTTTTGCCCCTGGCCAGGGCCAGCTCCACCTTCACCCGGGGGCCCCGGAAGTAGAGAGACAGGGGCACCAGGGAGTACCCGTCCTGCTGGGTGCGCTGCTGGAGCTTGCGGATCTCCCGCTTGTGCAGCAGCAGGCGGCGGGTGCGCCGGGGGTCCTTGTTGAAGATGTTCCCCTGTTCATAGGGGGAGATGTGTACATTGTAGAGGAACATCTCCCCGTCCTTTACGGCGCAGAAGGAGTCCTTCAGGTTGACATTGCCCAGCCGGATGGATTTGACCTCCGTGCCGCACAGCTCAATGCCCGCCTCCCAGGTGTCCTCAATGAAGTAGTCGTGGCGCGCCTTGCGGTTTTGCGCCACCTGTTTGACGGTGTCCTTGCCCAAAGGATGCACCCCCTTTCCGTTGGATATTATAATATACCACCTTTCCCGGGAAAGTGCAAGAAAAAAGGGGAAGAATTTTGGCCCCCGGGGCGGGAGTGGAGGAAAGGGCGTGTTTTAATGTATACCCCGGCGCCCGGGGGGATGACCGGGATGCCGGGGAGGAGAGAAGAAAAGTTTTACTTGTGTTTGACCGGGCTTTATCATATCATATAAAGAAGTATATCCGCGGGGGATGCCCGGGGAGAGGGAGGCACAACCATGGACAGAAGGCCCATTGGAGTATTTGACTCTGGGCTGGGGGGGCTCACCGCCATGCGGGAGTTCATCCGCCTGATGCCGGGGGAGGAGTTGGTGTACTTCGGGGACACCGGCCGGGTGCCCTACGGCGGCCGCTCCCGGGACACCATCATCCAGTATGCCCGGCAGGACGTGGCGTTCCTGCGCACCTTTGACCCCAAGGCCATTGTCATTGCCTGCGGCACCGCCTCCACCACCGCCCTGAACACCCTGCGGGTGGAGAACACCATCCCCATTTTCGGGGTGGTGGACCCAGCCGCAGCAGCGGCCGCGGCAGCCACCCGCAACAAGCAGGTGGGACTCATCGGCACCAAGGCATCCATCCGCAGCGGCGCCTATGAGATGGCCATCAGCCGGTACGACCCCGATATCCAGGTCACCGCCCTGGCCTGCCCCCTGCTGGTGCCCCTGGTGGAGAACGGCCGCTTCCGCCCGGGAGACAAGGTGGTGGAGCTGGTGGTGGAGGAGTACATGGCCCCCATGAAGGCCGCCGGGGTGGACACCCTGGTGCTGGGGTGCACCCACTATCCCCTGCTGCGGGAGGTCATCGCCCGCAGCCTGGGGGACCAGGTCACCCTCATCGACACGGGGGCGGCCTGCGCCCGGGCGGTGTGCACGGAGCTGGAGGAGGGGGGGCTCCTCACCGACCGCCCCGCCCCGGGCCGGCGGCGGTACTACACCAGCGACGACGCCGGGGACTTCAGCGCCCTGGCCGCCCTCTTCCTGGGGGCGGAGACGGGGCTCGCGGCGGAGCGGGTGAACATCGCTTCCTATTGACTAGCGTGCCCCGATATTATATAATACACCCCGCGTTTTCCCCCTTTTGGGGTGAGAGAGCCATTCCACAGGTACAGCGAGGTTTCGTACAATGGAAGAGAACGTGATCATTTCCATCCGCGGCAAGCAGGCGTTTGCCGAGGCCAGCCCCGACGTGATCGAACTGGTGACCGAGGGGCAGCTCACCGCCCGGGGGGACGGGCGCTATACATTGACCTACCGGGAGAGCGAGCTCACCGGCCTGGAGGGCACTACCACCGTCTTTGAGATCGACGGGGGCCGGGTGACCCTGCTGCGGGAGGGAGAGGTCAACTCCCAGATGGTATTTGAGGAGGGGCAGCGGCACCTGTCCCTCTATGAGACCCCCTACGGCTCTTTGTCCGTGGGCATCAGCACCCGGCGGATGCGCACTGACCTGAGCCAGAAGGGGGGCAGCATCGAGATCGACTACGCCATCGAGATCGACCACGCGGTGGCGGGACACAACATGTTCCAGATCGCGGTGCGGCAGAAGAAAAACGGCCACCGGCCCATGGAGCTCAGCTGCTGAGGGCCGCCGGCCAGGTCCCGCGGGGGATGAATTTGGAAAGGGCGCGGCCAGGCCGCGCGGGGAAAGGAATATGCATATGATGTCCAGTATGATCCAGGCGGCCAAGGAGCAGGTGGCCGCCCTGACCCAGGAAGCCTATGAGAAGGCCGCCCAGGCGGGGCTCCTCCCCGGGGGGCAGGAGGTCCGCGGGGTGGTGGAGATCCCCAAGGACACCAAGAACGGCGACTTCGCCTCCTCCTTCGCCATGGCGGGGGCCCGGGCATTGAAGAAGAGCCCCCGGGCCATTGCCGAGGCCCTGGTGGCCCACATGGACCTGGAGGGGACCTACTTCCGCCAGGTGGAGATCGCCGGGCCCGGGTTTTTGAACTTCTTCCTCAGCCCCCGGTGGTACGGGGAGGTGCTCTCTGCGGTGGAGGCCGCCGGCGGCAGCTACGGCGCCGTGGACGAGGGGAAGGGCAAAAAGGTGATGGTGGAGTTCGTCTCCGCCAACCCCACCGGCCCCATGCACATGGGCAACGCCCGGGGCGGCGTGCTGGGGGACACCCTGGCCAACATGCTCTCCCGTGCGGGGTTTGACGCCTGGAAGGAGTTCTACGTCAACGACGCGGGCAACCAGATCCACAAGTTCGCCCAGTCCATCTACGCCCGGTATATGCAGCTCCTCCTGGGGGAGGAGAACTTCCCCTTCCCCGAGACGGGCTACCAGGGGGAGGACATCAAGGAGCTGGCCCAGGCCTTCTATGAGGCCAACGGGGATGCCTGCCGGGGGATGGACGTGGAGGAGGCCATGGAGCGCATGGCCCAGTTCGGCCTGGAGCACAATATCCCCCTGATGAAAAGCGACCTGAAGCGCTACGGCATCGAGTACGACCAGTGGTTCTTCGAGTCCTCCCTCCACGACTCGGGCTATGTGGCCCAGACGGTGGACATGCTCACCCAGCGGGGCTGGACCTACGAGAGCGAGGGGGCGCTGTGGCTCAAGACCGCGGAGCTTCTGCGGGACAAGGCCGTCCGGGAGGGCAAGACCCCCGAGCAGGCGGCCAAGCTGGACCTGAAGGACGACGTGCTCCGCCGGGCCAACGGATTTTACACCTACTTCGCCGCGGACATCGCCTACCACCGCAACAAGCTGGAGGAGCGGGGCTTTGACCTGGCCATCAACATCTGGGGCGCCGACCACCACGGCCATGTGGCCCGGCTCCAGGCCGCCCTGGACGCCCTGGGGCTGGACGGCTCCCACCGGCTGGTGATCGTGCTGATGCAGCTGGTGAACCTGCTGCGGGACGGCAAGCCCGTGCGCATGTCCAAGCGTACCGGCAAGGCCATTGCCCTGCGGGACCTGCTGGAGGAGATCAACGTGGACGCCGCCCGGTACTTCTTCAACTCCCGGGCCGCCACCAGCCACCTGGACTTCGACCTGGACCTGGCGGTGCGGCAGGACAGCGAGAACCCGGTGTACTACGTGCAGTACGCCCACGCCCGCATCTGCACCCTCATCGCCAACCTGGCCGCCGAGGGCCACGCCGTGCCCGCCGCGGCGCAGGTGGACGCCGCCCTCCTCACCGGGGAGACGGAGCACACCCTCCTCAAGACCATCGCCCAGTTCCCCGAGGAGATCCGCCTGGTCTCCCGGGACTACGACCCCTCCCGCATCAACCGGTACCTCACGGTGCTGGCGGGAGACTTCCACCGGTTCTACAGCGCCTGCCGGGTGAAGGGGGAGGAGGAGCAGATCCTGGCCGCCCGGCTGAAGCTGGCGGCCACCGCCCGGGCGGTGCTGGCCAACGGCCTGGGGCTGCTGGGCGTGTCCGCCCCGGAGAAGATGTGACCCCGCTGCAGGGAGAGAGAAAGGAACGACCATGATGGATTCTGAGGGCCAACGGACCCTGGAAAACTGGACCATATTGGACGCCCTGGGGCTGGACGTGCCCCCCCGGGGAGAGACGGATTTTGAGGAGCTGGTGGAGACCTACCGCCGGCGGCTGGAGCCCTGCCAGGCCGGGGCGGCCATCTACCTGCGGGGGATGGAGTCCATGGCCGAGGCCCGGGCGGCGGTGCTGGCCGTCCGGGAGCGGGGAAGCTGCCCGGTGATGGTGAGCTTCCGCTGCGATGAGGAGGGGCGCACCGCCGCGGGCACCCATGTGCTGGCCGCCTTTATCGTGATGGCCGGCATGGGGGTGTACGCCTTCGGCCTGGAGCCCCAGGAGGGCCGGGGAGAGGAGCTGCTGGAGCAGCTGGTGCCCTATGCCCGCCGCCCCCTCTTCTGGCTGGAGGGGGAGACCTACATCCCCTTCTCCTACCGCCCGGCGGAGCGGGACCCCGACGTGATCCCCTGCGCCACCCAGCGGGAGGCCCGGTTCATTACCCCCGACGTGGACGTGGGGGAGACCATCGAGTGCACCCCGGGGCTGATGGAGGACATCCTGGCCGCCGAGGACGCCCCGGTGGGGGCGGTGAAGATCGCCGTGCTGGAGGAGGACGACCTGCCCCTCTTTGCCGAGTACCAGTACGTCATCGAGGAGGCCCTGTGCCTCTACTCCGATGTGCCCGAGCTGATGGAGGCCGCCCTGCGCCTCTACCAGGGCCGGGCCTTCTACGACGGCACCGGGGACCTGGAGGAGGACTTCCTGGACCGGATGGTCCGCACCTACGGCCTGATCGTTTTGTGACGGCCCTTTCGTGAAAATGACAAAGCCCGCAAGGGCGCATGAGCGCTGCGTTTTTCCGCCGCCCTCCCGGCATTTTGCCCGGGGCGGCGGCGGAAAAACGGGCAATTTTTTTCGCCCGCCCCACGCCCCGCGCTCTTGACGGGGAGAACAATATGATGTAGTATTGATCTGCTGCAAAAAGTAAAAACACAAGATATTGTGTTAAAATGGGAACAGGCACCCGGCGTATCCCGGAGGCCGGAGAGGACACGGATATGAGAAGCATGACATTGACCCAGATCAGAAAGCGGGATGGCCGCCTGGTGCCCTTTGACGAGGCCAAGATCGCCGGGGCCATTGCGAAGGCCTTTGACGCCACCTACAAGCCGGGCAACGAGGACACGGCCATGCGCCTGGCCGGCGAGGTCCTCTCCCTGCTGGAGGTGGAGGGGGAGGAGCGCCCCGGGGTGGAGCACGTCCAGGACCTGGTGGAGCGGGTGCTGATGGACAACGGCTATGTCCAGACCGCCAAGGCCTATATTCTTTACCGCTCGGAGCGCAGCCGGGTGCGGGAGATGAACACCCGGCTGATGCGGACCTATGAGGACATCACCTTCTCCGCCGCCAAGGACTCGGACATCAAGCGGGAGAACGCCAACATCGACGGGGACACCGCCATGGGGGCCATGCTGAAGTTCGGCTCCGAGGGGGCCAAGGAGTTCTACCACATGTTCGTCCTCAACCCGGACCACGCCCGGGCCCACCGGGAGGGGGACATCCACATCCACGACCTGGACTTTCTCACCCTCACCACCACCTGCTGCCAGATCGACCTGATCAAGCTCTTTTCCGGGGGGTTCTCCACGGGCCATGGCACCCTGCGGGAGCCCAACGACATCTCCTCCTACGCCGCTTTGTGCTGCATTGCCATCCAGTCCAACCAGAACGACCAGCACGGGGGCCAGTCCATCGTGAACTTCGACTACGGCATGGCCCCCGGCGTGGCCAAGACCTTCCGGCGGCTGTACCGCCAGAACCTCTCCCGGGCCCTCATGCTGCTGGAGGGCCTGGAGGACCCGGAGGGGGAGCTCAGAGGCGTGATGGCGGCCATCGCCCGGGACACCGGCCTCACCCCTGCCCTGAAGGGGGACGGGGCCTACCGCCGGGAGGAGGGGGCGCGGCTGGAGGCGCTGTGGCATCTCGCGCCCCAGCAGGTGGAGCGGGCCCAGACCTTCGCCCATGACCGGGCGGTGAAGGAGACCGACCGGGCCACCTACCAGGCCATGGAGGCTCTGATCCACAACCTGAACACCATGCACTCCCGGGCCGGGGCCCAGACCCCCTTCTCGTCCATCAACTACGGCATGGACACCTCCCCCGAGGGGCGCATGGTGATGAAAAACATCCTGCTGGCCACCGAGGCGGGGCTGGGGGGCGGGGAGACCCCCATCTTCCCCATCCAGATCTTCCGGGTGAAGGAGGGGGTCAACTACAACCCAGGGGAGCCCAACTACGACCTGTTCCAGCTGGCCATGCGGTGCTCCGCCAAGCGGCTGTTCCCCAACTTCTCCTTCCTGGACGCCCCCTTCAACCTGCAATACTACAAGCCCGGCCACCCCGAGACCGAGATCGCCTACATGGGCTGCCGCACCCGGGTTATCGGCAACGTGTACGACCCCGGGCGGGAGATCTGCAACGGCCGGGGCAACCTGTCCTTCACCACCATCAATCTGCCCCGGCTGGCCATCAAGGCCCGGGGGGACGTGGGGGCCTTCTTTGAGGGGCTGGACCGGATGATGGACCTGTGCGTGGACCAGCTGCTGGAGCGGCTGGAGATCCAGTCCCGCAAGAAGGTGCGCAACTTCCCCTTCCTCATGGGCCAGGGGGTGTGGCTGGACAGCGAGAAGCTCAGCTGGGACGACGAGGTGCGGGAGGTCCTCAAGCACGGCACTCTCTCCGTGGGCTTCATCGGCCTGGCGGAGACCCTGGTGTCCCTCCTGGGGGCCCACCACGGCGAGAGCGAGAAGGCCCGGGTGCTGGGGCTGGAGATCGTCTCCCACATGCGCGCCCGGATGGACGCTGAGAGCGCCAAGCGGGGGCTCAACTTCTCCCTGCTGGCCACCCCTGCCGAGGGGCTGTCCGGCCGGTTCGTCCGGCTGGACCGGGAGCGCTACGGCACTATCCCCGGGGTTACCGACCGGGAGTACTACACCAACTCCTTCCATGTGCCGGTGTACTACCCCATCTCCGCCTTTGAGAAGATCAGGATTGAGGGGCCCTACCACGCCCTCACCAACGCCGGCCACATCAGCTACATTGAGATGGACGGGGACCCCAGTGACAACCTGGAGGCCTTCGAGCAGGTGATCCGCTGCATGAAGGAAAACGGCATCGGCTACGGCAGCGTGAACCACCCGGTGGACCGGGACCCGGTGTGCGGCTTCTCGGGCATTATTGGAGACCGCTGCCCCGGCTGCGGCCGCACTGAGGACGACGTGCCCTTTGAGCGCATCCGCCGCATCACCGGCTACCTGGTGGGCACCCTGGACCGGTTCAACAACGCCAAGCGGGCGGAGGAGCACGACCGGGTGAAGCACTCGGTGTGACGCCTCACCCCACACAATCACAAACAAGGGCGGCCCCGGTGTCCGGCGGGCCGCCCTTGTGTATTGCACAGGGAAACGCTATAATATTGAAACAGTGCTCCCCGCCCGTGCTCCGGGCGGGGGGAGAAAGGGGAGCTGCGCCGTGCGCATCGCCAACGTGATCTCCGACTCCATCGTGGACGGGCCCGGACTGCGCCTGACCGTCTTTACCCAGGGCTGTCCCCACCACTGCCCGGGCTGCCACAACCCGGACACCTGGCCCGCCGGCGGGGGGGAGGAGCGGAGTGTGGAGGACCTGGCCGCCCTGCTGGAGGCAAACCCCCTTTTGAAGGGCCTTACATTGTCGGGGGGCGAGCCCTTCCTCCAGGCGGGGGCGTGCGCCGCCCTGGCCCGGGCGGCCCGCCGCCGGAGGCTGGACGTGTGGACCTACACGGGCTATACCTTTGAGACCCTCACCGGGGCGGACCGGGAGGACTGGCGGGAACTGCTGGAGGAGACTGACGTGCTGGTGGACGGCCCCTTTCTCCAGGAGCGCAAGTCCTACGCCGCCCTCTTCCGGGGGAGCGACAACCAGCGCCTCATTGATGTGCCCGCAAGCCTGGCCGCCGGGGGGGCGGTGCTGTGGCGCCGGAGTGATCCCCTGGCCCATTTTACCGTGCCGGAGTGGTGAAGGCCCCCGGGCCGGAGAAGGAGTGACGACCATGACCGTGGTGGACAAGAGCACCTGGCCCCGCCGGGAGCACTACGACTTTTTTGCCGCCATGTCCCATCCCTTTTACAGCATCACCTTTCCTGTGGACGTGACGGCCCTGCGGGAGTATACGAAACGCAATCATCTCTCCTTTTATTACAGCATGGTGTACTGCGTCACCAAGGCCATGGAGGCCACGGAGGCCTTCCGCTACAAGTGCCGGGGGGAGGACATCATCCTCCACGACCGCCTGGTGCCCAGCTTTACCGACCTGAAGAAGGGCAGCGATCTCTTCCACATCACCACCCTGGAGGCGGGGGAGGACCTGGCGGACTTCTGCCGCCGGGCGGGGGAGCAGTCGGCGGCCCAGACCTGCTTCATCACCCAGGGCCCCTGGGACGAGGACCAGCTTATCTATTTCACATGCCTGCCCTGGTTCCCCCTGACCGCCCTCACCAACGAGCGCAACGCGGACCCCGGCGACTCGGTGCCCCGGGTGTCCTGGGGCAGGTGGGAGGAGCGGGATGGGCGCACGGTGCTGTCCCTGTCCCTGGAGCTCAACCACCGCCTGCTGGACGGAGTCCACGCCGGGCAGTTTTATGAGACGCTGTGCCGCCGGCTGGAGGCCCTATGACGGTGGAGGATTTTCGCGCCCGCTGGGGGGGCCACCAGCCGGGGGTCCAGGACATCACCGGGGAGTACGCCGTGCTGGTGCCCCTGGTGGAGCGGCCCGAGGGGCTGTGCCTCCTCTTTGAAGTGCGCTCGGGCGCCCTGCGCCGCCAGCCGGGGGAGGTGTGCTTCCCCGGCGGAAAGCTGGAGCCGGGGGAGGACGCGGCAGCGTGCGCCCTGCGGGAGACGGAGGAGGAGCTGGGCATCCCTCCGGAGAGGGTCACCATCCTGGGGGAGCTGGACTGGCTCACCCACCAGGGGGGCTTTGTCATGTACCCCGTGCTGGGGGTGGTGGACCCGGAGGCCCCGGTGATCCCCAGCCCTGCGGAGGTGGCGGAGGTCTTTTACGTGCCGGTGGACCACCTGCGCACCCACCCGCCGGAGGTGTATACCTACGACCTGGTCCCCCAGGTGGGGGCGGACTTCCCCTATGAGAAGGTGGGCTTTCCCCGGGGGTACCCCTGGCGGGGAGGCAAGGCCACGGTGCCCATCTACCCCTGGGGGGAGCGGGCCATCTGGGGCCTTACCGGGCGGATTGTCCGCCACCTGCTGGAGGAGACGCTGTGAGGCCCCCGGAGCGCCTGGGGCCCTATGTCTACCGCCAGGGGGAGGATTCCTTCCCCCTGGGGCAGGACACCCTGCTGCTGGGGGAGTTTGCCACAGTGCGCCGGGGGTGGCGGGTGTGCGACCTGGGGTGCGGCGCGGGGGCCCTGCCCCTGCTCCTCCTCCGGCGGGAGGGTGGTCTCGCCGTCACGGGGGTGGAACTGGACGGAGCGGAGGCCGGGCTGGCCCGGGCCAACCTGGCGGACAACGGCCTTGCCGGGGAGATCCTCACCGGGGACCTGAGAGAGGTGTGCCCCACCCTGGGGGCGGGGCGCTTTGACCTGGTGGTGTCCAATCCCCCCTATTTCGCCCGGGGCTCGGGCAGGAGCGGCGGGGAGAAGCGCATGGAGGAGACGTGCACCCTGGAGGAGCTGTGCGCCGCCGCCGGGCGGCTTTTGAAAAACGGAGGGCGCTTCGCCCTGACCTGCCGGCCGGAGCGGCTGGCGGAGGTATTCCGCGCCCTGGGGGCGGCGGGAATCGAGCCCAAGCGCCTGGCCCAGGCCCAGCACAATCCGGATACGCCCCCCTCGGTCATGCTGGTGGAGGGGGTGCGCCAGGGCAGACCGGGGCTCACCGTGCTGCCCCCCATCTTCACACAACGGAGGTAAATGACCATGGCCGGAACCCTGTATCTGGTGCCCACCCCCATCGGCAACCTGGGGGACATCTCCCGCCGCATGGCGGACACCCTGGAGGCGGCGGACTTCATCGCCGCGGAGGACACCCGGGTGACCCTGAAGCTCCTCAACCACCTGGGGCTGAAAAAGCCCCTCTTCTCCTACTACCGCCACAACACCCAGGAGGCGGGAGAGGCGGTGCTGGAGCGGCTGCTGGCGGGGGAGAGCTGCGCCCTGGTGACCGACGCGGGCACCCCCGCCATCAGCGACCCGGGGGAGGACCTGGTGGCCCTGTGCGCCGCCAATGGGGTGGCGGTGGTGTCCATCCCGGGCCCCTGCGCCCTGGTCACCGCCCTGGCGGCCTCGGGGCTGCCCACGGGGCGCTTCACCTTTGAGGGTTTCCTGCCCATGAACAAGAAAAACCGCCGGGCCCAGCTGGCGGCCCTGGCGGGGGAGGGGCGCACCATGGTCTTTTACGAGGCTCCCCACAAGCTCTCCGCCACCCTGTCGGACCTGGCCCAGGCCCTGGGGGGAGAGCGGCGGGTGGCTTTGTGCCGGGAGCTCACCAAGCTCCACGAGGAGATCGTCCGCACCACCCTGGCCCAGGCGGCGGAGCGGTACGCCCGGGAGGAGCCCCGGGGGGAGTTCGTCCTGGTGGTGGAGGGGGCCGCCCCACGGCAGGAGGAGGCCGACCCCGGCGCCGCCCTGGAGCGGATGGCGGAGCTGCGGGGCCAGGGGTACTCCCTGCGCCAGGCCAGCCGCCTGGCGGGGGAGGAGTTTGGCCTGGCGAAAAACGAGCTCTACGCCCTGTGGTTAAAAAATAGTGGAATAGATGATAAAAAATGACAAACGATTACAAACAGTATATTTATTCGACCTTATTCGACACAGGCCGGACAGAGCGAGTTAACACAGGATAACAAAGCCCCCGCGTCCCATTTGGGGACGCGGGGGCTTTTACGCCTGGGCAGAGACATCATTTCTGCATGAGTTCCTTGATGCAGTTGGGGCAGACGTTCTTGCCCTTGAAGTTGATGACGTCCTTGGCGTCGTCACAGAAGATGCAGGCGGGCTGATACTTTTTCAGTACGATTGAGGCGCCATCCACATAGATTTCCAGGGAATCGCGCTCCGCGATGTCCAATGTGCGCCTCAGCTCGATGGGGAGTACGATCCGCCCGAGCTCATCGACCTTTCGGACGATACCAGTAGATTTCATGAAATGAGAACTCCTTTCCTGTGCCAAATTGATTAAGATCCATAATAAAACTGCTTTCATTATAACATATAGTATATCGTTGTCAATCATATTTTGGAAAACTTAATATTTTTTGAGTAAATCCTGTCGAAAATGTGAAGGGATATCCGGTGAAACCTGGAATAACCGGGGCGGACAGGGCATAGAAATACCAAAAAACGGGGAGGGATGCCCATGGCCATGGCGTGGGTGTGGACCGGAATGGTGGTGGTGTCGGTGGTGTGCGCCCTGCTCACCGGCCGGGGGGAGGAAGTGGCGGCGGCCTCCATGGAGGGGGCGGCCGCCGGAGTGGAGCTGTGCCTGTCCATGGCGGGGGTGATGTGCCTGTGGATGGGGGTGATGGAGGCGGCCCGCCGGAGCGGCGTGCTGGAGGGCCTGTCCCGGCTGCTGCGCCCCGTCCTCCGGCGGCTGTATCCCGACTTTGCCCGGGACCGCCAGGTGATGGACCTGGTGAGTGCCAACGTGTCCGCCAATCTCCTGGGGCTGGGCAACGCGGCCACCCCCCTGGGGGTGGAGGCCGCCCGGCGCATGAGCCTGCGCACCCCGGGCCGGGCCTCGGACAGCCTGTGTATGCTCATCGTGTGCAACACCGCCTCCATCCAGCTCATTCCCACCACCGTGGCGGCCCTCCGGGCCGCCGCCGGCAGCCAGACTCCCTTTGACATTCTGCCGGCGGTGTGGCTCTCCTCCGCCATCTCCGTGGCGGTGGGCATCACCGCCGCCAGGGTGATGGCCCGGCTGTGGAGGGCGTGAGGATGGAGCTGTGTCTGGCCATGCTCACCCCGGGCATTATGGCGGGGGTGGCGGTGTGGGGCCTGGCCCGGGGAGTGGACCTGTGGGACGCCCTCCTCCAGGGGGCCAAGGAGGGATTGCAGGTGCTGCTGCGCATTGCCCCCGCCCTGGTGGCCCTCCTCACGGCGGTGTATATGCTGCGGGCCTCCGGCGCCCTGGAGCTGGCGGGGCAGCTCCTCTCCCCTCTGCTGGAGCGAGTGGGGGTGCCGGTGGAGACGGTGCCGCTGCTGCTGGTGCGCCCGGTAAGCGGGGCGGCGGCCCTGGGGGTGGGGGCGGAGCTCCTGTCCACCTTCGGCCCCGACTCCCCGGTGGGCCGTACCGCCGCGGTGATGCTGGGCTCCACCGAGACCACCTTCTACACCGTGGCAGTCTACTTCGGCGCCTGCCAGATTACCTCCTCCCGCTACGCCATCCCCGCCGCCCTGTGCGCCGATGCCGCGGGATTTCTGGCGGCGGCCTGGGCCACCCGGCTGTTTTTCGGGGGGTAGCGGGGTTATTTGTAAAAAATTTTTGAATACCCTTGCAAATTCCCCCAGAGCGGCTATAATAGGTTTAGCACTCTTGAGATGAGAGTGCTAAACCGTCTACAAAGGAGCCGCCCGGCGGCTAATTTTCCATATTGGAGGCAGATACCATGGCAAAGAAACAGTTCAAAGCGGAGTCCAAGCGCCTGCTGGACCTGATGATCAACTCCATTTACACCCACAAGGAGATCTTCCTGCGGGAGATCATCTCCAACAGCTCCGACGCCATCGACAAGCTGGCCTATCTGGCCCTCACCGATGACAAGGTGGGGGTGGAGCGGGACCAGTTCGCCGTCACCATTGTGCCCGACCAGGCGGGGCGCACCCTCACCGTGTCGGACAACGGCATCGGCATGACCCGGGAGGACCTGGAGAACAACCTGGGCGTCATCGCCCGCAGCGGCTCCCGCCAGTTTAAGGAGGAGATGGAGCCCAAGGGGGAGGTGGACATCATCGGCCAGTTCGGCGTGGGCTTCTACTCCGCCTTTATGGTGGCCGACCGCGTCACCGTCATCACCCGGCGCTACGGGGAGGAGCAGGCCTGGAAGTGGGAGTCCGCCGGGGCCGACGGCTACACCGTCACCGAGTGTGACCGGGAGGCCGTGGGCACCGACGTGATCATGCACATCAAGGAGAACACCGACGAGGAGAACTACGACCAGTTCCTGGACGCCCGCGCCCTGGCGGACCTGGTGAAGAAGTACTCCGACTATATCCACTACCCCATCCGCATGGAGCTGGAGCACAGCCGCATGAAGGAGAAGCCCGCCGATGCGGGGGAGGACTATCAGCCTGAGTGGGAGACGGTGAAGGAGTGGGAGACCGTCAACTCCATGGTGCCCCTGTGGCAGCGGCCCCGCAGCCAGGTGGAGAAGGAGGAGTACGACCGGTTCTACCAGGAGAAGTTCGGCGATTGGGAGGCCCCGCTGTCGGTGATCACCACCTCCTCCGAGGGCACCGTCACCTTCAAGTCCATGCTCTTCATCCCCTCCCACACCCCCTTCGACTTCTACACCCGGGAGTATGAGAAGGGCCTGCAGCTCTACTCCTCCGGGGTGCTCATCATGGACAAGTGCGCCGACCTGCTGCCCGAGTGCTTCCGCTTTGTCAAGGGCGTGGTGGACTCCCCCGACTTCTCCCTGAACATCTCCCGGGAGATGCTCCAGCACACCCGGCAGCTGCGGGTCATCGCCGGGGCCCTGGAGAAGAAGATCAAAAACGAGCTTCTCAAGCTCCAGAAGGACCAGCGGGAGCAGTATGAGACCTTCTGGAAGGCCTTCGGCCGCCAGATCAAGTACGGCGTGGTGGAGGGCTACGGCGCCAAGAAGGACCTGTTGGCCGACCTGCTGCTCTTCACCTCCTCCCGGGGCAAGCTGGTCACCCTGAAGGAGTATGTGGAGGCCATGCCTGAGGGGCAGCAGTACGTCTACTACGCCAGCGCCGAGACCGCTGACCGGGCCGCCCGGCTGCCCCAGACTGAGCGCATCACCCAGGCGGGGTATGAGATCCTCTACCTCACCGAGGAGGCCGACGAGTTCGTCCTCCAGGTGCTGGGCCAGACGGGGGAGAAGGCCTTCAAGTCCGTGTCCGACCCCGACGCCCTCCCCGAGAGCGAGGAGGAAAAGACCGCCCTGGAGCAGCAGAGCCAGGACAACAAGGCGGTGCTGGACTTTGTGAAGGAGACCCTGGGGGACAAGGTGAAGGAGGTGCGCCTCTCCCGCATCCTGAAGAGCGGCTCGGTGTGTCTCACCGCCGAGGGCCCCATGTCCCTGGAGATGGAGAAGTATTTCCAGAAGATCGGCCGGGGGGAGGGCATGAAGGCGGACAAGGTGCTGGAGCTCAACGGCCAGTCCCAGGCCTTTGCCGCCCTGAAGGGGGCGCTGGACCGGGAGGACCGGGACACCGCCGCCAAGTACGCCCGTATCCTCTACAGCCAGGCCCTCCTCATCGCGGACTACCCCCTGGAGGACCCGGCGGAGTACGCCGAGCTGGTGTGCTCCCTGATGCAGTGAAAAACAACACCACAGGGGGGCAAGGAAATACCTTGCCCCCCTTCCCGCCTGTGTGGTATGATAAGGACACAGTGAGGGGATGTCTGTCCCCCCGGAGCGGGGGACCCAGAGAGGAGGGGAAACTGGCTGTGGTGATTACGAAGAAGTTTGACAACGTGTCTCAGCTGCAGGATTTGCAGCGGCTGGCCTGCTCCGTGCCGGAGGCCGTCTTTATCCACTCTATGGACGACACCACCATTGTGGATGCCAAGTCCTTCATCAACCTCTTTACCCTGGATTTCTCCCAGACGGTGAAGATCGTGACCACCTCCGAGCGGGTGCTGGAGGCCCTGAAGTGAGAGAAAACCTGTGAAAAGTGCCTTTTGCGGGAAAAGTCAAAGCCCGGCGGACACCAAGTGTCCGCCGGGCTTTTCTATGGGCATTTTTTGGGGAAAAACTCACACGTTGAACCGGAAGAGGATGATGTCCCCGTCCTGCACCACATACTCCTTGCCCTCGGAGCGGATGAGGCCCTTCTCCCGGGCGGCGTTCATGGAGCCGCAGTCCTTCAGGTCCTGGAAGGACACCACCTCCGCCCGGATGAAGCCCCGCTCGAAGTCCGAGTGGATCTTGCCCGCGGCCTGGGGGGCCTTGGTGCCCTTCTTAATGGTCCAGGCCCGGCACTCGTCCTCCCCGCTGGTGAGGTAGGAGATGAGGCCCAGCAGGGCGTAGCTGGCCTTGATGAGCCGGTCCAGGCCGCTCTCCGTGAGGCCCAGGTCCTCCAGGAACATGTCCCGGTCCTCCCCGTCCAGCTGGGCGATCTCCTCCTCCAGCTTGGCGCACACGGGGATCACCTGGGCCCCCTCCCGGGCGGCCAGCTCCTCCACCTGGGCGTAATAGGGGGAGGAGGCGGGGTCGGTGAGGCCCCCCTCATCCAGGTTGGCGGCGTAGATGATGGGCTTGAGGGAGAGAAGCTCGCTGGTGGCGATGAGGGCGGCGTCCTCCTCGTCCTCAGCGGGGTAGCTGCGGGCGGACTTGCCGTCGTTGAGCCACTCCAGCAGCCCCCGGAACACCTCTACCTCGTGGAGGAACTTCTTGTCCCCCTTGGCGGCGGTCTCCGCCTTCTTGATGCGGCGCTCCACCATCTCGATGTCGGCCATGATGAGCTCGATGTCGATGATCTGGATGTCCCGCAGGGGGTCGGTGGACCCCTCCACGTGGATGATGTTCTCGTCGTCAAAGCAGCGCACCACGTGGACGATGGCGTCGGTGGCCCGGATGTTGGAGAGGAACTTGTTGCCCAGCCCCTCCCCCTTGGAGGCCCCCTTCACCAGTCCGGCGATGTCCACGAACTCGATGACGGCGGGGGTGGTCTTTTTGGGGTGATAGAAGTCGCTCAGCCAGTCCAGCCGGCTGTCGGGCACGGCCACCACCCCCACGTTGGGGTCAATGGTGCAGAAGGGGTAGTTGGCGCTCTCGGCGCCGGCGTTGGTGATGGCGTTGAAGAGGGTCGATTTGCCCACGTTGGGCAGACCCACGATACCTAATTTCATGGGGAGACATCCTTTCAGGGGGCGGCGGGCCCCGTCGTTCCATAGAATCAACACATTATACCCAAAACTGCGGAAAAAAACAAGGGGGGCGGGCGCTCTTGCGCCCGGGCAAAAAGGGAGTATAATGGGACGTGACACCGGCGGGACGGGGTTTTAATGTGATTTTAACAATGCTTCAATGTACCCCCTCCCCCCGGCGGACTATACTGAGGATGAGACCATATGGGCCCGGGATATAAAGCGAGGGAGGGGGGCGCCGCCGTGGAGATCGGAACCGTACAGCTGGAGAAGCTCATGGCCCGGACGGGCCTGAGCCGGGAGGAGGCCGCCGCCCTGCTGGCCAAGTGCGGCGGCAGCGTGCTGGACGCGGTGCTGGAGCTGGAGCGCCAGGGCCGCATGCCCCCGGTCCGGGGGGGCAGCTACTCCACCCGCTTCGGGGCCTATTCCGGGGGGGAGAGCGCCGTGCCGCCTCCCCCCGAGGCGGCCTCCCGCAGACCCTTCCGCTGGAAGGAGGTGGGCCGGGTGCTCAAGAACCTGGCCCGCCACTGCACCACCATCTCCCTGGAGGTGTGGCGCAAGGGGGAGGTGATGGTGGCCATCCCTCTGGTCATCCTGGTGCTGCTGTTTCTGGTGGCCCCCTATGTGATGTTTCCCCTGACTATCGTGGGGCTGGTGCTGCGCTGCCGCTATCGCCTGTCCGGCGCCGAGGTGGAGAACACCCCCGTCAACGACACCCTGAAGCGGGCCTCCGACGTGGTGGGGGAGTGGGTGGAACAGGTCCGCCGGGAGATGGACCGGGACCGCAAGAAGAAGTGAGGAGGTGCCCTCCATGGCCGAGAAGATCCTGCTGGTGGAGGATGAGGAAAAACTGGCCCGCATGGTGGAGCTGGAGCTGCGCTATGAGGGCTATGAGGTGACCAAGGCCTTCAACGGCCGGGAGGGGCTGGAGAAAGCCCTGGGGGAGAACTACGGGGTGATCCTGCTGGACATCATGCTCCCCGCCCTCAACGGGATGGAGGTGCTGCGCCGGCTGCGGCGGGAGAAGAGCACCCCCGTCATCATGCTCACCGCCCGGGACACGGTGATGGACAAGGTGGCCGGACTGGACACCGGCGCCAACGACTACATCACCAAGCCCTTTGCCATTGAGGAGCTGCTGGCCCGCATCCGGGCGGTGCTGCGCAGCGCCGCCGCCGCCCCCAGAGCCGCCGCCGGGGCCCTGCTCACCGCCGGGCCCCTCACCATGGATGTGGAGCGCCACGAGGTGGCGGTGGGGGAGGAGACTGTGGAGCTCACCCGCCGGGAGTTCGACCTGCTCCACTACCTGCTGCTCAACAAGGAGAAGGTGGTCTCCCGGGAGGCCCTGCTGGACAACGTGTGGGGCTTTGACTTTGTGGGGGAGACCAACACGGTGGATGTGTACATCCGCTTCCTGCGCTCCAAGATCGACGAGCGCTTCGGCTTCAAGCTCATTCACACCGTCCGGGGGGTGGGCTATGTGATCCGGGAGGAGGAGTGACATGGCGGAGGCGATTTTGTATACCTCGGCCACCGGCTTTACCCGGCGCTATGCCCATATGCTGGGGGAGCGGACGGGCCTTCCGGTGTTTGAACTGGGAAAACAGGAACCCGCCCCCGGCACCGGCGTGATCTATCTGGGATGGCTGCTGGCGGGATCGGTGAAGGGACTTGCCCGGGCCCGGAAAAAGTGGCGGGTGGAGGCGGTGTGCGCCGTAGGTATGTCCCTGCCGGAACAGACCGGCGGCCTGGCGGAGTCGTTAAAGTTGGGGAGCCTCCCTTTTTTCTATCTCCGCGGCGGATACGCCCCGGCCAGGCTGGGTGGGGTGTACCGGGCCATGATGTGGATGATGACCAGGAAAGTGACTGCCCATCCCCCCAGAGACCGGGAGGAGGCAGCCGTGCAGGAGGTGTTCCTCCACGGGGGCGACTTTGTGGAGGAAAAGGCTTTGGCAGAGGTACTGTCCTGGCTGACTGAGAAAGGCTGAGTTCTGCGCTGGAAGGAGGGGAGGCCTATGGCCTGGAAGAAAACCAGACAGAAGGGGAGAAATTCCCTGGTGGCCCGGCTGAATACCAGGCTGTTCCTCCGGCTGGCAGGGATCTTTCTGTGCATGGACCTGCTGCTGGCGGCCCTGTGCGCTTTGGGCGTGGTGTTCTGGTCGGAGCAGCAGGCCTCCGACATCGCCCAGCTGGTGGCGGAGAGAGGGGTCCCCTCCCGGGAGACCAGCGACTGGATGGCGGCGGGGGACTACACCGTCACCGCCCTGGACCGGCCGCCGGAGGGCACCGCCATGCCCTCCGCCATTCCCGGCCCGGAAAATCTGGCCGGGGGTCTGCGCACCTTCTGCCGGGGAGAGCAGGCCTGGTTTTTCGGCCGGTGGACCAGCCGGCCCGGCCAGGACTGCGCCTATGTGGTGGAGATGAGCAACGGCGGGGAGCCCTACGCCATCCGCCTGGACCTGTCGGGCGCGGTCACCGTGCTGGTGTACGCCGGGCGGATTTTGCTGGTGTGCCAGGTGATCTCCCTGGTGCTCAACCTCTTTAAAAACGCGGGCACCATCAAAAAGGTGCTCCACCCCATTCAGGAGCTGGCGGCCACCGCCGCCAAGCTCAATACCGTCACCGCCATGTCCCAGGAGGAGCTTCAGACCCTGGCGGGGCAGCTCAACGCCATCAACGCCACCCACCTGGACACCCGCATCCCGGTGGAGGGTACCCAGAAGGAGCTCAAGAACCTGGCGGAGGCCATCAACGCCATGCTGGAGCGCATCAACCAGGCCTACCGGGCCCAGGCCCGCTTCGTCTCCGACGCCTCCCACGAGCTGCGCACCCCCATCTCCGTCATCCAGGGGTACGCCCGGCTGCTGGACCGCTGGGGCAAGGAGGACCCGGAGACCATGCAGGAGGCCATCGACGCCATCTCCGCCGAGGCCGACTCCATGAAGGAGCTGGTGGAGCAGCTCCTCTTCCTGGCCCGGGGGGACAACGACTCCGCCCGGGTGGAGATGGAGGATGTGGACCTCACCGAGATCGCCAGCCAGGTGATGAAGGAGATGGCCATGGTGGACGAGACCCACCGCTTCTCCGCCCGGTGGTCCCAGCCCGTGCCCATCCACGCCGACCCGGGCCTTATCAAGCAGGCCATCCGGGTGCTGACGGACAATGCCATCCAGTACACCCCCCAGGGAGGGCTTATCACCCTCAGCGTCACCCGTACCCGGGACACCGCCCGGGTATCCGTCACCGATGACGGCCAGGGCATTGACGCGGCCTCCATTCCCCACATTTTCGAGCGGTTCTACCGCACCGACGAGTCCAGGGCCCGCCAGACCGGGGGCACCGGCCTGGGGCTGGCCATCGCCAAGTGGATTGCCGACCGCCACGGCGGGTGGTTTGAGGTCACCAGCCGCAAGGACGTGGGCACCCGGTTCACCCTGGTGCTGCCGGCGGCGGTGGCAGGGGGAGAGTAAAACGGAAGAAAACACAGTGCCCCAGGGGACCGACCGGTCTCCTGGGGCACTGTACTTTGTATGGGCAAAGGGGATGGAAATGAGGAATGAGGAGTTAGGAATTAGGAATTTTTGCGGGGAGGGGGCGGGCTGGGGCAGAACCGGATTCACGGCCCTTTGCTCCTGTCCAGCGGGCGGGTTTGGAACCCGCCCCTACGCAGCGGGCAAAGCCGGGTGGTGCCCAGCGGGGCCATGGGGACATCGCCCCCTACGCAAAGGATGGGGCCGGATGCGTCTCGATTTGTGCAGGCGGTTCCGACCACACCGTAGGGCCGGCCTTTGGCCGCCCGCCGTCCGGGGGACGCGGATTGCCACGGGCCGCAAAGCGGCCCTCGCAATGACAAGGTGGGAAGTGCGAGCCCGGCACGCTGCAACAAGCCCTGCCGAGTTTCGTCCCGGTCCGTAGGGGCGGGTCCGAGACCCGCCCGTAGGCCAAGCCGCAAAATGAGCCAAGACCCGTTAAACCTGCCGGGTTTCGTTTTAGTCCGTAGGGGCGGCTAGAAGCCGCCCGCTTTCCAGAGTAACCGGCCCTGCCGGGGAATGCTGCACCGTGCCGGGCGTCGTCCCGGTCCGTAGGGGGCGGTGTCCTCACCGGTGCCGCTGGGACAGGGTGCCAGACACCACCCGGCCAGGCGCCCTTTGCAAGAAAGACTGGGTGTTTCGCCCACCAAGTCAGGCCGCCGAAGGCCGGTCGTACAACGCGCAGACACGACCATACTTTGCGCGCCGGTCAATAAAGGCAGGCGCCAAAGTGCCGAGGGGGGATTCATAAGGGGGAACGCCCCCTTATGCCCATTCTTTTGGGTACTTTTCTTGTGGGCGCAAGAAAAGTACCAACGTCTCCTACCAACAGAGGACGAGGGGGCCTGCGCATGACGGCTCGGGCGCTTCAGGCCAATCTCTCTCTCAAAAAGGCGTCCACCGTGTCCCAGTAGAGCTCCGGCTGCTGGGCGGCGCACTGGCCGTGGCCCGCCTCGGGCACCCAGAGAAACTGCTTGTGGGGACACGCCGCCTTCTCATAGAGGTCGGCCATCATGGAGGGGGGCGCAAACTGGTCCCGGGTGCCGTGGATAAACAGGGTGGGCACCTGGCTGCGGGAGACGGCCTTCAGCGCGTCGGCATTGCGCAGGTCGTACCCCGCCCTGCGGCGGGTCACCCCCCGCAAAGCGGCCATAGCCGCCGCCGAGGGAAGCGGGCCGCCGTAATAGAGCTGGAATACGTGGCGCAGCACCTCCAGGGCGGTGGTGTAGGAACTCTCCGAGATCACCGCCCGTACATTGTCCTGCACCGGACCGCCGGCGGCCATCAGGGCTGCCGCCGCCCCCATGGACACCCCGTGGAGCACCACCTGGGCGTCGCCGTGGCGTCGGAGCAGTGCGCTCACCCAGGCCACCAGGTCCAGCCGGTCGTCCCAGCCCATGCCCACATAGTCCCCTTCACTCTGACCAAAGCCCCGCAGGTCGGGAATCAGGACGTGATATCCCATCTGGCGGTAGTGACTGGCATACAGCCCCATGGCGGAGCTGTCGTCGTGATAGGGGTGGACGCACACCACCCAGCGCCTGGAGGCCTGATCCCGGGCGGGGATCATGTGGGCGTGGAGCCGCAGGCCGTCCACCGCCCGCAGGGTGAGGTCCCGGCGGCCGGGACATTCCCGCAGCCACTGGCGGCCCAGCAGGATGGGATCCTCCTCCCCGGCGGGGTGGGTCTGGGGCGAGTAGCTGCGGGGGAGGAGGAGCATGTCATAGTAATAATTCCCCAGGGCGTTGAGCCCCAGGGCGCCGGCCCCCGCCCCGGCCAGCAGGCCCAGCAGGCCCAGCTTGGTGGTATGTTTCATGCAAATCAAACCTCCTTGCGCCGCGCACAGCCCGCTTATTTTCTCCGGCAGGGGCGGCAGGTCCCGTTAACAGGACTATGGTAACATAATTCCTGTCGTAAGGCAAACAAAAATCAGTTGACAGAACATGACAGAGGTGGTAACATAGCACCATTAATAGAACGTATGTTCTATATCGGTCGCCCGGGGAGAGGGAGAGGAGGGAAACAGGGAAATGCCCCCCGGGAAAAAGGAAAGGTCCTGAATGCCGAGGCATTCAGGACCCTTGGTGGAGGAGGGTGGATTCGAACCACCGAAGTCAGCGACAACAGATTTACAGTCTGCCCCCTTTGGCCACTCGGGAACTCCTCCATATGAAGTTGTAGAAGATGGTGGAGCTGGTGGACGGATTCGAACCCCCGACCTGCTGATTACAAATCAGCTGCTCTACCAGCTGAGCTACACCAGCCTGTAGCGCTGCAACGAAAGTGATTTTAACAGAAAGGAAGGGAATTGTCAACACCACTGTGGGATTTTTTTTGAAAAATTTTTTGGACGGAGAGAGGAGCGGGCCAGGGGGCGGCCCGCGGGACCAATACAACGCGCCGGCCGCCGGAAGGGCGGCGGAGAAGGGGAACAGAGCGGATCTATGACACTGATGGAATTGGCAAGAGAGTATCGGGCGGAGGAGAACGCCCTGCGGGAGCGCATCGCCGCGCTGGAGGGGGCGCTGCGCGCCACGGAGGATGCCCAGCAGCAAAAGAGTCTGGAGAGCCGGCTGCACATCCTGCACATCATGCGCCGGGAGACCCGGGATGTGGCGGTGCTGATGGAGCACTACTACGAGAGGGGGTACCGCCGCAATGGGCGATATATCCTATGACAAGGCGGCCTGGCTGGCTGACCTGGCGGTATACGCCCGGTTTATGGCGGAGGACAACAGCCAGCAGATCAGCCGCCTGAAATACAACCTGTCCCAGGCCCTGCGGCAGGATGTGACGGAAAAGCAGCGGCGGTACATGACCATGTACTATGTGGACGGCATGAGTCTCCAGCAGATCAGCCGGGCGGAGGGGGTGAACAAGTCCACCGTGTCCCGCACCATGAAACGGGGGCGGGAGCGGCTGCACCGCTGCCTGCGCTACGGCGCCGCCGCATTGCTGGAGGAGGACGGACCGGGCAGGGCGGCGGGAAAGGGCCGTTGAACTGCGGGGGAGTGTGTGCTATAATGATGCCTGCTGAACACACCGCCGGAGGGGGTGATGCGGCGCAGCCGGTCACGGCCCTGAGGGCGGAAAATACGGGGGTACATATGAAATATCAAGGGGTACTGTTCGATTTTGACTATACACTGGGGGACTCCACCGTCCCCATCGTCATGGGCTATCAGCGCTCCATGGAGCAGATGGGCTGGCCCGCCCCCACGGCGGAGCAGGTGAAGCCCACCATCGGCTTTACCCTGATGGACGGGTACACCATGCTCACCGGGGACAAGGACGCCCAGCGGCGGCAGGAGTTCTACCGCCGCTTCCAGGAGAACGTGGGGGAGAAGGCCCTGGAGCGAGGGGAGCGGGCCATGGTGGAGAGGACCCGCCTCTTCCCCGGCACGGCGGAGCTGCTTACCGCCCTGCGGGAGGCGGGGGTGCACACGGGCATCGTGTCCACCAAGCTGGGCTCCACCATTGTGCAGATCTTCCGCTTCAACGGCCTGGAGGACGCCCTAGAGCTGGTGGTGGGGGGCGGGGACGTGCAGCGGCCCAAGCCCGACCCCCAGGGCCTCAACGGCGCCATGGCGCGGCTGGACCTCAGGCCGGAGGAGGTCCTCTTCTGCGGGGACACCACCATTGACGCCCGCACCGCCCAGGCCGCGGGCACCGACTTCTGCGCGGTGCTCAACGGCGTCACGCCGGCAGAGGACTTTGCCCCTCTGCCCCACGTCCATATTGCCCCCGACCTGGGGGAGCTCCGGTCCTGGCTGGGGCTGTAAACAAGAGAGAAGCATCCGCCTTCCGGCGCAAATGCCGGGGGGCGGATGCTTTTTGTATCCGCCCCCGGGTTCCGGCGGGAAATTGACGGAGCGGCAGGGGAGATGATAGAGTAAAGGAGAGAAATTTATGTCACATTTCCCCCTTCTTTCCGTCACAATGGGTGAGGAGACCGGAACACAGACCAGGAGGGATCACTATGGAGGATACCGCGATTGTTTCCCTGTACTGGCAGCGGGACGAGGGGGCCATTGCGGCCTCCAGCGCGAAATACGGAACGCTGTGCCACAGCCTGTCCTACAACATCCTCCGGCGCCATGAGGACGCGGAGGAGTGCGTCAACGACACCTGGCACCGGGCGTGGGACACCATGCCCCCCCAGCGCCCCGCCTCCCTGCGGGCCTTTTTCTGCCGCATCGTGCGCAATCTGTCCATCGACCGGTGGCGGGCGGCCCATAGCCGGAAGCGGGGGGAGGGGCTGGAGAGCCTGGTGATGGAGCTGGAGGAGTGCGTCCCCGCCTCTCCCAGCGCCGAGGAGCAGTGGGAGGAAGAACAGGTGGCCGCCGCGGTGGAGCGGTGGCTGGAGAAGCAGAGCCGGCAGGACCGGCAGCTGTTTGTCCACCGGTATTTTTACGGCTGGCCGGTGAAGGAGCTGGCCCGGAGGGCGGGGTACGCCCCCAACAGCCTGACCCAGCGGCTGCGCCGCCTGCGGCAGTCCCTTCGCCTGGCCCTGGAGCGGGAAGGAGTGATCTTATGAGCAAGGAGAGCCAGCGCCTGCTGGAGGCCATGAGCGCCCTGTCCGACGGGACCATCGACTGCGGCGAGCCTGTCCCCCGGGGCAGGCGAACGGCCAAGTGGGGCGCCCTGGCGGCCTGCCTGTGCCTGGCGGCCCTGGGGGCGGGCGTGATGGCCGGGATCATCCCCCTGCTGGGGGGACGGGACGGCCAGCAGGGCGGGGGCGGCGGACAGGAGGCCACCTTCATGGCCTACGCCGGGCCGGTGCTCCCCCTGACCCTGAAGGAGGAGAACCCCGCCATTGCGGCAGAGCGGGACGTCACGTTGGACTTTGCCCCCTGGGCGCAGAGGGGGACGTCCGACATTCTGGTTACCGACACCTACACCCTGACCAACACCTCTCAGGAGGACCAGACCGTCACCCTCCTCTACCCCTTTGTGTCCGGGCTGCAAGATCTGGAAGAGAACCGGCCTGCCCTGACGGCGGACGGGGCGGAGCTGGAGACCACCCTGCGCCTGGGGGCCTACGCCGGCGGCTTTGAGGATGCCTGGGGCGGCGACAACCCGGAGGGGAGCCTGAACCTGGACGCCCCGGACAACTGGACGGACTATCAGGCCCTGCTGGCCGACGGCAGCTACCTGGAGACCGCCCTGGGCCCGGGACCCGATGTGTCGGGGGTGCCCGTGATTGTTTACAAGCTGACAAAGCCCTACAGCCCCTCCAGCGACCCGGAGGCGGGGATCACAAACCCCACCCTGCGGGTGACCTTTGACCTGGATTACAACAGGACCACCGTCCTGACCTACGGCTTCCACGGGGCCTCCTACGACCGGGATGGGGGCACCATGGTCCAGGATTTCACCATCCCCCAGCCGGAGTGGCCCGACTACGGTGCCAAAGACTACTACCTCCTGGTGCTGGGAGAGGACGTGGAGAACATGACCATCCAGGGCTACGCCAACGGCAGCCTGGACGGGGACGCCCCCAGGCTGGAGGGCTGCGGGGCCACGGTGGAGCGGTATGAGAGCGACCTGGACACCGCCCTGCGGCAGATACTGCCCCGGCTCCAGCAGGAGATGAGGCTGGAAAACCTGGACTTCGAGCTCTATTACCGGGCCTTTCTGGAGCAGCTGCTCTCCTACGGCGTACTGTCCGACCACCCGGTGGAGCGGTACGATGCCGGCTGGCTGGAGAACATCGAGGCGGGGGCCGTCCGGGTGTGCTGGCTGGAGGGGGAGATTACCCTGCCAGCCGGCGGGACGGTGAACCTGACCGCCGCCATGACCAAGGAGGGCAGCTACAACTTCACCTGCGCCGGGGTGGAGGAGCAGGGGATGTACCACTACGACCTGGCCACCCGGCTGGGCTCCAACCTGACCTGCACCAGCCAGACCGCCTCCCTGGAGGACCGGGGATATATCGAGATCGTCCGGCAGAACTTCGGCTTCGACCTGGAGGCGGGGATCACCGCCGTCACCCTGGACGGGGCGCAGGCGTGCTACTACCTGGAGGTGCGGCGGACGGAGGGGTAACCCTCCGCCCCCGCCTCCCGCAAAAACTTCTGTAAAAAACTTATAAAAACCTATTGACAAAAGAGACGGCCGGTAGTACAATACAACCAGAAAGAAAGAGGTGAGTCCAGTGGGCTAGCAAAGCTAGCGAACCCCCCAATCTTTCAACCCCGCAAGGTCTATGGTCCAGATCTCAGACTTCTCAACAAAATCGGATTCAACTCCAAGTTTCCCCGGCAGAGCGTGCAGAATCGAACAGAGATCAGAGTTTCCCCGGGTATGTTTCGTTTGGCTTTAAAATAGAGAGTCAGATCATTCAGATCCAGGTGAAGCAGATTGGTGTTCCGGTTTCAATCGACTGTCAGAAATGACGCAACGTCAACCAAAGTTTCAGCAATTTGGCAAGAGTTACGCGGACAATCAGACATGTGATTCGAACTGAAGCGGCAATGATCCGCATGTGACCCATATCCCAAAGCCATCTGGATGATGCGACGTTTGGTACAAGTGGTCACAACCAGCAGTCAACGTGCCATGATATTTTGATCTGTCCAGCGAAACAAAATCCAGAAGCGCTGAATCAATGTGAGACGATGAACGTTCCGTCAGGTGTGAGACAAAGAGTTTGAACACGAGGATGAAAGGAGGGATGGGACAGGATCAGAGCAGATCAGATGGAGGAAGTTCTTTCGGGCGATCAGTTCCAAACAGCTTTGTGGAATAAGAGTGGATATGAGACCTCAACAATCCTCTGACGCAATGTGTTGCAGATGACGGACGTGGTCCATAGACCGGATGTTTGAAGAAACTGGATGAACAAGGAATTCCAAAAGATGATCGGATCGAGCGGTGAATCAAAAATCTTTTGAAAGCAGAGGTAACCAAGATTGGAGATTCAGAATCAGTAAGCCCCCCATGTACGTTGGATACATGGGGGGCTGAAATTTTTTTGGGGTTTTGACACACGGGATAAAAAGCGCGCCGGAGCAATCCTTGCTCCGGCGCGTCTGACGTTATAGGGCTTATTCTCCCGCGGCGGCCAGGGCGGCCCCCACGGTGTAGATATCTCCAGCCCCCACGGTGAGGATCAGGTCCCCCGGCCGGGCCAGCTGCCGCAGCCGGGCCTCCACCCCCGCCAGGGTGGGGTAGAACTCCGCGCCGGGAATCCGCCCGGCCAGGTCCGCCGAGGAGATGCCGATGGTGTTCTGCTCCCGGGCGGCGTAGATCTCCCCCAGGATGGTGATGTCGGGCTTTTGCAGCACCTCCACAAAGTCGTCGAAAAGGGCCTTGGTGCGGGTGTAGGTGTGGGGCTGGAAGGCGCAGATCACCCGCTGGTACCCCATCTGGGACACAGCGTCAAAGAGGGCCTTCAGCTCCCCGGGGTGGTGGGCGTAGTCGTCGTAGAGCTCCGCCCCGTGGTAAGAGCCCTGCCGCTCGAACCGGCGGCCCGCCCCGTGGAAGGCGGCCAGCCCCTGGGACACGGCCTCCCCGGGCACATGGAGGGCGATGGCGGCGGCGGCGGCCGCCAGGGCGTTTTTCACGTTGTGAATGCCGGGCACCTCCAGCTCCACATGGGCATACACCTGCCCCTGATACACCACGTCGAAGGAGGGCAGGCCGTTGGTCCAGGTGAGGCGGGCGCTGTGCACATCCCCCTGCTCCAGCCCGAAGGTGAGCATGGGCCGGTCCAGCCCCGCCAGGGTGGTCATGGTGTTTTCATCGTCGGCGTTGGCCACCACCATGCCGTCCTGGGGCACCAGCTGGGCAAAAGAGCGGAAGGAGCGCTCCACGTCCTCCAGGTCCCGGAAAAAGTCCAGGTGGTCCGCCTCGATGTTGAGCACCACCGCCACCGTGGGGAAGAAGGAGAGGAAGGAGTTGCAGTACTCGCAGGACTCCAGAATAATGGTGTCCCCCTTGCCCACCCGGTGGCCCGCCCCCAGCAGGGGGAGGGTGCCGCCGATCATCACCGTGGGGTCCGTCTGGGCGGCCATGAAGATGTGGGTGCACATGGAGGTGGTGGTGGTCTTGCCGTGGGTGCCCGAGACGCACAGGGCGTTGCGGTAGGAGCGCATAATGGCCCCCCAGGCCTGGGCCCGCTCAAACACCGGGATGCCCGCCGCCCGGGCGGCGGCGATCTCCGGGTTGCCGTCGTGGACGGCGGCGGTGCGGATGACGCAGTCCGCCCCCTGGACGCTCTGGGGGAGGTGGCCGATGGTCACCGGGATGCCCAGGCTCCGCAGACGGGCCACGGTGTCGCTCTCCCGGGCGTCGGAGCCGGTGATGGTCATACCGCCCCCCTGGAGCACCTCCGCCAGGGGGGACATGGACACGCCCCCGATGCCCACCAGATGGGCCCGGCGGCCGGGGCGGATGTAGTCGTGGATCGCGTTGTCAGCCATAGTGGGCCTCCCGTATTGTCAAACAAAATACCGGCTCGCGCCGGGAATGGGCCTCTGGGGCCCATTGGCAGAGAACATTATACCCCCCGCCCCCTGGAAAGGCAAGGAGAAACCTGCTGTCAGGTTCCACGAAAAGAACCCCCCAAAGGGGCAAAAAATGGGGCGGCCCGGGCGGTTTCTCCGCCCGGGCCGTGAGAAGAAGGGATGGGAAGAAAGAAGGGATGGGGAGGGGTTATTTTTTCTTGCGGCTGTAGGGGGTGTTCTCCAGGGGGAGAACGGTGCGGAACTGGCCGTCCAGCTTGTAGTAGGCCCCCTGCACCGCCGGGGCGGTGGGGATGGAGGTGATCTCGCCGATGCCCACTGCGCCGTAGGCCAGGTCGGAGGCGGCGTTCTTCTCCACCAGGATGGCCTCCACAGGGGGGGTCTTGTTGGCCCGGAAGAGGCCCAGGGTGCCGAACTTGGCGGTGGGCTTGCCGTCCTTCATGGGGAAGTCCTCGGTGAGGGCGTAGCCCAGGCTCATGACCACGCCGCCCTCGATCTGCCCCTCCACGCTCAGGGGGTTGATGGCGGTGCCCACGTCGTGGGCGGCCACTACCTTTTCAATGGTGCCGTCCTCGTTGAGGCACACCACCTGGGTGGCGTAGCCGTAGGCCACGTGGGAGACGGGGTTGGGCTTGTCCGAGCCCATCTTGTCCGTGGCCCCCAGGTACTCGCCCAAAAACTCCTGGCCGTTCAGGTCGGCAAGGGTCTTGCCCGCGTCCAGCTCCGCCTTGAGCTGCACGCAGGCCCGGCGGCAGGCCTCGCCGGTGAGCATGGTCTGGCGGGAGCCGGAGGTGGTGCCCGCGTCGGGGGCCAGGTTGGTCTCCGCCGGGGGATAGCACACCACGTCGTCGGTGACTCCCAGGGTCTGGCAGGCGATCTGGGTCAGAACGGTGCCCAGGCCCTGGCCGATGCAGGAGGCGCCCGCCCGCAGCCAGATCTTGCCGTCCTCCACGGTGATGCGGCAGCGGCCCCAGTCGGGGAGGCCCACGCCCACGCCGGTGTTCTTCATGGCGCAGGCGATGCCCGCCCGGGGATGGCTCTCATAGACCTCCTTCACCGCCTCCAGGGTCTCCGCCAGGGCGGTGCCCGGGAAGGCGATCTGGCCGTTGGGCAGCACCTGGCCGGGGCGGATGGCGTTGCGGTAGCGGATCTCCCAGGGGGAGATGCCCACCATCTCCGCCAGCAGGTTCAGGTTGCACTCGGTGGCGAAGCAGCTCTGGGTTACGCCGAAGCCGCGGAAGGCGCCGGCGGGGGGATTGTTGGTGTAGACGGCGGTGCCGTCGATGTCGATGACCTGGTAGTTGTAGGGGCCTGCGGCGTGGGTGCACAGCCGCTGGAGCACCGGGCCGCCCAGGGAGGCGTAGGCCCCGGTGTCGGTGACCACCACGGCCTTCATGGCGGTGAGGTAGCCGTTCTCGTCACAGCCGGTGGTGAACTCCATCCAGGCGGCGTGGCGCTTGGGGTGGATGAGAATGCTCTCGTCCCGGGTGAGCTTCACCTTCACCGGCCGGTGGGTGTGGTAGGCCAGCAGCAGGGCGTGGTGCTGGACGCTTACGTCCTCCTTGCCGCCGAAGCCGCCGCCCACCAGGGCGTTGATCACGTGGATCTTCTCCGGGGCCCAGCCCATCATGATGGAGCACTCGTGCTGGGTGTCGTAGGTGCCCTGGTCGCTGGAGTAGATGAGGGCCTCCTGGTTTTCGTCGTCCACCATGGCCACGGCGCACTCGGGCTCCAGGAAGGCGTGCTCCGTGGGGGGCGTGTAGTACTTCCGGGTGACCACGTGGGCGGACTTGGCCAGGACCTCGTCGGCGTTGCCCCGCACCAGGTGCTCGTGGGCCAGGATGTTGTTCTGGCTGCTCTCGTGGACCAGGGGAGCGTCGGGGGCCAGGGCGGCATTGGCGTCAAAGATGGGGGGCAGGACCTCGTACTCCACCTTGATGAGGGCCTTGGCCTGCTGGACCTGCTCCCAGGTCTCGGCGGCCACCAGGGCCACCGCGTCCCCCAGGTAGTGGACCAGATGACCCACGGGGACCAGGGCATCCCAGTCCTGCTTGAGGTGGCCTACCTTAAAGGAACCGGGGATGTCGTCGGCGGTGAGGACCGCGTGGACGCCGGGCACCGCCTTGGCGGCGGTGGTGTCGATGGACAGCACCCGGGCCCGGGGATGGGCGGCCCGGAGGGCGGAGCCCACCAGCATGCCGTCGATCTGGATGTCGTCGGCGTAGTGGCCGGAGCCCAGCACCTTCTCCGGCACGTCCACCCGGTGGGCCCGCTGGCCCACGCCGGTGACCGTGGGAGGCCGCAGGTCCTTCCGGTCCTCCCGGATGAGCTTGGCCGCCAGCTCGATGGCGTCAATGATCTTTTTATAGCCGGTGCACCGGCAGATGTTGTTGCGGATGGCGAAGGCGATTTCGTCCCGGGTGGGGTCGGGGTTCTGGTCGATGAGGGCCTTGCCGCACATCACCATGCCCGGGATGCAGAAGCCGCACTGGACGGCCCCCGCCTCGCCGAAGGCGTAGACAAAGACCTCCTTCTCCCGGGGGCTGAGGCCCTCCACCGTGAGGATCTCCTTCCCCTCAAACTTGGACACCTTCTGCACGCAGGCCTTGAGGGGCTTGCCGTCCACCAGCACGGTGCAGGCGCCGCAGGCGCCCTGGCTGCAGCCGTCCTTCACAGAGGTCAGGCCCATGCTCCGCAGCAGGTCCATCAGGGTGATATCATGCTCCACTGTGCAGGACTTGCCGTTGATCGTCAGAGTATACATCAGAAAACACTTCCTCCTTATGATAGCCCCTTTCCAGGGGGGATGAGGGGGGGACAGCCCATGGGAAAAAAGGGAGAAATTTTCCCATGCCGTCCAGGGCGGCTGCGCCTGCACAAGCAAGCAAAACAGGCGCAATATTGGGATTGTGGTTATAGCTTAACACTAAAAAATAAGGAAAGCAACTAAATGCGTGCAGTCAAAATGCACAAACCTCTAAAAATTTTTTAGCGAAAGCAAAAATTTTTTAGGAAACCTATTGACTTCAAAAAAAGGTATGCTATGATGAGGTCAGAAGCCAAAAGATGCACGCGCGAAAGCGCCGGATTTGTTGGAGGAGATATTGATGCAGGAGATCAAATGGGTCCTCAATCAGATGCCCAAGAGCGAGGACAAGCAGCTTGATGTTATGTCCCTGGGCAACGTGGCCAAGGCCCGCTTTTTCCACAGCAGCTTCCCTCAGTACTCCGTGACCCCCCTGGCCAAGCTGGACGGCATGGCCAAGTATCTGGGGCTGGGCGGGGTGTTCGTCAAGGACGAGTCCTACCGCTTCGGTCTGAATGCGTTTAAGGTACTGGGCGGCTCCTTCGCCATGGCCCGGTACATCGCCCAGCAGATGGACAAGGACGTCAGCGAGATGACCTACGACTACCTCACCAGCGAGAAGCTCAAGGAGGAGTTCGGCCAGGCCACCTTCTTCACCGCCACCGACGGCAACCATGGCCGGGGCGTGGCCTGGGCGGCCAACAAGCTGGGCCAGAAGGCTGTGGTCCACATGCCCAAGGGCAGCTCCAAGTCCCGCTTTGACAACATCGCCAAGGAGGGCGCCAAGGTCACCATCGAGGAGGTCAACTACGACGAGTGCGTCCGCATGGCCGCCGCCGAGGCCGACCAGACCAAGAACGGCGTCATCGTCCAGGACACCGCCTGGGACGGCTACGAGGAGATCCCCTCCTGGATCATGCAGGGCTACGGCACCATGGCCAACGAGGCCGCCGACCAGCTGCGCCAGGTGGGCGTGAACCGGCCCACCCATGTGTTCGTCCAGGCCGGCGTGGGCTCTCTGGCCGGCGCCGTGGTGGGCTACTTCACCAACCTCTTCCCCAATGATCCCCCCAAGTTCGTGGTGATGGAGGCCCGTGCCGCCGACTGCCTGTATCAGGGCGCTCTGGCCGGCGACGGCTCCCCCCGCATCGTCACCGGCGACCTCCAGACCATTATGGCCGGTCTTGCCTGCGGCGAGCCCAACACCATCTCCTGGGACATCCTGCGCAACCACGTTTCCGCCTTTGTCTCCTGCCCCGACTGGGTGTCCGCCAAGGGCATGCGGATGCTGGGCGTGCCCGTGAAGGGCGACCCCACCGTCATCTCCGGCGAGTCCGGCGCCGTGGGCATGGGCTGCCTGGACGCCATCATGTGCGACGACACCTACAAGGAGCTGCGTGAGGCCCTGGAGCTCAACCGCTTCAGCCAGGTGCTCATGTTCTCCACCGAGGGCAACACCGACCCCATGAAGTTCCGCCGGGTCATCTGGGACGGGGAGTACCCCACCACCGAGAGCCCCCAGAAGGACTATTGATCTCCTGACACCGTAAAATACATATTTTAAAATAAATGGAGGGCACTATCATGGATTTTGAAAAGATCAAGGCTGCCGCCGAAGGCTACAAGGCCGACATGACCCGCTTCCTGCGGGCTATGATCTCCCACCCCAGCGAGAGCTGCGAGGAGAAGGAGGTCGTCGCCTGCATCAAGGCCGAGATGGAGAAGCTGGGCTATGACAAGGTCGAGGTGGACGGCCTGGGCAACGTCATCGGCTGGATGGGCCAGGGCGACAAGATCATCGCCATCGACTCCCACATCGACACCGTGGGCATCGGCAACATCAACAACTGGGAGCACGACCCCTACGAGGGCTACGAGGATGACGAGGTCATCTACGGCCGCGGCGGCTCCGACCAGGAGGGCGGCATGGCCTCCGCCGTGTACGGCACCAAGATCATGAAAGAGCTGGGCCTCATCCCCGAGGGCTACAAGATCATGGTGGTGGGCTCCGTCCAGGAAGAGGACTGCGACGGCATGTGCTGGCAGTACATCGTCAACAAGTTCTTCCCCGCCAACGGCATCAAGAAGGAGCAGGTGGAGTTCGTCATCTCCACTGAGCCCACCGACGGCGGCATCTACCGCGGTCACCGGGGCCGCATGGAGATCCGGGTGGACGTGAAGGGCGTCTCCTGCCACGGTTCCGCTCCCGAGCGGGGCGACAACGCCATCTACAAGATGGCCGACATCCTCCAGGATGTCCGCGCCCTCAACGAGAACCCCGCCGACGACTCCGTGGAGATCAAGGGCCTGGTGAAGATGCTGGATCCCAAGTACAACCCCGACCACTATGAGGACGCCCGCTTCCTGGGCCGCGGCACCTGCACCACCAGCCAGATCTTCTACACCTCCCCCAGCCGCTGCGCTGTGGCCGACTCCTGCTCCATCTCCATCGACCGCCGCATGACCGCCGGCGAGACCTGGGACTCCTGCCTCCAGGAGATCCGGGATCTGCCCGCCGTGAAGAAGTACGGCGACGACGTGGTGGTGTCCATGTACATGTATGACCGTCCCTCCTGGACCGGCGAGGTCTACGAGACCGAGTGCTACTTCCCCACCTGGATCAACAAGGAGAACGCCGCCCACGTCCAGGCTCTGGTGGACGCCCACCACGCCCTGTTCGGCGACAAGCGCATCGGCCCCGACGGCGCCATGCACCTGCGCAACCGTCCCCTCACCGACAAGTGGACCTTCTCCACCAACGGTGTGGCCATCCAGGGCCGGTACGGCATCCCCTGCGTGGGCTTCGGCCCCGGCGCCGAGAGCCAGGCTCACGCCCCCAACGAGATCACCTGGAAGCAGGATCTGGTGAGCTGCGCCGCCCTGTACGCCGCCGTGCCCGGCCTGTACAAGGAGGAGAACAAGACCGCCGACGTGGCCCAGTTCCGCGCCACCCTCACCGACAACGATATCAAGTAAGAAGCGCTGAGCCGTTATGCGCAGCCCGGATGGACCGGAGCGAGGGTGAGCGGAGGGCCGCGGAGCGGCCCGCAGACCAGCCCGCAGACCAGCCCGAGACGGAGGGAAGCCGGGTGCAGCGCATAGGCGAAGCGTGACAAATAAGAAGCGCTGAACTGACTGGCAAACAATTTAAATATTTGAAAAGGAGAATACACTATGGATGCCAAACTGCAGGCCTACATTGACAAGCTCAACGCCCTGAACTTCAAGGACATGTACAACGGCGACTTCTTCCTGACCTGGGAGAAGACCGACGACGAGATCGAGGCCGTGTTCACCGTGGCCGACGCCCTGCGCTACATGCGTGAGAACAACATCTCCACCAAGATCTTCGAGTCCGGCCTGGGCATCTCCCTGTTCCGCGACAACTCCACCCGCACCCGCTTCTCCTTCGCCTCCGCCTGCAACCTGCTGGGCCTGGAGGTCCAGGACCTGGACGAGGGCAAGAGCCAGATCGCCCACGGCGAGACCGTCCGTGAGACCGCCAACATG
>CASFCS010000024.1 GCA_949293245.1 uncultured bacterium | reverse complement strand
GCCGGAAGAGCCAAAGGCCCATAAGTTCACCAGAGGCGCCGGCTACTACAAGAGGGGGGAATGACTATGCTGAGCAATGAAACGGTACGGAAATTACATGAAATGCGCCTGGGCGTCATGGCAGAAGCCTTCTTCGCCCAACTGGAGGATGCGCAGTTCCAGTCGGTGTCCTTTGAGGACCGCTTGGCCATGCTGGTAGACGCGGAGTGGAGCGCCCGGAAAAGCAACCGCCTGACCCGGCTCATCCGCAACGCTGGCTACGCGGACCCCGCCGCCTGCGTCGAGAATATTGAGTACCACCCGGAACGAAGGCTGGACCGGGAGCAGATCCTGCGCCTGGCCTCCTGCACCTACATCCAGGAAGCACACAATGTCATCATTCTGGGAGCCACCGGGGCCGGAAAGACTTATTTGGCCTGCGCCCTTGGCATGGCTGCCAGCCGCAGCTTTTACTCTGTGCGGTACATCCGTCTGCCGGATCTGCTGGTGGAGATCTCCGTAGCCCGGGCCAACGGAACCTACCGGGATTACATGAAAAAGCTCAGGAAAGAGAAGCTGCTTATTTTGGACGAGTGGCTGCTCTACCCCCTCAAGGAGGCAGAGGCCCGGGATGTGCTGGAACTGGTAGAGGCTAGGAACAAGGTGGCCTCCACCATCTTCTGCTCCCAGTATGACACCAGCGAATGGCATGAAAATCTGTACGACCCTACCTTGGCCGACGCCATCTGTGACCGGATCATCTACAACGCCTATACCATCCAGATCGAGGGAGAGTCCATGCGAAAGCGCAAGGGCATCCCCGGGTGATTCCCCGCATGGCGGCCCGGTGCACCACGCCCGCGGCCGGGCCGCCATGCACCATTTCTCCGGAAGCAATGCACCATCCCAGCGGTGGCGATGCACCATCATCTGCGGTCAAGCTGCACTTTTTGAACGGCGTATGCATGTGAATTGATTTTTCTATCGTTTCATGTTTATCATTAGTTTTGATCTCTTTTTAATCTTATGGTATGTTTTGGTGATGAGTCTACATGAAGAGGTCCAGTAAAACGGACAGTGACAAAAGGTCCCCTGATGTAGGAAAATAGACTACATCAGGGGACCTTTTGTCATAAGAGTGAAGAGCCCAATATGTATGGGAAGACTTTGGCTGTCTCCGATTCAAAAAACGCTGTGCGCGGTATTATTCTCTCTGCCTTTGCTTTAAAATTTTTTGCGTTAGATTGCTGCTCCAAGCAGAATAAAAATCATGGCATTTCTTTAGATCCCTGCCCCTGCTTGTTACGATATTTTACTTTCCCTGCACAAACCGGGCACCCGCAACGCTGCGAGCCAGTTCGGCTGTAAATTACTGCTTTCCATACATGCCCCTCGGGGCATTGCCACCATACTTTTTGATGAGATCCTGCGGTAACCATGTATGGCATCAATGCCCCATTTAGTGTTGGGTGCCACTGGGCTGTAAGTTCGGGTTCTATAGTTTCCAGATCATTAAACCCACGCAGTACTTTTTTCCCAGCGCAGTATGGACAGCCTGTTTTTCTCATTGTCCTGGATGATACAGTGGCCTTATATATATGTCCCGCCTCGCAGCGCCACCATACGCGCCTGTTGCTATACGGAGATAGCTGCGAAGGAGTTAAAGCTCCATTTTGGATTTCAGCCCACTCTTTTGCAATCAAGGGGTAGTACGTATATAAATCGTTTTCTCCGGGTACAATAACTTTTCCGCTGCATACAGGACAACTGCTGCCTCCGCTTACTCTTGCAGATACCTGAGCTTTCCATTCATGACCCTTCTCGCATTTCCACCATACTTTCCGCGATGTTCCAGCTAGCACCTGTTCGGGGTGAAGGGAGCCATTCTTTGAGGGATGCCACTGTTTGGCTAATTCCGGGAAACAGGATGCTAAATCGTTGATTCCCACTTTCAATTCACGGTTTGCACAGATAGGACAGCCGTAGCCACTGACTCTTGATTTAACGGACGCACACCAATCATGACCATTTTTACACCGCCACCATATCTTTTTGTGGCTTCCAGGGAGAATCTGATCTGGAGTTAATGGAGCATTCTTAGTGGGATGCCATTCACTTTTCAGATCGGGATATAGTGTACCTAAATCGGTTTCTCCGGGCATGGGATATTTCCCGTTACAATAGGGGCATCCAGTGTGGTGACTGGTCCGGGATGTGATAGATGCTTGCCAAAGGTGTCCCTTATCACAAGACCACCAGACAGTTTTCTTGCTCCCGAAACTTATATCATCGGGGGTTAGGCTGCCATTTTTCCCTGTATCCCATTGCATAAGCAATTCTACTTGCCCCGTTCTCCTGCAGAAGTTTCCTAAAGTCTCTTTAATGTTGACCACCCTCTTCTGCCCATTTTCTAAAAAGTGCAACATTCTTTTGTATAAATTAGAATATATATAATATTATTTACAAAATATACTTTAGCACCTAAGTATTTCTAAATCAACTATATATTATTATAAATTTTAAAATATTGACACTTTGCATATCAGAAATAAAATCAAATCGGAGTGGCACAGCTTGTGCCGTGCCACTCCGATTTGATTTTATATAGTTATTTATATCAATCTGCCGCCGTCCCCCACAGTTCAGGAACCACGGCGCCGGTGGCCACGGAAAAACGCTCTATGCTGGCCAATCCCTGGCCGGTATCCACCTTCAGTTCTCCCGCCGCTTCCACAGTCCCGCCGGCGGACAACACGGCAAAGACCTTGTCCGGGGCGGTGAGCAGGGCACAGGGAAGAATATCCAGAAACAGGTGGGCAGGGAGGAGCTTGCGGATACTCTCCTCCAGGATCTCTGTGTCGGTGACCACCCGATCCCTGGAGACAGGCCGCACCTGGACAGCCCAGTTTGGGAAATCTTCCTCCACCTCGCCGAAAGAAGCGCCGCCAATGGTGACGCACAGTTCCTTGAGATAGGCGGGGGTGAGTGTGGCGGCGCCGGACATAGCGGTACGGATCTTGGCCCGGCGCACCTCCAGCAGAAGGCCGGTGCCGTCCTCCAGTCCGTAGTCCGCCTCCCAAAGGCTCAGGCCGTCCCGGTCGGCGGAGGATACGGAGAGGCGGCTGTTTTCCGCCTGGATCTGCGCGGCCAGTTCTCCCTCTCCCGCGCTGATGGCGGCCAGGGTCTCCCCCACAGGGGAGATGCGGCTCAGATATTCCGGCAGGCGCATCAGCTTACCTCCGTCAGCAGGATCTCCCCGCACACGCCCACGGCGTCCTCCTCCAGCACCAGGCTCTCGTCCCCGCCGTTGAGAGTGAAGCCGGTGACGTCGGCCACGCCGGCGCAGTCCAGCAGCAGGCGCAGGGCCTTGGCGTAGCTGACGGTCTGGGTATTGAGGGCGATCTCCTTCAAAAAGGCGGCCATCTCCTGCTGCAGCTGGGCTTTGACCGGCTCCAGCTGGGCGCCGTCCATGAGCGTGACGGCGGCGGAGATCTGAATAGGGGTCTCCACGGGCGCGGTAACCGCGGCGTCCACGCCCACGGGCCGCTGGGCGTCCACCACGGCCTGGGCTGCAGCGAGCACCTCCTCCTGGGGAGCGCGGCCATCGGCGTCCACGATGGTTATGTCCACGGTGCCGGGCCCCCGGTGAAGGGGAAACACCTTGGCACGGAGCACCTGGGGCACCGAGCAGCACCACTGGATATAGTGGTCCGCATTGCCTGAGGTGGGGGAGCCGGAGAGCTTATTCAAGGTCCTCTGGCGGAGAGACGCATCGTCCTCCCCGTCCAGCCGCTCCACGCCCCGATCGGCGCACACGGCGGTAAGCCAGTCCCCCATGGCGGTGGAGACGAAGGCCCGGCGGGCCAGCCCGTCCACATCCATGCTCCACATCTGTGCCATGGCGTCGGCGCAGGAGCGGAGGATATCCCCGGCAAAAGCGCCCTCATCCGTGCTGCCCGGGCCGCTGTACGCCTGGGTCATCAGGTTTAGGGCCTCTTCTTTGGTCATGACAGCGTCACCTCCGTCTGTTCATAAAATCCGTTGTATATCGTAGCCACATAAAAGGCTGCCGTGACCCGGCTTCCCTCGTGGGAGAAGGAGAAACCGTCTACCTCCCGGATGTAGGGGCACACCAAAAGCGCGTCCCGGATATAGCGCCGCAGCAGGCTCTCCAGAATCCCCCGGTCGCCGGCGTGCCCCAACAGCCCGCCCAGCTCATTGCCGTAGTCAAAGGACCAGGCGGTGTATAAGAACCGGGCGGTCTCGGGGTGCAGGGCCTTACGGACCCAGATCTGAAGCGCCCGGTCGCCGGATACGGTATAGGGCGCTCCGTCTCTGAGGGCGAGGGCGCTGCTTGTCCAATCCACATCCCACTCGCAAAAGAGGGGCAGGGTCTGCTGATTTTGTTTCTGGGAATTCTCCCCCCAGTCGGGAAAGATCATACTGTTCCTCCTTCCACAAATCCTACCACATAGAGTCCCTGCTCACAGGGAAGCAGGAGTATCTCTCTCCCCACGTCCCTTGCGGAGAAGGTCATCCCGGCGGGGTAGAAGAGACCCTTTGTGAGCCTGGCGCCCCGAAGAGTTACCTCCAGAGGCTGTACCGCCGAGAGCACCCCAAAGACGGCGGGGGACTCCCGCTCTTTTTTCTGCCCCAGCAGATCCAAAAGTTCGCTGTATATGTTCATCAAGCCCCTCCTGATTCCCGCTCCAGGGCCAGCGTAGTGGTAAACAGGCCCGCTTTCCATCGGTGTTCCACGCCGGTGATGGAAAAAGTCCCCTCCAGCCCCCACTCTGCCGCGTCGAGGGCCGCCCGTCCGCCGCAGCGGAGGGTCAGATTGCCCGGCACGGTGAGCCGGGCGGTGTAGGCTATCCCCCGGAGGGCGGCGTTGGCCTGTGCCTGCGGGCTGTCGCCGGAGAGAGCCCAGGCAGTCTGGAACTGGCCGTAGGCGGCCAGAGCGGCAGCGTCCTGGGCCTGGGCCAGAGGGGTGGCAGTGCCCCGCTTGAGGACCACGGCCTTGTTGACCATTGCTCGGATAGAGCCCACACTCTCCACGGACAGGACCTGCTCTTTGGCCAGGGACACGGGAGAGGCGTCTCCACCCCCAACACACAGCCGCTCTCCCTCCATGAAGATCTCCTGCTCCTCGCCCACTGCCAGGCGGAGAATGTCGTAGGCGGTGTCGCGGGCGGAGGTGACGATGGTCTGAAACCCGGCGGGGGCGTCCACGCGGCCCAAAGGGATGTCGAGGCGGGCGGCTACCTGGGCGGCAATGTCGGCTCCGGAGCCGGAGAACACGCCGTAAAGTTCGTTCCGAGTGAGGTAAATCCCCCTGTCATAGGCGATAAGCGCCACGGACTCCGGTGTGCGTCTGAGCTCCTGGACGCCGCCGGTGAAGCAGGCGCCGCTGTCGTCGGAGAGGGTGACGGCGTCCCCCAGGGCCAGAGTCAGGCTAGGAAAATAGGCGTCGGCCGCGGCGGTAAGGAGCACGGCGTACAGGACGGCGGCGGCGTCCCCCCGGCTCTTGGACAGGGACAGCTCCCCCAGCACTTCGTTGAGCCGCTGTCCGGCCAGATAGAGATTCATAGATACAGCACCGTCCCGATCTGAAGTAGTCTGGGGTTGGTGATGCCGTTTTTCTCGGCCAGCACGCCCCATTTTGTGCCGCTGCCGTAAAACCGGGCGGCGATGTCCCAAAGGGTATCCCCCTTGACCACGGTGTAGGTCTTGGGGGTGATGCGCTCGTCCTCCCGCTGGGAGGACTGGGCGCTCAGGCCGGACTGGCCGGCCTGCTGCCGGGAGACATTCTGGAACTTGTACTCCCGCAGCTGTAGCGACAGCCATACATCCCCGTCCCCCTCCCGAAAGGACTGGGACACATCCTCAATGAGGAAGGCGTCGTTGATGTCGGTGCCGGAGATGATGAGGCGGATGGGGTCTCCGGAGTCCTGCCAGGTTTTCAGCAGGGACAAAATGGCGTCTGGGGAGCGCCCGGCAAACAAGTGAGAAGTTTCCTGAGGCAGGAAGGTGTCCAGACGCACCTCCCGCAGCCCCCGGCCCCCCCACAGGTTGATCTGTCCCCCAAGGGCCAGATCGGCTACCCGGTTGACATTGGGGCGGGAGACGGTGATGTCGGCGGGATTGACGGCAAAGGTGAACTGCGTCTCTCCGTTGTTATGCCAGAGCAGCACAGTACGGGTATTCATCTGTAGTCTCCTCCTATCTGGCGCCGGCAGCCCGGCGCAGGCCCTCGACAATGACCCGAGCCACCTCCCGGGCAAGGTCCTCGGTCACCGGCGGCAGAGGGCGGTCATGAACTTCCAATTGTGTCTCCGGTGTGGAAAGAGGTCTCCGGAGCTCCGGCTGAATCTCATACCGATCTCGGCCGGACCGCAGTTGTTCCGCATACGCCGGTTTCTCCTCCAGGGCAAGAACCGCCGGCTTGGCTGCCTGCGGCTGCGCTCCCGTGAGGGAGACGGAAAGATCCTTACTGCCCCCCGCGTCCGGCCGGTCCTCAGCGGCGGATCTCACTCTGGTTGCAGCGGGGATGCCGCCGGGTTCGTTTCGCCGCTCCTGCTTTTCATAAGTGGGTGCGCCTCTACCGGCATCCGCCTGGATCTCCAGGCCGGCCTCTCTCCCTGAACGGATGGCAGCGCTTTCGTTTTCTTCTCCAGTCTTGCGCGGGATCTCTCCGGTTTTCAATCCCCATTCAAGGTTCTGCCGCATTTCCCCGTCCGGCTTTTCAACATTCTGCACGGGCCAGAGTTGGCCTTCCTCCGCCTCCCTGCCCGGGCGGACAGTCGCGGCCCCTTCAGGCGGCTGCGGATTTTGCGCAACAGGAGTTTGAATTTCACCCGGCTGTTCTCCCTCTTTTTGACCTTTGGGGGAATGGGTCTCCGCCTGGTCCGGCAGGGAAACTGTGACCGTCTGGTCAACCCCCCGGCTGGAGAGGAGCGGCTCCGGATCGGAGGCGGACCGGGGAGCGGGGACGCTGCCCCGCTCCTCCCGCGCCGCCCCATCAGACGTCTGCTCTGTCTGACTGCCGCAGGCGTCTAACCCGGACAGCCGCCTTACGGCCTCGGCGCCCACCCGGGCCTCCTCGTCAGACACCAGCTGCATGATCTCGTCGGGGCGAAACAGCCGCCGCTCCCGGCGCAGCTGTTCCCCGGCCGTCTGAAGCTGGCGGCAGGCGGCGTAGAGGAGGGCCCGGTCGCCGTCCGGACCGTTTGCCAGGGCCGCGCACTCCCGGAGGGGGAGAGCCTGGACGGGGAGAACGCCCAGACCCCCGCACTCCACCTGGATCATTTGCTTTGCCTGCTGGCCCCGCTGCCGCAGCAGCTCAGTCAGTTCCATCAGGCTTTGGCCTCAACGGCGTCCATACACACCAGGTCGGAGGGACGGAAACGGAACGCCATCTTCTGCTCGTTGACCTGCCCCACTTTGTAGTTGACGAAAGGCAGCTCGCTGAATGCCACATTGGACACAGAGTAGCGCTCCTCCATGCCGTCCAGAGCGTCGGGGTCCTTGAGGGCGGTGGTGATGGTGCAGCGTTTGTCCACGCCGTTTTTGGCCTGCTCCAGCACCTCATAGAAGCGGGTATAGACCTGCTTGAGGACCATGGTGCCCTCGCCGGTGTAGCCGGTGATTTTGGTATCCACATCCATGCCCAGCTGGACCTCCTCCCGCTGGAGCTTGACGGTGAGTTTGAGCTCAGACAGCTCCGCGATTTTCGCGCCGTCCACCCATACCTCGGCGAAAGAGCCGGAGAGGGTGCGGTTGGCCTGTACATTTGCCATGTTCCAATCCTCCTATCACATCGAAATTTCCAGGGCCAGGTCCTCCATGGCGTCACAGAAGGTGAGGTGCGCCTCCAGAAAGACCTGACTGCCGGTGTTGGCCCGGAGGATCTGGGCGTCGTCCATATCGCTGGTGTCGGTACCCTGGCTCTCCAGATAGCCTTTCTGCCCGGACAGGGAGACGGCGCACAGGTTCTGGGCGGTCTTGTCCAGCACCTCGCCCTCCAGCTCCTTGAAGTAGGCGTTGATGGCGGTGACCAGCAGCAGCTTGCTGTCGTAGTCGTTGAGGACCTTGCCGATGTAACTTTTTTCAAAGGTGTCGGCGATGTCGGTTTGGATAAGGTCGATACCCTCCACGATCTTGATCTTCTGGAAGGGGGTGGCCTTGGCGGGGGTGAGGGTGGTCAGGGAGTTGACGGCCCGGCCCAGGCGGTAGCCGCCTCGGCCCTGGACAATGATGAGTTTGCCCTGGTCGATCTCCTCGTCAGGGTTGTCATAGCCGTTGCAGGAAACCACCTCCGCCAGCTGCGTATAGGTGGCGCTCTGGGTGAGGGGGAGGGCGGAGAGCAGAGCGGCAATCCGCACGGTGTAGTCCTGGGCGTCGATCTCCCCGTCGGAGAGCACCAGGCCGTCGGCACACAGATTGACGATGCCCTCGTCGTCGGGGGCTTCGGCGTTGGCCACCACGGCTTTGATAGCGGTACCGGCGGCCCGGCGTGCCTTTACATAGGACACCACGTCGGCGCTGTCCAGGGCAGGGGCCGCCAGCCAGTTGAAGGTGAGCTTGTCCAGCGCGTCAAAGACGGCCTGCTCCTCCTCCTGCTGAAGGCGCACCACATAGATCTTGGCAGGGGCGGCCCGGAAAGCCAGGTCCAGCAGGCGGTAATTTTCGTCGGTGAAGGCGTCTGCAGGCACATCGGCCAAACTCTGATATGTAGCCGTCACCGGGGACTGAGGGGTGTCGTCGGAGAGCACCAGGGCCACGGCGCCCCGGGCGGACCGAGAGACGGCGGACACGGCGGCGGTCTCAAAGGCAATAAAAATTTCAGGTAAACCCATACTGTTTCCTCCTAAATATTAAAATGCAGGGTGCCCATAAATCCTGCTGCCTCATCTTCTCCGGAAACGGGCCGCACCCGGCACAGAGTGAGAGAGAAACGCAGGGTATCCCCCTGGGTGGAGACATCCTGGGGGTGGAGCACCCGGTCATCCATGGGAATGCCGGCCGGCAGAGCCAGGGCCAGGCCGGCCAGTATTTCCCGGCTCCGGTCCCGGTCCCGATCGGCGGCGGCAGTAACGGTAACAGCGAAGCGCTCCTCGCACTGCCGCCCGCCGTCCACGGGGGTGGCGCTCTCCAGATCTGCCTCCACTGTGAGCAGGGGGTAGGTCTGTACAGGGGACTGCCCCGCTACGGCTTTCACCCCGGTCTTTTGACCCAGCCATTGGGCCACGGCTTGCTGAATGTGAACCATAACTTCTCCTTTCCCGGACCAGTTTTACAGGCGACCGGCCCGTTTATCCTCTGCCATCTGCCGGATCTCCACCACGGTGACAGTGTGGGAGGGATAGGAGAAGCTGTCCGAGGCCCTCCCGGAGTAGACGCGAGTCCCGTTGGAGATTTCCAGCCGGTCGCCCAGCCGGAAAGCAAGCTCCGGCCGGGTAAAGAGGGAATAGCGGTACTGGCTCTCGGGGAGGGGGGCGGCGGCGTTGGGAGGCTCAGGGGCGGACACTTGGGCGGAGCGGGACAGGGCGCAGGGTTCCTCCTCACAGAGGACCTCCCACGCTCCTTCCAGAGCGGGACGGTATGCGGTGACGGTGTGGCGGTAGGTCTTGGATAAAATATCGGCCTCTCGGTTCACGGTTTTTCCTCCTTCAGCCCTCCCAGCCGCCGGAAGGGGGCCAGAAAGGTCAGGGGATCGCCCCGGCTCTGATATGTGACGGCGGTATCCCCCCGGGTCACGCTCTTGACGCCGTCCCTCTCCTGCAGGGAGAGGACCAGGACGGCCACAGCCTGCTCCATCTCTTCCGGAACATCCCTGCGCTGGCAGTAGGCGCAGGCGCACTGAACGGCCATGTCCACCAGCATATCTCCGGTCTCACCCAGATCCTCTCCGGCCAGGACTTCGGCCTTTTTGCGGATGGCCTCCCGCTGTGCCTGATCCATTACTGCCCCACCACGGCGCCGATAGTGGCCATGCGCTTGGACTCCACGAACAGGTCGTAGAGATAGCGGGCCTGGATGGAGGTGCCGTCAAAGAACTGGTTCTCCTCGGGGCCGAACTGCTTGATAGCGTCCAGCTTGGAAACGGCCAGGGGCGTTTCACAGTGGACGATGAGGGCGTGGATATCCTTGGCCCCCTCCCCGGCCACGATGCCGCCGGCGTCGTCGGCGCCGGTCTGGACGGTGATGGCGGTTTTCATACGGCTCTGAGGAACGAAAATGCAGGGCAGGTCGTCGAGCATCATCACGTTGTCATACTCCACACCGTTGACGGCCACCCGCTGGCCGAAGGCGATCTGGTGATAGGTCTCGTCGGCGGCCTCCAGGAAGTGGGCTTGATTGGGGTAGCTGACCAGGGCCACGAAACCGTCCATGGTTTCGGCGTCATTGCGGACGGTCTGGAGCAGGCCGGTGAGGGTGGAGATGGCGTTGCTCTTGGACAGCTGGGCGGACACCACATGGGTGGCGCCGTAGGTACCGTTGCCCTGGATGAGGGCGTAGAGCTTATGGATGCGATACATATCCTGCTCCTTCACCAGGGCGTTGCGGGAGAACTCCCGGATGACGTTCTCCGCAGTGACCAGAAAGGCGGTGTCGCTGGGGTCCATGCGGTCCAGAGAGAACTTGACGCCTCGGTCCATGGTCAGGGTGTGGGTGTTCCAGGTGTTGGTGACAGTGCCGCTGGGGAAGGCGGAGCCGTCGGTCTTGCCGGACTGGTAGGTGCCCAGGCCGGTGGTGGTGAGGGTGGAGATCTCCACCGTCTTACCGCCTGCGAACCGGACCTTTCCGGCCTCGGGGATCATCCACGCGGTGGCGGAAGCGGCGGCCAGCTCCTCGTCGATGAACTGCTGGTAGACCTTTGCGTAATCAAATGCCATAAAGAAACCTCCTGATAAAAATTTTTCGGCTGGAAAACTAATGTATGAATCCCGCGCCTGATTTTATTATGATGCCAAAAATGTGCCCTGCCTTGGGAAGCGCTTCCCAAAAGCAGGGCAAAAATTTTGTGCGGGGTTGCACGAGACACTGCAACTTTTGACGGTACGTCTCCTTATAGTGGAGAACCAATTCGCCAAGGAAAGGAGACCGCTCGTGCCCTTATGAAACTCGACCATATCACTCCACCGGAGCATACGGACCACTACCGTGGGGCCACAGACCTGGGGCATTTTGGCCGCTATTATCTGCCCCACTACTTCACCCGCACCTCCCCCCCGTTCCACCGCCAGCTGGACACGCTCTGGAAGCGCCGTGTCATGAAGGGCATGGACCCGGTGACGGAGGGGGTAGCCATGCTGGCCGCGCCGGGGAAGCGTTCGGCGGTGGCTGCGCCCCGTGGCCACGCCAAGAGCACGGTGATGACGCTGAAGAACGTGCTCCACGCGGCGCTGTACGGCTACAAGCAATACATTCTTCTCATCTCGGACACGGAGACCCAGGCGGCGGGCTTTCTGGAGAGCATCAAATACGAACTGGAGACCAACCCCCGGATCGTGGGGGATTTTGGGGAGCAGGTGGGGAAAAAGACGTGGAAGACCTCCTCCATCCTGCTCAATAACGGCTGCCGGATCGACGCGGTGGGCACGGGGCAGAAGCTGCGTGGGCGGCGGAACTACCAGCGGCGGCCGGACCTCATTTTGTGCGACGATATCGAAAACGACGAAGGGGTACGCACGGCGGAGCAGCGGCGCAAGACGGCGGACTGGTTTTGGAAGGCGGTGTGCAAGGCTGGGGACAGCTATACGGATCTTGTGACCATCGGCACCATCCTCCACTACGACTCTCTCCTGGCCAAGCTGCTGGACAACCCGGGCTTTTCCAGCCAGATTTTCCGGGCGGTGCTCTCGGAGAGCCCGTCTCCTCTGTGGGAGGAATGGAAAAAGCGGTTTACGGACCTGTCGGACCCCAAGCGGGAGGAGCACGCGCTGTCCTTTTACCGGTCCCACCGCAAGGAGATGACCACCGGGTCCAAAGTACTCTGGCCCCAGAAATTCAGCTACTACGATCTTCAGGTGATGCGCCTGACGGAGGGGGACGCGGCCTTTCAAAGCGAGATGCAAAACGAGCCCATCAACCCGGAGGACTGTCTTTTTTCCCCCTCCTGGTTTCAGTATTACGACCTCACCGCCCTGGACCTTCGGTCCCCGACCTTCCGTTTTTACGGCTACTGCGACCCTTCCCTGGGCCAGTCGGCCCACAGCGACTACTCGGCCATCGTCACTCTGGCGGTGGACGGTGGCAGCGGGCTGACCTATGTGCTGCTCTCGGACATTGCCCGGCGGCACCCGGACCAGATCATCACCGACATTCTGGACACAGAGCGCCGCCTGCGCCAGGCCTACGGCAAGGGCTATACCCTGTTCGGGGCGGAGACCAACCAATTCCAATGGTTTTTAAAAGAGCAGCTGGCCAAGGAGTCGGCCCGGCAGGGCATCTATCTCCCCATCCAGGGGGTACGGAGCACGGAGGACAAGACCATTCGGGTGTGTTCTCTCCAACCGGACGTAAAAAACGGCTATCTGCGGTTTGGTCCGGACCAGCGTTTGCTGCTGGAGCAGCTGGCCCAGTTTCCGCTGGGGGCCCATGACGACGGGCCGGACGCGCTGGCGGGGGCGGTGGCGCTGGCCCGGAAGCAGAGCCGGACGCTGAACGTCCAGGGGCTGCGCCTGTAACACTCGGACAAGACTCACGTGAGTTTTTCTTTTTCACCTGCCCGGACAAAACTCACGTGAGTTTTTCATCGACAAAGGAGGAACGACCATGAACACCCTTTACCACACCCCGCTGCGTGGGGTGACGCTGGAGGACATTCCGGAAGAATACCGGGACATTGCCGAAACGGTGGGGCTGGAGGCCTACCTGACGCTCTCTGTGCTGTGCGGAGGTCAAAACCTCTACATTCCCAAGCGGGAGGCGCTGGAGCGGCAGGCGCGGAACCGGGCGATCCGTGCGCAGTTCAACGGGGGAAATTACCGCGCTCTGGCAACCCAGTACCGGCTGTCGGAGCGGCAAATTCGCAAAATTGTTCACGGCGGTTCATGACGATTCAGAAAGATTTCTGGGCCAACGCATTGCTATTTCCTTATTAGAAATGAGATATATGTTATGAGGATAGACGATACCTTGGGATCTAGATTGCGTATGCTACGTGTTGGAGGACGTGTTGGGAGCATTATGTGGCAGACCATTTAATACACGCAGAAGATTTTATTAAGGTATATAAATTAATTTATTCTTGTAATAACACATAAAATCTTTCCCAAAGAGCTTAGATACTTGAACAATATATGTTATATTGAGAGAGAGATTCTAAATACTTGAAATAATGTTTGATATATGATATCTTTAAATAAAATAGAAAGAAAAAAACAAAAAAGTAAGGCATGGGTTTTATTGAGATGGCGGAAGAAGAGACTCAGATTACAGTCGTTGTCATAGTACATAATGCTGAGCACTATGTGGAGCGATGCCTGAACAGTTTGGTTAACCAAGATTGTCAACAATTTCGACTTATCCTAGTGGATGACGGCTCTCAGGATTGTAGCCGTGAGATTTGTCGTACTATGGTGAGCAGGATGAAGGGCCCCGTTCGGTTGCTGGAACTTCCGCATGGCGGTGTAGCTAATGCCCGTAATTGCGGTTTGAAGCAGGTAGAAACACCATATGTGCTGCTTTTGGACGGTGACGACTGGTTAGAACCGAATACCATTTCCAACATGATAGAACTGATAAAGGATTACCGACCGGAGCTGGCTGTTTTTGGGTTTTACTATGAACTTACAAATGGGGGCCAGCATCTGCTGCACAGCCATACACAGCGCAAACTGTTAACCCGGGAGAGCATTATGGCACAGTTTGTAAGCTTGTGGAATAGCGGTCTAATGTATTCCTGCTGCAACAAACTATTGTCTGTTCCATTTCTGCGCAAACATCAGATCATGTTCCAGAACATGAATTTTGGCGAGGATTTGGAGTTTTGCAAGGACGTTATGCGGACATGTGCCAGATTGGTATTCAGCGACCAATGTTTTTATCATTATACCTGTCATATCCGGGGTTCCTTGAGCACCCGCTACCGGGAGGATCTCTTCGAACTGCGGCGGAAGGAGCATTGTAGATTTGAGCAGTATTTTCAGGAACTGGGTTGCCTGGACAACTGTGCAGAGGAATATTTGAGCCGGCGGTACATCGAGCGGCTGGTAGGCTGTGTGGAAAACGAGTGCTCGCCAGAGAGCGAAAAGCCTTTGCGGCAGCGGCTGGAAAAGATCAGGCAGATATTGAATGACAGCTACACAGCCCCCTGTGCGAGCAATGCAAAATTGACAAGCCTGCGAATGAAGCTACTGGTCTTTCCCATTCGGCGGAAGTGGTACCGGATCACACTGTTGTCAGGGTATGTGATGTCGGTCTGCCGCAACCGCCTGCCGGCTTTGTTTGCCTGGCTGAAAATGAATCGGTGACGTCCATATCCTGCGGGATGAAATAAAAAAGATGAGAGAGATGGAAAAGATGAGTAAAGATTTGGTAAATGTGATTGGACTTGGCTATATCGGCCTTCCAACCGCGATGATGATGGCCTCCCATGGAGTCTCCGTAATCGGGACCGACTGCAATCCGACTTTGGTGGAACGCCTTCAAGCCGGCCATCTGACGTTCCAGGAGGAGGGGCTGGAGGAACTCTTTGCCCAGGCCCAGGCCGGCGGGATTCAGTTCACCGGCGAATACTCCAACGAAGCGAGCATCTACATTGTCTCGGTGCCCACCCCGTATGACAAGCAGAGCAAGCGTATCGACCCCCACTATGTGGTTTCGGCGGTAAACCAGGTGTTGGATGTGTGCCCCAAGGGGGCCATTGTGGTGGTGGAATCCACCATCTCTCCGGGCACCATCGACAAGTTTGTGCGGCCGCTGGTGGCGCAGCACGGCATGAAACCGGGTGAGGACGTGCATCTGGTGCACGCGCCGGAGCGCATTATTCCGGGCAACATGGTCTATGAGCTGCTGCACAACTCCCGTACCATCGGCGCGGACGACCGTGCTGTGGGCGAGCGTGTGAAGGCCGTGTACGCCTCCTTCTGCCAGGGCGATATTGAAGTGACCGATATCCGCACGGCGGAGATGACCAAGGTGGTAGAGAATACCTTCCGGGACATTAATATCGCCTTTGCCAACGAGCTTTTGAAGATCTGCCGCAGCGACGGTATGGACGTCCATGAGATCATCCGCATTGCCAACAAGCATCCCCGTGTCAACATTCTCTCTCCCGGTCCGGGCGTGGGCGGCCACTGCATCTCGGTGGACCCCTGGTTCCTGGTGGGCGACTATCCGGAGCTGGCCCATCTGATCCGCCAGGCCCGGCTCATCAACGACGGTATGCCTGACTTTGTGCTGGAGCGTACGGTGCAGATCATGGAAGCGCATGGGATCACCGACTTTGACCGGGTGGGCTTTTACGGTCTGACCTACAAGGAGAACGTGGACGACGTGCGGGAGAGCCCCACGGTGCAGCTCATCGACAGCATGAAGCGGCATCTGACCAATCCTCCCAAGTGTTATGATCCCATGGTAACCAAGCAGACCACCCCGCGGCAGTATCAGGATTTCCAGGCGTTCCTCCAGGATATTGACCTGATGGTGGTGATGATTCCCCACGACCACCTGAAAGCCCACTGCGGGGAGATCGGGAATAAGATCATTCTGGACACCCGCAACTGCGGGGATATCTGGGCGGCGGGCAATACGGTCTATGGGCTGTAAGGCAGCTTTGGAAAACCGTTATGCTTGGCAAGCTTGCTGACCTGTGCCGGGAAAACCGGCTGGTCAATACCATGGCGCAATATACCTACCTGAATCTTCTTCCGGCCCTGCTCCCTGCCAGGCGGCAGGGGCAGGAGGAAGCCCTGCGTGGAAACGGTGAATGGGACAGGCCCCGTGTAGCCTTTATTTGCGACGAGATGACGTGGCTGGATTTCAAAGACCAGTGCCACAGCCTTTTTTTGTCGCCCAAGACCTGGCGGGAGCAGATGGATGTCTTTGCGCCGGAATTACTGTTCTGCGAATCGGCGTGGGACGGCAGCGTCTGCGGCTGGCCGGACTGGCGTGGGCGGATCTACCGCAACGGTGGGGTGTGGTTTGAAAACCGTAAAATCCTGTTGGAGCTGCTGGAGTACTGCCGATTGCGGGGGATTCCCACGGTGTTCTGGAACAAAGAAGACCCCACATTCTGGCAGCATCCCCGCTATGATTTTACCGACACCGCGCTGCGGTTCGACTACTTATTTACCACCGCGGAGGAATGCGTCCCTCGTTACCAGGCATTGGGGCACCGGCGGGTGTTTGTGCTGCCCTTTGGGGTGAACACCGGCCTTTTCTCTCCGGCAGACTATACGCCGGAGTCCGGCCGGGTGCTCTTTGCGGGGAGCTGGTTTGGGGACATGCCCCAGCGCTGCCGGGACATGTCTCTTTTGTTTGACCACGTTCTGGAGCAGGGGATGACCCTGGACATCTACGACCGGAAAAGCGGGTCCGGCGGAAAAAATTTCCGTTTCCCTCAGCGCTATGAGCCATACATACACCCCAGTGTGCCATATCCTGAGCTGCCTGCTTTGCTGGGGCGGTATGAATACGCCCTGAATGTGAACAGCGTCACGGATTCCCAGACGATGTGCTCCCGCCGGGTTCTGCAAATGGCGGCCTGCGGCATGAACATCATCACAAATCCCTCCCCGGCCATGGCGTCCATGGAGGGTCTGCGGCTTTCCCGTCAGTGCGCGGGCGGCAGGATACTCTATTTCGAAAGCGATGCGCACCGGATTGCGGCGCGCTATGGGACGGCCCGGCAGTTCGCCTTTGTTCTGCACAGCGTTTTGGGCGATGGAGCGGTGCCGGAGAGAGCAGAAAGCAGGAGCGTCTGAACATGATACAGGCAATCAGATCGGTGTTCCGGGAGTGCTGGAACGACCGAAAAAGAATGCTGGCCATTTCGGCCTACAACTTGAGTTTTCAGAATAACCAGACCAAATTAAAGCTTTTATGGACCATTCTCAATCCGATTTTACAGGCAGGGACTTACTGGTTTGCTTATTACGTGGGTCTTCGTGTCACCTCACCGATTCAGGGGGTCCCCTACTTGGCTTGGATGCTGACGGGGCTGGTCCCCTGGTTTTTTATATCCGCGGTGATGACCTCCGGGCCTCTATGCATCGTGTCGGCCCGGGCCATCATCAAGAACATGAGCTACCCCATGGGTACCATCCCGGTAAGTACGGTGTGCACGGAGCTTTTAAGCCACCTTTGCTACATGCTGGTGCTGGTGGTGATTCAGCTTTTCAGCGGCGTGCGGTACGGCATCGGGGTGCTTTGGGTATTCTATTACATGGCCGCGGCGTTTTTCCTGATGCTGGGCTACACCTTTTTCTTTTCCACGATTACGGTGTTCGTGCGTGACACGGCCAAGCTGCTGCAAGCGGTGGTGCGGCTTTTGTTTTTCATCACGCCCATCTGCTGGTCGCTGGCGCCGGACAACCCTCTGTATGGTGTGATGCAATGGAATCCGCTTTTCTATATTATCAACGGGTATCGTGATTCCATGCTTTACCATGGGGTAATCACCGCGCCCCTCTGGCAGCATATCTGGTTCTGGGCGGTGACGTTGGCCGTGCTGCTGATAGGGATCTGGCTGCACTGGAAGCTGCGGGACTATTTTGTGGATGATCTGTAACAGGGAAGGAGCTGTGTCTGACATGGAGGACATTGCAGTGCAGTGCTGTAATTTGACCAAAGCCTATCCGATCAGCCGGGGGCCGGTGAATCAGATTACCGCCTTGCTGCGGGGCAAACGGCCGGACAAAGTGACCTATGCGCTGAAAAACGTGGATCTGACGCTCCGCAAGGGGGAGATCATCGGCATCATCGGGATGAACGGCTCGGGAAAGACCACCCTCTCCCGCATCATTGCCGGCATCACGGCCCCCACCACGGGGACCGTGACCTGCAGCGGGGCGGTCAATATGCTCTCGGCGGCCAGCGGCCTCAACGACTACATGACGGGGCTGGAAAACATCAAGTATAAATGCCTTCTGATGGGCATTCCCAAGAAGCGGATCCAGGAGGTCCTGCCGGACATCGTGGACTTTGCGGACCTGGGGGACTATATCAACCGGCCGCTGCGGACCTACTCCAGCGGCATGAAGGCCCGGCTGGGATTTTCCATCTCGGTGTTCATCCTGCCGGACATCCTCATCGTGGACGAGGCGCTGTCGGTGGGAGACACGGGCTTTGCGGCCAAGTGCGCGGAGAAGATGAAGCAGCTCAAGGAGGACCGGAGGACGGTGCTGTTCGTCAGCCACAGCGTGGGGCAGATGGACGGCTTTTGTGACCGTGTGCTCTGGCTGTACAACGGGGAAAAGATTGCGGAAGATGTGCCCAACCGCCTGATTTTACCCTATTGCGCCTTTGCCCGGGAGTACTCCGCCATGACCAACGACGAGCGCAAACGATTTCATCCGGATGTGGAGGCCTATCAGAGAAGGACCCTTCCGCCCGACCTTTTAGCAAGGAGTTCGTAAGAGATGGAAAATATGAGACAAGCGGGCATGGAGCAGGGGCAGTCGGGCCAACTGGCGGCGATGGTAGAGCGCCTGGTGGCCACCTGCGACCATTACGCCGCGCGCTGCACCCAGGAGAGTCTGCTTCTGGACGACCGGCAGACGCAGCTGGACCAGGTCCAGGACCTGGTGGAGACACAGCGGGCCGAACTGGAGCAGATGCAGGCCCTTTTGGCCCAGCGGGAGCAGGCCGTCAAAGAGATGCAGTCCGACTCCCAGGCTCTGGATGAGCTGGCGGGCATGACGGTGCAGCTTCTGCTGCTGGGGAACCAGCTGGCCCAGGCGCTGGAGCAGAAGGAGCGGCAGTGTTCCCGCCAAAAGATCCAAATCGACTATCTGAACGCGCGCAACCTGCGGTACCAACGCCTGTACCAGCAGATCACACGGACCTGGTACGGAAAGATTCTGTTAAAGATATACCACCTTATGCAGAAAATCGGGTGGATCTCGAAATAGAGATAGGAGAGACAGAGAGATGGAACAAAATCAGAGCCAGGCCCTTTTATGTCAATGGAAGGAGCAGCGAGACGCGATCCTCGGCTGGCTTACCGCCCACGGCTATCACCTTCCGGCGCAGAAAGTGCAGCACGCATCCTTTTTTTCTCCCCCCACAGGGGATATGAAAGATCTGAAGATGGCGGCCATCATGGACCAGTTCACCCTGGAGAGCTACGCGCCGGAGTGCCATCTGCTGGAGCTGACCCCCACCCACTGGCGGGAGGAGGTGGACGCCTTTGAGCCGGACCTTTTGTTCATCGAGTCGGCCTGGCAGGGGAAGGACGGTCTCTGGTACCACAAGGTGGACCGGTACAGCCAGGAGCTGTACGAACTGACCCAGTACCTGCGGGAGAAGGGCGTTCCCATCATCTTCTGGAACAAGGAAGACCCGGTCTATACCGATATTTTCATGCTGACCGCCGGCTATGCGGATGTGGTATTCACGACTGATATCGACTGCATCCCCCGCTACAAGGCGGAGCTGGGCCATGACCGGGTGTATCACCTGCACTTTGCCGCCCAGCCCCAGCTCCATAACCCCATCGAGAAATACGACCGGAAGGACAAATTCTGTTTTGCCGGGGCCTATTATCACAAATACAAGGAACGTTGTCAGGTATTTGATGATTTTTCCGAGCAGTTTATTCGGGGAAAGGGTCTGGACATCTACGACCGCAACTACGGCCATGCCCGGCCGGAGCACGCCTTTCCCGAGCAGTACGAGCCCTATATTCTGGGTTCTCTGCCCTCCAGCCAGATTGATGTGGCCTATAAGGGGTATACTTACGGTATCAACATGAACTCCATCCAGCAGTCGCAGACCATGTTTGCCCGGCGGGTGTTTGAGATGATGGCCTCCAATACCGTTACGGTGGGCAACTTTTCCCGCGGTGTGAAAAACTATTTTGGGGACCTGACCATCTGCACCAACGACGCCAAGACTGTGGAGCTGTATTTGGAGCATTACTGTCAGGACCCGTCCACCCGGGACAAGTACCGTCTGCTGGGTCTGCGCAAGGTGCTGTCGGAGGGTCTGTACCAGGACCGGCTGGGCTATATCACCGAGAAGGTGTTCGGGGTGAATATGAAGCCCAAGCTGCCGTCGGTCACCGTGCTTGCCAGGGCGGGCAGCAGAAAGCAGGCCCAGCGCCTGGCGCGGTTCTTCCAGTCCCAGACGCTGCCCGGCGCCCGGCTGGTGTTTGTGGGGACGGGGCTCCAGAGCAAGGAGGGCTATTCCTGCGTCCAGGCTGGTGCCCTGGCCTCCACCCGCTGCGGCGACGTATGCGGGGAGGGTCTGGTTGCCTGGTGGGAGGGTGCCGACTGGTACGGTCCCAACTATCTTTTGGACCTGGCACTCACCTGGAACTACGGCGCTTTCCGGGGCGCTGGCAAAGTAGCCCACTTTACGGCGGAGTCGGACCGCCCGGTCCAGGGGGACCTTGCCTACCGGCCGGCCCAATCTCTTGTGCTGCGCCGGTCTCTGGTGCGCTGGGACGTGCTTCAGGACATGACCCTGGCGGAGCTGTCCGGGGAGACGGAGATTTCCGGGCCGGAGCTGATGGGCGCCGACCCCTTCCAGTACTGCCAGGACTGGGCGGAGGAATCCTGCCCCAAGGCGGAGGATCTGAAGGTGGCGGACCAGGGCCTGCCCCTGTCCAAGGTACAGTCCTGCGCCGAGGCCATTCCCATTCCCGAGCCGCGGGACGACCTTCTGCGCATCACCGGGCAGCAGCTGGCCCAGAGCAAGCCGTCGGCCAAGATCCCGGTTACTTACAAGTCCAACGGCACGGACCTGGTCATCCAGAGCGAGCTGCCGGAGAACAAGCACGAGTACATCTACAACCAGGAGATCTCCATTGAGGTTGCGCCCTGGCTGGTGGAGGGGAAGCTGCCGGTGCAGTTCCGGGGCATGGGTTCGTTGGATCTCATCTGTGTTCTGATCTGCTACAATAAAGACGGCAAAAAGCTCTCGCCGCTGTATCCCAAGCTCAACCGCCGGGAGCTGTTGGCGCTGCCCGAAGGGACCGAGACGGTAAAAATCGGTTTCCGGCCCAAGGGCCCGGGCAGCGCCACCGTCAAGGATATTCTGGTGGGAGGCGCCGAGGAAGTAAGCGACCGGGTGAGCTTCCTGTCCCGGTCCAACGTGCTGGTGCTGACCAACCACTACCCCTCCAGCGAGGCGCTCTACCGCAACATGTTCGTACACAAGCGGGTCACCGGCTACCGGGAGGAGGGCCTTTTGTGCGACGTGCTGCGGATGTACCCCTATTCCAAGGACGGCTACCGGGAGTTTGAGGGGGTCAATGTGCTGGAGGGCAAAGGCGGCGACCTGATGGGCGTACTGGACAGCGGCGCCATCGACACGGTGTGCGTCCACTTCCTGGACCAGGAGATGTGGGAGGTGCTCAAGCACTACCTGGGCCGGATCCGGCTGATCATCTGGTCCCACGGCGCGGACATCCAGCCCTGGTGGCGGCGGACCTTCAACTATCAGAACGAGCAGCAGCTGGAGCAGGCCAAGGAGCAGTCGGAGGCCCGTATGGCCCTGTGGCAGGAAGTATTTCCTGCCGCAAAGGAGCACAAATCCATCCACTTTGTCTATGTCTCCCAGTATTCCGCCAACGAGGTCATGGAGGACTACAAGGTCCAGCTGGCGCCGGAGCAGTATTCCGTGATCCACAACCTCATCGACACGGACCTCTTCACCTATGAGAAGAAGGACCCGGAGCAGCGGAAGAAGATCGTGACCATCAAGTCCTTCTCCAGCCGTGTATATGCCAATGACTTGACGGTCAACGGAATTCTGGAGCTGGCAAAACGCCCCTGTTTTCAGGAGCTTGATTTTGATATTTATGGACGTGGAGACCTGTTTAAGGAACTGACTGCTCCGCTTCAGAAGTATAAAAACGTTCATCTTCATGAGTGCTTCCTCACTTCTAAGGAAATTGCATCCATTCACAAAACCCACGGTATCTATATTGGTACAACCCGTTCCGATACGCAGGGAGTTTCCCGGAGCGAGGCTATGAGTTCCGGCCTTGTTGCTATTGCAAACAACTGTACCGCCATCCCCGAGTTTATGGACGACACCTGCGGAATACTGATCCCCCCGGAGAGCTATGTGGAGCTGGCGGACGCCATTGAGCGGCTTTACAACGACCCGGCGCTCTTCCAGCGGCTGTCTGAGAACGCGGCCAAGCGAATTCGCAGCCAGACCTCGAAGGAATTCACCATTGACAAAGAAGTGGCCCTGATCCGGCAAGACCGATAAGGCCAAACCGACACCGCCGCAGCCAGCGGCAGAGGAGGAACTCAAAGTGGCAGATATTCTCAAGCATGAGCAGACGTCCACCGGACCCTACCCTATGAACTATATCCTGGAGCCCTGTTCCGGTGCGGAGTGGCTCATTGTCGTATTCTCTGCCTTTGCGCCGGGGAACAGCGCGAACCAGCATCTATACAACTTTCTCAACGTTTTGCAGGACGTGCCGGCCCACAAGCTGTATATCCAGGACACCTATGGAAAGCGGGGGGTTTACTATCTCTGCCGCCAGCTGGATTTCGGGGTATCCCAGGCGGTAACCGATCTGATCCGGTCGGTCCAGGCGCGTCTGGGGTGCGACAATGGGCACACCATCTCTCTGGGCTCCAGCAAGGGGGGCAGCGCGGCGCTCTATTTCGGCCTGGGGTTGGGTCTGTCCCACGTGCTGGCCATGGTGCCCCAGTTCCACATCGGCACCTATCTGAATACCGTGAGCAAGCGGCCCGTCCTGGAGGACATGGTGGGCAAGGAGGACCCCGACGGGGGAGCGGCCATGCTGGACACCCTTTTGGAGAAGGCTCTGGAGAAAAACCAGAGCACCATGCTGCACATTCTGACCTCCCATTATGACGAGCAGTATCAATCCCAGATCGTCCCCTTCCTGACCGCTCTGGAAAAGCGTACAGACCGGGCGCGTCAGGACATCTGCTTTGACGACCGCATCAAAAGCCACAACGGCGCCGCCAACCGGAACGGGGATTTTGTGCGGAAAAAGCTTATGGAGATCCTGTTTGGCTGCCGCGTGACAGAGGCGGAGGGGGTGCAGACGGTCAGCCGGGACGACAGCGGCTCTTCCCGCTATCAGGTGACCTATTTCTGTGAAAAACGTGACGGTACACAGACGCAATACCATCTCACCGACCAGAGCGTCTCCCACCCCATCGAGGAGCTCAATTACAGCGAGCTCACCGTGGAGGAGAAGGGCCGGGTTTTGTACCGGGAATGTCTCTGCGACTATCTGGCCGACCGGGTGCGGGTGTCCTGCGGCTGGGACTGCGGCGGGCTGCGGGTGGAGTTTGTCCCTGTCCGCCCCACGCCGCTGGAGTACTCCTTCTATGTCCAGAACAGTGCCGGCGAGATCGTGTACCGCCAGCCCTATTCCTCCAAGACCATCTTCCGCGTGTCCGACCTGTCCATTTCGTCGGGGGTCATTCAGCACTTCATCCGCTACAAGGCATATATCCACTGGGACAAGCTCTCCTTTGCCGCGCCGGAGGAGTCGGCGCCCACTTCGGAGGAACCCATGGACATTGGCCAGTTGTCCTATACCCTCTCCTGCCGGGACAAGACCCTCTTTTTCTCCCTGGATGTCCAGGCGCGGCCCGGCGTACAGTTTGCCTACTACGTCCGGCGGGACGGCGCGGTGATCCACAAGACGAGCTACGGTTCCCAGACGCAGCTGCAGTTTCCGCTGGAGGAGCCCGGCTCCTACTGCGTGTCCTACTTCGTCCGTCAAAACGGCGCCGCCCAGTCCAAGGAGAGCCGCCAGCTCTATTATCAGCCCTACCCGGCGGTCTGGTACGGTCCGGAGGGTCTGGGCGCGCTGCTGGAGCGCTGCTCCATCCACCAGGCCCCCCTCCAGGAGAGCGCATTTGTGGTGGTGGACCTGCTGGGGCTGGCGCTGGAGCATCTGCCGTCCGTGTTCCCTGGCGGGGATACGCCCTGTGAGACGGCGGTGTCCACCGCCCGGGCCGCGCTGGAGGAGATCCTGGTTCCCTTCCAGGGCCACCGGGTCTTTCTGGTGCAGTGGCGTCTGTGGCCCCAGGCCGAGGCGCTGCGGGGCCTCCACTGGGTCCTGGAGGAGCTCTGCGACTGCGCCAGACAGGCGCTTGGGCACACCCTGTGGGAGCTTCCGGTGATACTGCCCGGGGATAGCCGTCAGGATGGTATGGACCCTGAATCCCTCTATTGCCTCTTTGGGCCAGAGCTTTTGGCAACTTTGGAGAAGATCATCCCGACAGAGGTGCAATACGAGCTGTGTCAGGCCCAGATCCTGACGGAAATGAGCGGCTGTCGGCTCTCCGCCGTGGTGGATCACCCCGGGCGTAAGGCCACAGACCGCTGCTGCTTCTACCTCTTCCATGACGGGGTTTTGGTGGAGCGCACCCCCTGGGGGGAGGCCATGGAGCTGGAGCGGACGGTGGAGGAGAGCGGCGTCTATATGGTGCAGGCCTATCTCAAGCGGGGGGATTTTCTGGTCTCCCGGAAGTCGGCGCCCGTGTCCTGCCATACCCAGGCGGAACGGGAGGCCTTCGACCGCTTTTTGAACGAGGCCAACGCGGTGGATGTCTCCGCTCCGCTGCCCTTTTACGCCGCCAAGCCCCCCTTCTGCGATGTCTGCCTGGTCACCCGAACCGATGGGCGGCAGGGGGAGCTGAAGGTGCTTCCCCAGGTGGCCCGGCTGCAGGGAAAGGCGGTCCAGACCAGCATCTACTCCAACGGGCGCCCCGTAGCCCTGTCCGACGGGTCCAGCCTGCTGCTCTCCGGCTCGGTGGTGATAGACAATAAGCTGTATGTGGGCATGGAGGAGCTTCCCCGGGAGCTGACCGGGGCGGCGCTGGCGGACCAGACCGGCCAGTACACCTGCGCGGTGTGGCGCGGGGAGGAGCTGCGGCTCTCCACGGACTTCTTCTGCTTCAAGCACTGGTACTATTATCAGGACGAGAGCGGCTTTGTGGCGTCCAACAGCTACCACCTCATGCTGCTCACCCTGAAAGAGCTAGGGATCCCCCTCTCTCTGGACACCCGGAAGGCCTGCGTCACCCTGGCGGGGAATGTGCAGACCCTGTCCCAGAACTTTACCCGGCACATGGACGTGTCCGGTGTACTCCAGCTGGCCCCGGAACAGCGGCTGGTGCTGCGGGACGGCGGGTGGTCGGTGGAGTGCAGCCAGCTGGGGGAGATCTTCTCCCACACCGCGCCCTACCACGAGGAGGACTATCAGGCTCTGCTGGACCAGGCGGCGGGGGAGCTGGTGGACAACTGCCGGCGGATTTTGTCCGACGCCCATTATGAGGATATCTCGGTGGATCTCTCCGGCGGACTGGACTCCCGCATCGTCTATTCGGCCATGACCAATCTGCCCGAGAGCGCGGGCCGGATCAAGATCAGCACCCGGGACACCCCCGGCTCCCAGGACCTGCCCATCGCGCTGTCCATCAACCGGCTATATTCGTATTCCTATGACGATTTTTCCGTGGAGACCTCCTCTCTCTCCCCCAAGGCCATGGACGAGATCCACCGCAGCTTCTACCTGGGCGTCTTTTACTCCTATGCTCCCATATCCAGCACCCGGCCGGAAAACAAGCGGGTGTCGGTGACCGGTGGCCTGGGAGACGCCATCACCCGCCCCTATATGGGACTGCACCGCAGGTATCTGACCAGTCCCATGGCCCACCTTTCCACCGCCGAAACCTTTACGGAAGAATTCCGCCGGGAGTTGGGACCCAATCTGGTGCTGGGGGGCCAGGAGGCCGCCCGGGCCTTTGTGTCCTATTTCTCTCGGGAGATCGAGGACATGGGCCAGTGGGACTACTTCAAAGGGCTTACTCACATGTATCTTGCCTACCGCAACAGCTATCATTTTTACGGTCTCGCCCCCGTCTTAGGCTACCATGTAGCCTTCCCCATCCAGTCCAAGGCCCTGCTGCGGCTGTCGGACATGGTGTTCTCCGTCCACCGGAGCATCCGGATGACTCTGGACCTCATTTACCGCCTGAATCCCGTGGCAGCCTCCTTCCCCTACGACAGTCAGGAGGACCGGGAGGAGCTGGAGCGGCTGCGGCCGGAGCTGACCATGGACCCCTGTTTCCGGATGCTGCGCATGGACCTTGCACCCGACCGGAAGCCGTGGGAGGAGGCCAACAAGAGGCGGAAGGCAGGGGAGCGGTCCATTCCCGCGCCCCAGCCCATGGACAGCGCCAGGCACGACATGGGGATGGCGTCTTTGCTGTGCGCGTTCCGCAGTCTGATGGTGCGCTATCCCGACCTGTGCAGCGCAGTGGGACTGGACCTGTACCATCTGTTTACCGCCACGGGGATGTCCGACAGACAAGCGGTGTACTGGCGCAATAAGCTGTTCTCCCTGCTGGATCAGAGCAACCTGTGTTTTCCAGGGGACGAGAAAGAGTAAACGATAAGAGAGGCAATTGCCATGAAGAAGATCATGCTTGTATTCGGCACCCGGCCGGAGGCCATCAAGATGTGTCCTCTGGTGAACGAGCTGAAGACCCGTGAGGGCATTGAGACCCTGGTATGCGTCACCGGCCAGCACCGGCAGATGCTGGACCAGGTGCTCAAGGCCTTTTCGGTGACCCCGGACTACGACCTTTCCATTATGAAGGACCGTCAGACCCTGTTCGACGTGACGGCCAACATCCTGCTGAAGATCCGGGAGGTGCTGGAGGCGGAGCGGCCGGACGTGGTGCTGGTCCACGGGGACACCTCCACCACCTTTGTGACGGCCCTGGCCTGTTTCTACCTGCAGATCCCGGTGGGCCATGTGGAGGCGGGCCTGCGCACCCACAACATCTACTCCCCCTTCCCCGAGGAGTTCAACCGCCAGGCGGTGGGCATCATCAGCCGGTATAACTTCGCCCCCACGGCCCTGGCCCGGGATAACCTGCTGGGGGAGGGCAAGCCGGAGCGCAGCATCTACGTCACCGGCAACACGGCCATTGACGCCCTGAAGACCACCGTCCGTGCCGACTACACCCACCCGGAGCTGGAGTGGGCGGCGGGCAGCCGCCTGATTCTCATCACGGCCCACCGGCGGGAGAATCTGGGGGAGCCCATGCGCCATATGTTCCGTGCCATCCGGCGTGTGTGCGACGAGCACCCGGACGTGAAGGCCATCTACCCCATCCACATGAACCCCGCGGTGCGGGAGACGGCCAACGAGATTCTGGGGGACGACGCCCGCATCCACCTCATCGAGCCGCTGGACGTGCTGGACTTCCACAACTTCCTGTCCCGGAGCTACCTCATTCTCACCGACTCCGGCGGCATCCAGGAGGAGGCCCCCTCCCTGGGCAAGCCTGTGCTGGTGATGCGGGACACCACGGAGCGCCCGGAGGGCATCGCCGCGGGCACTTTGAAGCTGGTGGGCACCGAGGAGGAGACCATCTACCGCACCTTCCGGGAGCTGCTGGAGGACGAGGACGCCTACCGGAGCATGAGCACGGCCAGCAACCCCTACGGCGACGGCCAGGCCAGCCGCCGCATTGCCGACATCCTGCAATTTGGCGCGCCCCAATTTGAATAACGGCAGAAAGAGCCGGGTCCCCTGATGGGACCCGGCTCTCTTTTAGCTTTTGTTTTCGATGATGTCCTTTCGCTCCTCCTCGGTCAGCCTTCCGGCTGCCGCCAGAGCCTCGATGCGTCCCTGGTCCCAGAGGCGGGGGTAGTACAGCTTCGCCATTTCGTATACGCTCACAGACTCACCCCCGTCATAGCGGCCAAAAAGTCCACGTCGGCCCGGAGCTGCTCCTGGGGCGTGACGTCGGGGAGGCTCCACGCCCCGCCCTCCAGCGTGAAGGCGTCCCAGTCGTGGACGCCGGAGAAGACCGCGGTGCCGCCCTCATCCAAATAGAGGGTTGCTTTGTCACCGTCCCGGACGGCATTGGAGCAGGCAAACCGCTCTCCCGCAACCGATACGTTCATCTTATGCACCTCCAAAAATCTGGCCGTTTCGGACGGCCACCGTGTCCGTGGTGTTTCCCTCATAGGTCATGCCGCTGAGGATCACGATGCCGGTGGTGCCGGAGGCGCCGCCTCCTACTTTGATTCCATAGCCGCAATTCTTCACCTCGGTGGCGTTGATGTCCACCACGGATGCCCGGTCCACCAGGAAGCCGCTGGAAGAATAGCCCTCCACGGTACAGCGCTGGACCGACACCTGGGCGGGTGACCAGACGCCCACCGCCACGCCGGTGGCGTTCTCCTCCCCGCCGGACTTCAGGTGCAGGTCCATGAGGGAGGCCTTTGCGCCGAACACGGAGACGGCCACGCCGGACTGGGCGCCGGTGATGCACATACCCCGCAGGTTGACCACGCAGCCGGTGTTCACGATGGCAAAGGAGCGGACCTTGCGGGTATCGTCCATGGTGGTGGCGCCCACGATGTTGATGGCGTCGTTGTCCCGTCCGCCGTAAAAGCCCCGGATGACCACATCCTCATCGTAGATACCGACAGCCACGGAGATGGAGCCGCCGCCGGTGCCCAGGTCCTTGGGCAGGGCGTCCACAGCGGCCTGGATGGTCTTGAGGGGTGCGGATTCGGTGCCGGGGTTGTCATCGCTTCCGGTGGCGGCGTTGACGAACAGGTTTTTGCTTCCCGTCAGGTGGGGGAGCTGTCCATAAGGCACGAAGCCATCCTGCAAGTCGGCCTTGGTTTTGAGCTCCTCCTGGGTGGCCAGGCCGGTGAGGGGTGCGGTGACCTCCACGCCCGCGCCGTCGGAGAGGGTCTGCTCCAGGTTGAAGCGGAGCACCAGGCGGAAAGCGGGGTTGATGGACACTTCCTCATCCAGCCGGAAGATGAGATAGAGGGTCTCCTTCCCGGTGCTGTCCAGGGCGTATACCCCCAGTTCCCGGAGGAAATAGGGGGCGCTGGCCTGGTCGGAGGAGAGGGTGCAGCGCATGACGGCGGTGGTGCCGGACACCTCCGGCTCACAGGGCCCCAGATTTTGCTGCTCCTGGGCCAGGGTGGCGGCGGAGAGGGCGGTGGAGCCGGCGCCGGCGGTGATGCGGGTGACGGACAGGGTAGCGCCTGCCAGCAGTCCGGCGGCGATCTTCTCGCCGGCGGTGGTGTAATATCCCGTCAATTTCATGGTATATCCTCCTTGTCAGCGCAGGCGCTGCACGCCCCGGCGGGGTCTGGGGGGCGCGGAGGGGGGCGTCATCTGGGGGGGCTGCTGGGGCAGCCGCTCCCGCACCCCGTCGGTGATGGCCTTCTGATAGGCGGCGCAGAAAACGCCGGTACGGCGGTCGGTGTCCTCGTCGTCTGCCCCGGCCAGCAGGGGGGCGAAGTCGGCGGGCACACCGGACTCCTTCAGGACGGCCTCAGCCCGTTCCCGCTGGAGGCGGGCTCGTTTTTCCTCCCGCAGGGTCTCCAGTTCTTGCAGTTCTTCCTGGGTCATGGTGTCACTCCTCCAAATTCATTTCTTCCTGTTCCTTGCGCCGCTCCTCCTCCACCGGGTCGTCCACATAGGGCAGCCGCTCCAGAATGGTGCGGCGGGAGAGAAGGGGGGAGAGAGACAGCAGGGTCTCGGACAATGCGGCGGCGTCCTGGGGCAAATTTTTATAAAAGGCGGGCTTGGCGCGGAAGGACACGGGCCTGCCCAGGGTGGCCAACCCACCGGCCAGAGCCTCCAGCAAGGCCAGGATGCCGTCGGTAAAGGCCTGTTCCTTGGCCGAGCGCACCTGTTCGATGCCCCAGAGCTTGTACTGCAGCGCCACGCCGGAGGCGTTTCCGGCGAAGTTCTGGTCTGACAGGTCTGGTGTCATGGACAGCTGCAGGATGGAGCGCCGCAGGTTTTCCTCCAGCTGGCCCAGGGCCTCGTGGTTGAGGTTTTTTACCACGAACTCCGCCCTTCCCCCCTCGGACAGGGAGAGGATGCGGGAGCGGTTGGCCTGGTCGATGTCGGCCTGGGTGGTGCCCTGCATGCCGTAGAGGGCCAGGAAGGCGTTGGCCACCGACTGCATATCGTCCAGTGCGCCGGAGAGGAGCAGGTTATAGGCGTCCACCAGGCCGGTGACGGCCTCGAAATCGCCCCTACCCTCGCTGTTGTTATAGAAGGGGATAAGGGGCATGGTGTGGAGGAGGTTTTCCTCCTCCGCCTCAAAGCGGACCCCGCCGTGTTCTATGGCAAAGGTACGCAGGTGCTCCGGCTCATAGAGGACGCCCCGGGCCACCCCATCCGCCTCCTGAAAGAGGCGCACCCCGGCCCGGACGGGGCTTCCCGCGGTGCTGTCCCGAAGGAAAAAGACGGACATGGGGTCACAGCGGCACATTCTCGGCCCGGACTGGTCCAGCCAAACCAGCAGCGCGCCCATCCCGCAGACGCTGGCGTCCCGTGCGGCCTCGTAGAGCTGGCAGGGGAAGTGGGGGGCGTCCGGGAGAGCGGCGAATACGGCCCCCTCCTGGCTGCGGTCGAAGGCCAGGGTGGGGGGCTGGCCCAGGAAGTAGCCGGTCTGGACCTGGGTGATGTACCTGGGGAAGGGTACGCGGAGGCGGTTATCAGGCCGTCCCCGGACGGCCTCCCCCTTTGGGACGCTCTGGCGGCCCAGGTAATAGTCCATGAGGCGCTCCCTGTGTGGTCGAATGTCCCGGAAAAAGAGTGTGCAGGCTTTGGAAAGTGTCTCCTCCGAGAGGGGGGTGGAACAGATGATGTCCTGATGCAATGACATCCCTCCTTTTTCTTACTGTCTCCAGTGTAATCCCAAATCACGGCCCGCACTTGCGTCGCAGTTCTTCAATAGCGTTCTTCCGGTGTCCCGCACTCTGGAGACAAAAAGAAGGACCTGCTGCTTTCCGCAGCAGGTCCTCGCATATGGCGCAGGAATTTCTCTCAGATGCCTATGGAGACGCCGAAATAGTCCATCACAAAATAAATGGGTTCAATTGTGTCTGCCAGACGGACGATAACATTGGAGAGTTGGTTGATCTGTTCCTCGGTCAAGCTGTCATAGGCCACTCGCAGCTGGGTGATCTGGGCGGCGTAGCGGTCCTGCACATAATTTCGATCCAGGAACTGCCCCTTTTCTCTTTGGACCAACGCGTCCTCAATGCAGCTCATGAGGATGGCCATGCAGTCCTGGACCTCCTGGTCCGTGGTGGGGAGGTAGGAGGAGGTGCGGTATTTGTCCAGCATGATCTGGAGGTATTCGGCGGCTTTGGCCTCTTCGGCCTTCTCCTCCTCCGTGGGCTCCTGGGTCTCAGGCGGGACCACCACGCCGCCGCCGGACTGCTGGACCGCGCTCACCAGGCGCTGCAGCACCACGGCCACAGCCGCCCGGGAGGCGGGCATCTGGGGCTGGAACTCCAGTCCGCCCGCCGCGGGGACGCCGGCGATCAGCCCCAGGGCCACGCACACATTCACGCTGTCCACCGCGTAGTCGGAGATGGTATCCCCGTCCAGGAAGGAATTTCCCCCCTGGGCGTAGACGGTCAGGTCCAGGTCCGTACAGGCGCTGAGAAATCTGACCATGATCACGCACATCTGCTCCCGGGTGACAGGGACCTCCGGTGCAAACTTGCCGCCGCCAATGCCGTTTACAATGTCGTTCTCGCTGGCCCAGGCCACCGCCTGGGTATACCAGGTGTCAGCGGGTACATCCACAAAGGACTGGGCGCCCACCGGCTCCTGATAGACCTGAAACAGCTTGGCGGTCCGCTCCGTAACGGTGACGAACATGCCCCGGGTCATGGTGGCGTCGGGGGAAAACTGCTGGTTCCCCGTCCCGGCAAACAGGCCCCACTGGGCCACCTGTTCAATGGCGCTCTCTCCCCAGTGCCCCTGGATATCGGAAAATTCCACAGCGGAGGCGGGCAGGGCCAGCAGGCTGACAGCAAGGGCGGCGGTCATCAGTCCACAGATAAATCGTCTCATAAGTGCTCCTTTCTGAACAGCGCGGGATATGCAAACGCATATCCCGCGCTGTTGCGTTCTGATTGGTTGTGGTTACTCCTTATCAATGGTGAAAGTCAAAGTATAATCACCCAGCAGGGTATTGAGAGCCTCGGGCATCTGGCCAGGCAGAATGTTGCCGGCCTGGCTGAATTTCCCGCTAATGAGCGCCAACCAGCTCTCATAAGTGTCCTCGTCGGCGGTGACCTTAATGGAGAAAGTCATATCATTCCGGAAAGCTTTGGCCTCATCCACAAAGATGCCGTCCGTATCACCCAGTAGGGCGGCCATGTCCTGAATGGAACCGGTATAAGTAACGCCGTAGCCTTCCTGATACTTGTTCTCAGCCCGCGTCAGCAGATTGGCATAGAAGTCGGCGTCCTCACCCAGACTGGCATAAAAGTCGGCCGAAGCGGCCACGTTGCTCAGGACCAGGGCGACGTAATCGCTGGCGTTCTTCAGGGTCAGAGTGCCGTCCCCATTGTCAGTGACATACTTGGCGGGGTTGTTCAGGTCATATACGGCCCCGGCCTTGGCCTTCTGGTCCTCAGTCAGTTCCTGAGCCGGCACACCAGGCTCCGCAGAGGGATAGAGGTTCAGCTCCAGGCGGCTGATGGCGTCGTTCTTGGTGGTCTCGTTTTCAAACTTCTTCACGGCCTGGTCATAGTAGGCGCCCAGATCCATGGCCACGTTCATGAGCACAGGCTTCTTTTTAATGACGATGGGGCCGGTGGCGCCGCTGTCCACGGCCTGCTGCACCTGGTCCTTGATCTGGGTCAGCTCCTCTTGATAGGAACCGGCCGCTTCCAGGATCGCATCGGGGGTCATGCCGCTGACCACCTGTGCCAGCTCGGGCTTTTCGTCCTTCACCTGGTCGATCTTCTCCTGGATCTCCTGGGGGTCCATCTTCTGGACCTCTTCGATCTTGGTCAACAGATCTTCCATGACGGGCAGATCTGCCGCGCTGAACTCCATATTTCCGCCCTTCTGGAGCTTGGTAATGAGGGCCTCCAGCTCTTCCTGGGAGACGCGGGTCTTATCGCCGGTGAAGTCAGTGACCTTCATGGCCACGAAAGCGGAGATCACACCGTCCTCGGAGACAGAGACGGTGACCTGCTGGCCGTTGAGGGTCTGGGTGGTGGCCTTGCCCAGCACTCTACTCAGAGCCTCATTAATGGTACTATTCAGAACGGCGGTGTTCTCGCCATTTACCAGGCCGTTGACCACCTGACCAAAGGTCTGGTCTCCGCTGACCGTGCCATTTTGAATGGTCACGTTCTGATAAGAAACCAAGAGCTCGGGGTTAACCTGGCTCAAGGAATCAGGCACCTCCAGCGTGACCTTGACGGTATAGCTGGCAGTCTCAGGGGTGGGCGTGGGGATGACGGTACCGCCGCCGCCGATAACCTCTCCGCCGCCCACATCCTCACCGGCGGCCAGCAGCGCATCCAGACGCTGAATGACCGCGGCGATCTCGGCACGGGTGGCATTGTTGGCGGGGTTGATGTATCCCTTGTCGTCGCCCACCATCAGGCCCCACATCTGACACTTCTTCACCGCTTCCTTGGCGTAGTCGCTGATGAGATCGGCGTCAGGGAAGATCTTTTCCTCGTTTTTGCTGTTATAGACCTTGTTGTCCCGCTCTGCGCGGTACTCCAGGTAGCGGGTCATCATGGTGCAGATCTGCTCCCGGGTGATGGGGCTGTCGGGGGCAAACTTATTGCCGCCGATGCCGTCCACAATACCGTTGGCAACGGCCCAGTTGACGGCTTCGGTGTACCAGGTGTCGGCAGGTACATCCACAAACTTGCTCTCGCCGCTGACACCGCTGGGATCGTCCAGTCTGTACAGGACAGTCACGAACATGGCACGGCTCATCTCCATCTCAGGGGCGAACTTGTTCCCCCCGATACCCTCCATGTACTCCTGCTCCGCTACATACTGGACATAGGGATAGAACCAATCACTCTTTTCCACATCGACGAGCTGGTCTACATTTACTGCCAGTGCCGAAGTAGAGACCAGCCCAAGCAGCATGGTGCCGGCCAAACATGTTGCCAATACTTTCTTTTTCACCTTCAATGCTCCTCACTATAATAAATTTTATTTTCACGAGCTTTACTTGTACAGCTCAGTCATCTTTTCCGCTTTCCAGTTAGCCTTGCTCTCCTGATAGTAGGAGCGGATCTCGTTGACCAACTCAGTGGACTGTCCATGCTGCTCCAAAAGGGCCTGCATATCGGCCAAAATGGCTTCCACCTCAGCGTCGCATGCATTCTCTTGGGCAATCAACACATCCAGCTTAGAGCGGACAATTCTCATTTTATTTTCTGCATTCTGCTGGTCATGAGGCAGAGACCAAAATTCCCGTTTTGTAGCCTCTACCATTTCATTGAGGGACTCTTGATATTTAGCCTCTACCAGATAAAGCTGAGTAACATATTCTTGGAGTTGCGCTTGCATTTGGTTGCTGCTCTGATCAGAGCCCTGGGATGGCTCCGGAGTGGATGGAGACTCAGAACTCGGGGTCTGAGTCGATTGAGCGTCGCCTTCAGAGGAGGAATTATTTCCATTTTCCGGCGATACTGATGGATCACTCAAGTTATCTTCTGTATTTTCACCTTCTATCTGGTTAATATCAGGTTTGGTAAGCCCGTACTGTTGGAGAAGATCTTCCCGCTTTTTGTCCTGTTCTTCCTGCTTTTGTTTCAATGTTTCTGTATCCGATGTCATAGCCAGGTACAATGCCTTGAGATTGTTACATTGAACAATTCCGAACCAGGCGATACCCACGACGATCACTCCGACTATAATAATTACAATTGTTCTGCGAATTCGACGCTGCTTCCTTTTACTCTGTTCTGTATCTGCTTTATGGATAAAAATCAAATGAATTACTCACCATCTTTCCTAGAATAAACTGCTGTTTAAGGTTCTAACATTACTGCTTCTGTAAATTAAATATCATATTGGGTAATACTTACTATATTTTACTTCATCTCTCAAAACATTTCAACCGGTAATTTTAGTCTGGCTTGTTTTTAACTTGGCTGATACTATCTGATTTTTTATAAAATTATCGTTTTGCTGTTATAGAGTATAAAGAAATAGAAGAACAAAACAAAAAACTAACTAAGAAATTTGCAAAAACAAAAGTCGAGCAGAAAAGAAAAGGCTGGAGATTCTTTGTTGTGCTCTGGAATAAAACTACAGAAAAAAGTCAAAATTAATCAAATTGTTTTCATTAGAGTACTTCTTGAACCTTTTGAGCGCTGTGGCTTGCCGCTGCATCTAAGAGCCGATCTACGTTGGCCTTTGCCGTCAGCAGCTCCCGCATTTCCTCACGGGAGCGCCGATACTCGGCATAGGTCTTTTTCTTTTCCTCCATGAGCCGGGTGTACTCAGCTTGCAGTTCCTTGACTTTGGGCAACTTTTTGACTCCCATATCGTCAAAGGCATTTTTAGCCGCCTGATGGAGTAGGATTTCTGCCTCATGTTCCTCTCGGAATTTCCGTGAGTAACCGGCTTTCCGGTAGGCCACATAGGTGTCGCGGGTCTTGGCATAGTTGATGATGTGGGTCCTCAAGACAGCAATCTCCACCATGCGTTTCTCCGCCGCCTTGATTCTTGCAGATAAATCATTATGGTGTGCCGTGGCTGCCGCAGCTTTTTCCTCCAATACCGCATACTCCAAAAGGTTATGCTCCGTGAGATAGTTCACGGTCTGCGCCATCTGTTTCAGATTAAAAACCTTGGCCCACCGCATATACCCGGCACCTTTTCCGGCCTGGAGCTTTGCCTGGATGTCAAGGAGCAGATTGACCTTCGGCGGATCTGCCTGCTTGATCGACTTCCGGCGGGGCGTATGCTCCTTTTGACCTGCGAGGACAGCCAGCAAGTCCTCCAGGGTATAGCCATCGCCCAGGCTATCCAGACGGGACACTTTACTCCAGCCGGGGAGCTTCAACCGGTAGGCTTTCCCTCGCTTGGATACTTCGCAGCCGGATTCTCGGAGCAGCTTCAGCAGATCGTCCAGGTCAGCAGGCTTTTGAGCCAGTGCGTTGTCAATGGCAACACGGAGCAATTCCCGATGGGAGGGTTTGGCCTGATCGCCCAGCCATTGGTCGTAGCTTTTGCCGTGTGGCTTTGGGTTCTCGACAATGGACAATCCGTTTTCGATGCAGATGGTGTCGCTCAAGCGTCGGACAGCTCGAGTGCTACCCCAAAAGTTGCGGAACTTCCGGTCACATTCCAGGTTGACCGAACTCCAAATGATATGGTGGAGTAGGGAAGCACCGCCTTGTCACATTACTGTGATAGGTTTGCGCCACCCTCTCCGGGAACCGTACGTACCCCTCTCGGAGTATACGGCTCTGTTACTGCTTGTTCAGACAAAACTCACTTTTTTGTGGATAATACTGCGGTGGCAATCCCTGCACACCACAAGCGTTTTCCTATGCTTGGCAATCATTGCGATTTCCCACCGTTCCTTACCTTTCAGATTTTTGAGTTTGTTAATGTGGTGAACCTCGTAATGGTCGCTCTCTGTTGTTCCACACAACTCACAGACCTTTGCTTTCAGCCGGTTTTCAAGGGTATTGACTGCATATCCGTAGACAACGGCGGCATTGCTGATGTAATCCGTAGCAAAAGCCTTGCCTTTGCAGTCAGCGTAATTCGCGAAGTAACGCCGTTTGCTTCCCAGCTTCGTTTCATAGGGGATACCCCACTTTCCTGTACCATCATTAAACTTGTCAATGGTTCTGGAGAGGCTGGTTTTATGCTTTGAAGCGAGGGTCTTTAAGCAGCTGTATTCCATAAGGTAGGCAAAGTAGTGCAGCTTGCAAAAGTTGCTTGCCATACCATAATAGTTGCATATTCCTCTTAGCTCCGCATTGTATACTGAAACGATTTCTAAGTCTGTGAGTCCAACCAGGTATTTCCGATGGACCGGGAACATGGAACCGGCTTCTTTCTGTATCGCCACGCCTTTGGTGAAAACGAATGGACGGATTCTATCGTTGAGTGGCACCAACAGCTTCACGCCCCCATTGAGGGTACGCATTTTTACATGACCAGGGCCACCCCGCTTTATTTTTCCGCTTCTGCGCACACGCACATCGTAGCCTAAGAACCTTGCACATTTACTGCTGTGAGTTATGAGTGTTTTCTTTTCACTGAGTTCCATTTTCAGTACGTCACCGATAAACTCGGCCAGTTTGCTCTTGATCCACTGGCAGTCCTCCCGGCTTCCCTTGACAGCTATTAGAAAATCGTCCGCATACCGAACATATTTCAGCTTTTTGTCGGTCTGTGCGGTACAGGGAGTGGACATCAGCTTCTGTCGTTTGAGCTTGTACTCTGCCAGCACCAATTTCCTTTCATCACCTGTTACTTTCGTCAAACAGTAGGATAGCCGTTTGATTTCATTGTGCAGTTCCCGGTATTCAGGTGTGATTTGCCCCACTTCGGGCGTGTCAAATTCGGATTTCAGCTTCATCACAAATTTGTCCAGTTCGTGCAGATAGATGTTTGCGAGCAGCGGAGAAATGATACCGCCTTGCGGCGTGCCGCTGTACGTCTTATGGTATTGCCAATCCTCTAAATATCCTGCTTTCAGGAATTTGTAAATCAGCTTGGTTATCCGTGCGTCCTTGATTTTATTGTTCAGCAAGCCTACAAGAACGGCGTGGTTGATGTTGTCAAAGCATCCTTTGATGTCGCCTTCGACAAACCAACGCGTACCGTTGAATTCCCGTCTCAACTGCTTTAAGGCAGTATGGCAGCTTCTTTTTGGCCTGAAACCGTGGGAGACATCCAGAAAGATAGGCTCATATACCGCTTCAAGTATCATCCGCAACACTTCCTGCACCAATTTGTCAGTAAAGGTTGGTATACCTAAGGGACGCAGCTTTTTGCGGTTATTCTTCTTCTGGATATAGGTT
>CASFCS010000023.1 GCA_949293245.1 uncultured bacterium | reverse complement strand
GGCGTTAGCCCGCAGCGGCCTCTCTTCTTCAAACGGGCGCAGCTGCGCATAATGCTCCAGTGGTACCACCAGAAGAAAAATAGGATGGACGGTGGATAGACATCCAAGAGCACATGAAAAGATATAAAAATCCCCGAAACCTTTCGCTGAAAAGTTTCGGGGATTTTTATTGTGGAGCAGGTGAGGGGAATCGAACCCCCGTGTTCAGCTTGGGAAGCTGACATTCTACCATTGAACTACACCTGCATCGGAACGACTCATACAATATACCACATCCATCTTCGTTTTGCAAGGGGTAATTTAAAAAATTATATGGGAAGCAGCAGCGCCCGCCTGACAAAAACTTTACGAAAAATCCATAGAAATTTGATATGAAATGTGGTATGATAAAACCATCAACGGAAGGGAGGTGAATGAGATGATGAAGAAGGCTCTGGATGTGGACGATCTGATTTTCGGCCAGGACAACAGTGTGGTTCCCAGCGAGCGGTGAGCGCATAAGGCGTGATCCTCCCATTGAGACAGCCCACACAGCGTTTTGTGTGGGATTTTTCATATCCGTATTTCCTGGGCGGGCCCGCAGCTGGTCCGCCCAGGCTGTTTTCAGAAAATTTTAATGGACTTAAAAGGAAAGACCGTAGCCAGACAGGGGAAATTGTGGTATCTTGTTAGCATCACGGTTTGGAGTGAGGGCGATGAAAGCAAGACGTACCATTTTGCTGGTAGCGGTCCTGGTGGCGGCTCTGGCGGCGGCGGGGATCTTCCTGTACACCACGGGCTTTTTCCAGCACCTGTCCAGCCCCGAGGATATGGCGGCCTATATCGACGGATTCTCCCCCTTTGGGCAGATCCTGTTTTTCCTGCTGCAGCTGCTGTCTGTCATTGTGGCCCCCATTCCAAGCAATCTGTCCGCCGCGGCGGGGGCGATGCTCTTCGGCATGTGGGAGACCTTTGCCCTCACCTTTTCCGCGGTGCTCCTGGGGTCCATGATCGTCTTTCTCCTGGCCCGGCAGCTGGGGCGGCCCTTTGCCGACCGGTTTGTGGGGCGCCATGTATCGGAAAAATATCTGGACATCATTCAGCGCAAGCAGGACCCCTTCCTGGTGCTGGTGTTCCTGATGCCCTTTTTCCCGGATGACATTATCTGCATCCTGGCGGGCCTCACCACCGTGCCCACCCGGCGGTTTTTCTTGATTGCCCTGTTTACACGGCCATGGGGGTTGCTGGTATCTTGTGCCGTAGGGAGCGCCACAGTGGCCATTCCCTGGTGGGGCATGGTGCTCATCGGTCTGGCTGCAGCGGCGGTGTTCGTGGTGGGCATGAAGTACGGCGACGTGCTGGAGGCCAGACTGCTCCAACGATTCGGAAAAGAGGGGGACAAAAAAGAGGGGCCTCCGGCGGAGGCATAAATCCAGCGGGCGATGCCGGTTCGGCATCGCCCGCTTTTTGGTGGGTTTCAGCAGCTGCAGTTTCCCTGCTTGCTCTCTTTCCGGGGGGTGTGGTCAGGGGGGAAGAACTGGTCCACAGGGAACTGAACCTTCCGGAAGGCCTCGCAGGGGTCCTCCACACAGGGAGTGCCGCCGCAGTCACACTCCTTCTGGGGCATGCAGTAGTCATAGGCGGGAATAAGTAACTGCGTATCCCGCTCCAGACGGATGATGGAAAACTGCCCCAGGGTGACATACAGCCGCTTGCCCTGGTGGGAGAAGGCCAGCTCGCAGCCGAAGGCGTCGGTGATGCCGGCGGGGATGCCGGTGCACTCGCACTCGCAGCCGCAGGGGTGGCAGTGGTCGGCCAGCTTGATGTGGAGGATGATGGGGTCCACCGCCTCCGCTACGGCAGTGGGCAAAGCGTCGCATTTGAGGGCATCCTCATTGAAGGAGCAGCAGGGCACGTCAGAGCGGAAGGACTTCACACAGCCCTCGCTGCCGAAGAGGATCACCCGCTTGTCAAACACCGCCAGGCCCACCACCTCCATGGGCCGGGCGGCCCCTACGAAAGCGTCGGCGGTGATGCGGTAGAAGTAGCGCACGTCCACGGCGTAGAAGCCCCGGTTGAAGCTGACGGGCTCCACCGACAGACAGGCCCGCAGCAGCTCGGCCCGGCGGGCCTTCACGCTCACCGCCCGGTCCAGAATGGCCTGGGAGCTGGTGGTGGGGTAGACCCGCAGGTCCTCGATACAGTCCTGGTCCCGGCAGCTGTCAAAAATCTTGCGGGTATGGATGCAGACCGCCTCGCGGATGCCCACGGTGTCGCACACAGGCCCGGGTTGGATGGATTCAGGCATCGTAATACCTCCCGATGGTTGATGGTGAAAGGGTCCCTTTCAATCCATTCTATGGGGGGCATTGGAATTGGTGACGGACAAAAAGCGCCGCAGGATGTTTCCATCCCGCGGCGCTTGACGGTATGAGCGGGTTCTCAGCCCAGCAGGCTGGCCATGTCGTACAGGCCGGGGGCCTGGACCTGGCTGAGGAACTTGGCCGCCCGGACGGCGCCGGCGGCAAAGATCTCCCGGGAGGCGGCGTGGTGGGAGATCTCGATGGTCTCATCATGGCCGGCAAAGAGCACCGTGTGGTCTCCCACGATGGTGCCCCCCCGGACGGCGGAGATGCCGATCTCCCCGGGGTCCCGGGGCTTGCGGACGCTGTGGCGGTCGTAGACGTACTCCGCCGGGCGGGGCAGGGCGGAGGAGGCGGCGTCGGCGATCATCAGGGCGGTGCCGCTGGGGGCGTCCACCTTGCGGTGGTGGTGGCGCTCTATGATCTCGATGTCGCAGCCCTCTCCCAGCACGGCAGCGGCCCGGCGCACCAGGTCCAGCAGCACGTTGATCCCCAGGGACATGTTGGCCGAGCGGAACAGGGGCACCTGACGGGCGGCATCCTGGATGCGCTCCAGGTCCTCCTGGTTGTACCCGGTGGTAGCCAGCACCAGGGGGGTGCGGGTGGCCAGGGCGTACTCCAGCAGGGCGGGGAGGGCGGCGGGGGCGGAAAAGTCGATGACCACATCCACCTGGGCCTCACACTGGGCGGGGGAGGAGAACACGGGGTAGTCCTGGCTGCCGCCCCCCAGGATATCCACGCCGGCCACCACCTGGATCTGGGGGTCCTCCAGGCACAGCTGGGAGACCACCCGGCCCATGTGGCCGCAGCAGCCGGAGATCATCACACGTATCATTGGTATCACAGCCTTCTTACAGGATGCCCAGACGGGACATGGCGTTTTTCAGCTTCTCCAGGTTGGCGGGGGACATCTCGCACAGGGGCAGGCGCAGGGGGCCTGCCTCCATGCCCAGCAGGTTCATGGCGCACTTCACCGGAATGGGGTTGACCTCCAGGAAGAGGGCGTCGATGAAGTCCATGTACTGGATCTGCATCCGGGCGGCCTCCTCATACTGCCCCTCCAGGCACAGGTGGGACATGCGCACCATAACCTCCGGAGCAATGTTGGACACCACGGAGATAACCCCCTTGGCCCCCAGGCTCATCATGGGCACCACCTGGTCGTCGTTGCCGGACCAGATGTAGAAGTCGTCCCCGCACAGGCAGCGGGTATGGGCTAGGAGGGAGAAGTTCCCCGAGGCCTCCTTCACGCCGTTGATCTTGGGGTTGCGGGAGAGGACCTGATAACTCTCCGCGGTGAAGGACACGCCGGTGCGGCTGGGCACGTTGTAGAGGATCATGGGGATGTCCACCCGGTCGGCGATGTACTCATAGTGGCGGATCAGCCCCGTCTGGGTGGCCTTGTTGTAGTAGGGGGTCACCACCAAAATGGCGTCCGCCCCGGATTCCTGGGCGTGGCGGGAGAGGTAGACGGCGGCGGAGGTGTCGTTACTGCCGGTGCCGGCGATCACCTTCACCCGGTGGTCCACATGGCGCACGCAGAACTCCACTGCGGCGATGTGCTCCCGGATGGACATGGTGGCGGACTCGCCGGTGGTGCCGCAGACGCACACGGCGTCCACCCCGTGCTGGATCTGAAAGTCGATCTGTTTGGCGAACACGTCGTAGTTGATGGCGCCCTGGGCGTCAAAGGGGGTGACCAGGGCGGGACAGGCGCCGGTAAAGACAGGAGTACGCATAACATACACACCCTTTCTGTTGGAATCGGTTGATGGGCGGGACAGGGGGGGAGGTCAGCGCCGGGTGATGAAGCCCTCGGCGCACAGCAGCTCAGCCAGGAGCACGGCGCCGCCGGCGGCGCCCCGCAGCGTGTTGTGGGAGAGGGAGACAAACTTGTAGTCGTACTGGGTGTCGGGCCGCAGCCGGCCCACGGACACGGCCATGCCCCCCTCCAGATTGCGGTCCAGCTTGGCCTGGGGCCGGTCGTTCTCCTCGAAGTAGTAGAGGAACTGCTTGGGGGCGGTGGGGAGCTCCAGCTCCTGGGGCCGTCCCCGGAAGGAGGCCCAGATCTCCTTCATCTCTTCCATGGTGGGCTTGTTCTGGAAGGTGACAAAGACCGCGGCGGTGTGGCCGTTGGACACGGGCACCCGCAGGCACTGGGCGGTAATGGAGGGGGAGTCAGCGCTGACGATGACGCCGTTTTCCACCTTGCCCCACACCTTCAGGGGCTCCTGCTCGCTCTTCTCCTCCTCGCCGCCGATGTAGGGGATGAGATTGTCCACCATCTCGGGCCAGGTCTCGAAGGTCTTGCCGGCGCCGGAGATGGCCTGGTAGGTGCACACCAGGATCTTCTCGATGCCGAACTTGCGCAGGGGGGAGAGGGCGGGCACATAGCTCTGGATGGAGCAGTTGGATTTGACGGCGATGAAGCCCCGGCTGGTGCCCAGGCGCTTGCGCTGGTCGTGGATGACCTGGATGTGCTCGGGGTTGATCTCGGGCACCACCATGGGCACGTCGGGCGTCCAGCGGTGGGCGGAGTTGTTGGACACCACGGGGCACTCGGCCTTGGCATACTGCTCCTCCAGGGCGCGGATCTCATCCTTTTTCATGTCCACGGCGGAGAAGACAAAGTCCACCATCCCGGCGATCTTCTCCACGTCGGCCTCGGCGTTGAGGACCACCATGTCCTTGGCCTGGGCGGGGATGGGGGTGTCCATTGCCCAGCGGCCGGCCACGGCCTCCTCATAGCGCTTGCCCGCGGAGCGGGGGCTGGCGGCAATGGCGGTGAGCTGGAACCAGGGGTGATTTTCCATCAGGGAGATGAAGCGCTGCCCCACCATACCCGTTCCGCCGATGACTCCAACTTTGTACTTTTCCATGACACGGATCCCTCCTGTCCGGCCCATCCACCGCTGCGGGTGAAATTCAGTGGTTGAAAAAGGGCCGGATAATGTACTATAATAAATTGTCTGTCCTGGTACCGGATTAGGGCGGTACCCATACAGATAAATTATGTTACCACACTTTTTGTGTCTGTGTCAATTTTAGCATGCTAAAGTTTTGGAGAAAAGGAGCGACCCATGAAGAAGAGATTCGTGCAAGTTGTGATGCTGACCCTGGCGCTGGCTGTGTGCCTGGGGAGTGCGGCCCAGGCGGCCAGTGGTACCGCCATTGACCAGACCCTGGTGCGCATCGGTCTGAGCTACGGCAGCGCTACAGTGGTGTCCGGCACCCTCACCAACAGCACCGGCAGCGGCTTCCGCCTGGGGTACTTCGACAGCTCCAACGCCTTCGTCTCTCTGATGGAGACGGGGGAGACCGCCATCTCCGCCCTCAAAACCCACAATCTCTATCTCACCTCCTCGGGCAGCTACAGCACCACCGACGCCGGAAAGGGCGCCGTGGGGTGTTATCACGTCCAGCTTCCCGGCAGTTATGCCGACGGCGCTGCGGCCGCCGCTGCGGCCCTGGCGGTGAGCGACGGATTCCCCGCCTGGGTGGGCGGCACCTGGTACGTCCGCAGCGGATCCTACACCTCCCGGGCCGCCGCCCAGACGGCGGCGGACGCCGTGGCCGGGGCCACCGTGGGGGAGACCAGCCAGTACGGCATCTCGGTCACCGCCGCGGGCACCACCCGCATCCTCTTCCAGATAGACGACCAGGGCAGCGGCACCGGCCTGGGGGTGGAGCCCATCTCCACTGGGGGCAAAACGGTCACCAAATACGGCTCCGCCACCTACTACGGCTCCTTCCGCTTCCAGCGGGTGGGGGGAGGCAGCCTGACGGTGGTGAATATCCTCCCCCTGGGGGACTATGTCAAGGGGGTCATCCCCTACGAGATGAGCAGCTCCTGGCCTCTGGAGGCCCTGAAGGCCCAGGCGGTGTGCGCCCGGACCTATGCCCTGTGCAACCTGAACAAGCACAAGTCCTACGGCTTTGACCTGTGCTCCGTGACCGACTGCCAGGTGTATAAGGGCACCGCCAGCGCCACCACCCGCACCGACTCCGCCGTGGACGGCACCGCCGGCGTCACCGTGCAGTACAACGGGTCCTATGCCACCACCTTCTTCTTCTCCAGCGACGGCGGGGGCACCGAGTCCTCGGAAAACGTGTGGGTGACGGCCTATCCCTACCTCAAGGGCGTGATAGACCCCTATGAGGCCGACGTGGCGGACAAGATCTCCAACTACAACTGGACCGTCACCTTTACCGCCCAGGAGCTCACTGCCAAGCTGCAGGCCAGCGGCCGCAACTGCTCCACCATCGTCAGCGCCCAGGTGACCAAGCGCACCGAAACAGGAAACGTGTATACCGTCACCTTCGTGGATGACAAGGGGAAGGAGTGGTCCATCTCCAAGGAGCCCGCCCGCACCATCTTCGGCCTGCGTTCCCTGCGCTACGACATCACCGGTTCCGGCGGCCAGGGGGACGACACCCTCTATGTCAACGGCGGCAGCTCCACCATCCAGGGCACCGACGGGGCCTACGCCATTGACGGCAGCGGCAATGTGACCGCCATCACCGGAGACGCCTACGTCATCACCGGGGACGGGGTGAGCCAGACGGGCCAGAGCGCCCAGGCGAGCACCACCTTTACCTTTACCTTTACCTTTACCGGCAGCGGATGGGGCCACTCCGTGGGCATGAGCCAGTGGGGGGCCTACGCCATGGCCAACCGGGGCTATACTTACGACCAGATCCTCAAATTCTATTTTACGGGAGTCACTGTTACGACATGATAAAAACTTCGGATTTTAATTTTGACCTGCCCCAGGAGCTCATCGCTCAGACCCCTCTGTCCCGGCGGGATGCCTCCCGGCTGCTTACCCTGGACAAGGTCACCGGCCAGGTGGGCCACCACCATTTCTACGAGCTGCCGGAGTTCCTCCGGCCGGGGGACTGCCTGGTGCTCAACGACTCCAGGGTGCTGCCTGCCCGGCTCATCGGCCACCGGCCCACCGGCGGGGCCTGTGAGGTGCTGCTCCTCACCGACAAGGGGGAGGGGCTGTGGGAGTGCCTGGTGCGGCCGGGGCGCAAGCTGCGCGCCGGGGCCCAGGTGATCTTCGGCGACGGGGAGCTTACCGCCACGGTGGAGCAGGAGCTGGCGGACGGCAAGCGCCTGGTGCGCTTTCACTACCGGGGGATCTTCCTGGAGGTGCTGGAGCGGCTGGGAAAGATGCCCCTGCCCCCCTACATCAAGGAGGAGCTCCGGGACCAGGAGCGTTACCAGACGGTATATTCCAAGGTGGTGGGCTCCGCTGCCGCCCCCACCGCCGGGCTCCACTTCACCCCGGAGCTCCTGGAGCACATCCGGGAGATGGGGGTGAAGGTGTGCTATGTCACTCTCCACGTGGGCCTTGGCACCTTCCGCCCGGTGAAGGAGGAGAACATCCTGGACCACGAGATGCACTCTGAGTTCTGCATGATCTCCCAGGAGACGGCGGATATCATCAACGCCACCCGGCAGGGCGGGGGGCGGGTAATCTGCGTGGGCACCACCTCCTGCCGGACGGTGGAGTCCTTTGCCGCCGAGGACGGCACCATGTCTCCCCGCTCCGGCTGGACCAATATCTTCATCTATCCCGGCTACCGCTTTAAGGTGATGGACGCCCTGGTGACCAATTTCCACCTGCCCGAGTCCACCCTCATTATGCTGGTGTCCGCCCTGGCGGGCCGGGAGCACGTGCTGGCGGCCTATGAGGAGGCGGTGAAGGAGCGGTACCGCTTTTTCTCCTTCGGCGACGCCATGTTCATCTCCTGAAATTTTATCCCAAGAGGAGCTGCGATATGTTTCGACTGATCAAAACCGAGGGCACGGCCCGCAGAGGCGTTTTTACCTGCCCCCACGGCACGGTTCAGACCCCGGTATTCATGAACGTGGGCACCCAGGGGGCCATCAAGGGGGCGGTGTCCGCCCACGACCTTGTGGACCTGGGGTGCCAGGTGGAGCTGTCCAACACCTACCATCTCCACCTCCGCCCGGGGGACCAGGTGGTGAAGACCATGGGTGGGCTGCACAAATTCATGGACTGGAGCGGCCCCATTCTCACCGACTCCGGGGGCTTCCAGGTGTTCTCCCTGTCCGGCCTGCGGAAGATCTCCGAGGAGGGGGTCACCTTCGCCTCTCACATCGACGGGCGGCGGATCTTCATGGGGCCGGAGGAATCTATGGCCGTCCAGTCCAACCTGGGCAGCGACATTGCCATGGCCTTTGATGAGTGCGTGGAGAACCCCGCCCCCTATGACTATGCCAAGGCCTCCTGCGAGCGCACCCTGCGCTGGCTGGCCCGGTGCAAGGCGGAGCACGACCGGCTCAATGCCCTGCCTGACTGCGTCAACCCGGGCCAGATGCTCTTCGGCATCAACCAGGGGGCCACCTACGAGGACCTGCGGGTGTGGCACATGCAGGAGACGGCCAAGATTGACTGCGACGGCTACGCCATCGGCGGCCTGGCGGTGGGGGAGCCCACGGAGGTCATGTACCGCATCATCGAGGCGGTGGAGCCCCACATGCCGGCGGACAAACCCCGGTACCTCATGGGGGTGGGCACACCGTCCAACATCATTGAGGGTGTGGCCCGGGGCATCGACTTCTTCGACTGCGTCATGCCCGCCCGCAACGCCCGCCACGCCAAGCTCTTCACCTGGAGCGGGTCGCTCAACATCAAAAATGAGAAGTACAAGCTGGATGAGCGGCCCATCGACCCGGCGTGCGGCTGCCCCGTGTGCCGCTCCTTCTCCCGGGCCTATCTGCGCCACCTCTTCGTGGCGGGGGAGATGCTGGCCATGCGCCTGGCGGTGATGCACAACCTCTATTTCTATAACGAGCTCACCCGCCGCATCCGGGAGGCCCTGGACCAGGGCCGCTTCCAGGAGTTCCGGGACACCTACAGCCGGAAGCTGGAGGAAAAACTCTGACCGGGATAAAAAATAATACTTGTCAAACCGGGGGACAGCCCCTATAATGGATACCATCACCAAAATGGAGGGACATAATTTGGATTATCTGATTAGTTACGGCCTGCCCATCGTGCTGCTGATCGCGGTGTTTTACTTCTTCATGATCCGCCCCGAGAACAAGAAGAAGAAAGCGGTGGCGGACATGCGGTCCTCTCTGAAGGCCGGCGACGAGATCACCACCATCGGCGGCGTAGTGGGCACCATCTGCGCGGTGAAGGAGGAGACCATCGTCATCGAGACCGGCGCTGACCGGGTGCGCATCGAGTTCACCAAGTGGGCTATCTCCAGCAAGGGCACCCAGACCAGCGAGTATGCCGACACCCCCAAGACCGAGAAGAAGTCCAAAGAGAAGGACCAGGACGAGAGCGACAAGAAGGATTGATCCCCGCATAACCGGCACCCCGGACGCATACAGTGGCACAAGCTGCTGTATGGGGAAGGGGTGCTTTTTTATGGCAAGACGGGGGGAGAGACCGGCCCTCTCGCTGGGGGCCGCCCTGCTCTGGTGCGCCGCTGGCGGCGGGGCGGGGGCCCTGACAGGGGCGCTGGCGCTGGTCCCCGCCGCTCTGGCCCTGTGGGCCGGCTGGCTCCAGGGCGGGGGTGAGGAGACCATTGTGCTGATTTGCGCCGTCCTGGGCGGGGTGGCCGCCGGGGTGTGCGCCGCGTGGAAACCGGGCCCCCGGGTCCTCCTGCGGAGCCTGGGGGGCGGCCTGGCCATGGCGGCCCTGCTGGCCCTGGCGGGGTGGTGCCTGGGGTGGGGCCCGGCGCTGAGCCTGGGCACCCTGGCCCGGGCGGGGGCCTGTCTGGGGGGTGCGGCGGCGGCCGGTGTGGTGCGCTCCCTGGTGAAGTGAGGGCATCCCCACGGAAAAGATTGAAATTTGATTTCCGCTGTGCTATAATGTCCCAAAGACCAGGAATAGGAGGGAAATTCCATGACTCATATCAAGACGATCAACGGCGCCACTCTGAAGAAGAGCGCTGCCCACGGCGGCTGCGGCGAGTGCCAGACCTCTTGCCAGTCCGCTTGTAAGACCTCTTGCACTGTGGCCAACCAGAAGTGCGAGAATAAGTAAGAAAACACATACGGGCAAAAGGGTGGGGCCAGCCCCCACCCTTTTCCTGTGTCAGGAGGAATACCAATGGTACATACCTTTACCAGCCTGGGGGTCCGCGTAGCGGTGGACGTGAACAGCGGCGCCGTCCACGTGCTGGATCAGCTGACCTACGACCTGCTGACCGCCCTGGCGGAGCGGGAGGAGAACGGAGAGAGCCTGGCGGGGGAGCTGCCTGCCGACCTGGCCCGGGCGCTGCCCCAGCACGACGGCGCCGCCCTGGCGGAGGCCTGGGAGGAGCTGCGGGGCCTGAAGGAGGCGGGGCTGCTCTTTGAGCAGGACGACTACATCGACCGGGAGAAGGCCGCTTCCATGCAGCAGCAGGCCCTGGTGAAGGCCCTGTGTCTCCACGTCTCCCACGACTGCAATCTGCGCTGCAAGTACTGCTTTGCCTCCACCGGGGATTTCGGCACCGGCAAGCGGATGACCATGGACATCGAGACCGCCAAAAAGGCCATCGACTTCGTGGTGGCCAAGTCGGGGAAGCGGCGCAACATCGAGGTGGACTTCTTCGGCGGGGAGCCCCTTATGGCTATGGACACGGTGAAGGCCACGGTGGAGTACGCCCGCTCCCTTGAGAAAGAGCATGACAAGTGTTTCCGCTTTACCATCACCACCAACGGCGTGCTCCTCAGCGATGAGAACATTGAGTACATCAACCGGGAGATGTCCAATGCGGTGCTCTCCCTGGACGGCCGGCGGGAGGTCAACGACGATCTGCGGCCCACGGTGAGCGGCAAGGGCTCCTACGACGTGATCGTACCCAAGTTCAAAAAGCTCATCGCCGGCCGGGGCACCAAGGACTACTACCTCCGGGGCACCTTCACCCGGTTCCACAAGGACTTTGCCGAGGATGTGAAGACCCTGGCGGCCATCGGGCGGCACGTATCCGTGGAGCCGGTGGTGGGGAAGGAGAGCGACCCCTACGCCCTTCAGGAGGCCGACCTGCCCGAGCTGAAGGCGGAGTACGAGCGCCTGGCGGAGTATCTGAAGGACCACCCCGAGACCAACTTCTTCCACTTCAATGTGGACCTGGAGCAGGGGCCCTGCGTCATCAAGCGGCTGCGGGGCTGCGGCGCCGGGTGCGAGTATGTGGCCATCACCCCCGACGGGGACATCTATCCCTGCCACCAGTTCGTGGGCAACGAGGCGTACAAACTGGGCAGCGTGTACGACGGCACCTTCGACACCAGCCTCTCCAGCCGGTTTGCCGCTCTGAACATCTACACCCGGGAGGAGTGCGCCCACTGCTGGGCCCGGTTCTACTGCTCCGGCGGCTGCTCCGCCTCCAACCTGCTGGTCAATGGGGACATCGAGCACCCCCACAAGGTGGGCTGTGAGCTGGAGCGCAAGCGCCTGGAGTGCGCCATCGCCCTGAAGGCTCTGGCCGCCGGGGCGGGGGAGTAAGACAGCAAAACAGAATATTTGTTCGATTCCCGTTTCACAGCGGAGGGCCTCGGCGGCCCTCCGCTGTTTTTGTCATGGGTTGGGACGAGGGAAGCAATATACTGAATACAAAACGCAATCACCAGGGTCAAACAGATAGTATTACAAATAGTAATCATAATTTATCCACACAATATGCATCCGATTTCGCGCCCTATTAAAGCATTTTTCGTAAAATTTACACGTTTTAGCCACATTGCATTTTTGCGCGCCTCTGCACGAGATCCGTAAATTTACATAATATAGTTCACATAAAATATGCACATAACAGGAGAAAATGAAAAAAATTCCGGTTTTCACTTGATTTATGAAAGTATCTGCATTATAGTGAAGAAAAGCTGAACGCTCGCTCTGGGCTCTTTCCAGCATAACGTGCCCCTCTGTCACATAACGTGTGGCGAGGTGAGGCCCATTGAGACGAGGACGAACACTGGCCCGCCCCCCCATGAGCGGAAGGGCGGCCGGTCTGTGGCTGCTGGGCGGGTGCTTTGCTGCGGGGGGCGTTCTGGGACTGGCCCTGGCCTGGCAGGCGGAGCCGGACAGCCTGGGAGAGTATCTCCGGCAATATTTTTCCACGGCGGCACAGGGCGAGGTTGTGCTGCCCCATCCCATCAGCGTGCTTGCCCGCAGTCTGCGCTGGCCTTTGGCGGCCTTTCTGCTGGGGTTGAGTGGGGTGGGGGCGGGGGGACTGCCCCTGCTCTTCGCCCTGCGGGGCTTCTTTTTGTACTGTGCCGCCGGGCTTTTTGTCCGGGCCCTGGGTGCCCCCGGCGCGGCGGCGGCCCTGGTGACCCTGGGCCCCGGCGCCTTGGTTGGAGTACCGGTGCTCTTTGTGCTGGGCGGCATGGGCTGGGAACGGGCCGCCCGGAGGGCGGGCCTCCTGTCCCCGGAGCGGAACGCCTGGCCGGACCCGCGGGCCCGGGCCGGCGCTGTGTATGCCCTTTGTACCGCGGTGCTCCTCATGGCCGCGATATTGGAATATACCTGCATGGTCCCGCTGCTGGAGAGGGCGGCGGAGATCGTGGCATGATTTCAACGTAGAGTGAGGCGGCGGGAATGGAGTACGAAAAACGGTATGAACAGTGGCTGAGGGAGGATCGTCAGGCGTCGGACAATACTGTGTCCTCCTATCTGCGGGATATCCGGCAGTTTCTCTCCTGGCTGGACCGGGAGGGGATTGTGCCGGAGGAGGCAGAGCAGGAGGATGTTGTGCGCTATTCGACGCATCTGGGCTCCTGCGGCAAGTCGGAGGCCACCATCGTGCGCTCTGCGGCCTCCCTGAAGTCCTTTTACCAGTTCCTCATGGAGCAGGGGATGACGGACCACAACCCGGCCCGGGGTTTTCGTCCTGCCCGGACCCAGCGCCGCCTGCCCCAGATCCTCACAGGGCGGGAGGTGGAGTTCTTTCTGGACCAGCCCGACACGGCGGACATGAAGGGCTGCCGGGACAAGGCCATGCTGGAAGTGCTTTACGCCACCGGCATCCGGGTCAGTGAGCTCATCGGACTGGACCTGTCCGATGTGAATCTGGCGGCTGGCTTTCTGCGCTGCAGCAGCCGGGAGAAGAAGCGTATGGTGCCCATTTATCCTGCGGCGGTGCGGGCGCTGGAGGTATATATGCGCCGGGTGCGGCCCCAGCTCATCATGGCCCCGGAGGAGGAGGCCCTCTTCGTCAACATGAACGGGGAGCGCATGAGCCGCCAGGGTTTCTGGAAAATCGTCAAGCACTACCAGGAGAAGGCGGGCATCGAGAAGGACATCACCCCCCACACCCTGCGCCACTCCTTCGCCGCCCATCTGTTGGAAAACGGCGCGGACCTCAAGTCCATCCAGGAGATGCTGGGCCACGCCGACATCTCCTCCACCCAGATCTATGCCCAGGTCATCAATCAGAAGCTCAAGGATGTATACAACAAGGCCCACCCCCGGGCGTAGGGCCTTTGCCTCACAAAGAGACGCCGCGGCAGGACCTGCCGCGGCGTCTCGTCTTGTCCGCCACACCGGGGTGACGGGGGAAGAATTCTTTGTTGCGCGCCCCTCTCTCCCGTGATAAAATAACTCCGTATGTACACCAGGAGGTTGTCATGATCATTTTGGGAATAGACCCGGGCTTCGCCATCGTGGGCTTCGGCCTGGTGGAGACAGCGGGGGGGAGGGCCCGGCTGGTGCAGTGCGGGGCCATCACCACCCCGGCGGGGGTGCCCCTGCCAACCAGGCTGATGCAGATCGCCGACGACATGGACCAGCTTCTCACCCAGTTCCGGCCGGATGCCATGGCCATCGAGGAGCTTTTCTTTAGCAACAACATCACCACCGGCATCGGCGTGGCCCAGGCCCGGGGGGTCCTCCTCCTGGCGGCGGAGCGCCGGGGAGTGCCCATCTACGAGTACTCCCCCAGCCAGGTGAAGCAGGCGGTGGTGGGGTATGGCAAGGCGGAGAAGCGGCAGGTCATGGACATGACCCGGCGGCTTTTGAACCTGAAGGCTGTGCCCAAGCCGGACGACGCCGCCGACGCGGTGGCCATCGCCCTGTGCCATGCCCGGTCCTTCACCTCCCGCCTCCAGAGCCCCGACGCCGCCCGGCCGGGCAGCGGACGGTACAACCCCCGAAAAGAGTAGGAGTCACCAGCTATGTTTTATTATCTCAGCGGCACTGTGGCCCATATGGAGCCCTATCTGGCCGTCATAGACTGCGGCGGCGTAGGCTACGCCTGCCGCACCACCAACACCACCCTCTCCCAGCTGAAAAAAGGGGAGAGGGGGAAGCTCTTCACCCATCTCAACGTCCGGGAGGACGCCATGGAGCTCTACGGCTTCGCCACCCAGGAGGAGCTCAATCTCTTTGAACAGCTCATCTCCGTCTCCGGCGTGGGCCCCAAGGCGGCGCTGTCCATCCTGTCCGCCTCCACCCCGGCCAACCTGGCGCTGAGCATCATCACCGGGGACGAGAAGGCCCTCACCTGTGCCCCCGGCATCGGCAAGAAGATTGCCCAGCGGGTGATCCTGGAGCTGAAGGATAAGCTGGCCAAGGGCCAGGCCGCCGCCATGGGCGGGGAGACCTACGGCGGCACGGGCATCACCGTCATTCCGGAGAACAAGGCGTCCGAGGCCGCCGCCGCCCTGGCGGTGCTGGGCTACTCCCAGGGGGAGATCAACCTGGCGCTCAAGGGGGTGGACCTGGATGCCCTCAGCCTGGAGGACATCATCAAGCAGGCCCTGAAGAAGATGATGAAGGGATAAGGAAGTGAGACTTTGAGCATCGCGTTTTCTGAGGACGGCTTTGACACCCAGGAGCCCCTGGTGACCACCTCCCTCACCCGGGAGGACGAGAACGAGGGCTCCCTGCGGCCCAGGACCCTGCGGGAATATATCGGCCAGGAGAAGGCCAAGGGCAATCTGGAGGTGTTCATCCAGGCGGCCAAAATGCGGGGGGAGCCCCTGGACCATGTGCTCCTCCACGGCCCTCCGGGCCTGGGCAAGACCACCCTGTCCAACATCATCGCCAATGAGATGGGGGTGAACATTCGCATCACCTCCGGCCCGGCCATTGAGAAGCCGGGGGACCTGGCGGCCCTTCTCACCAACCTGGGGGAGAACGACATCCTCTTCGTGGATGAGATCCACCGGCTCAACCGGTCGGTGGAGGAGATATTGTACCCCGCCATGGAGGACTTCGCCATCGACATCATCATTGGCAAGGGGCCTTCGGCCAACTCCATCCGGCTGGACTTGCCCCGGTTTACCCTCATCGGCGCCACCACCCGGGCGGGCCAGCTGTCCGCCCCTCTGCGGGACCGGTTTGGGGTGACGCTGCGGCTGGAGTTGTACACACCGGAGGAGCTCTCCCGCATCGTCACCCGGTCGGCGGGCATTCTGGAGGTGCCCATCGAGGCCGAGGGGGCCATGGAGATTGCCCGCCGCAGCCGGGGCACCCCCCGCATCGCAAACCGGATGCTCCGCCGGGTGCGGGACTTTGCCCAGGTGAAGGCGGGGGGCGTCATCACCCGCTCCGTGGCCGACCAGGCCCTCACTGCTCTGGAGGTGGATCACCTGGGGCTGGACGCCATTGACCGGCGGATGCTTTCCTCCATCATTGAGCACTACGGCGGCGGCCCTGTGGGGCTGGAGACCCTGGCGGCCACCATCAACGAGGAGGCCGTCACCCTGGAGGACGTATATGAGCCCTATCTCATGCAGATGGGCTTCCTCACCCGGACGCCCCGGGGAAGGTGTGTCACCCCCAGGGCCTACCAGCACCTGGGCCTGGCTGTTCCCGGCGGGGTGGGGCTGGATCAGCTGAGCTTCTGATCTGCTTCGCTCCATATCCGCAGATTTAAAACATAATTTCAGGTTGCGTGGGATAAAATCAAATCATAACGAGGTGTAACTATGGGTAAACTGTTTGGAACCGATGGCATTCGCGGCGTGGTCAACGCCGGGCTGGATGCGGACCTGGCCTACAAGGTGGGCCTGGCTGCCGCCATCGTCCTGGCCAAGAACAAAAAGCCGGGGGAGAAGCCCCTGGTGACCATCGGCAAGGACACCCGGATCTCCGGCGACCTGCTCAAGGGGTCCCTGATCGCCGGGCTGTGCACCGCCGGGGCGGACGTGCTGGATCTGGGCACCCTGCCCACCCCCGGCGTGGCCTGGGTGACGGTGGACGAGGGGGCGGACGCGGGCATCGTCATCTCCGCCAGCCACAACCCCTTTGAGCACAACGGCATCAAGATCTTCAACGGCCAGGGCTTCAAGCTCTCCGACGAGCTGGAGGAGAAGATCGAGGACATCGTCCTCTTCGGACACAACAACGTGCCCATGAAGACCCACGGGGACATCGGCAAGGTGAGCTACGTGGCTCCCAAGGCTTCCGAGGACTATATCGACCACCTGGAGTCCACCATTGACTCCACTCTGGGCGGGCTGCGCATCCTGGTGGACTGCGCCAACGGCGCCGCCTCCGCCACCGCCGCCCGGCTCTTCGACCGCTTCTCCAAGCTCCGCTGCGACGTGATCAACGCCGACCCCGACGGGGTGAACATCAACGACCACTGCGGCTCCACCCATATCGACGCCCTGGCCGCCATGGTGAAGGCGGGGCGGTACGATATCGGCATCGCCTTCGACGGGGACGCCGACCGCTGCCTGGCGGTGGATGAGCTGGGCAACCTCATCGACGGGGACCAGATCATGGCCGCCTGCGGCCTGGAGATGCGCGCCAAGGGCCAGCTGCCCGGGGACACGGTGGTGGCCACCGTCATGTCCAACCTGGGCTTCCACGTCTACTGCAAGGAGCACGGCATCCATGCCGAGTGTACCGACGTGGGAGACCGCAACGTGCTGGAGCGGATGCTGGAGAAGGGGTACGCCATCGGCGGCGAGCAGTCGGGGCATATGATCTTCCTGGAGCACGCCACCACCGGCGACGGGCAGCTCACCGCCCTGCAGATCCTGGCCCTGATGAAGGAGCGGGGGGAGAGCGCCAGCCAGGTGTTCAGCGCCTGTCCCCGGTATCCCCAGGTGCTCATCAACATTCCCGTGGCGGACAATGACGTGAAAAAGGCCATTATGGCTGCGCCCGAGCTGTGGGAGGCGGTCAGGGCTGAGGAGGAGACCCTGGGGGATGAGGGCCGTATCCTGGTGCGCCCCTCGGGCACCGAGGCCCTCATGCGGGTGATGGTGGAGGCCAAGACCCAGGAGACTGCCCAGGCCGTGGCCAGACGGCTGGCGGATTGGATCGAAAACAATCAGAACCGGTGAATCAGTGAAAAATATTGCCCCAAACTCTTGACATTCCCGATGGTCAATGTGTATAATCCTTAAAGAACAAATGGAGTCAGTTCCTATGCAAACCGATGAACGACCCGATGAATTGCTGTGTACCCTTGCCGCCGCGGGGGACCGCTGCGGAGAAGAGACCTTAGTCCGCCGGTACAACCGCCTGGTGCGTGCCTGTGCGCGGCCCTTCTTCCTGGCCGGGGGGGACAGCGAGGACCTGCTTCAGGAGGGAATGGTGGGCCTGCTCAAGGCCATCCGGGAGTATGATTCCGGCCGCGGTGTCCCGTTCCGGTCGTTTGCCGAGCTCTGTATCCGCAGCAGCGTACTCACGGCAGTGCGGGCAGCAGGCAGGGATAAGCACCTTCCGCTGAATTTGGGAATCTCATTGGAGACGCCCCACCTCTCCAGTCCGGGACAGTCCGCTTTGGAAACCACCTGTCTGAGGCAGGACGGGCCGGAGGAGGCTCTGATCAGCCGGGAGGAGTGGCAGGAGCGGCTGAGTAAGCTCCGCAGCCGACTCTCCGGTTTTGAGACACAGGTGCTGGAGCTCTATCTCAGGGGGTTTTCCTACCAGGAAATCTCTCTGGAGACGGGCCGCCCCGTCAAGTCGGTGGATAACGCAGTCCAGCGCATCCGCCGCAAGACGGCACTGTAACTTACTTTGGCGTTTTCAGCTTGTGCTGACGCAAATATCATGACCCAGCACTGTGGCACTGTTCCGGATCTGGGCGTATCAAAGAGAGGGTTTAACCATGTACGAAGACAAGACGTTCGTGTTCACCGCCGGTGAGCAGGAGTTCTACGCCGAGCGCGGCTTCCAGAACGAGCCCCAGCGCTGCAAGGCCTGCCGTGACGCCCGCAAGGCTGCTGCCCGCGGTCCCCGGGAGTACTTCACCGCTACCTGCGCCGCCTGCGGCGGCGAGGCCAAGGTGCCCTTCGAGCCCAAGTCCGATCGTCCCGTCTACTGCAGCGAGTGCTTCGCCCGTATGCGCGGCGAGAACTGAGCTTCAGCCAATCAAACCCTGCGCCGCAGAGCCATTTGGGCTCTGCGGCGCTTTTCTTTGGGCCGAATAGGAAACTTTCCTCTTGCAATGTGGGGATAAAGCCGATATAATAGCACTGTTCTATCAATGGCAACAGGAGGTTTTTTGTCATGGCCAAGATTACCAAGGATACCATCATCGGTGACATTCTCGATATCGCGCCCGAGACCGCGCCCATCTTCTTCTCCATCGGCATGCACTGCCTGGGCTGCCCCTCTTCCCGCGGGGAGACTGTGGAGCAGGCCTGCATGGTCCACGGGGTGGATGTGGACGAGCTGCTGGCCCGTCTGAGCGCCGTCACCGGGGAGTAATTCCGGCACAGCTGAGAAAAGAGCGGCAAGGTCCGCTCTTTTCTTTTGCTGCTTTGCTCTTGAGAGGAGGAACGCGCATGGAGCTCTCCGGCCGTCTGGCCGCCATCGCCGCCATGGTACCCCCCGGGTCCCGGCTGGCGGACGTGGGCACCGACCACGGGTTTCTGCCCGTCTATCTGCTGAAAACGGGGCGCATCGCCGGGGCGGTGGCCTCGGACCTGCGGCCCGCCCCCCTGGAGAAGGCGAGACACAATGCCGTCCGCCACGGCGTGGCGGACAAGATCTCCTTCCGCCTGTGCCCCGGGCTGGAGGGCATCGCCCCCGGGGAGGCGGACGTGATCGCCATGGCGGGCATGGGAGGGGAGACTATCCTCCACATTCTGGAGGCCGCCCCCTGGACAAAGGAGGGGGGGTACAGGCTGCTGCTCCAGCCCATGAGCTCCCAGCCGGAGCTGCGAAGCTGGCTGTGGCGCAGCGGGTACCGCATCCTCAGGGAGACGGTGGCCCGGGACAACGGCCGGCTGTACGCCGTGCTGGAGGTGACCGGGGGGGAGGAGAGTGCGTCCCCCACCCTGGGGGAGCTGTGGGCCGGCCGCCAGAGCCGGGACCCCCTGCGGGGGGAGTACCTGGCGTGGCTGACCGGGGTGGCCCGGCGGGCGCTGGAGGGGGCCCAAAAGGCCCGGCGGGATGACACCGCCCGGGAGCTTGCCCAGGTGATCGAGGCCCTCACACAGATGAAAAAGGAGTGGGATACATGGCAACAGTAGGAGAGCTGTACGACTTTCTGCAGTGGAAGGCCCCCTTCCAGCTGCAGATGGACTTTGACAACGCCGGGCTGCTGGTGGGCCGTCGGGAGCACCCGGTGGAGCGGGTGCTCATCGCCCTGGATATCACCGATGAGGTCATTCAGGAGGCAATCGAGGTGGGCGCCCAGCTCATCGTCTCCCACCACCCCATGATCTGGGGCGGGGCCAAGACCGTCACCGGGGAGGACGTCACCGGCAGGCGCATCCTCACCCTGGCGGAGCACGGCGTGGCGGCCATCTGCGCCCACACCAACCTGGACCTGGTGGCGGATGGCGTGAACGACGCCCTGGCCCAGGCCCTGGGGCTGGCGGACATCGCCCATCTGCGCTGGATGGGGAAGGATGAGCAGGGGCGGGACTACGGCCTGGGCCGGGAGGGCACCGTACCCGACGGCCCCGTCAGCCCGGCGGAATTTGCCGCCCGGGTAAAGGCCGCCCTGGGGTCTGCCTGCGTGCGCTTTGTGGATGCGGGCCGGCCTGTCCACCGGGTGGCGGTGGGGGGCGGCGCCTGCGCCGAGCTCATGGGGGACGCCCTGGCAGACGGGTGCGACACCCTGGTCACCGCCGACCTGAAATATGACCACTTCCTCTCCGCCCGGGCCCAGGGGCTCAACCTGATGGACGCGGGCCATTTCCCCACGGAGAACGTGGTGTGCCCTGTGCTGCAGCGGTGGTTCTCCCAGGCCTTCCCCCAGGTGGAGGTGCGCCTCTCCCAGGTCCACCGGGAGGTATACGCCTGCCTGTGAGGGGTTGTCACGGCCCTGTGGCTATGGTATAATATTTCGACAACGCGCGGAGATCTGTCTCCGTTTTCTCCGCCGGCCGCCGGCGCGGCCTGATCTTACCGCCGAACTTTCCAAGAAGGGACCGATCAAACTATGTCTGGACATTCCAAGTGGCACAATATCCAAAAGACCAAGGGCGCGGCTGACGCCAAGCGCTCGGCCATCTTCACTAAGATCGCCAAAGAGATCATCGTGGCCGTCAAGACCGGCGGCAGCGGCGACCCCGCCAACAACTCCCGCCTGGCCACTGTCATTGCCAAGGCCAAGGCCGCCAATATGCCCAACGACAACATCAAGCGCACCATTGAGAAGGCCCTGGGCGCGGGCAACACCGACAGCTATGAGAGCGTCACCTACGAGGGGTACGGCCCCGGCGGCGTGGCCGTCATCGTGGAGGCCCTCACGGACAACCGCAACCGTACCGCCCCCGAGGTGCGCCACATCTTCGATAAGTACGGCGGAAACCTGGGCGCCACCGGCTGTGTGTCCTGGTCCTTCGACCAGAAGGGCGTCATTATCATCGAGCGGGAGGACCTGGACGAGGAGACCGTGATGATGGACGCGCTGGAGGCCGGCGCCGGCGACATGGAGGCGGAGGAGGAGTGCTTCACCATCTACACCGACCCCGCCGACTTCGGCGCCGTGCTGGAGGCCCTGGAGGAGAAGGGGTACGCCTTCCTCTCCGCCAAGGTGGAGATGGTGCCCCAGAACTATGTTACCCTCACCGCCGAGGGGGACATCAAGAACATGGAGAAGCTCATTGACCTCATGGAGGACAACGACGACGTCCAGGCGGTGTACCACAACTGGGAGCAGGCATGAGCCTTCCCATGAAAACTTGAAGAATACAACGAGGGCACCCCGGTCCGGGGTGCCCTCGCTTTTTGGTCAGCAGGATGTGAAACGCGCTCTCTGAATCACGCCCAGATCCCGTTTCTCAGGATGGATCAGTCCTGGAAGCAGAACATGCTGTATGTGCCGGAGGCCACCAGCTTTCCGGCATCATTGTACAGAGAAACAGACACCACGCAGGTGGAGCGCCCCCGATGGAGGTAGGTGGCCACCGCCTCCACTGTACCGGAGGTGACGCTGCGCAGCAGGGAGAGAGTACCCCCCTGTGTCACATAACGGCGCCCGTCCGCCCGCACCAGGGCGCCGGCGGCGCAGTCGGCCAGGGTGAAGAAGGCGCCGCCATGGACGACGTCGACAGAGTTGTAGCTCTCCTCCGTCACCGTGAGGCGGGTGCGGGCCTCCTGGTCGGTAAGGCTTACCAATTCCATGTTGTTGTGCCGCATAAAGTGGTTGTGCTGGTTAAAGTAGTCCATCTGCTTGCTGTGGTCCATTGTGATCTGATACACCTCACATTTTGAATTGGGCCGGGTCAGTCCTCGGCCAGAATAATATGTCCATCTTCCACCCGATCTATGGCTACAATGGACTCCACCTGGAAGCCCATGCGGCGCAGCACCCGGCCACCGTCCCGGCTGTTTTTCTCGATGGCCACGCCCACACCAACAGCCTGGGCTCCGGCGGTGGCCGCCAGTTCCAGCAGGGCCAGCATAGCCTGACCGTTGGAGAGGATGTCGTCCACCAGCAGCACCCGCTCCTCCGGGTGGAGGTAGCGCCTGGCCACCCGCAGGGTGTAGGTCTTTTCCATAGAGAAGGAGTGGGTCTCGGCGGAATAGACGTCCGGGTCCTGGAAACCACTCTGAAACTTCTTGGCATACACCACCGGCACCTTCAGGGCCTTGGCCACAAAGATGGCGATGGGGATGCCGGAGCTCTCCGCGGTGAGCACTTTGTCCACCTTGGTCCCCTTGAACCGGCGGGCCAGCTCCTTTCCAATGCGCTCCAGAAGGTCGATATCCAGCTGGTGGTTGAGGAACATGTCCACCCGGATCATATCCCCCTCGGCCACTTCCGCCTCTTTCAGCAGGCGCTGCTTCAAGTCGTCCATACTCTACTCCTTTGCTGTTGATGGATCTATTATAGGATCACAAAGGTCACGCCGTTGTTGTGCCGCTCCAGGTCCCGGTCCCGGCGCAGGGCATCGCACCGGGCAAAGGCGTTTCGGGTGGCCTCGTCAAAGATGGAGAAGGTCTCCCCGGGCAGAAAGCTCCTGATCTCCCGCCGGGCCTCCAGCCGCTTGAGGTAGGCCCGGGCCTCCACCCGGATGCGCCCCCCGGCGCCGGAGGAGCCGTAGCCGTGGATGATCTTCAGCGCCGCATACCCCATGGAGCGGGTGTGGTGGAGCTCAAAGGTCAGGCGCTTGATGGCCCGCTCCACTGTGGGCTTGCCCAGCTCCAGGTTGATCTCCCGCAGTTCACCGGCCATGGGACCCCTCCTGACACAGGGACAAAAAGTATTCCAGTACCGGCGCCCCCGCCGCCGCGCCCGCCGGGCACTGGGGGGAGGGCATCCGTTCGGGATGGAACTGCACGGAAAAGACAGGCAGGGAGGTGTGGACCATCCCTTCGGCCACGCCGTCAGGGGAGAAGAGGCACAGCTCCAGTCCGTCACCCGGCCGGTCCACCGCCTGGTGGTGGGAGCTGTTCACCACGAAATGCTCCGTCCCGAACAGCCGGGCGAAAAAGCTGCCCGGGGCGCATGAAACGGGGTGGAGCCGGTCCACCGGGTCCTCTCCCCGGGTGTGAACGGCCCGAAGGTCGGGGCCAAGGTCCTGGCACAGCGTGCCCCCCAGGGCGATATTCAGTACCTGATGCCCCCGGCAGATACCCAGGATGGGCTTTCCCTGCTCCAGGAAATGGCGCACCAGGGCAAACTCCGCCCGATCCCGGGCCAGGTCGATATCAAAAGAGCCCTGATCGGGCTGTCCGAAGCGGCTGGGGTGCACGTCCCCGCCGCCGCACAGCACCAGTCCCCGGCAACTCTCGTCCAGGGGCGGGCAGTATCCCCCCACGGGACGGCCGCCGGCGGCGGCGATGGCGCGGGCATAATTCTCCCCGCCGTCGGGGGAGGAGGAGAAGAGGATGGTGGGCTGCATAGGCCGGTCCTTTCCGGGCGTTCCCATAGATTGATATATCATTATATCGAAAAGGCTCTCCAGTTGCAATATTGACAAAACCGGGGGAATGGAGTATCATATCATAGTTACGAATGGCGCCTGCCCAGTGCCCGGTGCCCTCATCTTTTTTTGCAGCGGTATCGAAGTGGTCATAACGGGGCTGACTCGAAATCAGTTTGGGAGCAATCCCACGTGGGTTCGAATCCCACCCGCTGCGCCAAAAATCCCTTGAAGTCCAAAGGCTTCAAGGGATTTTTTAATATAGCTGAGATATGGCATTGATCAGAACAGAGATATCAATACTCCCATGATCAGGAACAGCACAACAAGAGCACACAAAATCAGCATTGTATACCCGAGCTGTTTATGCCGTTCTTCTTCACCCCACCGGCTTGGGCGTTTTTCGGATATCCAGCCCTGGCCCGGCGCTTTTTGAGCAACCTGCTTGTTTCTTGCAGGATCAGTTTTTTTCACTTTATAATAGCACGCCAGCGGATCTTCCTGTACCAGAATACGCTGATGAAACTCTTCAATCCACTCGACATCACTGTCAGAACACATATTGTCCTCATCCGCATAATTCTCATGGACGATTTGATTTCGAACATGCCGATAGCGCTTCAGCTGTGCATAGTCTCGTGTCCATCCAGGTACATAGTGCGCCCCATGAGAAAGGCTTTGCATGTCCTCAATATAACCAGTGACGCCTTTCCCGTTCATGTCCCGGCATAGATTGTCAAGGCGTTTATACGCTTGTAAAAATCCCATCTTTCTCCTCCGTCCCACACCACGATGTGCCGGGCGTCTGCTTTTTTGTCAGAGCGCAAGCGCCGGAAGCCAGCGGTCTGGAGCTTTTGCTTCGCATATTCACCCATAAAACGGCCACCATTTCCGGGGCTTTCGGCAGAGTCCTTCTCATATTATACAAAATATCACAAAATCAGAAAGAATTCCATACAGGCAGTAGAGAAAAAAGAAGCAGGATCAAGATATAGCGGAGCAAATCGTTGTTGGGAACAAGAATCCCTATCAGCAGTTACTATCAGCTGAAAGGAGGACTCAACCGTTTCGCGTCACCAGTGGCAGCCGGCTCCCCAGGCGGGAGAGGAGCTCGTTGGTGATGGTGCCGCAGATGGCCGCTATCTCCTCAGCGGTGATCTCCGCTCCGCCGTCCCGGCCCAGGAGGGTGACCACATCCCCGGGGGTGGACGCCGGGACGCCGGTGACGTCCACCAGCAGCTGATCCATACACATGCGCCCCACCATGGGGCAGCGCCTGCCCCTCAGAAGCACCTGGCCGCCCCGCTGGGGGAGGTCCCGGGGCAGGCCGTCGGCGTACCCGATGGTAACTACCCCCAGGCGGCGGGGGGTGTCCGGCCGGAAGGCCAGGCCGTAGCCCGCCCCTTCCCCGGCGGCCAGGGAGCGCACCGTGGCCAGGCGGGCCCGGAGGGAGAGCACCGGCCGGAGGGGCAGGCGGCTGGGCCGGGGAGGGGCGCTGCCCACCCCATACAGGGCAATGCCGGCCCGGGCCCAGCGGCAGGGCTGGGGCGGCAGATTCAGGATGCCGTAGCTGGCCTGGATATGGGTCTCTCCCACGGGGAGACTCCGGGTCTTCATCCACCGGAGGGTGTCGTAAAAGAGGGAGAGCTGATCCAGGGTATAGCGGCGGTCCTCCGGCAGCGGGCTGTCCGAGACGCACAGGTGGGAGAATACCCCCCGTATGTCCAGATTGGGCAGGGCGCACAGCCGGGCGATGGCCTCCCGGTCCCCGGCGGGGACACCCAGGCGGCGCATCCCCGTGTCCAGGGCCAGATGGACCCGGAGGGGTACCCCCTGGGAAGAGAGGGCCAGGCCATGGGCCTCGTCCGCCACTGTCTGGGTCAGGTCCCACCGGGCCAGGGAGGGGGCCATCTGGGGAGAGGTGCAGCCCAGCACCAGGATCTCGCCCCCGATGCCGCCCCGGCGCAGGGCGGCCCCCTCCTCCAGGCAGGCTACGGCAAAGGCCGCCACACCCTCCCGCTCCAGCCGCCGGGCAATGGGGAGGGCGCCGTGGCCATAGGCGTCCGCCTTTACCACCGCCATCAGGCCGCAGCCGGGGGCCAGGGCGGACTGGAGCGTGTTGGCGTTGTGGGCCACGGCCTCCAGGTCAATCTCCCGCCAGGCCCGGGCGGTTCTCTCATCCATGCTTCTCCCCCCGTTTCAGCACCAGGGGCGGCTGGGGTACCACGGTGCAGCCCGCCGGGATGTCCTCCCGGACCACGGCCCCCGCGCCGATCTTTGCGCCGTCCCCAATATGGATGTCCCCCACCAGCACCGCCCCCGCCCCGATGAGGCAGCCGGAGCCGATGGTGGGGGCCTGTCCGTGGATTTCCCCAATGGTCACATTCTGATAGATGCGGCATCCCGCCCCTACGGTGGCATACCGGGAGATATAGACCCCGTGGAGGCCGTGGGGCAGCACGGGCCGCCCCAAGATCACCGCCCCGGGGCCCACATAGCCCCCGTGCCGACGGGCGGAGCGGTTGAGGAGAAAGGTCCAGATGTCCCGGGTCAGCTTGTGCCTGGCGGCGCTCCGCAGGCGGTAAAGGGCCCAGAAGCCCCGCAGCTGGTCCCCCTTGGACCAGTCGGTGCAGTATTCCCGCAGTCCCATGGCCTCACCTCCAGATGGTGACCACCAGGCCGCCGCAGTTGTCCCCGGATATCTGCCGGTAGCCCTCCCCCTCAAAAGGTACGGGCCCCAGTTCCCCCGCCGGGCAGTAGCGGATCTGGAAGGTGCGGAAGTCGGAGCGGTAGGTGAGGGGACGCTCGACGTGCTCCTCCCGCAGCAGTGCCAGGTATTCCTCCAAAACAAGTCCCCGGCTGGCCATGATCCCGGCGTGGGGCACCCCCACATAGCGGAAGTGCCAGGGCTCGTGGGCGATGCCGGTGACGGCCTCCTTGCCGGCGGGGTAGCGCTCGATGAAGCCGTAATCTGCCGCCCGCCGCCGGAAGGTCCCGCACACCCCGGTGTGGGGGAAGTGAGGGCGGATGAAGTCGATGTGGGGGGCGGCCTGGGCCAGGTCTACCGCCAGCCCGGTCTGGTGCTCGCTGCATCCCGGGCGGGCCACATAGCTGTGGGTAAATTCCGCCCCCTCACGGGCCATGGTGTCGTCCCAGATGGCCTGCTGCTCCTCCCGGCTCCTCCAGCCGGACACAGGGAGGATGGCCCCCAATCCCCCTATGGACTGGAGGCAGGCCCGCAGGAGATGGGAGGCCCGCCGCTCCATCAGTACCTCCGGACGCAAAGGGTCCGGCGGGAGGAGATCCGGGGGCGGGGCAGGGGAGAGGGGGTGGTCGGCGTTCACCAGCACCAGGGGGCCTGTCACGGTCCGGCCGGCTTGGACGGAGCTCATTCCTCTCCCTCCGTCTCGATGATGCGGGTGAGCAGGGCGGTGAAATCCAGCCCGGCGGCCTTCATCATGTTGGGGTAGCGGCTGTGGGCAGTGAATCCTGGAATGGTATTGACCTCATTGAAGACCAGCTTGCCCTCCGGCGTGAGGAATAGGTCCACCCGGGCAAAGCCCTTGCAGTCCAAAGCCCGGTAGAGGACCCTGGCAGTGTCCTGCACCTCCCGGGCCAGGGCGGGGGAGATGCGGGCGGGGCAGTGGATGGCGGAGGTCCTGAGGGTATATTTTTCCGTAAAGTCGAAAAACCCCTGGGAGAGCTGAATCTCGTCCACAGCCCCCACTGTGAGAACCTCCGTGCCCAGCACGGCGCACCCCACCTCAAAACCCGGCACTGCCTCCTCCAGCAGGATCTCCCGGTCGTGGGCAAAGGCATCCTTTGCCGCGGCGGGGAGGGCGGCCTCCTCCGTCACCCGGGTAATGCCGAAGGAGGAGCCCGCCCGCACCGGCTTGACGAACAGCGGGAAGCCCAGGGAGCGGGCGGCGGCCAGAAGCTCCTCCTGGCGGGCGCCCCGGCGAAAGAGGGCGCTGCGGGGCACCGCCACCCCCGCCAGGGCGGCCAGCTTGTGGGCCCGGTCCTTGTCCATACACAGGGCGCTACACAGGGTGCCGCAGCCTGCCACCGGAATGCCCGCCAGCTCCAGCAGGCCCTGGAGGGTGCCGTCCTCCCCGTTTTTCCCGTGGAGCACCGGCAGGGCTACGTCGAAGGGGATCTGCCCACCGGAACCGTCCAGCAGCACGAGCTGCCTGGATCCCCGGTCCAGCGAGAGGGTGCAGGGGACGCAGTCCCTGTCCTGCCAGAGGTCGGTGAGGATGCGCTCCAGGGGGCCGGTGTAGTACCGCCAGGCCCCCTGCCGGGTAATGCCCACCATGACAGGCTGATAGCGGGCGCCGTCCAGATGGGAAAGCACCGCGTGGGCCGACTGGAGGGACACGCCGTACTCCGTGGAGCAGCCGCCGAACATAACCAGAATCCGTTTCATAAAGTCTCTGCCTCCCCAAAAAAGATCGCCTTGTTTTGACCCTTTGATGGTATCAAAACAAGGCGGTGAGAGTGTTTCTTTTTCCTTTTGCCATACCGGAGAAAAGCTATAGAACTCCTTAGAATTTTCTTAGGCCGCTGCCGCTGCCATCCTGATTGTGACCAAGACATGATTTCAACCCACGCTCCTAGAGGTGGAGCGACGTTGCTGTTGGCGCTGCCGTCGGTGTTGACGTTGCAATTTCAATCCACGCTCCCAACGGGGAGGGAACGCATCCGGGCGGTTTTCCCGCTGTCAAAAGGGGGCTGCCGTCTGTGGCGGCAGCCCCCATGGGTAAACTGTTGTTTTTACAGAGGAAGCACCACGTTCCACATCATCATGAAATGGGCGATGGAGCCCAGCAGGATAAAAACATGGAAGATCTCGTGGCAGCCGAAGCGGGGATTGTCTCGGCCAGGCCACTTCAGGGCATAGAGCACGCCGCCCACGGTGTACAAGATTCCGCCCAGCACCAGCCAGAAGAGGCCCCGCATGCCCAGCGTAAGCCACATGGGGTACAGGGCGATCACCGACAGCCAGCCCATGAAGAGATAGATACCGGAGGTGACCCACCGGGGGGCGTTGATCCAGGCGATGGAGAGGAAAATACCCATAATAGCCAGGGCCCAGATGACGCCGAAGAGGGACCAGCCCCAGGGGCCCCGCAGGGCGATGAGGCAGATGGGGGTGTAGGTGCCGGCAATGAGGATATAAATGGAGGAGTGGTCCAGCTTCCGCAGGCCCACCCGCCGGGCCACCGAGCCGTTGAGGCAGTGGTACAGGGTGCTGGCAGTGTAAAGGGCCATCATGCCGAACCCGTAGATAGAGAAGGAGACCAGCTTCCACACGTCGCCCCCCTGCAGCAGGGTGCCCACCACCAGCAGGGCGGTGCCGATCACACCCAGCAAAATCCCCACGCCGTGGGTAATAGCCGACCAGGGGCGCAGGCCGTCATATGGGTCACGCCCCTTCTCCTGAGGGGCAGCGGACAACCGGGTCTTTTTTGCCCGGGTCCAGCAGCACTGGGGCAGGGAAAGCTCCTGCTCGCGCATAATTTCATCCATATCGATCACCACTCCTTAGGGTACAGTGTGGACTGTTGATGGTCCTAGTATACCAGTTGCCTCCAAAAATATCAATGTTAAAAATGACGAAATATAATTTTTAATATTATATTAAGAAGTGGGGAATGCAGCAGACAGAGCATAGAAAACTAGAAAGCCCCTTGCATTGCAGAGACAAGCGGGGAAGAATGACAAACCGTCACAGGCTGTTCATGGGCAGGGGTCTGTGCTATAATCATGACCAGACAGAGATCTGATATTAACAAGGCGGTGATCTTTTATGCGAAGACGGAGTGCAGCCCGATTTTTGCTGCTGATTTTAGTCCTGCTGGCCTGTCTCCCATTGGCTGGCTGCTCTACGGAGCCGGTCTACTACAGCGAGGAGGAGATCGTCTCCTACATCCGCTCGGTGTACGGCCCGGACTACCGCCTCACCCAGCGCAGTTCCTATGAGGACGACACCGAGGAGAAGAACCTGGTCTATGTCTACCAGTTTGAAAACAGTGATGGCATGTCCTTCTCGGTGAGCACCTATTCCTACCATATCGGCATCGACGCCACCACCACTGCTTTTTACTCCAAGGGCATCACAGATGACTACGCCCAGCGGCGGATTGCGTTCAAGGAGGCGGAGATCCGGGCAGTCCTGGAAGGAAGTCCATTTGTATGGGACTTCTCACAGGCCAATTCCGGCATCGACCTGGGGGTGGAGGATTACCTGCAGCTCCCCCAGGCTGCCCAGCTGGTGGCAGAGCTGGACCGGGCGGTGGACATGGAGGGAGACTTTCGTGACACCACCTACACCTCTAACGATGCGTGGGTGTACCTCTATCTCAAACCTACCCCGGGGATGGAGGACCCGGATTCGGAAGGGGAGTCCTGGCAGAGCAATTATCGCTACCGCCTTATGGCGGTGTCCCTCACCCGGGGTGGGGAGGAGCAGCGGCTGGATGGGGAGGACCTGGCCTGGCGGCTCCAGTGGAATCTGGCCGATGAGGTCAAGACCGGCCGCATGCCTTATTACGATCTCCCCGACCAGTTCCTCTACCAGTACCCAGCTGGCTATCTGAGGGTGGAGGGGCTTGCCCCGGAGCCGGAGCATCAATACGGTTTCAGGTTTGACCTGAATAGCCGGAAATACTGGATCAGCAGCCTGGACCCCTGCCAGGACTACGAAGAATTCCCCTACAATTACTCCGACCGAGGCGCCTTTGCTGCACTGGTGGAGGCTCTGGGAGGCTCCTACCAGTGTACGGAGGACGGCTCGGAGTGGACCATCAGGGAGGACACCTGGACGGCCACATTGCTGCTGGACCAGGAGCACAACTTCCAGAATCTGCTGGTGACCCGAAACGGCCAGACCCTCATCCTGGACGAGCCGGATGGGCGGAACAACGGCACCGTCTCTGGCCGGGCCTTCACGCTGGAAGATCTGGAGCAGCTGTTGGGCGTCACCGTAGAGGTAGACCAGTATAGTGCCACAGCACGGCTGCTTTTGGAGTGAACAGAGCGCCCACAAGAGAAAACAGTTCGTGAAAAGCCCGGCGGGATCTGCCGGGCTTTTCCGTTTTGTACGGCGGCAATTCTGCAGGACGGATCACAGCATTCTATGTATGGGTACTGGGAACGGTTTCTGCCTGGGCCAGGCCGGGGCCGCCGTGCTGACGTACCTGGACATTGTGGGTCTGGAAGAGTTCGTGCGGAAGCTGCGGCCGTGCGGGGCAAAGCGGTCGGCCAAGTACCGGCAGCTGCTTGCCAGCCTGGGGAGCAAATGCTATTATGAAGATATCTCACGGCGCATGGATGAGCAGGACTGGCTGTGCCGGGTGAAGTCGCTGATCCAGGGAGGAGGCCCAGGGGGTATACATCCAACTCAACAAAATAAAAACGATTCTCAGGCTTTGTGAGAAACCAAAAGGACCGTCCCGGGCTAGCCACCTCCGGAACGGTCCTTTTTATTATTCTTCTTCGCCTATAAAATAGGGGCAAGATAAACAGCACCAGGAAGGACCTTCTTCCCTAGCGATTTCACAATCTTGTAGAATGAACCCTAAATCACAGTATCTCACTTAGTTTTTCACCTCCTCCTGCTCCCAAAATAAAAGATTGGTGATAGCAAAGCTCGCTCGCGAGCTTTGTTGCCCCCTGGAGACGCAAATACTCCAGGCTGTCAAGGGGGAAGGGTGGAGATTTCCGTCTCACGGAAGGAAATACTACCCGACCTTGACAGTCTGGAGTTTTTGTGTCACATCGCCGCAGGCGATACCTTATTCTCTTCGTCCCGCCCCGTGGGCGTTCTGCAGGTTTTGTATATGCGCTGCCTTCTCCTCCTGGCTCTTATTGCCGCATGGTTCCAGCTGGGCTCGGAAGCGCTGGAGGGTGTCATGGTCATAGAGGACCGGCCTCTGGGTGAGATCCGCTTTCAGTAATTTGAGCAGTTCTTGACGCTGGCAGATCAATACCGTTTCACTGGACGGCGGAACAGATTTCAGCTCGCAGCGTTCACTGAACACAATGATGGATTTGATGGAGTCGCCGGGAAGGCTGAGGTACTGAGAAAGCGCTTTTATGTGGGTCTGGTTCTGAAGGATCGGGTTGTAAAATCTGTTCCGCTCCTTTTTGTTCAGGCACTGTGTCCAATACTTGTCCGTCTGGCGTCCGAAGATCCAGCCGCTGTAGTTCTTGCTCTCCAGGATGTAAATGCCTCGCTCATGAAGGAACAGGATATCCAGTTCGCTGGTCCGTCCACGGTAGGGAAGATAGAGGTTTCGGAAAATCAGGTATTCTCCGCCCAGGGATTTCAGGGCATATTCCGTCAGCCACTCTCCAATTTCGCCGGTGTCGCTTCCATGTTTGAGGACATGGAAGATCTTCTCGAAGATATCGGGCTCCTCCCCGATCAGTTGCCGCCAAAGTCCCATGCGCTCCTCCTATCTGGGCCATTCAAGGCCCCGGGGAAGCCCCAGGATATAGTCTGCGCTCACGTTGTAATGCTCACAGAAGGCAATCAAATAGTTGATTGGCGGGGTAACTTTTCCCGTTTCATATCTTGCAATCTGAACTTGGTGCCACCCGATACTTTGAGCCAAATCTCGCTGTGTTTCGTCGTGGTCGTGTCGTACTGCAATCATTCGATTTATCATGGTGCTTCCCTCCTTTTCTATTGACATGTTAATAGCTGATATGTTATCATTGGCTCATAGATAACTGTTAAGTTATCAAAAGAAGGGAGGTGTACCAATGGACAAGGTAACAATCGTAGGGAAGCGGCGGTATTCGCTGGTGGAGGACAGCACCGGGCAGCTGCGCAGCGGGGTAACATTTTATTATACCGCCATGGATGGTATCGCCAGCAACGTGGGCGAGGGCGTCATGACGGGTAAGTTCTCCCTGAGTGATGATAAGCTCAGAGCCTGTAACAATGTACCTATGTGCGGCGACTGCTGCGAGGTCTACTACAACCGCTACGGCAAGGTGGATTCGGTGGCCGTCTGTGAGGCGTGATCCCATTGAGATCCACGTCCGGCTCACACCATCGGATGAGGTGCTGACGCTCCGGTCCCAGCTGGAGGCCAGCCGACAGGAATGTGAGCGGCTGCAAGAGGAGCTGCGGCGGCTTGAGTTCCAATTTCGTTGTGAGACGCTGATCAATCTGCGGCTGCAAGATCTGTGCAGGGAAAAGGGAGTAAAGATCCCCCGGGCCCTGTATCAGAGGCCGTATGTTGATAGATCCGGCGGGGCGGGGTAGTGTAGTTGGTCAACATACCGGTTTCGTCATCCGGAGCCGCTGGTTCAAGTCCAGCCCCTGCACCCAAAAAATTGAAGAAGGGAGGTATTTGGGCGACTGGTCCCACTTCATCTGCGATCACGTCCTCTGCTTTTGCGGATCTGATCAGCGCGATCACCGATCAGATCAGCGTGGAGACTGTGGTGGAAGTCCTGGCTTATGCGGCCGGTATCAGCATCGGCCTGGTGTTCCTGTGGTGGGCGGGGCGGAAGGCTGTTCGCATGCTTATGGCTGCGTTCCGTAAAGGCCGGATTTCCGTCTGAACTCCCAAGCGGGGCGGGGTGACCCGCCCCGCTATTTTTTTGAAAGGTTGGTACTATGACAATTTCTGAAATCGTGGCTCTGTATGTGGAAGTGATCCAGATTGCACTTCCGTTTACGATCACGTTCTATATCTGTGAGTTCGTGGTGACAACGTTCCTCCGCGCGGCCTTTGGAGGACGGCTGACCTTCAAGGCGTTCTGATGAAAAATGAGTTTTTGTCCGGGAAGTTTTCTCCCGTGGCCGGTGGCCGTGCCCTGGCGTATAAACGGCGGTTTCGCCGGGAACACCCTGAGTATTTTGATCCGGAGGGGCTGCTGGTGTTCTGCGGTCCACAGGGAAGCGGCAAGACTCTTTCGGCGGTACAGTATTGCCGCAAGATCCTGGAGCGCTATCCCGACTGTATCTTTGTGACAAATGTCCATATCGACGGGCTGGATCCTGGTCTCCGGGTTGTGGAGTATGACGGACTGAACACCCTGATGGACATCTCCAACGGGTACGCCGGTGTCCTGTATCTGATCGACGAGCTTCATCTGGAGTTCAACTCCCTGGAGAGTAAGTCCATCAGCATTGAGGAGATGACCGAGTTCGCCCAGCAGCGAAAGCAGCGCAAGCATATTGTGGGCACGTCCCAGGTTTTTATGCGCCTGGCTAAGCCGCTGCGGGAGCAGATCCGGCGGGTGATCCTCTGTAAGAACTACTTCGGTCTGATCCAGCACAATGTGGAGATAGACGGCACTACGGCGGTGGAGGAGAACGGGAAGCTCAAGGCGGAGACCAAGGGGCACTACTGGTGGATCCACACGCCGGAGCTGTATAGCAGCTATGACACATACGCCAAGATGAAGCGGTACAAAAAGGAATGGAAGGGGAGGAGCTGTGCGCCGAAGAGTTTGGATTATGATCCTGACGGCGGTCTTGCTCGTGCTGCCGGCAAGCGCCGATGAGGAAGGGGGCGATGCTCTTGCAGACGATCCTGGCGTGTCTGTTCTGGCTGGTATCGACTCTGAGTACGGAGTGGGAACGAGTAATACAGCTATCTTTGCTGGTGTTGTCAGTAAGCTTGATTACGGGCAGCATTATGTATATTGGCGGGAGGGTCAATACCTCTACTGTCTCGCGTATTCGACTTCGCTTTCTCTGGCTGGTTCTCGATTTACTGCTGATTCTGTCCAGGTTGTGCAGTATCGTTCCTATTCGGGCTATCAGTCGCAGGCTACATTTTCGACTTACACAGATTCAAATTTCAGTCTTGATGCGGGCAATTATCTTGTCTGGTCAGATCTAGGGGACTATCCCGAACTGTACGAGAGGGGGGCACAGGATTATGCGCAGCTGGCGTGCGTTATTCTCGCTTCTTTTGGTCTGTATTATCTGTTCAGCCAGTTGTGGCAGTGCCTTGGCCGCCGGTTCGTCGAGTGACGGCCCCAGTCTGATCGACGACTGGGACATTGACCCGTGGGGCGAGCTGGAGGAGATCCAGGAGGACCAGGAGACCGAACAGCCCAGCGGGGCAGGGGAGGGGGAGGTCCAGGAGGCCGACCCCAGCCCGGTGATCTCCGGCCCGGCTTGGGTGCAGCCGTTTGGATATATTCCTGATGATTATGAGACGGTTGTTTTTCGTTCTTCGGGAACATTGAGCATGAATATGAGTTACGCTGGTAATTCGGCTTCTGCCAATGTTAATGTTCAGAGTGTTTCTGCAAGTACAAGTGCTACTTCTGTTTCGTTATTATCTAAAAGTTATAGTTCATCTTCCCGTGGCTCTCTTTCGGTAAGTGGATCTTTTACAGATTATTCTGTATTTTTAGATCTTGGGGTCTTTTCTCCGAATGATACGTTGACGTTAAGTGGGTCTATGTCGTTTAGTTTGCGTATCTCATATAGCGGCAATTACAATTATGACGGAAGCACACGTGTAAGTTCGTCTATTTCATTTACTCCAAATTATGTTTGGCTTGTAGTAAATGGAAAGCAAATTAAGCAATTAGATTTGGCTGATGGTATTGTCACATTCAATGCAGAGATTCTGGACCTGGCAGACTTCGGAGATGCTCCTACTGTATCGTTGCAGCTTGGATTTTCAGATCGGAACTATACTGTTCCTTCATCAGGATCCTGCAATAATTTTACTTTTACATGCAATGCTTATTATGATTTGTCGACAGTCAATTTAAATGTTGATACAAATGACGGCAGTGTCGACCAGGACTTTCTCGGCGGTCTCTTTGACGTGCTCTTTGGCTGGATCGCCGATATCTGGTCGGCCATTATCAATCTCCCCGGGCAGATCGCAAGCGCCATCGGAGATCTGCTGTACAGCCTCTTCGTCCCGTCAGAAGAGGAATTCACTTCCATTCAGGAGGACTACGAGACGCTGCTCTCTGAGCGCCTGGGGTTCGTCTGGCAGTGCGGGACCTGGATCACGGACTTTGGCAGCGCAGTCCTGGATGGCATACAGTCGGGCGACGAATATCAGTTCACGTTTCCCGGCCTGTCGTTCCCCGCGGGAGGGGAGATGCACGAGCTGGTGCCGGAGTCCACGGTGAGCCTGGACAATGATCTCATGGCGGTGCTGCGTCCGGTGCTGGGGACCATCGTGTCTCTGTTGTGTGTGGCCTGGTTTATCAATATGGCGGAAAACATGGTGGTAGCCATCGTGTCCGGCGCTTCGTACTTCGAGTATCTGAAGGGGGGAGGTGGCAGCAATGATCATTAGTGGTCTGTTGACGCTGCTCTATAATGTGCTGTCTCTGCTGCTGGTGTTTGAGCTGCCGTCTCTGCCGGACTCTGTGACCACCGTCGGGGCGGAGCTGACCAACTATGTCAAGGAGGGGATCTCCATCCTGGCGGCCTTTGTGGGCAGCACGGCCATGGGCGTTATTGCGCTGCTGCTGGGGCTGGTCCTGGCGTTGAACGCTGCGTATCTCCTGTATAGTCTGGTGTTCTGGGTGATCCGGAAGATCCCGGTCCTGAATGTCCGTGAATGATCGTGAGACACCGACCGCACACGCCGGGAGGCGTGCGGCGGTGCTCACGATCTCCTTGGGAAAGTGCTGGCTTTCCCGTACCCCCCGGGGCTAACAGGGGGGTACTACCTACACGGGAGGGTGAAAAGGTTGGAAAACTGTATTCTCTGGGATTGGTTCAGTGTGACCTCAAAGGTGGACAGCCCGCAATCCCTGATCGAATGGCTGGGGCTCCAGTCCCTGGAGTGGGAGACGGTGAAGGGGCAGCACGGATACCATGACCGGCTCTATGCCGGGGGAATCTCCATCCACTTCAATGGTCGGGACGATATGGGCGTCTGGCTGGAAATGTCAGGCCAGGGGTGCAGGACTTTTGAGTCCTTCGGTCATGGGCAATGGGATGTTCTGTTCCAGGACGTGTGCGAGGATCAGGAGGCGTATCATCTGACGCGCCTGGATGTGGCCTATGATGACCATGGGGGGCTGCTGGACATTGGGCAGCTGCGTGCCGATACCGATGAGCTTCAAGTGGTGACCAAATGGCGCCGGGTCTCCAGCGAATGGTCCTACGAGTTTGACACCGGCCTGGTGGGGATCTGTCTCAATTACGGATCGCCCGCCAGCGACTGCAAGCTGAGGATCTACGACAAAGCCGCCGAGCGTGGGTACGCCGGGCGGCACTGGATCCGTGTGGAGTTGCAGCTGCGTGATGACCGTGCACTGGCGTTTGCTCAGGCTGGCGGAGACCTGGGCACACGGTTCTGCGGAGTGCTGCGCAATTACATCCGTTTTGTTGAGGACCCCGGAACGGATCGCAACATGTGGCGGTGGCCGATGCGGCCATACTGGGAACGGTTTCTGTGCGGCGTCCAGGCGGTGCGGCTGTGGGACACGCCGGGTGTGGATTACAACCTGAGCAAATTGGAGGATTACGTTCTGGGCCAGGCCGGAGCCGCCGTGCTGACATATCTGGACATAGTGGGTCTGGAAGAGTTCGTGCGGAAGCTGCGGCCGTGCGGGGCCAAGCGGTCGGCCAAGTACCGGCAGCTGCTTGCCAGCCTGGGGAGCAAATGCTATTATGAAGATATCTCACGGCGCATAGATGAGCAGGACTGGCTGTGCCGGGTGAAGTCGCTGATCCAGGGAGGAGGCCCAGGGGGTATACATCCAACTCAACAAAATAAAAATTTTGTTGAGTTGGGAGGAGGGAAAAAGCTGATCTGCCCGGGTGTTCCGGGCCCTGAGCTGTTTCCTATCCTGCCAGTGCCCCGACAATTCTATGACTGATTATCATGACGCTCCCGACGTGATCCGGGAATTTCTTATTTACCACGAGACAATTCAGAACCACTCCAGAAAAACTGTGGACGAGTACTATCTGGACCTGCGCAATTTCTTCCGCTACATCAAGCTGGAAAAAAAGCGCGTGCCCAGGACCACGCCGCTGGACGAGATCTCCATTGACGACGTGGATCTGGACCTGGTGCGTTCGGTGACCCTCTCCGACGTATACGCCTACATGAGCTACCTGAGCCGGGACCGCGTGCGCAACGCCAACAGCCGCACCCCGTCCTACGGCCTGGCCGCCTCTGCCCGGGCCCGGAAAATCGCCACCATCCGCTCCTTTTATAAGTACCTGGCCAACAAGGCCCACCTGATCAAAGAGAATCCCATGCAGAATCTGGACTCCCCCAAGCTGAAAAAGGCGCTCCCCCACTATCTGACTCTGGACGAGAGTATCCAGCTTCTGGAATCTGTCTCCGGGGAGAACAGCCAGAGGGACTACTGTATTCTGATGCTCTTTCTCAATTGCGGCCTGCGGATCTCCGAGCTGGTGGGGCTCAACCTCACCGATGTGCGGGGGGAGCAGCTGCGGGTACAGGGCAAGGGCAACAAGGAGCGCATCGTCTTCCTCAACGCCGCCTGCCAGCAGGCCCTGGAGGACTGGCTGGAGGTGCGCAAGTGCTCCGGCGCGGCGGATCAAAACGCTCTGTTCATCTCCCGGAAGCATACCCGCATTACCACCGCCGGGGTACACTACATGATCAAAAAGCGCCTGCTGGAGGCTGGGCTGGATGCCAGCCAATATTCCGCCCACAAGCTGCGCCACACGGCGGCCACGCTGATGCTGGAAAACGGCGTGGACGTGCGCACCCTCCAGGAAATTCTGGGCCACGAGAATCTCAACACCACCCAGATCTACACCCACGTCACCAACGAGAGCCTCCAGACCGCTGCCCGGGCCAATCCCCTGGGACGGATGAGCCGGAAGAAAAAGCGGGGGGCGGAATAAAAAATTTTCTTCCGTTCGGCGCAACGCGGCCCGGGCTGCCGCTGCTTTATAAAGTGAAGGACCTTGTTCAGGCGGGAAAGGAGGAGCCCCGTTGGAGGACGAGAGGATCGTGGCGCTGTTCTGGCAGCGGGACGAGGCCGCCATCCGGGAGACGGCGGAGAAATACGGCCCCCGGCTGCGGCAGATCGGCCGGAACATTCTGGAGGACCACCAGGCTGTGGAGGAGTGTGAGAACGACACCTATCTCCGGGCCTGGAACAGCATCCCGCCCCACAGCCCCGGGGCATACCTCTTTGCCTTTCTGGCCCGGATCATGCGGCATGGGGCGCTCAACGCCTGCAAGGCCCGGCGCAGGCGGGCGGTCAGGCTGACAGAGCTCACCGCCGAGCTGGAGCAGTGTCTCCCCTCCCCCAGCGACACCCACGCCCAGGTGGAGGGGAAGGAGCTGGGGGAGGCGGTCAGCGCCTTCCTGCGAACGCTGCCGCCCGAGCGGCGGGTGATGTTCCTCCGCCGGTACTGGTACCTGGACTCTATTTCCGCCATTGCCGGACACTTCGGCGCCGGCGAGAGCAAGGTGAAATCCGCCCTCTTCCGCACGCGGAAGGGGCTGCGGGACTACCTGGAAAAGGAGGGCTACCACCTATGAGAGGCGACGAGTTTTTGGACGAGCTGGAGCACGTGGACCCGGCGCTGGTGGAGGAGGCCGGCAAGGCCCCGCCCCACAAAGGGGGAAGGCTCCACCGGATGGGATTTGGGATCGCAGCGGCAGGACTGGCTCTGGTGCTCCTGGCGGGGACGCTGCTGCGCCCTTGGGAGAGGACCAGAAAAGACCCAAATGCGCTGGACAGCGGGGCCGTCCAGGCAGTTGCCCTGGCGGCCTATCCGGAGATGGTGCCCTACCCCGACGCGGGAGAGGGCGGCCTTTTCGGGATGAACGAGGATCAATACTGGGCAGACCTGGAGAAGTGGTCGGAGAGCCGAAAGGCCCGGCTGGACCAGCCGGAGGACTACCAGGCGGGGCTGGACCAGTTCACCACCGCCACGGCCCGCCAGTTTCTCTCCCAGTCGGAGGGGGAAAACCGGGTGTACTCCCCCCTGAATGTGTACCTGGCCCTGGGGATGCTGGCGGAGCTCACCGACGGGGAGAGCAGGCAGCAGATCCTGGCGCTGATGGGGTGCGGGGACATGGACACCATGCGAACCCAGGCCAGCGCGGTGTGGAACGCCAACTACTGCGACGACGGGGTAAATCTGAGCATACTGGCCTCCTCCCTGTGGCTGGATGAGGACGTGGACTATGTGCCCGAGACCATGGAGCGGCTGGCGGACACCTACTACGCCTCCGTCTATCAGGGGGAGATGGGCAGCAGCGGCCTCAATGAGGCCATTGGGGAGTGGATCAACGCCCAGACTCACGGCTTTCTGGAGGAGCAGGTGGGGGCCGTGGAGCTGGACTCCCAAACCCTTCTGGCACTGGTGACCACCATCTACTATCAGGGCCGGTGGGCCGATGAATTCTCTCCCAGCAGCACCACCCAGGAAGTCTTTCACGCCGCGGAGGGGGATGTGACCTGCGATTTCATGCACCAGTCCGCCACCAACCGCTATTACTGGGGGGACCGGTTCTCCGCCGTGGGCCGGACCCTGGAGAACAACGGCGCCATGTGGTTCATCCTGCCCGACGAAGGGGTGAGCGTGGAGGAGCTGCTGGCGGACGACCAGGCCATGGAATTTCTCAACACCGGGTGGGATTGGGAACAGAATACCACCCTGACCGTCAATCTCTCTGTGCCCAAGTTCGACGTGGGCTCCCAGATGGACCTGATCCCCGGGCTGCGGGAGCTGGGCGTCACAGACGTATTTGACCCGGACCGCTCCGACTTCTCCCCCACCACCCAGTCCATGGACGGGATAGCGGTCTCCCAGGTCCGCCACGGGGCACGTGTGGCCATCGACGAGGAGGGCTGCACCGCGGCGGCTTACACGATGATCCCTGGTTCCGGAGCGGCCGTCCCTCCCGAGGACGAGGTGGACTTCGTGGTGGACCGCCCCTTCCTCTTCGCCATCACCGGCTACAGCGGGGACGTTCTGTTCGTGGGGGTGGTAAACCACCCATCCACTTCCCGTTGACTCTTGTTTCCTGACAAACTGAGGCGGCCCGGCAGAAAGCCGGGCCGCCCTTTTATGCGGTGGTTTTGGTTGACATCTGTTTACCTTTCTGCTATACCCTGCCCTCGGTGGAGAGTGGGTACACCATGGATACCTTCTCCCACCTTTTCGGATACAGCGGGGTAATCCTGCGCCACACCGGACAACTGGAGGACGGCTCCTATATGGCGTTTGAGGACTACTATACCGTGACGGAGGAGGGGACGCCCCTCCTGCTTGCGTCAGAGCCCGTCGCCCTTCCAGGCTCCCAGCACGTGGAGGAAGCGGATCTCCCGGTAGGAATAGGTGCTCAGGGGCCGGTTATCCGCGTCATAGGAGTGGGCCGCCACCAGGATATTGTTCGGGGCAGGCGGATTGCCTACTGCCACCACCACCGGGGTGTGGCCGAACACGTCGTCGGCAAAGCGCAGCTGGATCAGGTCCCCCGGCATGAGAAAGCCCATGGGGCTCTCCACGGCAAAGGGCCCCGGGGTGCTCTCTCCCCGGGTGAGAAAGTCGTATAAAAAGGTTACCCCCGTCCAGGAGGGGGTGCGGTCATTGGGGCTGCGGTAAAACCAGCCCAGCTCCGGGGTAAAATTCATGATGCCGGTGCCGGCATAGAGGCACTGAGAGGCGAAGTTGGTGCAGTCGCCCCCGATCTCAGAGAAATCGTAAAAGGCTGGATTGCGGCCGAAGGCCCACTTGTGAGCGTAGGCCACAGCGGCCCGCCGGTCGTAGGGCGCAATGTTTTGACCCATGGGTCCTCTCCCCTTTCCCCCCATCCTATGCGCAAAGGGAGGGGCGTGCGCCCGGCGGGATAAGAAAAGAGGAGAGGGTCTCCCCTCTCCTCTTGAGCAGATCATACGATTGAAAGATCAGGCCTTGCCGTCGCAGCCCAGCACGTTGATGAGCTTGTGCTTCACCAGCTCCTTGATGGCGGCCCGGGCGGGCTTGAGGTACTCGCGGGGGTCGAACTTCTCGGGGTGCTCGGCAAAGAACTTGCGGATGGTACCGGTCATGGCCAGACGCAGGTCAGAGTCGATATTGATCTTGCACACAGCGCCCCTGGCGGCCTGGCGCAGCTGCTCCTCGGGGATGCCCACGGCGTCGGGCATCTTGCCGCCGTTCTCGTTGACCATCTTCACGAACTCCTGGGGCACGGAAGAGGAGCCATGGAGCACGATGGGGAAGCCGGGCAGACGGCGGACCACCTCGTCCAGGATGTCAAAGCGCAGCGGAGGGGGAACCAGCTCGCCCTTCTCGTTGCGGGTGCACTGAGCGGCGGTGAACTTGTAAGCGCCGTGGCTGGTGCCGATGGCGATGGCCAGGGAGTCGCAGCCGGTCTTGGAGACGAACTCCTCCACCTCCTCAGGGCGGGTGTAGTGGGAGTCCTCGGCAGACACGCTGACCTCGTCCTCCACGCCGGCCAGAGCGCCCAGCTCGGCCTCCACCACCACGCCGTGGTCGTGGGCGTACTCGACCACCTTCCTGGTGATCTCGATGTTTTCAGCAAAGGGCTTGGAGGAGGCGTCGATCATGACGGAGGTAAAGCCGCCGTCAATGCAGCTCTTGCAGGTCTCAAAGCTGTCGCCGTGATCCAGATGCAGGCAGATGGGCAGACCGGTCTCAATGATGGCGGCCTCAACCAGCTTCACCAGGTAGGTGTGGTTGGCATAGGCGCGGGCGCCCTTGGATACCTGAAGGATCAGGGGAGCGTTGACCTCCTTGGCGGCCTCGGTGATACCCTGGACAATCTCCATGTTGTTGACGTTGAAGGCGCCGATGGCGTAGCCGCCGTCATAGGCCTTCTTGAACATTTCGGTAGTAGTAACCAGAGGCATAGGAAACATCTCCTTTCAAATTGTCAGTATGATTTTAACAGTTTACCGTCTGAATTGCAAGAGGCTAGTCCACGGCGCACTGCACAAGATTTTCCCCCATTTCCCGTGCACTCATGCCCTCACTTTTGCGGAATGTTTTTCAAAAAAGGGCTGCAAATGCCGCTTTGCCTTCCGCTGGCAAATCGCCGCGCCCCACTTCTCCCCACCCCTCCATTTTCTGATAAATTGACGGCTGGTGTGGATTGATAATCGTCACAAGGTGTGCTACAATATGAAATCGGGAACTACGAATTTTACCGCAAAGGGTAAAATTCGTCACTTAAACTTAGGAGAGGAAGATCTTTTATGAGCAAACTGCAAGGCGCCTGCATCATCGGCCAGTCCGGCGGCCCCACCTCGGTTATCAACGCCAGCGCGTACGGCGTGATCCGCACCGCTCTGGACAACCCCGATATCACCGCCGTTTACGGCGCGGCCCATGGCATCAAGGGCGTGCTGGATGACAAGCTCTACGATATGGGCAAGGAGGACGCCCAGGAGCTGGCCTATCTGCTGAACACCCCCTCCTCCGAGCTGGGCTCCTGCCGGTACAAGATCGCCGACCCCGATGTGGACGACACCGACTACCAGCGCATTCTGGAGATCTTCAAGAAGTACGACGTGCGCTACTTCTTCTACAACGGCGGCAACGACTCCATGGACACCTGCAACAAGATCTCCAAGTTCATGCAGAAGATGGGCTACGAGTGCCGCGTGATGGGCGTGCCCAAGACCATTGACAACGACCTCTTCGGCACCGACCACTGCCCCGGCTTTGCCTCTGCCGCCAAGTATATTGCCACCTCCTGCGCCGAGGTGTACAAGGACGCCCGGGTGTATGACACCGGCATGGTGACCATCATCGAGATCATGGGCCGTCACGCCGGCTGGCTGGCCGGCGCCGCCGCCCTGGCCGGCGTGGTGGGCTGCGCCCCCGACCTGGTGTACCTGCCTGAGGTGGACTTCGACATGGACAAGTTCCTGGCCGACGTCACCGCCATCTACAAGAAGAACGGCAACTGCATCGTGGCCGTGTCCGAGGGCATCCACTACGCCGACGGCTCCTTCGTCTCCGAGGCCAAGACCTCTGCCACCGATGGCTTTGGTCACGCCCAGTTGGGCGGTCTGGCCGCTCTGCTGGCCAACCTGGTCAAGGAGAAGACCGGCGCCAAGGTCCGCGGCATCGAGCTCTCCCTGCTCCAGCGCTGCGGCGCCCATCTGGCCTCTCAGACCGACATCGACGAGTCCTTCCTGGCCGGTAAGACCGCTGTAGAGGCCGCTGTGGCCGGCGAGACCGACAAGATGGTAGGCTTTGCCTGCACCCGTGAGAACGGTGTGTACTCCTGCCAGACCAAGCTCTTCAACCTCTCCGAGGTGGCCAACTTTGAGAAGAAGGTCCCTGTGGAGTGGATCAATGCCGAGGGCAACGGCGTGACCCAGGACTTCATCGACTATGCCCTGCCCCTCATCCAGGGGGAGAATCAGCGTGCCGTGGAGAGCGGTCTGCCCCGCTTTGCCCGCCTGAAGAAGGTCCTCACCACCCAGGAGGGGTAAGGACCTGCCCTGAAAAGCACGAAAACATGAAAAGGGGGTATGCGCTCAGCGCATACCCCCTCTATTTTTCATCCGATTGGCGGTATTGACCGGGACTCAGATGTCCCGCAGCTTCACCTGCTCCATGCCGGTGAGGGCGCCCATGACGGTATAGGTCTGGAGATCCAGGCTCTTCTTCATGGCCAGGGCCTCATTGATGTCGAAGTCCACATAGCGGTCCTCCTGCTGGCAAACCACCCGGCCGCTCTTGCCCTCGGCCAGGAGGCGGACAGCCTCATAGCCCATATGGGTGGCGGTGACCCGGTCCCGGGCGGTGGGGGCACCGCCGCGCTGGACGTGGCCCAGAATGGTGACGCGGGTATCCAGAGCAGTGGCCTCCCGGATCTGGTTGGCCACCTCGTAGGCGCCGCCCTTCACGCCCTCCGCCACAATAACCATGAAATGGGTCCGGCCGCCGATGCGGGCCCGGCGGATGGGCTCGATGAGGTCGTGCTCATAGTCCAGCTCCTGCTCGGGGATGACCACGGCGGTGGCGCCGCAGGCTACGCCCACATAGAGGGCCAGGTGACCGGCGTGGCGGCCCATAACCTCCACCACGGAGCACCGCTCGTGGGACTGCATGGTGTCCCGCAGTTTATCGATGGAGTCGATGGCGGTGTTGCAGGCGGTGTCGTAGCCAATGGTGTAGGAGGAGCAGGGGATGTCGTTGTCAATGGTGCCGGGGACGCCCACTACAGCCACGCCCAGCTTGGACAGCTCCAGCAGGCCGCGGAAGGTGCCGTCGCCGCCGATGCCCACCAAGCCGTCAATGCCCAGAAGCTTGCAGGTGGCCAGAGCCTTCTCCCGGCCCTCGGGGAGCATAAACTCCTTGCTGCGGGCGGAGTAAAGCATGGTGCCGCCCCGGCGGGACAGGCCGCTGACGCTGTTGAAGTCCAGGGTAGTAAAATCGCCGTTGATGAGGCCGTGGTAGCCCCGACGGATTCCGATGCACTCAATACCCATGTGGACAGCGGTGCGGACCACGGAACGGACCACCGCGTTCATGCCGGGGGCGTCGCCGCCGCTGGTAAATACGCCGATGCGCTTAACCTTGCTGTTGCTAGCCATAACAATATGTCCTCCTTTGTTTTTTGGAGTGTTTTACACTCTCTGGTCGGAACTGTGTTACGGAGCCGGGCTCTCTCCTCTTCCCGGTCCAGCAGCCGTCGGCAGCACGGAAGGCACCGTCTTTTCGGACAAGTGTTCTCTCCATCCCCCATACATGTTCCAACGAAGAGCATTATACCACATACCTGAATGGGCCACAACTGAAATCGGGCAAATCGTCAGATTTCCGCCATATGAGAGAAAAACAATATGTTGGAATATTATACTGTCAGTTCAGTGCCCTCTCCCTCCAGGGCCTGGGCGTATTTGGCCAGAACCGGTGCCACGTCCTCCTCCAGGAAGGCGTCCACCTGCTCGGGGCAGCGGCCGATGTAACGGCTGGGCTCCAGATGGGCGGTGAGCTCCTCCCGGGTCAGGCCGAAGGCCGGGTCTGCGGCGATGAGGTCGATGAGGTTGTTGGGCTGACCCAGGTCCTTCACGCAGCGGCCCGCCTCCTGGGAGAGGACCCGGATGCGCTCGTGGAGCTCCTGGCGGTTGCCTCCCTTCTTCACCGCGTCCATCATAATGTTCTCACTGGCCATAAAGGGCAGCTCCTCCAGTACATGCCGCTCAATCACCTTCTCGTGGACCACCAGGCCGGAGGCCACGTTCTCGTAGATATTGAGAATGGCATCCACCGCCAGGAAGGCCTCGGGGACGCTGAGACGCTTATTGGCCGAGTCATCCAGGGTGCGCTCAAACCACTGGGTGGCGGCGGTCATGGCGGGGTTCATCACGTCGGCCATCACATAGCGGCCCAGGGCACAGATGCGCTCGCAGCGCATGGGATTGCGCTTGTAGGGCATGGCAGAGGAGCCCACCTGGTGAGCCTCGAAGGGCTCCTCCACCTCCTTGAGGTGACACAGCAGGCGCATGTCGGTGGCGAACTTGCTGGCGCTCTGGGCGATGCCGGAGAGGGTGGACACCACACCGTAATCCATCTTCCGGGAGTAGGTCTGACCGGACACAGGAGTCGCTGCGTCAAACCCCATCTCGGCGGCGATCTTCTCCTCCAGGGCCTTCACCTTCCCATGGTCCCCCTCAAAAAGCTCCAGGAAGGAGGCCTGGGTGCCGGTGGTGCCCTTGGAGCCCAGCAGCTTCAGGGAAGAGATGCGGTACTCCACCTCCTCCAGGTCCATGAGCAGCTCGTTCATCCACAGGGTTGCCCGCTTGCCCACGGTGACCAGCTGGGCGGGCTGAAAGTGAGTAAAGCCCAGAGTGGGCAGGGCCTTGTACTTCCGGGCAAACTCCCCCAGCCGGGCCAGCACCCGCACCAGCTTGGTGCGCACCAGCACCAGGGCCTCCCGCATGAGGATCACATCGGTGTTGTCCCCCACATAGCAGCTGGTGGCTCCCAGGTGGATGATGGGCATGGCAGAGGGACAAAGGGTGCCGAAGGTGTGGATATGGGCCATCACGTCGTGGCGCAGTTCCTTCTCCTTCTGAGCAGCCAAGGCATAGTCAATGTCATCAATATGGGCTTCCATCTCGTCGATCTGGGACTGTTTTACCGGCAGGCCCAGCTCCATCTCCGCCCGGGCCAGGGCGATCCACAGCCGCCGCCAGGTGGTAAACTTCTTGTCAGGCGAGAAGATGTACTGCATCTCATCGCTGGCGTAGCGGGAGGACAGGGGGCTTTCATAATGATTTTTCATGAGTCAACCTCTTTTCACCAAAGCTGTGGGCGGAGTAACGGCTGTGCCGCCTCAATGCGCATAATAACAATTTAGTATACCACACCTCAAGCTGCCGCACAAGGCCGCAGGCAGCTTGAGGGTGTTTTTATCCGCCCCAGTTCAACTTGGGGGTTATTGCATGCCGATCGGCACCAAAAAAACGGGGGAAGGGCGCTGTGCCCCTCCCCCGCTCATGGGGTCTTATCACTCCGCCAGGAAGCGCTCCAGCCGGTCCAGGCCCTCCTTGATGTTGTCCATGGAGGTGGCGTAGGACCACCGGACAAAGAGAGGCGCGCCGAAACCGGTGCAGGGCACAGTGGCCACCAGGCCGTACTTCAGGAAGGCGGATGCGAAGTCGTCGGCATCGTGGATCTCCATCCCGTGGAGGGTCTTGCCTACCAGCTGCTCGATGCTCATCATCACATAGAAGGCACCCTCGGGCTTGATGCAGCTGACTCCGGGGATGGTGTTCATCCGCTCCACCAGGTAGTTGCGCCGCTCCTCAAAGGCCTGGCGCATGGTCTCCACCGTCTCCTGAGGCCCGTCGATGGAGGCCAGGGCGGCCTTCTGGGACATGGAGGCGGGGGCGCCGGTGGAGTGGCTGAGATAGTTGCCCATGACCTTGGCCAGCTTCTCGTTGGACAGGGAGTAGCCCACCCGCCAGCCAGTCATGGCGTAGGTCTTGGACACGCCGTTGATGATGATGGTCAGCTCCTTGGCCTCGGGGCTCACGGAGGCGAAGGAGGTGAACTTCAGTCCATCGTAGAGCAGGCAGTCGTAGATCTCGTCGGCAATGACGTAGATCTCGTGGTCCACGCACACCTGGGCAATGGCCCGGACCTCCTCCTCCCCGTAGACCATGCCCGTGGGGTTGGAGGGGTTGTTGAAGATCATGCACTTGGTCTTGGGGGTAATGGCGGCCTCCAGCTGGCTGGGGGTGATCTTGAACCCGGCGTCCTCCGTAGCGGTGACCACCACCGGCACGCCGCCGGCCATCTTGATCATCTCATAATAGCTCACCCAGTAGGGGGCGGGCAGGATCACCTCGTCCCCGGGGTTGAGGAGCACCTGGAGGGCCACATATACGTTGTGCTTGGCGCCGCTGGCCACCACCACCTGGGAAGGCTTATACTCCAGGCCGAAGTCCTTCTGGAACCGGCGGCACACGGCCTCCTTCAGGGGCAGAATGCCGGAAGCGGGGGTGTACTTGGTGAAATTGTCCTCAATGGCCTGGATACCGGCCTGCTTGATGTGGTCAGGGGTGTTGAAATCGGGCTCACCGGCCCCGAAGCCGATGACGTCAATGCCGTCGGCCTTCATCTGCTTGTACATGGCATCGATGGCCAGGGTGGTGGAAGCCTGCACAGCGCTGGCGATGTGAGAGAGTTCTTTCACGTTGATTCCTCCAAGCAATAGAGTGATAATTCTTGATCTGTCAGAGACTTTACGACATATTATAGCGGCTGACTTGCAAAAAAGCAAGTATAATTTTGCCAAAGACCGTTCAATTTGAAGTATTGGAGATGTAAAAATTCATAAAGGTGCTGAGAAATGAAACAGGGGGCCGCCCCGCCGGCGCGGAGGCGGCCCCCTGTGAGAGGCTGTGATATGGCGGGGCGCCCCTTCACGGGGTCGGTCTTCCGCCTCAAATATGGCTGCAGATGAGTTCCCCCATGCGGCGGGTACCCACGGCGCTCTCCCCCTCCCGGGCGATGTCTGCCGTGCGCCACCCCTCGGCCAGGACGGCGTCCACCGCCGCCTCGATGGCGTCGGCCTCGGCGGCCAGGCGGAAGGAGTAGCGGAACATCATGGCCACGGACAAGATGGTGGCGATGGGGTTGGCCTTGTCCTGGCCGGCGATGTCGGGGGCAGAGCCGTGGATGGGCTCGTAGAGAGCGGGGGCGCTGTCCCCCATGGATGCGGAGGGCAGCAGGCCGATGGAACCGGTGATCATGGACGCCTCGTCGGACAGGATGTCGCCGAACATGTTCTCGGTGACTACCACGTCGAACTGCCCCGGATCCCGGACCAGCTGCATGGCGCAGTTGTCCACCAGCACGTCCTCATAGGCCACATCGGAGTACTCCTCTGCCAGGCGGTGCATGACGGAGCGCCACAGCCGGCTGGTCTCCAGCACGTTGGCCTTGTCCACGCTGGACACCTTCTTCCGGCGCAGGCGGGCCATCTCGAAGGCACGGCGGCCGATGCGCTCGATCTCCATCTCGGAGTAGGCCATCAGGTCGGTGGCCTCCAGGCCCCGGTCCTCGGTCTGGTACTTGTCCCGCTTACCGAAGTAGATACCGCCGGTGAGCTCCCGCACCATGAGCAGGTCGATGCCGCCCTCAGCGGTCTCCTTCTTCAGGGGGCAGGCCTCCGCCAGAGCGGGGCGCAGAGCGGCGGGGCGCAGGTTGGCGTACAGCCCCAGGTCCTTGCGGATGGCCAGCAGGGCGGTCTCGGGCCGCTGCTCGGCGGGCTTGTCGCTCCCCCACTTGGGGCCGCCCACGGCACCAAGCAGCACGGCGTCGCAGGACCTGCACAGCTCGGCGGTGCCGTCGGGGTAGCTCTTGCCCACCGCATCGGTGGCGCAGCCCCCCAGCAGTACGTCCACGTACTCAAAGGTGTGGCCGAACTTCTCCCCCACCTTGTTGATGACTCCCACGGCCTCGTTGACGATCTCGGGGCCGATACCGTCGCCCCGGATCAGCGCGATCTTGAAGTTCATTTCGCCACCCCCCGTGCCTTGAGGGCCTTGAGCAGGCCGCCGTTTTCAATGATGCCGTTGACGAACTCCGGGAAGGGCTCGGCCTGCCAGGTCTTGCCGCTGGTCTCATCGGTGATGACGCCGGTGGTGAAGTCCACGCTCACCTTGTCGCCGGGGGCGATGCCGTCCACCGCCTCGGGGCACTCCATGATGGGAAAGCCGATGTTGATGGCGTTGCGGTAGAAGATGCGGGCAAAGCTCTTGGCGATGACGCACTTCACCCCGCAGGACTTGATGGCCAGAGGGGCATGCTCCCGGGAGGAGCCGCAGCCGAAGTTGGAGCCGGCCACGATAATGTCCCCCGCCTCCACGGTGGAGGCAAAGTTGGCGTCGATGTCCTCCATGCAGTGGGAGGCCAGGGATTTTGCATCGGGGGCGTTGAGGTAGCGGGCGGGGATGATCACGTCGGTATCCACGTTGTCGCCGTAAACGTAAAGTTTCATAGATAGGTCCTCCTCCCTTCTCAGACCTTCGCCGGGTCGGTGACCACACCGGTAATGGCGGAGGCAGCCGCCACGGCGGGACTGGCCAGGATGATCATGGAGCTCACGGGGCCCATGCGGCCCACGAAGTTGCGGTTGGTGGTGGAGATGGCCCACTCGTTGTCACTGAGCACCCCCATGTGTCCCCCCAGGCAGGGGCCGCAGGTGGGGGTGGACACGGCGCAGCCGGCGCTGATGAAGTCGGCGATGAGGCCCTCTTCCATGGCGTCCAGATAGATCTGCTGGGTGGCGGGGATGACGATGCAGCGCACCCCCTGGGCCACCTTTTTGCCCCGGAGGATGGCGGCAGCCTCCTGCAGGTCCTTGAGCCGGCCGTTGGTGCACGAGCCGATGACCACCTGCTGAATGGGGGTGCCGGCGGCCTCGTCCACCGTCTTGGTGTTGGAGGGCAGGTGGGGGAAGGCCACGGTGGGGCGCAGGGCGGACAGGTCGATGACCACTTCCCTGCTGTACACCGCGTCCTCGTCCGCCTGGAAAGCGGTGAACTCCCGGTCCACCCGGCCCTTGAGGTAGGCCAGGGTCTTGTCATCCACGGGGAAGATGCCGTTCTTGGCCCCCGCCTCGATGGCCATGTTGCAGATGGTGAACCGGTCATCCATCTCCAGGGCGGCCACCCCGTCCCCGCAGAACTCCAGGGACTGGTAGAGGGCGCCGTCCACCCCGATCTCCCCGATCAGGTGAAGCACCACGTCCTTGCCCGACACATAGGGCCCGGGCTTACCCGTGAGAGTGACCTTGATGGCCTGGGGCACCTTGAACCAGGCCAGGCCCGTGGCCATGCCGGCGGCCATGTCGGTGGAGCCCACGCCGGTGGAGAAGGCACCCAGGGCCCCGTAGGTACAGGTGTGGGAGTCGGCGCCGATGATCACCTCGCCGGGGGCAGTGAGGCCTTTCTCGGGCAGGAGGGCGTGCTCCACCCCCATCTGGCCCACGTCGTAGAAGTGGGTGATGTCATACTGTTTGGCGAAGTCCCGGCACACGGCGCACAGCTGGGCGGACTTGATGTCCTTGCAGGGGGTGGAGTGGTCCAGAACGATGGCGATCTTGTCCTTGTCAAACACGGTGGACAGCTCGGCCTTGTTGAACTCGGTGATGGCCACCGGAGTGGTGATGTCGTTTCCCAGCACCAGATCCAGCTTGCCCTCGATGAGCTGGCCGGGCTCTACCCGCTCCAGCCCGGCGGCCCGGGCCAGGATCTTCTGGGTCATGGTCATACCCATGGTGTGATTCCTCCTTTTTCTTCCCAAGGGATCTTGGAGCTATAATACCAGAACACTTGTCAAAAGAATGTAAACCATGTTACAATGCTCCCAGGACCACAGAGAGAAAGGATGATGGATCATGGAACTGTTTGACACCTATCTGGAGGATGGCCGCCGCTCGGGCCAGACCGTTTCCGAGGGGGACCCCATTCCCCAGGGCCACTACCGGGCGGAGGTGGAGGTGGTGGTGCGCCACCTGGACGGGAGCCACCTGGTGACCCTGCGGGGGTCTGCCCTGCCCCGGCACCCGGGAAAGTGGCAGACCGGAGCGGCGGGGTCCGTGAGGGCGGGCGAGACCTTCGCCATGGCCGCCCGGCGGGTGCTGGAGGAGGAGCTGGCCGTCACCGGGCAGCATCTGGAGCCCATCTACCGGGCCTTCTCCCCTGACACCCAGACCCTGTGCGTGGGCTTTTTGTCCACCGCCCGCATCCTGAAGGACAGCATCTCCCTTCAGAACGGGACGGCGGCGGAGTACCGCTGGCTGGACCGGAAGGTCTTTCTGGAGATGGTGCGCTCGGGGCAGTTCGTCCCCGGCCTGGCGGAGCGGCTGGCGGGCTATCTGCGCAACCTGTGATGGAGGGCAGTGAGCGCTGGGCCCCTCTGGCGGAGGGGCTGGTGCCCCGGACCTGCCGGGCCGGGGAGCTCATCTACCTCCAGGGCACCGAGGCCACCCACTTCTACTACATGCTGGAGGGCACCGCACGCAGCTTCATCTCCTCCCCCGCCGGGGGGGAGCGGGTGCTCACCTACCACCACAGCGGGGACCTGATGGGGGAGGCCTCCTTCTTCGACCAGTGCCCCCGGGTGTCCTCCGCCGCCGCGGAGAGCGACTGCCGCGTGGTGGCCATCGACCGGGACACCCTGGACCAGGCCCTCCGGCGCCACCCGGAGCTGGCCCTTCCCCTGCTCCAGTACCTGGCCAGGACGGTGCGCCTGTTGTCCAGCCAGGTGGACCACATGTCCTTCCTCAGCGCGGACAAGCGGGTGGCCCGCTATCTTCTCTCCCAGACCACGGGAGGGGAGCCCCTGCGGCGCACCCACGAGGAGATCGGCAACGCCGTAGGGGTGAGCCGGGTGACCATCAGCCGGGTGCTGGGGGCCCTGGTGCGGGGGGGACTGGTGGAGACCAGCTACCACAGCGTCCGGGTGACGAATCGGCAGGGGCTGGAGCGGTTGGCGGAGGAGGGGGGCTGACCGCCCCCTTCCAAACTGCGGCGGCGCCTGCAAATCACACAGGAACAAAAGGAGCGATGATGCATGAGGATCAAACGCCCGCTGTGTCTGCTCTCTGCCCTGGCCATGGCCCTCTCGCTGAGCGCCTGCGGACCGGAGGCCACGGAGGAGCGCGACACCCCCTCCCCCGACATCAGCCCGTCCCCCTCCCACAATATCGCCCCGCCGGACAGTCCCCTCCCCTCTGAGGACCAGGTCACCTTTGCCTCCGCCTCCGCCTTTGTTCTGGAGGCCATCCCCCTGTGGGACCAGGTGGCCCTGGAGGAGGGGGAGTCCGCCGCCGTGCTGGACGCCTCCGGCACCCGGGTTCTGGTGGTCACCTACTCGGACTACCTGCCGGATGACCCGGCCCTCCAGGAGCTGGGAGGGGGCCTCCGTTCCCACCGCCTGCTGATCTGCGACTGGGAGTCGGGAGAGGTGGTGACGGAGGTCCCCATTTCCCAGGAGCCGGCCGCCCTGTGCACCGACGGGGTGCTGCTGGAGGATGGGGCGGTGCGCGCTGTCCTGACGGGTCCGGACACCGATACTCCCACCGCCTCCATCGTCCGGTTCTCCGGCGGTGGAGAACGGACCGCCCTCTTCACCTGTTCCGGACCGGACCTTACCGCCCACGCCCCCCAGCTCCTGCCGATGGAGGACGGGACCCTCCTCTTCTCCTGCTGGGACCAGCCGGGACAGTCTTTCGGGGTGAGCGCCCTCTCCCCCGGCGGCGAGGTGACGGCGGTGTACGCCTCCCAACAGATGGAGGAATTTTTCAGCATGGACCTCAGAGGGAATGGGGAGCGGTTTGTGTACTGCGTCCAGGCGGATGGGCGGAACACCCTGATCCTGGGGGATGCCTCCTCTGTGCTGACTTCCATCCCCCTGGAGGAGGGCTGCTTCCCGTATGCCTTCGGCCTGACGGAGGAGTACGTGGTCCTCTCTCTCCAGACGGGCGCTGCGGGGGCGAAGGAGAACCGGATGTGCCTCTATGATCTCACCGGCGCCCTCCTGCTGGAGCAGCGCAACGGCCCCTATTTTCAGCTGATCTCCGACGGCGGCCAGGCCCTCTTCATGACGGACACCAACCAGAACGCCGCCGTTCTCTCCTTCCCGGAGGGGGAGAGCGGCCTGACCCTGAAGAAGGAGGGGGTGGAGCTCCCCAACGGAGCGGTCACCTTCTGTCCCCTGACGGCCGCCACCTGCCTGGCGGCCTGCGGCGACGGCGTGCCCGCCCTCTATCTGATTACAGCGCTGCCGTGAGCCATACCCGGACAGATCCGGCCCGGGACAAAAAATTCCCGCCGCAGTTTTTCTGCGGCGGGAATTTTCATCTCTTAACTTGGTTAGTTCCGGCTCCGGCCCAAAAAGCGCAGGAGGTAGAGGAACAGGTTGATAAAGTCCAGGTAGAGCTGGAGGGCCGAGAAGATGGAGGCCTTCTGCAGCAGCTCCTGGTTGCCGGCGAAGTAGGCGTAGTTGGCCCGGATCTTCTGGGTATCATAGGCGGTGAAGCCCAGGAACACGGCGATGCCCACCAGGCAGATCACCCGCTCCATGGCCCCGATGGGCAAAAACAGGGAGATGAGGCCGGACACCAGCAGGAAGACGAGGCCCCCCACCAGGATGGGCCGGATGCTGCTCAGATCCCGCCGGGTCACAAAGCCGTACACGGCGAAAAAGCCGAAGTAGGCCGCGGTCCAGCCAAAAACCACAATGAGCTGGTAGAGGTCATAAGCCAGGAAGTAGGTGGTGAACACCACGCCGTTGAGGACGGCGTACACCAGGAACAGCCCCCTGGCCGCCGTCACCGACATCTTATGGATGCGGGCGGAGAGCACCAGCACCACCGCCACCTCTGCCACCAGCAGCACAATGAGCACCCCGGGCACGAAGAGCAGCCGGTAAAAGAGCTTGCTCCAGTAGCCGAACCACGCCACGCCGAAGGTGACCATCAGCCCGGCGAACATCCACAAGAAGGTCTTGGCGGTGTACCGGTCCAGGGTCTCCACAGCCTGGGGCTGATAGGGCTGGGAATACTGGTTAAAACTGTTCCGATCATTCATGTTATCCATCATAATTACGTCTCCCGATCCACTTGCTTCATCACTTTCAGGTTGCCGATCTTGCCCGCCCGGCGGTCCAGCTCCCCGGTCACGGCCTCCAGAGGGATGCCTTCCTGGACCATCATCACCATCAGGTGATAGATGAGGTCGGAGATCTCTCCCACCGTGTCGGCCTGGACGCCGTTCTTGGCGGCGATGATGGTCTCGGCGCACTCCTCCCCCACCTTCTTGAGGATCTTATCCAGCCCCTTGTCAAAGAGGTAGCAGGTGTAAGACCCCTCCTGGGGGTTGGCCTTGCGGTCCTGGACCACCTGGTAGAGCTTGCTGAGGGTGTCGTTCATAGGTGTACGCTCCAATCTGTAGTGTATGCCGGGGCAGCGGGACTATACCCCGCCGCCTTGCCACCCATTATAGCGCAATGGGGCGGAAAAAGCAACTTCTCTCTCCCGTGTGGCAGGTGGGGCCCTCCGGCTTGCAGAAATAGAGGAGGGTGTCCGTGTCGCAGTCGGTGAAGATCGCCTTCACGTGGAGGTAGTGGCCCGAGCTCTCCCCCTTGTTCCACAGGGTTTGCCGGCTGCGGGACCAGAACCAGGCGGTCTTGGTTTTCAGCGTCAGCTCCACCGCCTCTTTGTTGGTGAAGCCCAGCATCAGCACCTCTTTGCTGTCCGCGTCCTGGATGATCACGGGGATCAGGTCGGATTTTTGAAAGAGCAGATCCAGATCAAAATTCATCGGTGTCACCTCACGGGGATAGCCCGGCTGTTGAGATAGTCCTTCACCTGGGGGACAGTGAGCTCCCCGAAGTGGAAGAGGGAGGCCGCCAGGGCCGCGTCGCACCCCGTCTCCTCAAAGACCTCCGCGAAGTGCTCCAGGGACCCGCAGCCCCCCGAGGCGATGACCGGGATGGACACCGCATCGGTGACCGCCTTCGTCATGGCCAGGTCGAAGCCCGCCTTGGTGCCGTCGGCGTCCATGGAGGTCAGGAGGATCTCCCCCGCCCCCAGGGCCTCGCCCTTCTTCACCCATTCGATGAGGTCCATGCCGGTGGGCTTGCGGCCCCCGGCCACCACCACCTCCCAGGTGCCGTCTCCCCTGGCCCGGGCGTCCACTGCCAGCACCACGCACTGGGAGCCGAAGCGCTCCGCCGCTTCGGAGATGAGCTCCGGCCGGGCCACGGCGGCGGAGTTCACCGAGATCTTGTCCGCCCCCGCCCGGAGGAGCCGCTGAAAATCCTCCAGGGTGCGGATGCCGCCCCCCACGGTGAGGGG
>CASFCS010000022.1 GCA_949293245.1 uncultured bacterium | reverse complement strand
CGCTGCGGGCTAACGCCCGCAGCGGCCTCTCTGTTGGCTTTTCATATTGTTCCTCACTGCTCCGCCGGATAGCGGTAGTGGCCCAAAATAATGCCCCTCTGGTACCACTCCAGCAGGCAGTCCTCCTCCACCGGCTTGCCCGATGGGTGGTGGATCACATAGGGGACCCCCTGCCAGTTTCGCTTGGTGGAGAGAATGCCGATATGGTACTGACTGCCGTCCTTCACCGTGACGACGTCGCCCCCCTGCCATTGACTCAGGTTGTCCAGGTCCCGGGGGACCACTTCACAGGTGAGGACCGCGGCGCTGCGGCGGAAAAACACGTCCAGGTTGGTCACCCGGCGAAAGTCGATGTTGGGGTCGGCGCCCCCCTCCGCTGTGACCCGGGGGTACTCCTCCGGGTGGGCGGCGATATCCTGGTCCACCAGGTCCTTGAGCTGGTACCCCGCCGCCTGAAAGGCCCGCCAGATCACGTCGGTGCATACCCCCTCGTCCTCGGGCGGGTATCCCCCGGCGTAGTAGGCACTGACATAGTCCGGGCCGTTCTCCACGCACTGGAGGGCCCCCTCCACCATGTCGGTGAGATCGTCCCGGCCGTTTCCGTTGGCGTCGGTGGACAGGGTGAGCCGGGGCACCTGTATGGCGGTGGCCTCCATGACCGTGTGCCCCGCCCAGACCGCCGCCCCCACCAGGAGCAGCAGCCCCAGCGCCAGCGCCAGGCCCCGCCCGGGTCCTCTTGTCCTTCTTCTCATCCCGCTCGCCCCCCTGTCCGGCTGATGGCAACAGCCTACCACCGTCCGCCATTAAGAAACAAGGGGAAAAACTCTTAAATTATTGTGAAGCCGCCCCCAGCAGCTCCAGCAGCTCCTCCTCGGTCAGAACGGGAATGCCCAGGTCCTGGGCCTTTTTCAGCTTGGACCCGGCGGCCTCTCCCGCCACCACGTAGCTGGTCTTTTTGGACACGGAGCCCGATACCTTGCCCCCCTGGGCCTCGATGAGGGCGGCGGCCTCTTTCCGGTCCATGGTGGGCAGGGTACCGGTGAGGACAAAGGTCTTCCCCGCCAGAGCGTCCCCCACCGGGGCCTCGGTGCTCTCAAAGGACACGCCGGCCTGGCGCAGACTTTCGATGAGGTGGCGGCTCTGCTCCCGGCCAAACCAGTCCAGCAGGCTTTTGGCGGTGATGCCGCCGATGTCGGGCACGGCGGTGAGCTCCTCCTCCGTGGCGGCCATCAGGGCGTCCAGGGTGCCGAAGCGGCTTGCCAGCACCTTGCCCGCCTTCTCCCCCACCTGGCGGATGCCGAAGGCGAAAAGGAGCCGCCCCAGGCCGGCGGATTTGGACTTTTCAATGCCGGCCAACAGGTTCTCCGCACTCTTTTTGCCCATGCGCTCCAGCTGGGCCACCTTCTCCCCCTCCAGGTGGTAGAGGTCCCCGGGGGTGCGCACCAGCCCGGCCCCCACCAGGCTCTCCACCACGGCGGGGCCCAGGCCCTCAATGTCCATGGCGTTCCGGCTGGCAAAGTGGACCAGGTTGCGCAGCAGCTGGGCGGGGCACTCCGCCCCGGTACACCGGATATGGGCCCCGTCCTCGTCCCGCTCCACCGGGGCGCCGCACACCGGGCAGCGCTCCGGCAGGAGGTAGGGGGCCGTGCCCTCAGGCCGCTTCTCCTTCACCACGGAGACGATCTCCGGGATAATCTCCCCCGCCTTCTGCACCACCACCGTGTCCCCGATGCGCACATCCTTCTCGGTGATGAAGTCCTGGTTGTGGAGGGTGGCGCTGGTGACGGTGGTGCCCGCCAGGCGCACCGGGCGCACCACCGCCTTGGGGGTGAGGACGCCGGTGCGGCCCACCTGGACCACGATGTCCTCCACCACGCTCTCCTTCTGCTCCGGGGGATACTTGAAGGCCGCGGCCCACCGGGGGAACTTGGCGGTGGAGCCCAGGCGCTCCCGCTGACTCAGGTCGTTGACCTTCACCACCGCTCCGTCAATGTCGAAGGGGTAATCCTCTCTCCCCTCCCCCATGGCGGCGATGCGCTCCGCCGCCTGGTCCATAGTGGCGCACAGGGCGTAGGGGATCACGCTGAAGCGCTGGGACTCCAGATAGGCCAGGGTCTCGGTGTGGGTGGAGAAGGTCCGCCCCTCCGCCCACTGGATATTGAACACCCGGATGTCCAGCTTCCGGGAGGCGGCGACCCTGGGATCCAGCTGCCGCAGGGAACCGGCGGCGGCGTTGCGGGGGTTGGCAAAGAGAGGCTCTCCGTTGATCTCCCGCTGGGCGTTGAGCTGCTCAAAGCTCTTCTTGGGCATGAACACCTCCCCCCGGACAATGAGGAAGGGCAGGGCCTCCGGCAGGCGCAGGGGGATGGAGGGGATGGTGCGCAGGTTCTCCGTCACATCCTCCCCCACCTGGCCATCCCCCCGGGTGGCCCCCCGGACAAAGAGGCCGTTTTCATACTCCAGAGCCACGGACAGTCCGTCCACCTTGGGCTCCACGTCGTACACCGCCCCCTCGGGCACCGCCTCCTCCACCCGGCGGCCGAAGTCCATCAGCTCCTCCGTGGAGAACACGTCCTGGAGGCTCTCCAGGGGCACCCGGTGGCGCACCTGAGCAAAGCCCTCCGCCGCCTTGCCCCCCACCCGCTGGGTGGGGGAGTCGGGGGTAATGAGCTCCGGGTGGTCCCCCTCCAGCTCCTCCAGGCGGCGGAGCATTCGGTCGTACTCATAGTCGGATATGGTGGGGGCGTCCAGCACATAGTAGCGGTAGCTGTGCTCATTCAAGATGTCGCGCAGCTGTTCGATCTCGGTTTTGGGGTCCATGGGTCCCCCCTCCTCTCTTTTCCGTTATCCCTGGGTCCCCAGCCAGAACTCCGGGATGGGGCCCACGATCACCGTCTCCGCCAGGCAGACCTGATCCGCCACGGTGACGGTCTCCTGCCCTCCCGGCAGCAGGATAAGGGCCTGGGCCTCCAGCTCCAACATGACCCGGTGGAGGGTCTGGTTGAGTCCCGCCTGGGAGAACTGGCTGGTAAACTCCCCCGTCACCCAGCTCAGGGACACGAAGCGCACCTCCACCCCCGGCCCCAGGCCGGAGAGCAGGTCCAGCCCCGTGAGCGTGCCGGTGGGAATGCGCAGGTCCCACTCTGACAGCTCTTCCAGGGATTGAGCAGAGCGCTGGATGAGCCTGGCCTTGAGCAGGTTGACCGCGGCCATGTTGCTCTCCAGGGCGGTGACATAGCCCTCAGGGCCCACCTCCATGGTGATGATGTCCCCATAGGCCACCGGGTCCTCCGCCAACTCTGCGGCGATACCCGCCTGAATGGCCTGGGACATGACCCCGGAGACATAGCTGCGGGACACCGCCTGGGCCACGGGGCGAAACTGGGCGTTGAGGAGCAGCGCGCCCCCCGCCGCCAGGGCGGCCAGGATCAGCAGGGTACCGCGCCAGCCAATCCGCCTTCTGACCCGGGCCCGCCGCAGAAAGCGCCCCAGGGGCGCCGTGTATCGCACAGGGCCTCACCTCCCCTGGGAGCATATGCGGGGGAGGCGGGTTTGATACGTCCTCAGGCCTCCGGGCCCAGCAGCTCCTCCACCGCCAGCATCACCCCAAGCCGGCCGCTCTCATAGGTGAGGCCGCCCTGGAGATAGGCGGTGTAGGGCTCCCGCATAGGGGCGTCGCAGGAGAGCTCGATGGAGGCCCCCTGGACGAAGGCACCGGCGGCCATGATGACCTGGCTGTCGTACCCCGGCATGTCCCAGGGCTCCGGGGTGACGTAGGAGTCCACCGGCGCCCCGAACTGGATGCCCTTACAGAACTTTTTCAGGGGCTCGGGCTGTCCGAAATGGATCATCTGGATGATATCGCGGCGCACCGCCAGGGCGGCGGGCTTCGTGGCGTAGCCCAGCAGCTCCATCATCCGGGCGGCGAACACGGCGGTCTTGACCGCCTGGGCCACGGTGTGGGGGGCCAGGAAGAACCCCTGGTAGAGCAGGCGGTTTTGCCCCAGGGTGCACCCGCACTCCCCGCCGATGCCCGGGGCGGTGAGGCGCATGGCGGCCCCCTCCACCAGGTCCCGGCGGCCGGCGATGTATCCCCCGGTGGGGGCCAGGCCGCCCCCGGGGTTCTTGATGAGGGAGCCCACCACCAGGTCGGCCCCCACATGGGTGGGCTCCAGGGTCTCTACGAACTCCCCGTAGCAGTTGTCCACCACGATGGACACATTGGGGTTGCTCCCCCGGATCACCCGGCACATCTCCCCGATCTCCTCCACGGAGAGGGAGGAGCGGGTGGAGTATCCCTTGGAGCGCTGGATGAGGACCACCTTCACCCGGGGGTCCGCCGCCGCCCGGGCCATGCCCGGCAGGTCGGGCTTGTCGTCCACCAGGTCCACCTGGCGATACTCCACCCCGTAGTCCTTCAGAGAACCGGGGCCCTTGTCCACCACGCCGATGGCCCCCAGCAGAGTGTCGTAGGGGGCCCCCACGGCGGACACCAGCACATCCCCCGCCTTCAGGGCCCCGAAAAGGGCGCAGGTGATGGCGTGGGTGCCGTTGACGAACTGGAGACGCACCAGGGCGGCCTCCGTGCCAAACACCTGGGCGTAGATCTCGTCCAGCTTGTCCCGGCCCAGGTCGTCGTAGCCGTAGCCGGTGGTGCCGGCGAAATAGCCCTCCGCCACCCGGTGGTCCTGGAAGGCCGCCAGCACCCGCATGGTGTTCTCCTGGGCGATGGCGTCAATGCGCGCAAACTGCTCTTGCAGGTCGGCCTGGGCCTGGCGGGCCAGGGCGTTTACTCTCTCGCTGATCTGTAAAGCCATGTCTCTCGCTTCATCCTATCTTTCTGGTATTGGGTCAGTCCAGCTTGGCCTGGGCCAGGGCGGCGGACAGCCGGACGCAGGCCTCCACGTCGCTGACCGTCACCATCTCCCCGGGGGAGTGGATATAGCGGCAGGGGACGGAGATGCCCCCGGTGACCACCCCGGCCCGGCTCTGGTGGATGGCGCCGGCATCGGTGCCCCCCCGGCCCAGCACGTCCATCTGGAAGGGGATGTCCCCCTCCCTGGCCAGGGAGCGCAGCAGCTCCACCATGGCCGGGTGGCTGATGACCGAGGCGTCCATCACCTTGATGGCGGCGCCGCCCCCCTGGCGGCTGCTGCTCACGGTCTTGCTGCCGGGCACGTCCCGGCAGCCGCACACGTCCACCGCCACGGCATAGTCCGGGTCGATGGCCCAGGCCGCCGTGCGGGCCCCCCGGAGGCCCACCTCCTCCTGGACGGTAAAGACGAAGTAGACGTCGTTGGCGGTCTCCCTGAGCTGCTCCATGGCCAGCAGGAGCACCGCGCAGGAAATGCGGTTGTCCATATAGGGGGAGAGGATGCGCCCGGCGGTCTGGTACACCGGCAGGTGGTACACCGCCACGTCCCCCACCTGGACCACCTTCTCCGCCTCCTCCCGGGAGGCAAAGCCCATGTCCAGATAGAGGTCCTCCATGGTGAGCTTGCCGGCCTCCGCGCTGCCGTCGGCGCACACGGTGCCCACGGCGCCGCAGGGGAAGCGGACGGGGGTGTGGAGGATGTCCTCGGGGTGGACGCCCCCCACCTTGGCCACCCGCAGGAAGCCCTCCTTCTCAATGTGGGTGACCATCAGCCCCAGGCTGTCCATGTGGGCGGCCAGCATCACCTTGGGGCCGCTTCCCTTCTTGCGGCAGATGAGGTTGCCCAGGGTGTCGGTGGTGATCTCGTCCACATAGGGCCGGGCCAGGGCGGCGATCTCCCGGGCCACCGGGGCCTCCCCGCCGGAGGGGCCGTTGGCCCCGTTGAGCTTTGTGAGTATGGTGCAGATATCCATATTGGGTCCCATCCTTTCAGTATCGGGCCGCCAGGGCGGCCAGGAAGCGCACAGTCAGGCGGTAGAGGTCCTCCAGATCCCGGATACAGGCCACGCTGGAGGGAGTGTGGATATAGCGCACCGGGGCGGCCAGGGCGCACACCCGCACCCCGGCCCCGCTGCGCTGGAGGGCGCTGGCGTCGTTGCTGCCCGCCACGAACTCCTTGCACTGCCAGGGGATGCCGTTTTCCACGGCTGTGGCCCGCAGCAGCTCAAAGAGCTCCCGGTCGTAGAGGGTGCCCCGGTCCATCATGGGGATCACAGGGCCCTTCCCCAGGGCGCACACCCGGCGGTGAGGCGCCACCTTGGGGATGTCGGCGGCGCAGGTGCCCTCCACCACCAGGGCGATCTGGGGGGCGCAGGAGAAGCCCACGCCGAAGGCCCCCCGGGTACCCACCTCCTCCTGGACGGTGAAGGCAAAAGTGCAGTCCATGGGCAGCTCCTCCTCCCGGATGAGCTTGAGCAGCACGGCGCAGCCCACCCGGTCGTCCAGGGCCTTGGCCTTGAGCATGCCGCTGCCGAACTCCAGGCAGTCGCTCTCAAAGACGCCCACATCCCCCAGGGCCACCTTCTCCAGGGCCTCCTGGCGGCTGGAGGCGCCGATGTCCAGATACAGATCCTCCAGCTTGGGGGTCTTTTTCTCCTCCTCGGCGCTCACCATGTGGTAGGCCTTCAGCCCCACCACGCCGGGGACCTCTTTGGGCCCCACCCGGAAGCGCTTGCCGATGAGCACCCGCCGGTCCACCCCGCCGATGGGGGCGAATTTCAGATACCCCTCCGGGGTGACGCTTTTGATGATAATGCCCACCTCGTCCATGTGGGCGGTGAGGAGGAGGGTGGAGCCGGTGGACTTTTTCCCCTTTTTGAAGAGGATCAGGTTGCCCATGGGGTCCACCCGGCACCCCTGCACATAGGGGGCGCAGGCCTCTTTCAGGTAGCTGCGCACCCGGTCCTCCCAGCTGGACACCCCGGGCAGGGCGCACAGGGTCTTGACGGTATTCAGCACAGGCCCTCAGCCTCCTCTCCCAGCTTCTCGGTGAAGGCGGCCAGCAGTCTGGCCACCGCCTCCATATCCCTGCTCTCCAGCACCTCGATGGGGGTGTGCATATATTTCAGCGGCAGGGACACCACCGACGTGGGGATGCCCTCCCGGCTCACCTGCATGTGCCAGCCGTTGGTGCCGGTGTGGCCCTCCATCACCTCCAGCTGATAGGGGATATCCTCCCCGTTGGCCTTGGCGATCATCCGCTCGGTCATCCAGCGGGTCATATTGGGCCCCACCCCGATGGCGGGGCCGCCGCCGATGACGCTGGCCCGGTCGGGGGGGCTGTCGGGGGTTTTGCCGTGGGTCACGTCCACCGCCACGCAGTAGGTGGGGTCCAGCGCGAAGGTGCCCACCTTGGCCCCCGCCCCGGACACCTCTTCCCGGGTGCTGCCCATGATATAGAGGTCCACGTCCAGCTCCCGCCCCTTCAAAAGCTCCGCCGTCCGCAGGAGGATGGCAAAGCAGGCCCGGTCGTCCATGGACTTGCCGCACAGCTGCCCCTCCCCCAGGGGGAAGCAGCTCCCCCGGTACACCGCCGGGGTGCCCACGGGGACGGCGGCCTCCACCTCCTCCTGGGTCATGCCCACGTCAATCACCAGTTCATCCAGGGGAATGGCGGCGTCTTTGTCCGCCTCTGTCAGCACATGGGTGGGCATACAGGCCACCACACCGAAGAGGGGCGGCTGGGTGAGAAGGGTCACCTCCCGGCCGGGCAGCATCCTGGGGTCCACCCCGCCGATGGCCCGAAAGCGGAGGAAGCCCTCCTCCGCCCCGGTGACCATCAGGCCGATCTCATCCAGATGGGCGTCCAGCACCAGCCGGGGGGCCTCCGGCCTGCCGCACCGGCGCACCCCGATTACATTGCCCAGCCGGTCGGTCCACACCTCGTCCATCAGGGGGCGCAGCAGCTCCTCCGCCGCCCGGGCGGCCTCCCCCTCATACCCGGAGGGAGCGGCGCAGGCGCACAGCCGCTCCAGGGTCTCTCTCATATCCAACATCGGTTCACTCCTTGCCTGCTGGCCCTCACTTCAGGGCATGTACCAGGGACTTGAATACCTGGCCCCGCTCCATAAAATTCTTATACCGGTCAAAGGAGGCGCTGGCGGGGGACATGATGACCACGTCCCCTGCCCCGGCCCGCCGCCGGGCCTCCTTCACCGCCTGGGCGAGGTCCTCCGTCTCCAGGATCTCCGGCCGGCCCGGCACATAGTCCGGGGCGGCCAGCACCGCCGCCCGGATCTTGGGGCCCGTGGCCCCGGTGAGGATGAGGCACTTCACATGGGCGGTGATCTCCGGCCCCAGCACGTCGTAGGGGATGTGCTTGTCGTACCCACCGGCGATGAGGATCACCTTCTCCGGGAAGGAGCGCAGGCCGGCGATGGTGCGGCTGGGGGAGGAGGCGATGGAGTCGTTGTAGTAACGCACCCCGTCCAGCTCCCGCACCAGCTCGATGCGGTGCTCTACCCCGCCGAAGGTGCGGGCATAATCCCGGATCACCTGGTCGGGCACCAGGCCCTCCACTGCGGCGATGGCGGCCATGTAGTTCTCCACGTTGTGCACCCCGGGCAGGAGAATATCCTGCACCGGCAGGACCTTCCCCCCATTCCGGCAGATGACCTCCTCCCGCAGGGCCACGGCGGCCTCATCCCGGCCCAGCCGGGAGAAGAAGGTCACCTCTCCCCTGGCCCTGGGGGCAAAAGAGCGGGTGATCTCATTGTCGTAGTTGAGCACCAGCCGCCCCTGGGGCCCCTGGTGGAGGTAGATGTTCTCCTTGGCCTGGACATACTCCTCCATGGAGGTGTGGATATCCAGGTGGTTGGGAGCCAGGTTTGTGACCACGGCGATATCCGGGCTGCGGTCCATGGTCATCAGCTGGAAGGAGGAGAGCTCCAGCACGGCAATATCCTCCGGCTCCATCCGGGGCACGTCGGACAGAAGGGGCCGGCCGATGTTGCCCCCCAGGAAGGTGCGGTGTCCCGCCGCCCGGAGAAGGCCGTCAATAATAGTGGTAGTGGTGGTTTTGCCGTCGCTGCCGGTGACGGCGATGGTGCGGCAGGGGCACACCTGGAAAAACACCTCCATCTCCGAGGTGAGGACGGCCCCCGCCTCCACCGCCCGGCGCAGCTGGGGCAGGTCGGGCCGCATACCGGGGGTGCGGAAAATCACGTCAAACCCCGTCAGGTCCTCCAGGTAGTCCGCCCCCAGGCGGACTCTGGCTCCCCTGGCCTCCAGGGCCTCGATCCGGCCTCCGAAAGACTCCCGGGCATTTTTATCACAGGCCGTCACTGAGACGCCGGCCTCCAGCAGCAGTTCAATGAGGGGCGTGTTGCTCACGCCGATGCCGATCACGGCCACCTGTTTGCCGGACAGGCCGCACAGGTAGGCCTCCAGTTTGGATTGCATCACAAAAATCCCCCTTATGTCACATCTTGGGAAAAAGCGCCGCGCCCGCCGGAAAACCCTCCGGTCCAAGGGACGCAGAGAGTATTATACCCCAAGGCGGGGCATTTGACAATCGTTCTCTCATGGGGTACAATACAACCTGCAAGCAGACTGGACAGCCGCGTGGGCAGGCCGAAAGGCCGTCCATGAGGAAAGTCCGGGCTCCACAGGGCAAGGATAACGGGTAACACCCGCCGGGGGCGACCCTAGGACAAGTGCAACAGAGAGATACCGCCTCGCCCCCATCCGGGGGAGCGGCGCGGCCATGCCGCGTCCACGAGGTCAGGGTGGAAAGGCGGAGATAAGCGCCCGCCCGATGACTGGGAACTGCTCATCGCTGTAAACTCTATCCGGAGCAACGCCGTGGAGGGACAACAGGCCGGCCCGGCCGTCCCGGGGAGGCGGCTCGAGCGCACCGGCAACGGTGCGCCTAGATAGATGGCTGTCTTAAATGACAGAACCCGGCTTACAGGTCTGCTTGTGCCAGAGGAATCAGGGATGGGGCATATGTCCCATCCCTTCCTGCATACCCTAAGCGATGAGAATGCCGTTCCGGTGGGAGGACAGAACATGAAACGAAGGGTCAAAACCGCTGTACTGTGCGCAGCAGCCGCCCTGGCTCTGGTACTGGGGGGCTGTGATACCCAGGAGCCTATCTCTACCGGACAGGTGAAAGAGCCCATCCAAAGCGATTCCCCCTCTGCTCCCGTGCAGAGTATTCTCAATCTCCAGGGCGCCCGGCAGGGCGGGCTGGTGGAGGCATGCGACTACGCCGATCCCCGCTGGTTTGACGACGCGCTGATGATCGGCCACTCCATGATGGTGGGCTTTGAGGCCTACGGCGGGCTGTGGACCCCCCACTACTGCGCCCTCACCGGGGCCAGCGTGGACCAGATGCTCTCCTACCGGGAGTTTCCCCTGCCCCTGGGGGGCAACGGCACCCTGGAGGAGGTGCTCCAGCAGGAGTCCTACGGCAAGGTCTATGTAATGCTGGGGGTAAACGAAATCACCTCCGGTCTGGAGGCGGCCCGGGAGAGCTACGAGGAGCTGCTGGCGCTGATCTGGTCCGCCCAGCCCGAGGCCCAGATCTATGTGATCTCTGTCCTGCCCGTGACCCGCAGCCGCGACAGCTGGGGGACCATCACCATTGAGCGCATCCTGGCCTACAACGAGATGCTGCTGGAGATGTGCCAGGAGGACGGCTGCTGGTACCTGGATCTCTACAGCTATTTCGCCGACGAGGAGGGCTTTCTCCCCTCGGCGGACTCCACCGACGGCCTCCACCCCGTGGACGCTCTATATCCCATGATGCTGGACTATCTGGACACCCACTGGGTTGCGCCGGAAGAGTCGTGACAGAAAAACTCCTGGGCGGCGCACATGCGCTGCCCAGGAGTTTTTGCTTGCGAAAGGTAAATCAGTAGTTGACAGCCCGGCGCTCGAAGTAGGCCTTGGGATGGGCACACACGGGGCAGACCTCAGGGGCCTCCTTGCCCACATGGATGTGGCCGCAGTTGCGGCAGATCCACACGGTCTCCTCCTCAGCCTTGAACACCAGATCCCCCTCCAGATTGGCCAGCAGCCGGAGGTAGCGCTCCTCGTGCTCCTTCTCGATGGCAGCCACGCCCTCGAACAGGCCGGCCAGACGGTCGAAGCCCTCCTCCCGGGCGGTCTCGGCCATCTCCTTGTACATGGAGGTCCACTCGTCGTTCTCCCCGGCGGCGGCGGCGCGCAGGTTGGCCGCCACGTCGCCGATGCCGCCCAGCTCCTTGAACCAGATCTTGGCGTGCTCCTTCTCATTGTCCGCGGTGGCGGTGAAGAAGGCGGCGATCTGCTCGTACCCCGCCTTCTTGGCGGCGCTGGCAAAGTAGGTGTACTTGTTGCGGGCCATGCTCTCCCCGGCAAAGGCCTTCCAGAGATTGGCTTCCGTCTTGCTGCCCTTGAGTTCCATTATCATTTCCTCCGTTTCGTTGTTTTAAAATTTCACATTGAAACCTCTGGTAAACGAGGCTCCTGTCTTGGTTTACTTGCCGCTCCAGTAGCCGTGGAGGTTGCACCACTCATAGGCGGTGACATCCTCTCCCGCCTTCAGGGTGAGGACGGGCTCGTCGCCGGGGGCGGGGGTGCGGATGGTAACGGTGTCGCCGCTGACGGCGGCAATGAACTGGATATAGTGCTCGGGCAGCATGGGATGGGCCACAGAACCCACCTTCACGGTGACATTCTCCCCGTCCCGCTCCACCACAGGCACGTGCTTCTCCAGGGCGCCGTCGGTGGTGTTGGCGGTGAGCTCCACCATCTTCTGCCCGCAGCACATCAGGGGCACGCCCTTGTCCACTACCTTAAAAGCGATGTTGCCGCAGTGCTCACAGCGATAAAGCTTAAACTCCATTGTTGCGGTCTCCTTCCAAATTTTAAAATATATTGTCCTTCTTTTTCACATACCTATCAGGTCTGTATGATACAGTCTGCGCACCGTCCTGTAAACAATACCTTGTGGCCCTCCACCTGATAGCCCGCCTGGGCTGCCTGGCGGTCCAGCTCCTCGTCATAGGGCACCATCAGATCGCTCACCCGTCCGCAGCAGCTGCACGCAAAGTGGGCGTGTGGAGAGAGGTCTGCATCGTACCGCTCCACCTGGAAGGACATGCGGGCAATGATCCCCTCCTCCACCAGCAAATTGAGGTTGCGGTACACCGTGCCCAGGCTCAGGTTGGGGTTGGTGGGCTTGAGGGCCTGGTAAATCATTTCGGCGGTGGGGTGCTCATGGCTGGCTTTTAAGGTGCGGTAAATCAGCTCCCGCTGCCTGGAGTATCGCTTGACAGGCATAGGGCACCTCCCTTTCTATCCGTAATCAGTAATAATTTCTGTTATTATACTACCACACCTTTTCTCTGTGCGCAAGTGTTTTTTTCTATACGCATTTTCAGCAGGATTTACCGGGTGTGTTTGCCGCCCGCAGGGAGAGACTGTGACTATGCCCCTATATAAAAAGGAGGAATGAAATATGTTAAAACGGACCGCGGCCCTTCTCTCCCTGGGTGTCCTGTGCGCCGGCTGTCTGTTCGGCTGCAGCAGCAACACCATGGAACAGTTGGAGCGGGACATGGCGGGCGACCCGCGGCAGGACAGCGCTTACTACGCCGCCCCCGACGGAAAAGTGAACGGGCACTCCTATCAGGATCCCCTGGAGAAGCTTGGAGATAAACTGGAGGATGCTGTTGACCGGGGTGCAGATGCCCTGAAAGATACTCTGGACGCAACCAGCTAAGTCCCCTTTGCTTCCGTCCGCCGGTGAGAACCGCTCCCTTTCGCCGGCGGACTACTTAACTGTTCTCCAGATGCAAAAGTTCTAAGGTAATATGGAGAGTATGCCGGTGAAATCCTTCAATTTTCGTATGATTTCCCGGTTGAAAATTGACTGATAATGTAATAATATAGTATGAGTCTCCTTATGCGGAGACACATTCTGTAATTTGTCAGTAAGGATCAGGTGAACGTACATGAGTCTGCGAATCGGCATTGACATCGGCTCCACTACTGTAAAAGTGGTGGTGCTGGATGAAACCAACAAGCTCCTGTTCCGCTCCTACGAGCGCCACTACTCCAAGACAAGAGAGCGGGCGTGCGAGACCCTGCACTCCATCGAATCCATGCTTTTGGGCCAGCAGGTCCGCCTGGTGATTACCGGTTCCGCCGGGCTGGGTGTGGCCAAGGCCGCGGGTCTGGACTTCGTGCAGGAGGTGTACGCCACCGCCGCCGCTGTCAACACTTATATCCCCGGCACAGATGCCGTCATCGAGCTTGGGGGCGAGGACGCCAAGATCATCTTCTTCGGCGGCGCTCTGGAGGAGCGGATGAACGGCTCCTGCGCCGGCGGCACCGGCGCCTTTATCGACCAGATGGCCACCCTGCTCAACGTGACTGTGGACGAGATGGACGAGCTGAGCCTCAAACACGAGAAGATCTACCCCATCGCCTCCCGCTGCGGCGTGTTCGCCAAAAGCGACATCCAGCCCATCCTCAACCAGGGCGGGCGGAAGGAGGATGTGGCCGCCTCCATCTTCCAGGCCGTGGTGGACCAGACCGTAGGCGGCCTCACCCAGGGGCGGGAGCTCAAGGGCAAGATCGTCTTTCTGGGCGGTCCCCTCCACTTCCTCCAGGGCCTGCGGGCGCGCTTTGTGGAGACCCTCCACCTGGACAGCGAACACGCCATCTTCCCGGAGGATGGGGACTGCTTCGCCGCCATGGGTGCCGCCCTGTGCTCCGGGGACTACTCCCCCGCCCTCTTTGACGACCTGCTCAAAAAGCTGGAGGAGAGCGTGGACACCACCACCGTGGTGGACACCATGCCCCCCCTCTTTGACCAGCAGGAGGAGTATGACGCCTTCCTGGAGCGGCACAACGCCATGCATCCCCCGGAGGCGGATATCGACACCTATACCGGGGACGCCTACCTGGGCATCGACTCCGGCTCCACCACCATCAAGCTCACCCTCATCACCCCCGAGGGCGGACTGCTGTATACCTATTATCACTCCAATCAGGGCAACCCGGTGGCCATCGTGCTGGAGCAGCTGCGGGAGATCTACCGCCGCTGCGGCGGCCGGGTGACCATCAAGGGAGCCGCCGTCACAGGTTACGGAGAGGATCTGGTGAAAAACGCCTTCTCCTGTGACCTGGGGCTGGTGGAGACCGTGGCCCACTACAAGGCCGCCGCCCATTTCAACCCCGACGTGGATTTCATCATCGACATCGGCGGCCAGGACATGAAGTGCTTCAAGATCCGCAACAGCGCCGTGGACTCCATCATGCTCAACGAGGCCTGCTCCTCCGGCTGCGGCTCCTTCATCGAGACCTTCGCCAAGGCCCTGGGGTACACCATTGCCGACTTTGCCAAGCTGGGCCTCTTCGCCAAGTATCCGGTGAACCTGGGCTCCCGCTGCACGGTGTTCATGAACTCCTCGGTGAAGCAGGCCCAGAAGGACGGGGCCAGCGTGGAGGACATCTCTGCGGGGCTGTCCATCTCCATTGTGAAAAACGCGGTATACAAGGTCATCCGGGCCGCCTCCGCCGACGACCTGGGCAAGCACATCGTGGTCCAGGGGGGCACCTTCCTCAACGACGCGGTGCTCCGGGCCTTTGAGCAGGAGCTGGGCCGCAATGTGACCCGGCCCACCATTGCCGGTATCATGGGGGCCTTTGGCGCCGCCCTGGCCGCCCGGGACCTGCACCTGGAGAAGTCCTCTTTGTTGAGTGAAAAGGCTTTGCAGTCGTTCACCCACACCGCCAAGCCCGCCACCTGCGGGCTGTGCACCAACCACTGCTCCCTCACCGTCAACCAGTTTGACGGGGGCCGCCGCTTCATCTCCGGCAACCGCTGCTCCCGCCCCCTGGGCAAGGAGAAAAGCGAGCTGCCCGACCTGTACCGCTACAAGTACCAGAAGCTCCGGGCCCTGGAGGGCAAGGGCAGCGGCGACGGCAGCCGTGGCCGCATCGGCATCCCCTTCGGGCTGAACATGTATGAGAACCTGCCCTTCTGGTTTGCCTTCTTCACCAAGCTCAACTTCGAGGTGGTCCTCTCCCCCGAGTCCTCCCGCAAGCTCTATCTCAAGGGCCAGCACACCATCCCCTCGGACACGGTGTGCTACCCCGCAAAGCTGCTCCACGGCCATGTGGAGGCCCTGGCGGAGACCAAGCCCGATGCCATCTGGTACCCCTGCATGTCCTACAACTTCGATGAGAAGACGGCGGACAACCACTACAACTGCCCCGTGGTGGCCTACTACCCTGAGCTTCTGGCCGCCAACGTGCCCATCCTCAAGACCGTCCCCTTCCTCAACCCCTATGTGGGGCTCCACCGGCCCAAGGACTTCGAAAAGAAGATGGCCGAATATTTCCAGGAGCACTTTGACATCCCCAAAAAGGAGACCGTGGCGGCGGCCCGGGCGGCCTACGACGCCTATGACGCTTATGTCCAGGATATCCACGCCAAGGGGCAGGAGTACATCCAGTACGCCCGGGACAATGGCCACCGCATCCTGGTGGTGGCGGGACGGCCCTACCACGTGGACCCCGAAATCAACCACGGCATCAACGACCTTATCACTTCCTTCGGCTTCGTCCTCATTACCGAGGACGCGGTGGCCTTCCACGAGGGGTATGCCCCCCGGAAGGTGCTCAACCAGTGGACCTTCCAGTCCCGGATGTACAACGCCGCCCGCTATGTCTGCACCCAGGACGACATGCAGCTCATCCAGCTGGTGAGCTTTGGCTGCGGCACCGACGCCATCACCGGCGACGAGGTGCGCTCCATTCTGGAGGAGAACGGCAAGCTCTACACCCAGCTGAAGATCGACGACATCAACAACCTGGGGGCCGTTAGGATCCGCATCCGCTCCCTCATGGCGGCCATGGACGCCCGGGACAGCCAGAACCGGGGCTGAAGTCCCACTCACCTCTTATGTGGAAAGGACCAATCACAGTATGGCAGAATTAGTTTATGACAAGACCGGCCGCCTGCTCTTCACCAAGGAGATGAAGGAGGAATATACCCTCCTCATGCCCCAGATGCTGCCGGTCCACTTCTCCATGATCGCCCGGGTGCTGGAGACCTACGGCTATAAGATCGAGATGCTCAACACCAACCACCGGGGCATCGTGGATGAGGGCCTCAAGTACGTCCACAACGACACCTGCTACCCCGCCCTGCTGGTCATCGGCCAGCTCATCGACGCGGTGAAGAGCGGCAAGTATGACGTACATAAGGTGGGCCTTCTCATCACCCAGACCGGCGGCGGCTGCCGGGCCTCCAACTACATCCACCTCCTGCGCAAGGCCCTGGACAAGGCGGGGCTGGGCTTCATCCCCGTGGTGTCGGTGAACCTGTCCGGCCTGGAGAAGAATCCCGGCTTCCACTTTACCCTGAACATCATCCGCAAAGCGGTGTTCGCCATGATGTACGGGGATCTCATTGTGTGCCTGGCCAACCAGTGCCGCCCCTACGAGGTGGAGCCGGGCGCCAGCGACGCTATGGTCCAGTCCTGTATGGACCGGCTGCTGGAGGGGATGAACCAGGGCAAGGGGCTGTCCTACCAGCAGATGTGCGAGAACTTCAAGTGGATCGTGTCCGACTTCGCCTCCATCCCCGTGCGCAAGGAGGAGAAGGTGCGGGTGGGCGTAGTGGGCGAGATCTACGTGAAATTCTCCCCCCTGGGCAACAACAACCTGGAGGACTTCCTCCTCTCTGAGGGGGCCGAGGTGGTGGTGCCCGGCCTGACTGACTTCATCATCTTCAAGATCCACAACCGCATCGCCGACGTGGACCTGTACGGCGGCAAGTGGGTGAAAAAGCAGGCCTGCCTGGTGTTCAAGGGCTATGTGGAGAAGTGCCAGAAGGCCATGATCCACGCCATCGAGCAGGAGCCCCGGTTCCATGCCCCCGGCACTTTTGAGGGCATGCACCAGCTGGTCCACGGCTACCTGGGGGACGGCAACAAGATGGGCGAGGGGTGGCTCCTCACCGGCGAGATGCTGGAGCTCATCCACTCCGGGGTGCCCAACATCGTGTGCACCCAGCCCTTCGGCTGCCTGCCCAATCACATTGTGGGCAAGGGTATGATCCGCAAGCTCAAGGACGACTACCCCTACTCCAACATCGTGGCCATCGACTACGACCCCAGCGCCACCAAAATCAACCAGGAGAACCGCATCAAGCTCATGCTGGCCAACGCCAAGGCCCTGGCCCGGCAGCAGCAGGAGGAAAAGGCGCCGGAGCAGGCAAAGCAGCCGGAGGCAGCCGGAGTATGAGTACCCTCCGTCTGGTAGATGCCTGCACTGGGGAGCACTTTGCCGCCATGTCCCTCATCCATGCCATGGGATGGCGGGATACTTATGTGGGCTATGTCCCCGCCGACTACATGGCCCGGGAAATTACCGATGACCGGTGGGTCAGGTTTTTCCAGGAGGACTACGACACCGGGCGGTGTCATGGTCTTCTCCTTTACAGCGATGACACCCCGGTGGCCTGTATCAATTACGGCCCTGCCCGAATGGAAAACTACAATGCCGGCACCAGCGCCGGCACCGGTCTGCCCAATGAGGCCTACCGGGACTGGGGGGAGATCATCTCCTTCTACACCCACCCGGACCACCGGGGAAAGGGATACGGCGGACTCCTCTTTGAGGAAGCGCTCAGCCGCCTGAAACGGGCAGGCCATCAGAATGCTTTCGTCTTTGTCCTGCGGGAAAACGCCGGCGCCCGGCGGTTTTATGAGGCCCACGGCTTTCGCTGGGACGGCACCCACGCCGACATCCCCTTCCCCCCGGACACCATCTGCGTGGATCTTCGGTACACCAGGGCACTTTAATTTCAGGAACCAGGCGGAGTCCTTCCGCCCGACCGGCAGGGTCACTCCTGCCCCTTCCCTGCCGCACTCCGTACTGCGGCAATCGGACTGTAAACAAACAGGGCGGCAAATTTGCCGCCCTGTTTGTCTGCGTCTATGGGGTTTTACCTCAAATCTGGAAAAAGAAAGGATGGTCTGTATGGAGGACAATAAAATGGGGACCATGCCGGTACGGCAGCTGATTTTACACATGTCCTGGCCCATGATGATCTCCATGTTCATTCAGGCTCTCTACAACATGGTGGACAGCATCTTTGTAGCCCGGATCAATGAGGACGCTTTTCTGGCCCTCTCCCTGGTCTACCCCTTTCAGACGCTGATGATCGCCATCTGCGTGGGTACCGGTGTGGGGGTCAACGCCATGCTCTCCCGCCGGCTGGGCCAGGGCCGCCCCCAGGAGGCGGGGGCGGTGGGGGTCAACGGCCTGTTCCTCTACGGCCTGACCTGGCTGGCCTTTCTGGCTGTTGGCCTGGCGCTGGGGCGGCCCTTTATGGCTCTGTTTTCCGCCCCTGGCAGCCAGGTCTACCGCTACGGGGTGGAGTATCTCACCATTGTCTCCACCTGCTCCATCGGCATGTGCATGCAGTTCGCCACCGAGCGCATCATGCAGGCCACCGGCAACCCCAAAGGGCCCATGCTGGTCCAGGGCATCGGCGCTGTGGTGAACCTGGTGCTTGACCCGCTGTTCATCTTTCAGCAGGTGGGTCCCCTGCCGGGGCTCGGGCTGGAGGTCACCGGCGCCGCCCTTGCCACTGTGCTGGGACAGCTGATTGGTATGGTGACGGGCTTTTTGCTTCTCCGGCAGGTCAAGCAAATCAAGCTGACCCTGCGGGGGTTTCGCCCCGATCCCCGGGCCATTGGGGACATCTACCGCATCGGCGTGCCCGCCATGGTCATGCAATCCCTTGCTACCCTGATGGTCATGGGTCTCAACAAGATCCTGGGTTTGTTCAGCCAGATGGACGTGGTGATCCTGGGCGCCTATTTCAAGCTGCAATCTTTCCTGTTTATGCCCATCTTTGGTCTGACCAACGGCCTGGTGCCGGTGCTCAGCTACAACTACGGCGCACGCCGCCGCCGGCGTATTTTGGACGGTGTTCACTTCTCCGTGCTGGTGGGACTGGTACTCCTTACCACCGGCATGGTAATACTTCTCCTCCTGGCCCCTCTTTTCATCTCCTTTTTCAGTGAAAAGGAGACCACCCGCCTGGCGGGAGAGGCGGCGCTGCGGGTGGTGGCCCTCTCTTTCCCCTTCGCCGCTTTGTCCATCGTGTTCTCCTCTGTCTTCCAGGCCCTGGCCCAGCCCCGGCTGTCCCTTTTCATCTCTCTGCTGCGGCAGCTGGTGGTGATCCTGCCGGCGGCTTTCCTGCTGTGCCTTCTGGACCACAACCTGTGCTGGTGGGCCTTCCCCCTGGCGGAGGTGGTATCTGCCGTGACCGCCCTGCTCTTCTACCGTTGGGTCGCCGGGAAAAAGCTCTCCGCCTTCCCTGATTGACCCCCTTCCCCTCCGGCGCATACAATGGCCCAGGAGGTGATGCCCATGGGCCAGCCTCCCTCCGGCGAGCTGATGCTGGCCGCCACCGCTGCGGCTCTCCGGCTATCCCGGGGACAGCAGGCAAGTGATGTGGCCCGTATGGGGGCGTTTTTTACCGTTCTTGGGGACCAGATGGCCCTGCTGGCCGCCAGTATGGACTCCTAGTACCTGCCATAAAAGGGTGGGCGCGGCAGCTCTGCCGCGCCCACCCTTTTCTCATGCTTTCTCCCGGTCCCGGAGGATCAGCCGGCGGATGGCCGCCACGCCCGCCCGGATGGCGGCGTCGGTGTCGTGGTCCTCCGTCTGGTCCAGCCCGGCAGCGTTGCGCTCCTGGTTCCAGATGACGTGGAACACCGAGCCGCAGCGCACCCCCAGGGCCGCCGCCACGGTGAACAGCGCCGCCGACTCCATCTCCGAGGCCAGCACCCCCAGGCGCTTCCAGGCCTCCCACTTGGCCTCCAGCTCCCCCGCTACTGGCATCCGGCCCGGGCTGTGCTGGCCGTAAAAGGAGTCCTTGCACTGGACCACCCCGGCGTGATACTGCTTGCCCATCTCCCGGGCGGCCTCTACCAGGGCACAGGTCACCTGGAAGTCCGCCACCGCCGGGAACTCAATGGGGGCGTACTCCCGGCTGGTGCCCTCCATCCGCACCGCGCCGGTGGCAATCACCAGGTCGCCGGAGGTCACGTCCAGCCGGATGCCGCCGCAGGTGCCCACCCGGACAAAGGTATCTGCCCCGATGGCGGCGAGCTCCTCCATGGCAATGGCGGCAGATGGACCGCCGATTCCTGTAGAGGTCACCGTCACCTTCTCCCCCAGCAGAGTACCCGTCCAGGTGTTGTACTCCCGGTTGGTGACCACATGGACCGGGTCGTCAAAATAGGCGGCGATCTTCTCGCACCGGCCCGGGTCCCCCGGAAGCAGGCAGTAGCGGCCCACCTCTCCTCTGGCACAATGGATGTGAAATTGACGTTCATGTTGGATCATGGCTGCCACCTCGTCTCTCCGGGCGCAAAGCGCCGATGATGGGATTTGCTTCTTATATTATACTCCCGGGGTTTACCCGTGGCAAGAGCTGCCCTTCTTTTCCAATTTTCTTCTAAAATTCACATCAAAATTGACACAAGGGTAAATTTTCACTATAATATTAGCGACAGACTACTTACCTGGCCGGACAGTGTACCGGTACAGCGGCGACAGGCCATAAGGAAGTGATCTCATTTTGCGGCGAATCATTCTCTTTTCCGTCCTCTCTCTGATTCTGGGCATCGGTCTGGGCATGGCTTCTTTCGTAGTTCTGGATCGTTATGTTCTCCCGGCAGAGCCCTCCTCCGCCCAGGAAACCCCATCTCCTGACGCGAGTGTATCCCCCTCTCCCCAGCTTCAGAACACGCAGCCTGACAATGCTGCCCTGACGGAGCGGGCTTACCATGTGCTGGAGGCCATGTCCACGCAGGACTGGGAAGGTCTTTCAGCCTGCGTAAGTCCCGAGCGGGGTGTTACTTTTACTCCATACTCCTATGTCTCTGAGGACGATATCTGCCTCACTCCCGCCCAGGTAGCCCAGGCCGGCAGCGACAATACCCTGTACACCTGGGGCGCCGCTGATGGGTCCGGCGAACCCATCCAGCTCAATGTGCGGGATTATTTCGCCAACTATGTGCTGGACGCAGACTTTACACAGGCCCCTATACTGGGCATCGACTATGTGATTTCCAGCGGAAACTCCCTGGAAAATGTGGAGGATGCTTACCCCGACTGCTCCTTTGTTGAGTTCTACTACCCCGGCATTGACGAAGCCCTTCAGGGCTTTGACTGGTGCGGACTGAAGCTGATTTTTACCCAGGAGGCGGGCGAGTGGTATCTGGTGGGGGTTATCCACAGTCAATGGACTATTTAAGCTGTCTCCCTGACTCCCCAAAAGCATGATTCAGCAGCAAGACCGGCATATCTCACATGCCGGTCTTGCTTTTCCCCCTCAGATAGATTATGATGGTCCATGATTCCTCAAAACTTCCATTCAGGAGGAGAAGTGCGTTGAAAATCATCATTGCGGGATGCGGCAAAGTGGGTTTCACTCTGGCAGAGCACCTCTCACATGAGCATCACGATGTCACCATTCTGGACAACCGTGATCTCCCACTCCAGCGGGCCGCGGCAGCCCTGGATGTATTGTGCGTTAAAGGCAACTGTACCTCTGTGCCCACTCTGGAGGATGCCGGCGCTGGCGAGGCCGATGTGGTCATCGCAGCCACCAACTCCGACGAGGTGAACATGCTGTGCTGTCTGTGCGCCAAGCGGGCGGGGGCGGGCCACACCATTGCCCGGGTCCGGGGGGAGGAGTATTCCCTGAATGTCAACGGCCTCAAGCAGAATCTGGGCATTGACACCGTCATCAATCCCGAGTATTCCACCGCCGTGGAGATTTCCCGGATGCTCCGCTTCCCTTCCGCCGACAATGTGGATACCTTCCCCAGGGCCCGGGTGGAGCTGGTGAGCTTTGTCTCCCGTGAGGGGGATTTTCTCAATGGCCGCCCCATCTCTGCCCTGCCCGCCCAATTTCAGTCCCTTCCCGTTTTGCTGTGCGCTGTAGAACGAGGGGGAGAGGTCTATATCCCCAGAGGCAGCTTTGTGGTACAGCAGGGGGACAAGATCTACCTCATTGGCCAGCCCAGCGGCATCAATCAGTTTTTCAAGCTCCTGGGCCGCCACGCTTTAAAAATACGCAGCGCCTTCCTGGTGGGCGGCAGCCGCATTGCCTTTTATCTTACCAACCTGATGTATAAGATGGGCATTCAATGCAAGATTGTGGAGCGCAGCTACGACCGCTGCGTCCTGCTGGCTGAGAAGCTGCCCCACACCATGGTCATCCATGGGGACGGCACCGACCCCGATCTGCTGCAGCTGGAGAATCTCTCCTCCTCTGACGCCTTCATGGCCCTCACCGACCGGGACGAGGACAACCTGATCATCTCCCTGTATGCCATGCAGATGGGCATCCCCAAGGTAGTGGCCAAGTCCAACCAGCAAAACTACAACCGCATCGCCCACTCCGCAGGACTGCAAAGCGTGGTCTCCCCCAAGATGATCACCGCCAACCAGATCCTGCAGCTGGTGCGGGGCTTGCAGAATTCCAAAGGCAGCATTATGACCGCTCTCTACCGCATTGCAGACGGCCATGCCGAGGCCATGGAGTTTGAGGTCAATGATACCACCCGCCATCTGAATACCCCTCTGCGGGAGCTGCGGCTAAAAAAAGATATCATTATTGCCATCATTATTCATAAGGGAAAAGTCATTATACCGGAGGGCTCCTCCACCATTCAGCTGGGGGACACCATAGTCCTCATCGCCCGGGATCAGAGCATTCTGGACATCAATGACATCTTCGCCGATCCCCTGGCCGGAGGAGGAGAGCGATGAATTTCTCTCTGGTCTTTAAGATCCTGGGCCGCACTCTGCTGCTGGAGGGATTTGCACTCCTGCTGCCCACCGGGGTGGCCCTTCTCTATGGGGAGGATATACGCCCCTTTCTCTATACCATTTTAATCCTTCTGGTGGTAGGGGGGCTGCTCTCCCTGCTGCGGGCCAGCCGGCAATTCTTTGCCCGGGAGGGATTTTTTACTGTAGCCCTCACCTGGGTGATGTTCGGCGTATTCGGCGCCCTGCCTTTTTGGTTCTCCGGCCAGTTCGGCTCCTATATCGACTGTCTCTTTGAGACCATCTCCGGTTTTACCACCACCGGGGCCTCGGTGCTCACGGCGGTGGAGGGTCTTCCCATGGGGCTGCTGTTCTGGCGTTCCTTTACCCACTGGCTGGGGGGCATGGGGGTGCTGGTGCTCACGGCGGCCCTCCTCCCCTCCCTGGGGGTGGAGGGGACCTACCTCATTCAGGCAGAGAGCCCCGGCCCGGTGCCCTCCAAGCTGGTGCCCCGGTCCTCCACCTCTTCCAAAATCCTCTATGGCATTTACCTGGCCATGACGGTGGTGGAGACCCTGCTGCTGCGGCTGGTGGGTCTGCCTTGGTTTGACGCCGTTGTCAACTCTTTCGGTACCGCCGGCACCGGCGGCCTCTCCGTGCGCAATCTGTCCATCGGCGCCTACAACAACCCCGCCGCCGAGGTCATTATCACCATTTTCATGCTTCTTTTCTCAGTGAACTTTACCATCTACTTTCTCCTTCTCAGCCGCAAATGGCGGCAGGCCCTGGCCAGCGATGAATTGCGCTTTTTCCTTTTGATCGTAGCCGGAAGCATTGTGCTTATCACACTGAACATCGTCCCCCAATACGGCGGCTTTACCTGGGAGTCCCTGCGCCACGCCGCCTTCCAGGTGGCCAGTATTATCTCCACCACCGGCTATGCCACCGCCAACTTTGACCTGTGGCCCGAGTTCTCCCGCTTTTTGATCTTTGTGCTCATGCTGGTGGGCGCCTGTGCCGGCTCCACCGGCGGCGGCATGAAATGCTCCCGGGTACTGGTTCTCTTCAAATCCATCCGCCGGGAGATCAGGCAGATCATCCACCCCCGCTCTGTCAATCTGGTAAGACTGGATGGCCAGACCCTGGAGGAGGGGACAGTGCGGAGCATCTGTGTGTTCTGCGGGGCCTATGTTATGGTGACCCTGATGGCCAGCCTGATCGTGGGGCTGGACAACTTCACTTTCGGCACCACCATTACCGCTGTGGTCTCCTGCGTAAGCAACATCGGCCCCGGCCTGGAGATGGTGGGGCCCATGGGCAACTTCTCCGCTTTTTCTGATCTGAGCAAGCTGGTGCTCAGTCTGTGCATGGTCATTGGGCGTCTGGAGATCTTTCCCATCCTGGTCCTCTTCAGCAAAAATGCCTGGAAGCGCTCTTGAATATCAATTTTTCACAAGGGAAACGGCTGTCTCGGCCGTTTCCCTTGTTGTTTTTTTATAAAATATTTTAAGAGAACGGGATAGACAAAACTTTACCTTGCAAAATTTAATTGTTATGCTAAAATAATCAAAACACTTTTAGAAAATAAAAATGCAAAAGGAGTTGTTATAATGGGAATGGAACATTACTTCTGGATCGGACTGGCAGGAGCCATAGCCGCATTGCTCTTTGCCCTGTTTCAGTGCAGGCGTGTTCTCGCCTTTTCAGAGGGCAACGCTGCCATGCAAAAAATTGCCGCTGCCATTCGTTCCGGTGCAAACGCCTACCTGAAACACCAGTACCTCACCGTATCCAAAGTGTTTGCTGTGGTGTTTCTTCTGCTGCTGGTTCTGACCGCTTTGAACATCCTGGACAACTGGTTCATGCCCTTCGCCTTCCTCACCGGGGGCATCTACTCCGCCCTGGCAGGTTTCATCGGCATGAAGATCGCCACGGCCGCCAATGCCCGCACCGCCAACGCCGCTGCCGAGAGTCTCAACAGAGGGTTGAATGTGGCCTTCTCCTCCGGGGCGGTCATGGGCTTCACTGTGGTGGGCCTGGGCCTTTTGGATATCTCCGTGTGGTTTCATATTTTGCACTACGGCTTTCAGCTCCCCGCCGCTGAGATCGCCAGCACCATGGTCATGTTTGGCATGGGCGCTTCCTTTATGGCCCTCTTCGCCCGGGTAGGCGGCGGTATCTTCACCAAGGCCGCCGACGTGGGGGCCGATCTGGTCGGTAAGGTAGAGGCCGGAATCCCGGAGGACGACCCCCGCAACCCCGCCACCATTGCCGACAATGTGGGCGACAACGTGGGCGATGTGGCCGGCATGGGCGCCGACCTCTATGAGAGCTATGTGGGCTCCATTCTGGCCACCTTTGCTCTGGGGGCCTCCGCCTACCCGGACAACAGCTGGGGGGCCATGCTCCTCCCCATCGCCCTGGCAGTGGTGGGCATTTTGTGCTCCATTTTTGGCTCCTTCCTCATCCGTACCAAAGAGGGGGCCACCCAGCGGGAGCTGCTGGGCAGTCTCCGCCGGGGAACCTACACCGCAGCCATCATTGCCGCCATCATTGCCGCCCCTCTCACCTGGTTCATCCTGGGCAACTGGGGGGTGTACATCGCCATCCTCTGCGGCCTTCTGGGGGGCTGCGCCATCGGCTTCTTCACGGAATATTATACTTCCGATACCTACAAGCCAACTCAGCGCCTAGCCGGCTCTACGGAGACCGGGGCGGCCACTACCATCATCGGCGGTCTGTCCCTGGGCATGCTCTCCACCATTGCTCCCATTCTCATCGTGGGGGCGGCGGTGGTGGTGGCCTTCCTGGCCGCGGGAGGTTCCCTGACCACCGGCGGTGAAGGGTACGAGCTGCTCTTTTCCAAGGGGCTTTACGGCATCGGCATCGCTGCCGTTGGCATGCTCTCCACCCTGGGCATCACCCTGGCCACCGACGCCTACGGCCCTGTGGCGGACAACGCCGGCGGCATCGCCGAGATGAGCGGTCTGGGCGCGGAGGTCCGGGAGCGGACCGACGCCCTGGACTCCCTGGGCAACACCACCGCCGCCACCGGCAAGGGCTTTGCCATCGGCTCCGCCGCCCTTACCGCCCTGGCTCTGCTGGTGAGCTATGTGGATATTGTAGAATCCAACCAGGTGGCCATTGATCTGCGCCTGACCAATCCGGCTGTGCTGGTGGGACTGTTCATCGGAGCCATGCTCACCTTTGTCTTTGCCGCCATGACCATGAGCGCCGTTCAGCGGGCGGCCCAGTCCATTGTGGTGGAAGTCCGGCGGCAGTTCCGGGAGATCACCGGCATCATGGAGGGCAAAACCGATCCGGACTACGCCTCCTGCGTGGCCCTGTGCACCAAGGGCGCTCTGCGGGAGATGGTCAAGCCCTCCCTGCTGGCCATCGTGGTCCCCATCGTCACCGGCCTGATCCTGTCCGTAGAGGGCGTAGTCGGACTGCTGGGCGGCGTGTCCGTCACGGGATTCGCCATGGCGGTATTCATGTCCAATGCGGGCGGCGCCTGGGACAACGCCAAAAAGTACATCGAGTCGGGCCACCACGGCGGCAAGGGGTCGGATAACCACAAGGCCGCCGTAATCGGTGACACCGTGGGAGACCCCTTCAAGGACACTGCCGGTCCCTCCCTGAACATTCTCATCAAGCTGGTATCCACCGTGTCCATCGTATTCTCCGGCTTGATCATGGCCTTCCATCTCCTGTGACCTTCCGGTCACGGTTCCCCTCTCCTCTCACGCGCTGCGGGCCGGCTTTTCGCCGGCCCGCAGCGTTTCTCTTCCCCTCCGCCGGGATGTCCGGGACTTTTACCTCCAACAAATGATTTTCCTTCCTGTCGCACTTGCATATTCTTTCATTATTTGCTATGCTAAAGCAGTACTCTCTGAAAAATCTGGAGGGATCGCTATGATCAAAATGCAACTCGAATCTGTTTGCTGGAAGGGCGGCGCCTTCTCCCCCGCTCCGCTCCCCGCCCCTGCCCAGCGTACCGGCACCATGGCTTACGACATTCTGGCCGGGCACAACACCAGCGGCTCCATGGACCATCTCAAGCTCCGCTTTGACGCCATGGCCTCCCACGACATCACCTACGTGGGCATCATCCAGACCGCCCGGGCCTCCGGCCTGAAGGAATTCCCCCTGCCCTATGTGCTCACCAACTGCCACAACTCCCTGTGCGCCGTAGGCGGCACCATCAACGAGGATGACCATGTGTTCGGCCTGTCCGCCGCCAAAAAGTACGGCGGCGAGTTCGTCCCCGCCCATCAGGCGGTGATCCACTCCTACATGCGGGAGCGGTACGCCGCCCCCGGCCGGATGATCCTGGGCTCCGACTCCCACACCCGCTATGGTGCCTACGGCACCATGGCCATCGGCGAGGGGGGGCCCGAGCTGGCCCGGCAGCTCCTGTGCAAGACCTACGACATCGCCTACCCCAAGGTGATGGCCATCTACCTCACCGGCGCCCCCCGGCCCGGCGTGGGTCCCCAGGACGTGGCCCTGGCCCTTATCGGCGCCACCTTCAAACAGGGCATCGTGAAAAACGCGGTAATGGAGTTCTTCGGCCCCGGCGTGGCCAATCTCTCCATGGACTACCGCTGCGGCATCGACGTGATGACCACCGAGACCGCCTGCCTCTCCTCCGTGTGGGCCACCGATGACCTCACCCGGGCCGCCCTCACCGCCCTGGGCCGTGGGGAGAGCTACCAGCCCATGGCTCCCGCCGAGGGGGCGGTGTACGACGGGGTGATCACCGTGGACCTGAGCCAGGTGGAGCCCATGATCGCCCTGCCCTTCCACCCCTCCAACGCCTACACCATCCGGTACTTCAAGGCCCACATGGCCGAGCTCCTCCACCAGGTGGAGGCGGACGCCGCGGAGCAGCTGGGCATCCAGAACCCCTGCCTCACCAACAAGATCCGGGACGGGAAGTTCTATGTGGACCAGGCAGTCATCGCCGGATGCTCCGGCGGAACCTGGCAGAACCTGCGCCGGGCGGCCGAGATCATCGGGGAGACCCCCGTGGGGTCGGACGCCTTCTGGCTGTCCGTCTACCCCGGCAGCCAGCCCATCAATCTGGCCCTCACCCGGGACGGCTCCCTGCCCGCCCTGATGGCCGCCGGGGCCAGCGTGCGCTCCTGCTTCTGCGGGCCCTGCTTCGGCGCGGGGGACGTGCCCGCCAACGGGGCCTTCTCCATCCGCCACTCCACCCGCAACTTCCCCAACCGGGAGGGCTCCAAGCCCGGGGACGGCCAGATCTCCTATGTGGCCCTCATGGACGCCCGGTCCATCGCCGCCACCGCCAGAATGGGCGGCGTCCTCACCGCCGCCGACGAGCTGCCCGACGTGCCCGCCGACCGGCCTGAGGAGCAGTGGGCCTATGACGACGCCCCCTACCGGGCCCGGGTCTACTTCGGCGTGGGCCATCCCAAGCCGGAGACCGAGCTGGTCTACGGCCCCAACATCGCCGACTGGCCGGAGCAGATTCCTCTGCCGGAGGACCTGCTGCTCACTGTGGCCTCCGCCATCTACGACCCGGTCACCACTACAGACGAGCTCATCCCCTCCGGTGAGACCTCCTCCTACCGCTCCAACCCCATCAAGCTGGCCAGCTTCGCCCTGAGCCGCAAGGACCCTGAATATGTCCGCCGGGCCCACGAGGTCCAGGAGGTGGAGTCCCTGCGCCGTACCCGGCCCACCGCCCCGGCGGTAACGGACTTCATGGCGGGCTATGATCCCCTCCGCACCGGCCTGGGCACCCTGGTAATGGCCCTGCGGCCCGGAGACGGCTCCGCCCGGGAGCAGGCCGCCTCCTGTCAGCGGGTGCTGGGCGGCTGCGCCAACCTGGCCCAGGAGTACGCCACCAAGCGTTACCGCTCCAACGTGGTCAACTGGGGCATGCTGCCCTTCGTGGCCGACGAGGTGGAGACCCTGGGCATCCATCCCGGGGACCGGCTGTATATTCCCGGCATCGCCTCCCTGCTGCGGGGCAGCGGTGAGGAGATCCACGCCACCCTCATTCAGGAGGACCAGCAGGTGCCGGTTACCCTCCGTCTGCCCGGCCTCACCCGGGAGGAGCGGGATATCATCCTGGCGGGCTGCCTCATCAATTACTACGCCCACTGATCTGTTTTCACGTTCAAAGCCCCCTGAAGCTGCCGCTTCAGGGGGCTTTTGCATATTGGCGGGGCCTCCCGGGGCTCCATTCTTCCCTGGGCAAATACACAAAGTCACTTCATATTCTGCTTGACTTTCTAGACACTCCGCCCTATAATTCTTTTAGAATTATTCTAAAAATACAGGGCAAGAAAACGAGGCTGCTATGACGAAGTATGGAAAAAAGATCCGTGAGATTGTGGAGACCTCCCGCTGCCATCTGACGGCGGAGCAGGTCTTTGAGGTCCTGCGGCAGACCTACCCCACCGTGGTGCTGGCCACGGTGTACAACAACCTCAACCGCTTGTGTGAGGCCGGACTTATCCGCAGAGTGTCTGTGGAGGGCCAGCCGGACCGGTACGACCGCCTAGCCCGGCACGACCACCTGGTGTGCCGGGGCTGCGGGAAGCTGCTGGACATCCATCTGTCCGATCTCACCGAGCAGCTGCAGCGGCAGGTGGACATCCCCATTTTGTCCTACGACCTGAAGCTGATGTACCTGTGCGAGGAGTGTCAAAAACGGAAACATGGAGAACCATCAAGGAAGGAGGCAAAAACGTGAGCAAATGGATCTGCGGCGTGTGCGGCTACATCTATGACGAGGCCAGAGAGGGCACCGCCTTCGGGGATCTGCCGGAGGGGTGGACCTGTCCCCTGTGCCGGGCGGGCAAGGACGCCTTTTCCCCGGTCCGGGAGGAGGCTCCCGCCCCCCGCCCCGCATCTCCTGTGGTCATCTCAGAGGACATGCGCCAGCTCTCCGCCGGGGAGCTGTCCGCGGTGTGCTCCAATTTGGCCCGGGGCTGTGAGAAGCAGTACAAAGAGGAGGAGGCAGTACTCTTCCGGGAGCTGGCGGACTTCTTTGCCGCCGGGGCTCCCCCGGTGGACGAGGCGGACCTGGGCAGTGTGCTGGAGCTGATCCGCAGGGATCTGGAGGCGGGGTACCCCGCCCTCTCCGCCGCCGCCCGGGAGGTGGGTGACCGGGGCACCCAGCGCATCTGCGTGTGGGGCGAGAAGGTCACCCGGATGCTCCAGTCCCTGCTCCAGCGCTATCAGAAAGAGGGCGAGGCCTTTTTGCGGGACACTCAGGTGTGGGTGTGCTCCGTGTGCGGCTTTGTCTATGTGGGGGACGCGCCGCCGGAGCTGTGCCCGGTGTGCAAGGTGCCCGCGTGGAAATTTGACAAAGTGGAAGGGAGGGGCTGAATATGAAGCGCATCGCCGTGAGAAATCTGCGTCTGTGTACCAAGGACTGCCTGTGCCTGTATGTCTGCCCCACCGGGGCCACGGATACGGAGAACAGCATCATCGACGTGAGCAAATGCGTGGGCTGCGGGGTGTGCGCCGGCGCCTGCCCCAGCGGCGCCATCTCCATGGCGCCCGTGGAGTACCCGCCCCAGCAGAAGAAGGAGGACGACGTGGTGGCCCTGGCCAACGCCCTGGCCAAAAGCAAGGCCACCCAGGAGAAGGCCGCCAAGCAGCTGGCGGAGGTAGTGCAGCCCGACGGGCTCTACCGCCTGATGACCGCCGTAGCCAAGTCCGTGCGGCTGGTGAATGAGGATCTGCTGCGGGAGGCAGGCTATATGCTGCCCCAGAGCGGCAATGCCCACGCCCTGCTGGAGGGCTGGGTCAAGGCGCCCCCCGCCCCGGAGTTCCCCGTGGCGGCGGCCCAAAGGCTGCTGGAGCTCATCCCCAACAACGACATCAAAGACAGCAAAGGAGAGACAAAGACCATGAGCAAATGGAAGTGCAAGGTTTGCGGCTATATCTACGAGGGGGAGGAGCTCCCCGCCGACTTCACCTGCCCCGTGTGCAAACAGCCCGCCTCCGCCTTCGAGAAGATGGAGGAGCCCAAGGCCGCCAACCCCTACGCCGGCACCCAGACCGAGAAGAACCTCCAGGCCGCCTTCGCCGGGGAGTCCGAGGCCCGGAACAAGTACACCTACTTCTCCTCCGTGGCCCAGCAGGAGGGCTATGAGCAGATTGCCGCCCTCTTCCTCAAGACCGCCGAGAACGAGCGGGAGCACGCCAAGATGTGGTTCCGGGAGCTGGGCGGCATAGGGAACACCGCCGAGAACCTCCTCCACGCCGCCCAGGGGGAGAACTACGAGTGGACCGACATGTACGCCGGCTTCGCCCAGACCGCCGAGGCGGAGGGCTTCCCTGAGCTGGCCGCCAAGTTCCGCCTGGTGGCCGCCATCGAGAAGCACCACGAGGAGCGCTACCGCGCCCTGCTGCACAACGTGGAGATGGCCGAGGTCTTTGCCAAGAGCGAGGTGAAGGTGTGGGAGTGCCGCAACTGCGGCCACATCGTGGTGGGCACCGCCGCGCCGGAGGTATGCCCCACCTGCTCCTACGCCCAGAGCTTCTTCGAGATCAACTGCGAGAACTACTAAGCCTCTCCCCTGCCCTATGCCAAAGGCCCCCGGAGCATCGCTCCGGGGGCCTTCTCCTTTGTGATTTGTAAATTATCAATCCAGCCGGCGGTAGAGCCCCATCTCGTGGCGCAGACGGGCGGCCAGCTCGGGGGTCAGCTTTCCGGCGGGCATCCGCCACTTCCAGTTGCAGCCCGAGGTGGAGGGGGCGTTCATCCGGGCCTCGCTGCCCAGCTCCAGCAGATCCTGCATGGTGACGATGGCCAGCTCCGCCACACTGGACCAGGCCCCCCGCATCATGCCCCAGACGTACCCCTCCTCCTTGGTCAGGCGCAGGTAGTCCACGGCGTAGGCCACGTTGTCCGGGGAGGTGTGGTCCATCCAGCCCCGGATGGTGTCGTTGTCGTGAGTGCCGGTGTACACCACGCAGTTGGGCACGAAGTTGTGGGGGAGATAGCTGCTGTCGTCCCGCCCCTCAAAGCCAAACTGCATCACCCGCATGCCGGGGTACCCCGTGGCGGCCAGGAGCTTGTAGACCCCCTCCGTGAGGAAGCCCAGGTCCTCGGCGATGATGCGCCGGGGCCCCAGCGCCTTCTTGATGGCCTTGAACAGGTCGATCCCCGGGCCGGGACGCCAGCGGCCGTTGCGGGCGGTCTCCTCCCCATAGGGGATGGCATAGTAGGCCTCAAAGCCCCGGAAATGGTCGATGCGCAGAGCGTCAAACAGGGTGAACTGGTGGGCGATACGCCGCAGCCACCAGTCGTACCCGTCCCGCTTCATCTTGGCCCAGTCAAAGAGGGGGTTGCCCCACAGCTGGCCGTCGGCGGTGAAGGCGTCGGGGGGACAGCCCGCCACCTCGATGGGCCAGCCCTCCTCGTCCAGCTGGAACTGCTCCCGCTCCGCCCACACGTCCGCGCCGTCGTAGGCCACATAGATGGGCAGGTCCCCCAGGATGGACACCCCCTTCTGGGCCGCCGCCTGGTGGAGAGCCTCCCACTGGTGGAAGAAAAGGAACTGCACACCCTTCCAGAAGTCCACCTCCTCCGCCAGCTCCCGGCGGGCCTCCTCCAGGGCCTGGGGCTGCCGGGTGCGCAGGGGGTCCTCCCAGTCCTGCCAGCAGGAGCCGTTGTGGGCCCCCTTCAGGGCCATAAAGAGGGCGTAATCCTCCAGCCAGGCCTGGTGGGTCCGGCAGAAGGTTTTGAACTCCTTGGGCGGGGAAGCCAGCAGCCGCCGGCAAGCCTTGCGCAGCACGCCGAAGCGCCCCTCATACAGGGCACCGAAATCCACCTGGAGGGGGTCCTCCCCCCAGTCGATGTGGGCGTACTCCTCCTTCTCCAGCAGTCCCTCCTCCCGCAGGTCATCCAGGTCAATGAGGTAGGGGTTGCCCGCAAAGGTGGAGAAGCTCTGATAAGGGGAATCCCCAAAGCCCGTAGGGCCAACAGGCAGGATCTGCCAGTAGTGCTGGCCGCTCCGGGCCAGAAAATCCACAAACTCCCGGGCCTCCCGCCCCAGGGTGCCCACCCCGTAGGGGGAGGGCAGCGAGGTTATATGGAGCAAAATTCCTCCGTCTCTCACACACACTCATCCTTTCCCATGTCCGGCCCTGCCGGACACGCTCTCTCATTTCCGCCGGGAAAAGCAAAACACGCTGCGCATCGGCGATGCACAGCGCGTTTTTCAAACCTGATACTCCCGCAGTGTCTCCGCCATTTCCTGGGCCTTGTCCCCGTATATCCGCAGTGTGAGCTCCCTGGACAAATCCAGACTCAGCACACCCATAATGGACTTGGCGTCGATCACATAGCGGCCCGAACAGATGTCCATCTCATCGGGGTAGTGGCTGACCTTGCTGACAAAGGCTTTGACACACTCGATGGTGTCCAGCAAAATCGTCATCTCTACCATTGCGCCCGCCTCCTTTCTGCCGCGGAAGGCCCGGGGTATGGCATAGGGGCGGCGGGCCTCCGCTGTTGGAATAGATTCAGCAGGTACTATCATACCCAATTTCTTCCCAAATTGCAAGGGCAGAATGCAGCACTTTGCCCAAACTCACCCCTGCATGGCGGCAATGCGCTCCGCGGCGGCCTGCACCAGGCGGCTCATGGGCTGCTCCGGCACTCCCACCACCACGCTCTCGCACAGGTTCACCGGAATGAGCACCCGGACAGCCTCGCTCTGTCCCACCGCCAGGGCCATGGCCGGCGTGATCTCCCCCACCATGGCGTCGGCAATGACAATACCCACCGGGCCGGTGATGACGTCCGCCCTCCGGCAGGCCACCGCCACGGCGTTCTCCCCCGTGGCGCACCGGTGGGCCCCTGCCTTGCGCATGGCCGCGGTGGCCGCGCTGTTGGTGCCCACGGCAGTGATCTCCGCCTGGGGGCAGTTCTCCCGCAGGGCAGCCACCAGCTGGCGGCCCAGGCCGCCCCCCTGCCCGTCAATGACCAGGATATGCATTTCCCTCTCCCCTTTTGCTTATTTTTTCTTCTATGCTACCACAGAGGGGAGAGCTGCCGTCAACTGTTTTTTCTCCCTCAGGACAGCTGGGCCTGGCCGGTGTAGAGCTGGAAGTACCGCCCCCGCTGGTCCAGCAGCTCCTGGTGGTCCCCCCGCTCCATGATCTCTCCCTGTTCCACCACCATGATGGCGTTGGCGTTGCGCACGGTGGACAGCCGGTGGGCGATGACAAAGACGGTGCGCCCCTCCATCAGGGTGTCCAGCCCCCGCTCGATGAGCTTCTCCGTGCGGGTGTCGATGGAGCTGGTGGCCTCGTCCAGGATGAACACCGGCGGCCGGGCCACCGCCGCCCGGGCGATGGCGATGAGCTGCCGCTGGCCCTGGGACAGGTTGTCCCCGTCCCCGGTGAGCACCGTGTCGTACCCGTGGGGCAGGCGGCGGATGAAGGAGTCGGCGTTGGCCAGTACGGCGGCCTGGCGCACCTCCTCATCGGTGGCATCCAGCCGGCCATAGCGGATATTGTCCGCCACGGTGCCGGTGAAGAGGTGGGTGTCCTGCACCACCACCGACAGGGAACGGCGCAGGTCAGCCTTGCGGATGCGCCGCAGGTCGATGCCGTCATAGGTAATGCTCCCCTCCTCCACCTCGTAAAACCGGGTGATGAGGTTGATGATGGTGGTCTTGCCCGCCCCGGTGGAGCCCACGAAGGCGATTTTCTGCCCGGGCTTGGCGTACAGGCTCACCCCTCGCAGCACCGGGCGCCCCGGCACATAGGAGAAGGTCACATCGTGAAAGCGCACGTCCCCCCGCAGGGGCACCAGCTCCGCCCCCTCCCCGGTGGGGCAGCGCCAGGCAAACTCACCGGTGTATCCCTGGCAGGGCTCCAGAGCGCCGTCCGCCCCCCGGCGCACCTGGACCAGGGTCACGTCCCCCTGGTCCACCTCGCTCTGGACATCCATCATATCGAAGATCCGCTCCGCCCCCGACAGGGCGTTCATGAGGAAATTGGACTGCTGGGTGAACTGGTTCATGGGCATGGCGCTCTGGCGGACATACACCAGATAGGAGGAGAGACTGCCCAGGTCCGTCAGGCCCCCCAGCACGAACATCCCGCCGATGCAGGCGGAGAGGGCGTAGTTGAAATAGCTCAAGCTCACCACCGTAGGGATCATCATCCCCGAGTAGCGGAAGGCCCGGGTGCCCGACTGGCGCAGGGCCTCGTTGCGCCGGCAGAACTCCTGAAAGTCGGCCTCCTCGTGGTGAAAGACCTTCTCCACCTTCTGCCCCGCCACCATCTCCTCCACAAAGCCGTTGAGGTCCGCCAGGTTGGCCTGCTGGCTGGTGTAGTACGCCTTGCTGCGCCGGCCGCTGTAGAGGATCACAGCCAGCATCACCAGAAGAAAGGCGATGACAATGATGGACAGCCGCCAGTCCAGCACCACCAGCATGACGATGGTGCCCGTCACCATGACAAAGCTCTGGATGAGCATGGCAAAGCTGTTGTTCAGTGCCTCGGTGACCGCGTCCACGTCGTTGGTGAAGTGACTCATCAGTTCTCCGTGGGTGCGGGCGTCAAAGTATTGCAGGGGCAAGGTCTGGGTGTGGGTGAAGAGGTCCCGGCGGATCTGGGCCACCACCTGCTGGGCGGTGCGCACCATGATCTGGTTGTACCCCAGGGTGGCCAGGGCCCCCAGGCCGTACATGATCCCCATCATCACCACCGCCCGCAGCAGCCCCTCCAGGTCCCCGGGGACAATAAAGCGGTTGATCACCGGTTTGAGCAGGTAGGTGCCCATGATGTTGGCCCCGCTGCTCACCACCACCAGCACCGCCACCGCCGCCATGGCCAGCTTATGGCCGCCCAGGTAGTGCCCCAGGCGCAGGAGGGTCTTTTTCAGATTTTTGGGCCGCTTGTAGCTCATGGGTCTGGCCATTACAATCCCGCTCCTTCCTGCTGAGAATGGTAGATCTCCTGGTAGATCCGGCTGCGCTCCAGCAGCTCCCAGTGGGTGCCCACGTCGTCCACCCGGCCGTCCTGCAAAATGACGATCTGGTCGGCGTGGAGCACCGAGGTGATGCGCTGGGCGATGATGATCTTGGTGGTCTGAGGCAGGGCCTTCTCCAGCCCCTCCCGGATCCTGGCCTCGGTGACCATGTCCACCGCCGAGGTGGAGTCGTCCAGGATCAGGACCTTGGGGCTTTTCAGGATGGCCCGGGCCAGGCACAGCCGCTGCTTCTGCCCGCCGGATACGTTGACCCCTCCCTGGCCCAGCTGGGTGTCGTACCCCTTTTCCAGCCGGGAGACGAACTCGTCGGCGCAGGCAATGGCGCAGGCCTGGTCCAGCTCCTCCTCCGTGGCGTCCGCCTTGCCCCAGCGCAGGTTCTCCCCGATGGTGCCGGAAAAGAGGGTATTCTTTTGCAGCACCATGGCGATGGCGTCCCGCAGGTGGGCCAGGGGGTACTCCCACACCGGCCGGCCATCCACCAGCACCTGTCCCTCTGTAACCTCATAGAGCCGTGGGATGAGCTGCACCAGGGTACTCTTGGCGCTGCCCGTGCCGCCGATGATGCCCACGGTCTGCCCCGGGGCAATGTCCAGGCAGATGTCCCGCAGCACATACTCCCTGGCCTCCCGGCGGTATTTGAAGGAGACGTGGTCGAACCGGATGGCCCCCCGCTCCACCTCCACGTCCTGGGCACGCTCCTCGCCGATGTCCGGGGGCTCGTCCATCACCTCCAGGATGCGCCAACCCGATGCCATGGCCCGGGTGAGCAGGAGGAACACGTTGGACATCATCATCAGGCTGTTAAGTACCTGGAGCACATAGCTCAGAAAGCCCGTGAGCTTGCCCACCTGGAGGTCCCCCCCGGCGATCATCCCGCCCCCCAGCCACAAAATGGCCAGGATGGTAGCGTACATCACCAGCTGCATGGCGGGCATATTGAGCACCGCGATGCGGAAGGAGCGCTGGGAAACCTGCTGCAAATTCTGGTTGACCTCGGAGAACTTCTCCACCTCATACTCCCCCCGGACGTAGGCCTTCACCACCCGGACGGCGGTGAGGTTCTCCTGGACGATGCGGTTGACCTGGTCCACCGCGCTCTGCATCTTGCTGTAGAGAGGGCGCACCCGGGAGATGATCTGAAAGAGGAGCACCCCCAGAACAGGGGCCGCCACCAGAAAGACCAGGGCCAGCCTGGCGTTGATGGCGAAGGAGAGCACGATGGACGTGGTCATCATGATGGGGGCCCGGATGCCCGGGCGCATGCCCCCCAGCAAGGCGTTTTGGATGGTGGTCACATCGGTGGTGAGGCGTGTCACCAGGGACTCGGTGTGAAAGCGGTCCCGGTTGGCAAAAGAAAAGCTCTGGACTTTCTGATACTCCGCCTTGCGCAGCTCCGCCCCCAGGCCGTGGCCGCACAGGGCGGTGAAGTGGGCGCTGCCCACCCCCAGGGCCAGGGACACTAGGGCACACAGGCACATCAGCACCCCCTGCTGGAAAATGTACGCCCTGTCCCCCGTGACCACGCCGATGTCGATAATATTGGCCATGATTAAGGGGATCACCAGCTCGAACACGGTCTCCAGGGCAATGCACGCCACCGCCAGGATCCCATAACGGCGGTACTTGTGGAGATAGCTTCCCAGCCGCCGGAACAGCTCCATATCCATCCCTCTCCTTTCTATTGGCGTGACCTCTCCCCGCCCGGGGAGAAAACCAAGACCCTTGAGAGCCGCGGCTCTCAAGGGCGCAACAAAGCGGACAGGCAAAAACCAAAGCGCCCGTCCCCGCTCCGCGGCCCGCCGGGGCCGCGTCTGTATTGAAATTGTACCGCCGGAATGCCCCCTATGTCAAGGCGGCGGACCAGGGTGGTCCGCCGCCTTGGGCATCAGTCAAAATGGGGGCTCGTCCTGGGGCTCCCCGCCCTGGTCGTCCTGGGAGAGCAGCTCCTCCGGAGCCCGGTCCACCATGCCCTGGCGGTATTGCATCTCCTGCCACTGCTCCTTGGTGATGAGCAGCTGCCGGGGCTTGGACCCCTCAAAGGGGCCCACCACCCCCTTCTCCTCCATCTGGTCCACCAGCCGGGCGGCCCGGCCGTACCCCAGCTTCAGCCGCCGCTGGAGCATGGACACGGAGGCCTGCCCCATCTCCAGCACCACCTCGATGGCGGCAGGCAGGAGCTCGTCGTAGTCCCCCTCGTCGCCGCCGCCCTGGGGGCCCTTGCCGGTCCCCTTGTCCTTCTCCTCGGCGTGCTGCTCGATCTCGTGGAGGACCTCTTCGTCGTAGTTGGCTTTACCGCTCTGTTTGACAAACTCCACCACGGCAGCCACCTCCTCCTCGGAGATAAAGCAGCCCTGGATGCGCTGGGGCTTGCCGGAGCCCAGGGGGAAGTAGAGCATGTCGCCCTTGCCCACCAGCTTCTCCGCGCCGGTGTTGTCCAGGATGACTGGGGATATTGGCCTTCATCAGGCCGGTGATCACGTCGGCGGAGGGCCGCTGGGTGGCGATGATGAGGTGCATTCCCGAGGCGCGGCCCATCTGGGCCACCCGGCAGATGGACTCCTCCACCTCCTTGGCGGCCACCAGCATCAGGTCGGCCAGCTCGTCGATGACCACCACGATCTGGGGCATGGGCTCCGCCCCCTCCTTGCCCCGGATGTGGTTGTTGTAGGAGGCCAGGTCCTTGGCCCCCACCTCGGAGAAGAGGCGGTAGCGCTTCATCATCTCGTTCACCGCCCACTGGAGGGCGCCGGCGGCCTTCTTGGGGTCGGTGACCACCGGGATGAGCAGGTGGGGGATGCCGTTGTACATCCCCAGCTCCACCATCTTGGGGTCCACCATGATGAGGCGAACCTCCTCCGGGGTGGCCTTGTACAGCAGGGAGACGATGAGGGAGTTGGTGCACACCGACTTGCCCGAGCCGGTGGTGCCGGCGATGAGCAGGTGGGGCAGCTTGGAGATGTCGCACACCACGCAGCGGTTGCTGATGTCCTTGCCCACGGCGAAGGACACCTTGGAGGTGCGGGAACAGAACTCCCGGGAGCCGATGACGTCGTGGATGGGCACCGCGCTCACCTGGCGGTTGGGCACCTCGATGCCCACGGTGGAGATCTTGTCCGGAATGGGGGCGATACGCACCGCCGGAGCCCCCAGAGCCAGGGCGATGTCGTCGGCCAGGTTGGTGATCTTGTTGAGCTTCACCCCCTGCTCCAGCTCCAGCTCGTACCGGGTCACCGAGGGGCCCCGGGTCACATTCACCAGCCTGGCGTCCACCCCGAAGGAGCGGATGGTGTCGCTCAGGCGGATCTGGTTGGCGTTGAGCTCCTGGAGGCTGGCGGGTTCTCCCCCGCCGGGGGCCTCCTTCAGGAGAGAGAGGGGCGGGTAGCGGTAGGAGCCGTGGTCCTCGCTCTCCCGGGCGCTCTCGATCTCCTGGGTGACCTCCCGGGCGGCCTGCTCCGTCTCCTCCGCCCGGATCTCGCTCTTCCCCTTCCGGACAGGGCGCTCCTCCCGCTGCCCCGCCGGACGCTCCTCCTGGAGGGCAGGCTCCGCCTCAGGCTCAGCCTCCCCCACCGGCTGAGGCGGGGAGACGGGGAGGGGGTTGCGCCGGAGGGGCCGGGCGTCCCGGTCGGGCGCAGCCTGGGCTGCGCTCTCCACGGCGTGCTCCCCGGCGGCAGGTGTCTCCTCCTGGGGGATATCCTCCCGGGTGAGCACCTGGTCGGGGGTGGGCACCCGGGAGAAGCGGTCGAAAAAGCTCTTTTTTCCGGGCTCCGCCCCGGGCAGCTGGGGTTTCTTCTCCCCCGCCGCCACCAGGGGGCCGTCTTCCACAGGGATGTCGGGCACCGGGCGGCGGGCGGCCTTCTCCGCAGCTTTCTCCGCCGCCTTTTCCCGTCGGGCCCGAGCCCGGTCCTCCCGGGCGGCCTGCTGCCGCTCTTCCCGCTGGGCCTCGGCCTCGGGGTCAAAGTCATACTCGGGCCGGGGGCGGTCCCGCAGGCGCTGGAGCTGCTCCACCGGGCTCACACGGAAGGCCCCCATCAGGGTGAGCACCCCCAGGAGCACCAGCACCAGGCCGGCTCCCACGGCGCTGAGGGCGGAGGTGAGGCACAGGGAGACCACACCCCCCACCACGCCGCCGCTGGAGAGAGTGAGGCCGGTACTCCACAGGCCCTTCACTGTCTCCAGGGTCCACACCATCTTCCCCCCCACCAGAATCAGGTGGAAGAAGGCCCCCACCAGCAGGGGGAACACCAGGGCGCAGAACACCCGCAGCCGCACCGGGCGGCCCCGGTGAAAGCCCAGGGCATAGGCCCCCACCAGGAAAGCGGGCAAGGTGGCCCAGAAGCCGTACCCCGCCACCCCCTTTAAAAAGCCGCAGAAATAGTTGATGACAAAGCCGTCCAGCCCGAAGTACCCCAGGCCGGAGAACACCGCCAGCAGCAGCAGTACCAGGGCCCCCACCTCGCGGCGGATGGGCTTGGGCGGGGGAGGCGCTGTCCGGGCGGCGGTGCGGCGGCCGGTGCCGCTGCTCTTGCCGCTGCTCCGCTTCCCGCCGCTCTGGGCGGTGGAGGAAGTCTTTTTCTTTTGTGCCGTCGCCATGCAGCGTCCTTCCCTTCTCAGTCAGATTGGTTTATCCCACCAGGGTGGCAATGATGGTGATCACGCCCACCACCCAGCAGTAGTAGGAGAACTTGCCAAATTTGCCCTTGTCCGCCAGCAGGTTCACCAGCTTGATGGCGAAGTAGCCCGACACAGCGGCAATAACCATGCCCACCAGGTACTTGGGCAGCATCGTAAAGTCCACCCCCTCCTGCACGGCGTCGGCCACCTCCAGAATGGTGGCCCCCAGCACGGCGGGGAGGGACATGATGAAGGAGAAGCGCACGGCAAAGGTCCGTTCAAAGCCCCGGACTATCCCCGCGGAGATGGTGGTGCCCGAGCGGGAGATGCCGGGGGTCACGGCCAGAGCCTGGCCCACCCCTACCAGCAGGGCGTCCACCACGGTGGCGTTGTGGGCGCCTTTACGGCCCTTGGCCAGCCGGTCAGACGCAAAGAGGATGCAGCCCGTGACCAGCAGGGCGCAGCCCACAAAGATGGTGTTGTTCCCCAGCTCCTCAATGGCGCTCTTGACAGGCAGCACCGCCAGCAGGGGCAGCGTGGCCACGATCACCAGCAGCACCATCCGCCGGGCGGGGGGCGGCGTCTCCGTCTGCCGCTTGCCCGCAGGAGTAAAAAGGGCGGCGATGCCCCGGAAAAACTCCAGGATCATCTCCCAAACGTCCTTGCGGTACACCAGCAGCACAGTGAGCAGGGTGGCGAAGTGGAGCAGCACATTGAACAGCAGGTCCTGCTCCTGCTCCATGGTGAAGAAATTTTGCAGCAGCGCCAGATGCCCGGAGCTGGAGATCGGCAGAAACTCCGCGATCCCCTGGAACAGCCCCAGCAGGGCGGCCATTAAAAACGACATGTACACACCTCTCCTGTTCTATGAAAATAGTCCTGTATGGATTGACGTACATCATAGAATATTATCACACTTCCCAATAAAATTCCAGTCTATTTCCCCTTCTTTGTCCCCTCCCTTTTAAAAACAGCGATAGGAACAATGAACAAGGGGCCGCCGGAGCGGCCCCTTGTTCATTGTTCTTCCTTTTTCTTTTGGGCTATCATGGTGTGCAGGCACTCCAGGGCGTCCGAAAGCCCCCCCACATGGTCAATGAGGCCCACTTCCACCGCCTCCTCCCCGTAGATGACGCTGCCCACATCGGCGGTGAGCTCCCCGGTGCGCAACATGAGGCGGGTGAAGGTCTCCGCGTCGATGGAGCTGTTCTGGGTAACGAAGTGGACAATGCGCTCCTGGATGCGGTTGAAGTAGTTGAAGGTCTGGGCCACCCCAATCACCAGCCCGTTGAGGCGCACCGGGTGGATGGTCATGGAGGCGGAAGGGGCCATGAAGGACACCTGGGCCGACACCGCCAGAGGCACCCCGATGGAGTGACCCCCTCCCAGTACCAGAGATACCGTGGGCTTTTTCATGCTGGCAATGAGCTCGGCGATGCCCAGCCCTGCCTCGATATCCCCGCCCATGGTGTTCAGGAGGATGAGGAGCCCGTCGATGTCCTCGCTCTCCTCCACCGCCGCCAGGGTGGGCATCACATGCTCGTATTTGGTGCTCTTGCTGGAGGGCGGCAGGATCTGGTGCCCCTCGATCTGGCCGATAATGGTCATGGTGTGTATGGTTCCGTGGCGGGTGCGGATGGTGGCCGACCCCATATCCACCACCTGCTGTCCCAGATCCTGGCGGCTCTCCTCCTCTCCCTCCTGCTCCCCCAGGCTCTGGGTAGGTCTTGTTGCGTCCATAACTGCGCAGCCCCCTTTTCATGTCATGGCTCTAGTATGGCCGCGGGGGACCGGGTTATACCACGCGCATTGAAATCTTCCGCCGGGGCGGCTATAATGAAAAGACCATTACATTTACAAAGGAGCGCATTGACATGGAATTGACACGGGACACCGGCTGGGCCCTGCTGACGGAGTACAACCACGAGCCCTTTCACCTGCGCCACGCCCTCACCGTGGAGGCGGTGATGGGCTGGTACGCCCGTCAGCTGGGGTACGGCGACCAGGCCGACTTCTGGAGCCTGGCGGGCCTCCTCCACGACGTGGATTTTGAACAGTGGCCGGAGGAGCACTGTGTAAAGGCAAAAGACTTGCTAGCTCAGGCGGGCGCCTCCCCGGCGCTGATCCACGCCGTGGTGTGCCACGGCTACGGCATGACCGGCGTGGACGTGGCCCCGGAACACCAGATGGAGAAGGTGCTCTTTGCTGCCGATGAGCTCACCGGCCTCATCGGGGCCGCCGCCCTGATGCGTCCCTCCAAAAGTACCAAAGATATGGAGCTCAAGAGCCTGAAAAAGAAATTTAAGGACAAAAAGTTTGCCGCTGGCTGCTCCCGGGATGTCATCACCCAGGGTGCCCAGCTGCTGGGCTGGGAGCTGGACCACCTGCTGGAGGAGACCTTGAAGGCCATGCAGGACAGCGAGGACGCCATTGAGTCCGCCTGTGCTGCCCTTCATTGATGTAAAGCGGCTATACCTTACACTTATTTTCTTCCACCCAGACCCGAATCAGGGGGAGTGCCTGGCCTGAGAGCAGCAGGAGGGCGGTGAGGTTGGGCAGGGCCATCAGGCCGTTGCACACATCAGCCAGCTGCCACACCGCCGGGGTGCCCCCCAGGGCCCCCGCCACGATGACCCCCAGGAAGATCAGGCGGTAGGCCCTCTGCCACCCCCGCCCCGGCGCAAGGCTCTCCACCCCTCTCTGGCCGTAGTACCCCGCCCCCAGGAGCGAGGTGAAGGCAAACAGGGTGAGGCTCACCGCCACAACGCCCCGGCCCAGTGGCCCCAGCACGGAGGAGAAGGCCGCCGCCGTCAGAGGGGCGCCCAGCATGGTCTGGGGCACCCGCCCCTGGACCACCAGCTTCTCCGCCGCGCCCAGGTCGTACACTCCGGATGTGAGGATAGCCAGGGCGGTGACGGTGCACACCACCATGGTGGCCATAAACACCTCGAAGATGCCCCACATCCCCTGCTCTGCCGGCTCCTCCACCTCCGCCGCCCCATGGGCCACGGCGGAGGTGCCCAGCCCCGCCTCGTTGGTAAACACCCCCCGGGCCACGCCGAAGCGCAGGGCGGTGGCCATGGAGTACCCCCCCACCGCCGCCTTCGGGGAGAATGCCTCCCCCAGGATGGTGACCAGGGCGGCGGGGACCCGGCGCCAGTTGGCGCAGATCACTGCTGCGCCCCCTGCCAGAAACAGGAGGGCCATGGCGGGCACCAGCAGCTGGCTCACCTCCCCTACCCTCCGGGCCCCGCCGTACAGCACCACCCCCACCAGGAGGGCGGTGACCACGCCGGTGACCAGCGGCGGCATTCCGAAGGCGTCCCACAGGGAGGCGGCCACCGAGTTGGACTGGACCAGATTGCCCCCGGTTAGGGTCTGGGCCACCAGGGCAACGGAGAACACCGCCCCCAGGGCGGGCATCCCCAGCCCTTTGGCCATGTACACCATGGGGCCCCCCCGCCAGCGGCCGTCCCGTCCCCGCTCCCGCCAGCGCACCGCCAGGGTCTTCTCCGCGCAGCCGGTCATCATCCCCAGCAGGGCGGACACCCACATCCAGAACACCGCTCCCGGCCCGCCGTAGACAATGGCGGTGGCCACCCCGGCGATGCTGCCGGTGCCTAAGGTGGCCGCCAGGGCAGTGGACACCGCCTGGACCTGGGTGACCCCTCTGCCCCGCCCCGCCCGGCGGCGCAGCAGGCTGCCGGCTGTGGCCCGCCACCACACCGGCAGGCCGAAAATCTGAAAAAAACCGGTGGCCAGGGAGTAGTACAGCCCCGTCACCAGAAAGAGCCCCAGCAGCCAGGGCGACCACAGGGCGTCGCTCAGCCGCGACAAAAGCAACATGTCCGCATCCCTCCTCTCTGGAAGGTATGCGGACATGTTTTGTCTTATGCGGCTGTCACCAGGCCCCGCCGATGCGGGTGGCCCGTGCAAATCGCTGCACCGGCGAGAGCATCAGGTAGATCACGCCGATCTGGATGGGGGTGAGCAGGCAGCCCTGGGCAAGGCGCAGGGGCAGCAGGCTCAGGTAGGGGCTGCCGTAGAGCATGTGGAGCCACAGACTCTGGAGGAATACCCCCAGCACCAGATGGTTGATGGCCACCGCCAGGGTGATGTGCCACCACTTCACCTCTCTCCGGTGGAGAAAGAGGCCCAGCACCACGCCGTACAGGGCGTTGCTCAGGGTAAAGCCGGGGAAATAGGGCCCCACGGGGAACAAAATAGCCCCCACAAAGTCGGCCACCCCGCCGGTCACCCCCGCCCAGGCCGGGCCGAAGAGCATGGCGCTGATGGACAAGGGGATAAAAGCCACGCTGATCTTCATCAGGGGGGTGGTGATGGAACAGAACCGGGAGAGCACCACCTCCATGGCGATCAGGGCGGTCACCTCGATGAGGATCATAAGCTGAGATTTTTCACGCATGGTCGTCTCCTCCTCTCACGAAAGGCCAAAGCACGCCCGCAGGGCGGCCACCGAATACAAAGAGCCCAGGGCGCACACCAGCCCCTCCTCCCCCGCCAGGGTCCGGGCCAGCTCCGCCCCCTCCCGGATGGAGGGGGCCGCCGTCACCGGCTTGCCGTACTGCCGGAGTTCCTCCGCCAGGGCCTGGGCGGGCAGGGCCCGGGGGCTGGGGGGCGTAACGGTGACCAATGCCCGGGCCAGGGGGGCCACCTGGCGGCACAGCTGGCCGTAGTCCTTGTCCTCCAGCACCCCCAGCAGCAGCACCGGCCGCTGTCCCGGGAAATAGCGCTCCAGGTTGTCCGCCACCGTCTGGGCGCACTGGGGGTTGTGCCCCCCGTCCACCACGAACCAGGGACGGCGGCCCACGATCTCAAACCGGCCGGGCCACCTGGCCCCCGCCAGACCGGCGGCCACCGCCTGGGGAGACACCGGCCATCTGGCAGAGAGGACCTCCACCGCCCGGAGGACCACCGCGGCGTTGCGCCGCTGGTTCTCCCCCAGCAGGGGCAGCACCAGCTCCTCTCCCCTCCAGGAGAGGACCTGCCCTTCCACGCTCTCCGCCAGCCGGGTCAGGTCCTCCGGCCGGGCGGGATAGAGGGAAGCGCCCTGGGCCCGGCAGGCCTCCTCCACCACCTCAGTCACCCCGGGGCTCTGGGGGTAGAGCACCACGGGGCACCCCGCCTTGATAACCGCCGCCTTTTCCCGGGCAATGGCCTCAGGGGTGGCCCCCAGCTGCTGGGTGTGGTCCAGGCCGATGTTGGTGATGATCACCAGCTCCGGGGCGGGGATGACGTTGGTGGAGTCCAGCCGTCCCCCCATGCCCGCCTCCAGCACCACGATCTGACAGCCCCGGCGGCGGTAGAACTCCAGGGCAATGCAGGTGACCAGCTCAAACTCCGTGGGGTGGTCCTCCATGGCGTCGGCCAGGGCCCCCACCATGGAGGTGATCTCCGCCAGCTCCTCCCCACCGATCTCCTTCCCGTCCACGGTCATCCGCTCCTGAAAGCGGTGGATGTAGGGAGAGGTGTACAGCCCCGTGGTGTACCCCCCGGCGGACAGGATCCGGGCCAGCATCACGGCGGTGGAGCCTTTGCCGTTGGTGCCCACGATGTGGACGAAGCGCAGCTGGTCCTGAGGGTCCCCCATGGCCCGCAGCAGCTCCCGGGTGCGCTCCAGCCCCGGGCGGCTGCCCAGCCAGGAGAAGCTGTGGATGTAGGCCACCGCCTCCTCCGCCGTGGAGCAGGGCAGCCTGCTTGTTTCAGACATAAAAAAAGACCTCCTCTTTGTGAATTGGCAGTCCCCAATGGGGGAAACAGCCGCACAAAGGGAGGCACACTGACGCCCAATCTGCGGCAGCGGGATGCGGGATACGCACTGCAAGCCGCGCTATTCGTCCGGCGGACAACTCCCCGTCCCGCCGGCACTGGCCCCCTGGGGGGCACCGCACGCGTATCCCTACTCTGCCTTAGGCCATACTATACACGCATTACCGCCCCGGCGCAAGGGGAAATCAAAAAAAATTGCCCGGCATGGGGTGTTCCTCCCCATGCCGGTCCGCTCTTATCACTGCGCTTTGTCTGCGGGATAGAAATCCTGGGGCCAGGGGCGCGCCCACCGGCGTCCCGCCGGATAGAACCCCTGGGGCCAGAAATCCGCCGGAGTGTAAGCCCCGGCAGGATAAAATCCCTGAGGAACATTGTGCTTCATATCCTCACCACCTGGCCGCTGCAGTACCTCCCCGGGGGAGGCCCGCTTCCAGCATGGCCGGGCAGCTATGGAATTATGTCAGGGAGATTACTCCACCGTGACGCTCTTGGCCAGGTTGCGGGGCTTGTCGATGTCGCATCCCCGCATGAGGGCCACATAGTAGGCGAACAACTGCATGGGGATCACATCCAGGGAGGGGAGCAGCATGGGGTGGGTGTCGGGCACCGCCATGGTGGCGTCCACCGTCTTTTCCATGCTCTCCTTCAGCCGCTGGGTGGTGAGGCCCAGCACATCCGCCCCCCGGCTCTTCACCTCCACCACGTTGCTCATGAGCTTCTCAAAAAGCTGCCCGTAGGAGGCCAGGGCCACCACCAGGGTGCCGTCCTCCACCAGGGAGATGGTGCCGTGCTTGAGCTCCCCGGCGGCGTAGGCCTCGGAGTGGATATAGGAGATCTCCTTGAGCTTCAAAGACCCCTCCAGGCCGATGGCGTAGTCGATGTTCCGGCCGATGAAGAAGATGGAGTCGTGGTTGAAGTAGATAGAGGCAAAGTACTGGATGTGCTCCTTGTTCTCCAGGATGCTCTCCATCTTGGACGGGATGCGCAGCAGCTCGCAGACGATGGCGTCGTAGGTGTTGGAGTCGATGCGGCCCATGAGATCGGCAAAGTACAGCCCCACCAGGTACATCACCGCCAGCTGGGTGGAGTAGGCCTTGGTGGTGGCCACGGCGATCTCCGGCCCGGCCCAGGTGTAGAGCACATGGTCCGCCTCCCGGGCGATGGTGGAGCCCACCACGTTCACAATGGCCAGCACCTTGGCTCCCAGGCGCTTAGCCTCCCGCATGGCGGCCAGGGTGTCGATGGTCTCCCCCGACTGGCTGATGACGATGCACAGCGTGCGCTCCGTGACAAAGGGGTCACTGTACCGGAACTCAGAGGCCAGCGCCACCTCCACCGGCTTGCGCAGCAGCTTTTCCAGAATATATTTGGACACCATGCCCACATGGTAGGAGGAGCCGCAGGCGATGATCACGATATGGTCGATGTCCCGCACCTCCTCCGGGGTAAGGGACAGGTCCTCCAGCACCACCCGGTTGTTGACAATGCGGGGGAACACCGTGTCCCGGAAGGCCTTGGGCTGCTCCATGATCTCCTTGAACATGAAGTGCTCGTAGCCCCCCTTTTCCGCGGCGGAGATCTCCCAATCCACCCGCTGGGGCTCCTTATCCACCGGCTGGAGGTAGGCGTCGAACACCTGCACCCCGGCGGTGCTCAGCAGGGCGATCTCGTTGTCGTCCATGTACACCACGTCCCGGGTGTACCGGATGAGAGCGGTCACATCGGAGGCCAGCAGGTTGAACCCCTCTCCCAGGCCCAGGATCAGGGGGCTGTCCTTGCGCACCGCCACCAGCACATCGGGCTGGTCCCGGCACAAAATGCCCAGGGCGTAGGCCCCCCGGATGCGGTGGAGCACCTTCTGCACCGTAGCCATCAGGTCCCCGTTGTAGCAGTACTCCAGCAGCTGGGCCACCACCTCGGTGTCTGTCTGAGAGGCAAAGGTCACCCCCTGATTCTCCAAAAACTCCCGCAGCTCCATATAATTTTCGATGATGCCGTTGTGCACCACGGCGAACTTGCCCCGCTGGCTCATGTGGGGGTGGGAGTTCACGTCGGAGGGCTCCCCGTGGGTGGCCCATCGGGTGTGCCCCAGGCCAATGGTCCCCGGCAGGGCCGTCCCCTCCTGGGTGAGGTCGGAGAGCACCTGCAGCCTCCCCTTCGCCTTTACCACCCGGATGCCGCCCTGCCCGTCGTACACCGCCACGCCGGCGGAGTCGTACCCCCGGTATTCCAGCCGCCGCAGCCCATCCAAAAGGATGGGCGAAGCCTGTTCCTGCCCCACATATCCTACGATGCCGCACATAATTGGTATTCCTCCATGAGTTCCGCAATGGTCCCTTGAAATTGTTTCGGCGCGGGCCCTTATGCCCCGCCCATGGCCTGGTCAAAGTGCTCGTTGATTTGCCGGGCAAACTCCTGGGCCGCGTTGTAGCCCATCTTCTTGTTCCGGTTGTTCATGGCCGCCACCTCGATGATGATGGCCAGGTTCCGCCCGGGCTTCACCGGAATGGTGAGGGTGGGTACCTGCACATCCAGGATGGAGGTGTACAGGTTCTCCGTGCCCAGACGGTCATACATGGTGTTGTCATTCCATGGCTCCAGGTTGATGACCATGTCAATGTCGGTCTCCCGCTTGATGGCAGACATGCCGAACAGACGCCGCACGTCCACCACACCGATACCCCGCAGCTCGATATAGTGCCGGATAAGCTCGGGTGAAGTGCCCTTGAGCCGGCCGGTGGCGGAGCGGCGGATCTCCACCGCGTCGTCGGCGATGAGGCGGTGGCCCCGCTTCACCAGCTCGATGGCGGTCTCGCTCTTGCCCACGCCGGACTCCCCCAGCAGGAGGACGCCCTCGCCATACACCTCCACCAGCACGCCGTGGCGGGTGATGCAGGGGGAGAGGTCCCCCTTCAGAGAAGCGATGAGGGTACTCATAAAGGCAGAGGTGGTCTCATGGGTGCGCAGAATGATGGTGTTGTGCTTAGCCGCCATCTCCATACACTCGGGGTAGGGCTCCAGGTTGCGGGAGAAGATCAGCGCGGGAAAATCATAGTCAAAGAGCCGGTCAAAGCTCTTGCGCCGCTCCTCCGGCGTCATCTTCTCCAGGTAGGAGGTCTCCACCAGACCGATTACCTGGAGGCGCTTGCTGTCAAAATAATCGAAAAAGCCCGCCAGCTGCAAGCCGGGCCGGTTCACGTCGTCCGTGGTGATGATGCGGGAGGCATAGTCCTCCGGCCCGCACAGTACCTCCAGATGAAAGGTATCGATAATTTTTTGCAGCTTTACAGTTTGATTGCTCTCCATCAAAGCAAACCTCCTCTATGCCCTTGGGGCGCCTTGGGTTCCATATTGATTCAGTATATCATAAACACTCTATAAAAAAAATATTTCTTCCGGGAATTTCGCACTTGATTTTTTCGCGCTTTTCTGCTAGTATAGTGGACGATGCTTTGAATCCTTGTATTCTAACCAGCGAGGAGGTTTTGAATATGGCCAAATGTGAGTTCTGCGGCAAGGGCGTGACCTTTGGGATCCAGGTCTCCCACTCCCACCGCCGCACCAATCGCCCCTGGAAGCCCAATGTGAAGCGGGTCAAGGCGATTGTGGACGGCACTCCCAAGCATGTTTATGTCTGCACCCGGTGCCTCCGTTCCGGCAAGGTTACCCGCGCGGTGTAATCTGGTTGACCAACGAAGCGCTCCTGCCCTCCGGGGTATGGAGCGCTTTTCCTTTGCCTTGGGCACGCCCCTGCCGGCGGCGCATATGCTGGGATGAGCGGGACTTCCCCGACTCAAGGCAAGGAGGTCTTGTGCCATGCTGGACTATCCGGTACCCCTGCCCTACGCACTGGAGCGCCCCCCCGCCGCCCGGGCCGGGCTGCGGGGCGGTGACGGAGCTCCGGGGCTGTGGGGCGAGTGCCTGTTCTATCCCTTCCTGGGGGGCAGCCTTCTGATGCTCCGGGCGGTGGGCCTCCCCCGGGACGGCTTTTTTGCCCTCCACCTCCACACCGGCGGCTCCTGCGCCACCGGGGGCGATATTCCCTTCCACCAGGCGGGAGGCCACTACGACCCCGCCGGCGTCCCCCATCCCGACCATGCGGGAGACCTGCCGGTGCTGCTCTCCCACCGGGGCATGGCCTACGCCATGTTTTACACCGGCCGCTTCACTCCCGCCCAGGCCGTTGGCCGCACTCTGGTCATTCACGACAGGCCGGACGACTACCGCACCCAGCCCGCAGGGGACAGCGGGGCGCGCATCGCCTGCGGCCTGGTGCGCCCTCTGGAGGGGGGCGCCGCCCCCAGGCGGCTGAATAAATAGCAAAAAACAGCTGCGGCTGGATATCCCACAGGATATCCAGCCGCTTTTCTTGTCTGGCAGTGTTTTAAACCCAGATGTCCTCGATCTCGTGCTTCTTCTCCCGGGTCATCAGCTCCCCCACCACGGAGTGGACGTTCCTGCCGCAGTAGAGCACCTGGTAGGCCGCCTCGGCAATGGGCATCTCCACTCCCATCTTCCGGGCCAGAGTGCGGGCCGTGGCGGCGGCGTAGTACCCCTCCACCACCGCGCCGATCTCCCGGATGGCCTGGTCCACCAGCATCCCCTTTCCGATGAGGATGCCCGCCCGGCGGTTGCGGGAGTGCATGGAGGTACAGGTGACGATCAGGTCCCCCACCCCGGTGAGGCCGGCAAAGGTCTCCTTCCGGGCCCCCATGGCCACCCCCAGCCGGGCAATCTCCGTGAGGCCCCGGGTCATAAGCATGGCCTTGGTGTTGTCCCCATAGCCCAGGCCGTCGCAGCAGCCGGCGCACAGGGCGATGACATTTTTCAGCGCCGCCCCCAGCTCCACCCCGATCACATCGGGGGAGGCGTACACCCGGAAGCGCTCGTTCATGAACAGGTCCTGCACCAGCTCCGCCGCCCCCTGGTCCTCGCAGGCGGACACCAGGGCCGTGGGGATGCCCCGGCCCACCTCCTCCGCGTGGGAGGGGCCGGACAGAGCCACCACCGGGTGGCCGGGGCCCACCTCCTCCTGAATCACCTGGGAGAGGAGGAGGGATGTGTCCTTCTCAATGCCCTTGGACACGGACACCACCACCGCCCCGGGGGCCAGCAGAGGCGCTGTCTTCCGGGCGGTCTCCCGCACGGCGAAGGAGGGGGTGGCCAGCACCACCACGGGGCAGTTCTCCGCCGCCTCCAGCCGGGCGGTGATCTTCAGCTCCTCCGGCAGCCGCACCCCCTTGAGCATGGGGTTGGTCCGGCGGCGCTCCATTTCCCGGGCCGCCTCCTCCCGGTGGGACCAGAGCGTCACCTCATGGCCGTTTTGAACCAGGACCAGCGCCAGGGCGGTCCCCCAGGCACCGCTGCCCAGGACGGTAATCTTCATGCGCGGGGCTCCTCCTTTTTCTTATGCAGGGTAAACTTGGACTCCTCCCCCTTCACCAGGCGCTTGATGTTGCCCCGGTGCTTCCAGACGATAAGGCCGCCGATGCACAGCGCCAGCAGGGTGACCACCAGGTTGTGGTAGACGAAGAAGGTGGCAAAGGGGAAGCTGGCCCCGGCCCACACGGAACCCAGGGACACATACCGGGTGAGGACCGCCAGGATGAGGAAGCCTCCCCACACCACCAGGGCCACCTGCCAATCCAGCATGAAGGCGATGGCCCCCCCGGAGAGGATGCCCTTGCCCCCCTTGAACTGGAACATGCAGGGGAACATGTGGCCCAGCAGGCACCACAGGGCCGCCCAGTACTTGGCGTAGGTCACGGTAAACTCCCCGGCCAGGTCGGGCGCCATAACGCCGGAGAGGAGAATGCCCACCCACACAGCGATGACCGCTTTGAGCACGTCGCACAAGATCACCACGAAGGTGAGCCCGCCGCCGAAGACCCGGTGAAAGTTGGTCAGGCCCGCGTTGCCGCTGCCGTGCTTGCGGATATCGTTGTGCAGAATATACTTGGAGACAATGACCGCCCCGTTGAAGCAGCCCAGGAAGTAGGCAATGACGGCCACCAGGAGCGCACACAGGATGTTCATCATATTTAGTCCTCCTTATCGCCCTTCTGCCGGATGGTGAGGCGCACCGGGGTGCCCTCCAGGCCGAAGGTAGCACGGATCTGATTTTCAAGATAGCGCTGATACGAAAAATGGAAGAGCTTTGCGTCGTTGCAGAACACCACGAAGTGGGGGGGCTTCACCCCCACCTGAGTCATATAGTAGATCTTCAGCCGCCGCCCCTTGTCGGTGGGGGGCTGCACCCGGGTGGTGGCGTCCGCCAGGACGCTGTTGAGGGTGCCGGTGCTCACCCGCAGGTTGGCCATCATGTTCACCCGGACGATCTGCTCAAAGAGCTTCTCCACCCGCTGCCCCGTGAGGGCCGAGAGGAACACCACCGGCGCATAGGTCATATAGGACAGGTCCCGGCGGATGTCCTCCTCCATGCGCTTCATGGTCTTGCCGTCCTTCTCCACCGCGTCCCACTTGTTCACCACGATGATGCAGGCCTTCCCCGCCTCGTGGGCCAGGCCGGCTACCTTGGTGTCCTGCTCGGTGACCCCCTCGTTGGCATCGATCATGATGAGGCACACATCGCTGCGTTCAATGGCCATGGTGGCCCGGAGGACCGAGAACTTCTCGATACGGTCGTCCACCTTGGACTTCTTGCGCATGCCGGCGGTGTCGATGATGAGGTACTTCCCCGTCTCGTTTTCAAAGTAGCTGTCCACCGCGTCCCGGGTGGTGCCCGCCACATCGGAGACAATGACCCGCTCCTGGCCCAGGATGCGGTTGGTGAGGGAGGACTTGCCCACGTTGGGCTTGCCGATGATGGCCACCTTGATGACCTCGTCGTCCTCCTCTTCCTCCTCCTCCGGGGGGAAGTAGTCAAAGCAGGCGTCCAGCAAATCCCCGGTGCCGTGGCCGTGGACCGCCGAGAGGGGGTAGGGGTCCCCCAGGCCCAGGTTGTAAAACTCGTAAATATCCGGGTTGGTCTGGCCGGTCTGGTCCATCTTGTTCACTGCCAGCACCACGGGCTTGCCCGAGCGCAGCAGCATGGCTGCCACCTCGTGGTCCGCCGCGGTCATGCCCGTCTTGATGTCGCACACGAAGATAATCACCGCGGCGTTCTGGATGGCGATCTCCGCCTGGTCCCGCATGAAGGACAAGATCTCGTTGTCGGTACCCGGCTCGATGCCGCCGGTGTCCACCAGGTCAAAGGTGCGCCCGCGCCACTCCGCCTGGGCGTACAGCCGGTCCCGGGTGACCCCGGGGGTGTCCTCCACAATGGACAGGCGCTGGCCGGTCAGCTTGTTGAACAGCATGGATTTCCCCACGTTGGGCCGGCCCACAATGGCCACCAAAGGCCTTGACATTACGCATCACCTCGTCAGGGGGCGGGGCACCCCGCCCGTTCAAAGTTATTTACATATATTGTAACCCGCACAGAGTAAATCTGCAAGGTTTTGCCGCTCAGCGGCACTCTTTTTTTATTTTACCGGAAAACCGGGCAAAAAGAAAGAGGAGGTTTTGCACAACCCCCTCTTCTCATGCTATTCACTTACTTGCTCTCCGCAGCCTTCACGCTGAAGTCGTGGCCGTTGTAGCTCATGCAGGCCTTGCACATGCGGTGAGGCAGACGGGCAGCGCCGCACTTGGGGCAGGTGTTCAGGCCGGGAGTCTCCAGCTTCCACACGGAGCTGCGGCGTTTATTTCTGCGCTGCTTGGATACTTTACTCTTAGGGACCGCCATTTTGACACCTCCTTATCGGTAATGTCCAGAAGACATAACGATATACTCTCGTCAGTCCTGCTCCAGGAGTTGTGCCAGCGCGGCCAGGCGGGGATCCACCTCTTTTTTGCAGCGGCAGGGCTCCCGATTCAAATCGGCCCCGCACCCGCTGCAAAGACCCTTGCAGTCCTCTGAGCAGAGATTCTTTGTGTCCAGTTCAAGGAGAAACACGTCCCGCATCAGCCCCTCCAACTCCAGGGTGCCGTCGGAGTCCAGCAAAACGATGTCGTCGTTCTGCTCATCCTCCAGCTGAGAGGCCAGCAGAGTTTCGTACTCCACCCGCTTCTCCCGGGTAAAGGGCTTGAGGCAGCGGTCACACACCAGGGATAGGGTGGTGGCCAGACTGGCCGTCAGAATCAGAGCGCCCGCCATGTTCCGCACCTGTCCACATACCGATACGGGCTCAGTCACGGGGCGTCCGCCGCAGTGCTCGGCCTGGGTCAGATCCAGGTCAAAGGCAAAGGGCAGGGCCTCGCCGGGGGTTAGCATCAGATTTTTCAAATCCAGTCTCATGAGACACCTCGCACAATGACACAGATAGTATTATAACCACCCGGACATGGGTTGTCAAATACTTTTTCGCAAAATTCTAAATTTTCTCCCACAGCGAGCCAGGGTGTGGTACAATGGTGTCCGCCGGGCCGCCCCGGGCGGCCATCATCTCACAAAGGAGCGCCCGCCATGAAGGAATTCACCATCGGGAAAAACGACGCCGGGCAGCGGCTGGACCGCTGGCTGGCCAAGACCCTCCCCCTCCTCCCCGCCCCCCTGGCCCAGAAATACATCCGCCTCAAGCGGGTGAAGGTCAACGGGAAGGGCTCCAAGCGGGACGTCCGCCTGGCGGCGGGGGACATACTGCAATTATATATCAACGACGAGTTCTTTGACAAGCCCACGCCGGAAAACGCCTTTCTCTCCCTGTACCAGCCCAAGCTGAACATCCTCTTTGAGAATGAGCACATCCTCCTGCTGGACAAGCGGCCGGGCATGGTGGTCCACCCCGACGAGAGCGAGCGGGTGAACACCCTGCTCACCCACCTCCAGGCCTATCTCTACCAGAAAAAGGAGTGGTCTCCCTACCAGGAAAACTCCTTCGCCCCCGCCCTGTGCAACCGCATCGACCGCAACACGGGGGGGATCGTCATCGCCGCCAAGACTGCCGAGGGCCTGCGGGTGATGAACCAGAAGATCCGGGACCGGGAGCTGGAGAAATACTACCTGTGCGTGGTCCACGGAAGGCCCGAGCGGCCCCAGGGGAAGCTGGAGCACTATCTCCTGAAGGACGAGGCCAAAAAGCAGGTCTTTGTCCGCCGCCGGAGCGAGCCCGGGGCCCGCACAGCGGTGACCCTCTACCGCACCCTGGCCACCCGGGGGGACCTCTCCCTGGTGGAGTGCCAGCTCATCACCGGCCGCACCCACCAGATCCGGGCCCAGTTCGCCGCCGCAGGCCACCCCCTGCTGGGGGACGGGAAGTACGGCAGCGAGCGGGAAAACCGGAAATACGGCCGCCACGGCCAGGCCCTCTACTCCTACAAGCTGGCCTTCCGCTTCACCACCGACGCCGGCCCTCTGGCAGAGCTCAACGGCCGGGTGTGGCAGGTGGACAAGGTGGACTTTGTGGAGGAGTATTTCCCCGCCTTCTCCCTCCCTGCCCCGGAAACAGCCGGTTTGTAACTGATTTTTACCATTTTATCCTTGTCAAACCCGCAGCGCCTGTGTAAACTGAAAACACAAGAGAAAACACGCGAGGAGTGTGACGCCATATGTCTATTGAGATCGGTATGGAGGGCCGCCGGGAGGCCGCCGTCACGGAGGAGAACACCGCCCGGGCCATGGGCTCCGGCCTGGCCCCCGTCTTTGCCACCCCCGCCATGGTGGCCCTGATGGAGGGGGCCGCTGTGGCCGCCCTGGCCCCCGGCCTGGAGGAGGACCAGGACAGCGTGGGCACCCACCTGGATGTGTCCCACCTCTCCGCCACCCCGGTGGGGATGAAGGTGTGGGCCCAGGCGGTGGTCACTGCTGTGGAGGGGCGGACCGTCACCTTCCAGGTGTCCGCCTACGACGAGAAGGGCCTCATCGGCCAGGGGACCCACCAGCGCTCCCTCATCTCCCCCGCCCGGTTCCTGGCCCGGGCCCAGGCCAAGCTGGACTGAGGGGGCGGTACTATGTGGGAAACCATCCGCAGCTTCCGCATCAACTTTGTCCTGGCCGCCGTGGTCTATCTGCTGCTGGGCCTGGCCCTCATCATCTGGCCGGACACCAGTCTGGTGGTGCTGTGCTACGCCACCGGGGCCATGCTTACCGCCTTTGGGCTGTTCCACCTGATCGGTTACTTCCGGCAGCGGTACACCACCCTGCGGCTGGAGCTGGCCATCGGCATCCTCTCCACCGCCTTCGGCTTGTACACCCTGGTGCAGCCCAGGCGGGTCAGTGAGATCCTCTTCGTGGTGCTGGGGCTGGTAATCGTCATCGACGGGGCCCTCAGCATCCGCCGGGCCCTCCGGCTGCACACCTACTACTTCCCATACTGGTGGGTCCCCCTGGTGATCTCCCTGGTGATGTGCGCACTGGGGGTGGGGGTGATGTTCCGGCCCTTTGCCAGTGCCGCCCTGCTGCTGCGCATCACCGGTGTGGTCCTGGTATTCCAGGGGATCCACGATTTGTGGTGCGTCCGCCAGCTGGCCGTCCTCACCCGCCATGTGGAGGAACTCAGCCAGCAGGCCCACCCGGAGGACGAGCCCCCCTTCTGATTCCCTCCATATGCCAATATGATCTGCGGCCGCGCCTCTGGAAAGAGAGGCGCGGCCGCGTTTTTTGTCTTTATTCCGGTGTATGCTCCGCCAGCCAGCTCTGGGCAGCGGCGGCCACGGTGTTCAGGGCTTCCCCACCGAAGGGGGAGGCCATCCCCGCCGCCTTCACCAGGGCCCGGAAGTCCTCCCGCCCCGCCAGGGACACAAAGGCCAGGTACCGCTCCCAGGCCGCCCCGTGGTCCTCCTGGTCAGCGGCCCAGAACTCCAGGGCCACCGTCTGGGCCAGGCAATAGTCAATATAGTAGAAGGGGTTCTGGTAGATGTGGCTCTGCCGCTGCCACCCCTTCCCCTCCCCGTAGAAGGGCAGGCTGTCCAGCTTCACCCAGGGCATATACACCCCCATGAGCTCCCGCCACAGCTGATGGCGCTGGTCCGGGGTCAGGTGGGGCGCTTTGTAAACCTCTTCCTGGAAGTGGTCTACCATAGCCCCGTAGGGAATGAAGGTGAGGGCGTCGGACAGGTGCTTATAGCGGTACTTCTCCGCCCCCGCCCCGAAAAAGAGCTCCGCCCAGGGCCAGGCGAAAAACTCCATGGACATGGAGTGGACCTCGCAGGCCTCCATGGTGGGGCTGCGGCTGTCCAGGGGGGAGATGTCCCGGGCCCGGTAGTCGGCAAAGGCGTGGCCCGCCTCGTGGGTGATGACCTCCACGTCGTGCTGGGTGCCGTTGAAGTTGGCGAAGATGAAGGGGCAGTGGTAATCGGGCAGGGAGGTGCAGTAGCCCCCGCCGGACTTCCCCTTCCGGGAGAGGACGTCCATCAGCTCCCCCTCCAGCATGAAGTCGATGAACTCCGCCGTCTCGGGGGAGAGCTGGTGGTAGAAGATCCTCCCCTGCTCCAGGATCTCCTCCGGGCTCCCCTGGGGGCAGGCGTTGCCGCTGCGGTAGAAGAGGGCCAGGTCGGCAAAGTTCAGGGGGTAGTCCTTCCCCAGGCGGCGGGCCTGCCCCCTCACCACGTCACAGGCCACGGGCACCAGGTGCTCCACCACCGCCCGGCGGAAGGCAGCCACCTCCTCCGGGCCGTAGCAGTTGCGGCCCAGGCGGTCGTACCCCAGCTGGACATAGTTGGCATAGCCCAGCTTGCGGGCCATCTCGGTGCGCACCGCCACCAGCTGGTCGTACAGCCGGTCCAGCTCCTCCCCGTGCTGGGTGTAAAACCGGCCCTCCGCCTCCCAGGCCCCCCGGCGGCGGCCATCGTCCGGGTCCTGCTTGAAGGGGGCAAGCTGGGAGAGGGTGTACACGCCTCCCTCAAAGGGGATCTGGGCGGAGGCGATGAGATTGTCGTAGTCGATGGTGAGGGCGCTCTCCTGCTGGAGCTGGGGGACGATCTCAGGGGAGAAGGTCTTGAGCTCCAGCTCCATGTTGCGGAAGAGGAGGGCGCCGTACTTCTCCTCAAACCGGGGCCGCAGGGGGTGGTTCAGCAGGGCCCGGGTCCAGTTCTGCTGGGCCTCCCGCAGGAGGGGAAGGGCCTGGGCCAGGTGCTTCACCTCTTCGTCGTAGTAGGGGTCGTTGGTGTCAATGGTATGGCGGATATAGGCCAGGGAGTCGGCGGTGATGAGGGCGCCGGTCTCCTTGTCCATGGCCTGGAAGAGGGCGTCGGCGGTGTCAAAGTCCCCGGCGGCCTCCAGCCGGGCGGTCAGCTCCTCCAGCCGCTCCCGCAGGGCGGGCACGTCGGGGCGGACATAGGGCATGTCGGAAAATTTCATGGGGTACCTCCTTCGCGCCCGCAGGGCGCCGGTTCCCTGCCGGGCGGTTTCTTCAACAGACAATATCATACCCCATAAGCGAAAAAAAGGCAATGCGAATCCCTCCCCCCGAGCCTGTGCGGTTCCACAAGCTTCATCGTCTCATCATTGGATCAATCTCTCAAAATATTTGACATTTTTTATTATTTATTGTAAAATTTACATAAGTATTAAGGCATTTCGGTTTCCCGATATAGGAAGGTGAGGCCCATGTTTCAGGTAAAAGCTGGTTTGAAATCATTGGCTTTTTGTGTGAATCTGAGGTTTCATAATGAAAAAGCGAATTATAACGATTGGATTTTTAATTTTGTCTCTCATTTTTTCTAGTACCAGTCTTGCGCAAGAGCCATTGGAAGCATATAACATCAGTAATACCTATTTTATAACACAGAAATTATCTATTCAACTACTAGAACAATCATACTGGATATTGGATATTCTTGGATAAGTATAAGTAACTTTATGTCTTGCATCCTTGGTTGGACATATGGCGATACTGGCCTCCGCGGCTTTGTAATTTCAACTGGCGACCTATCTGAAACGCGTGTCGGTGATATTCTACAAATCAAGGACAGTAGTGGTACTTATTATCATACGTACATTGTCAATTCTGTTACCGGTTCTGAAGGTAACCGAACAAATTCAGATATTTGGGTCTGTGCTCATTCTGCTAATCGTCGAAATGAACAGTTGAGTACAATAATTGGCTCTTCCCAGTCCAACATGCGTTTGATCCGAATTACTGCTTTATATTTCTGATCCCATGAACACTTTGTTTCATAAAAGGAGGTACTGCGTATGAGACGGCCCACCTTTTCCCTTCTGGCCCTCTGCCTGGCCGTTGTGATTCTGGCAGGATGCACGCCCTCCTCCGTCTCTGACGAGCCCATTCCCACGGGCGCCCTGGCAGAGGAGGAACTCCAGACCCTGCTGGGCAGCGACCAGGCTCAGCTTCTCTCCCAGATCGACGTGGGGGAGAATTATATTCTGGTGGAGTCCAGCTACGGGAGCTCAGCCAACCAGTTCAGCCTTTATGACCGCACCAGCGGAAGCCTGGAGACGATCCCCACTCTGCCCGTCTATGTGGAGCTCAAGGAGGTGGTCAGCCCGGATGAGATCCTCCTCACCACCGACGGCACCAACAGCGAGAGTGTCATCCGCGAGGTACCTGCCCTGCTGCGCTGCCTGCGCACCTCCTCTGGCTTCCAAGTGGTGCGGGAACCCCTCACATACGCTCTGGATGAGGCGGCGGAGCTGGGCAGCTGGAATGAGAGCGCCCAATATACCCTCGCCGCCGCCAGCGTCACCCTGAGCGGATTGGAGCTCATCACCCGGATGGACCCGGCACCGGACGCGGAGGACCTGCCTCCGGTGGAGATCTCCTCCCAGGAGGGAGAGCTCCGGGTCACCATCCGCCACTGCACACCGGGAGAAGGCGTGACCCTGGCCGGGGAGCCCTCTCCCTTCAGCCCCTACTGCTCTGGCGCTCATATGGACACGGATGGGGACAGTATTGTCCTCGTCCTCACCCTGACTGGGGCGGCAGAGGGGTATATCCTGGAGAAAACAGCCTGTCCCGGCGAAGGCAACGGAGGCAGCTCCGCCCCTGCAGCACAAATGGCCGCCCGGAGGCGGCCATTTGTCGTAGGACGGATAGTCACAGCAGGATGCAGATGAGCCCGCCGGAGCCCTCGTTGAGGATGCGCTCCAGGGTCTCACGCAGCTTGCCCCGGGCGTCCTCCGGCATCCGGCGCAGCTTGGCCTGGAGGTCCTCCCCCACCAGCTCGTGGAGAGACTTGCCGAAGAGGTTGGAATCCCACAGCCGGGCGGAGTCCCCCTCGAACTCCTCCAGAAGGCTGCGTACCATCTCCTCAGACTGCTTCTCGCTGCCCATGATGGGGGAGAGCTCCGTGTGGATGTCCGCCCGGAGCATGTGGATGGAGGGGGCGCTGGCCTTCAGGCGCACGCCGCAGCGGCCTCCCTGGCGGACAATCTCGGGCTCCTCCAGCACCATCTCCCCCTCGTCGGGCATGACGATGCCGTAGCCCCCCTGCTCCACCTCCTCCAGGGCGGCAGCCACCTTGTCGTACCGGCGCTTCATGGCCGAGAGCTGGGACATGAGGGAGAGGAGATCCCCGTCGTCCCGGATGGCGAAGCCCGACTGCTGGGAGATGGTCTCGTAGAAGAGGCCCCGGGGCAGCTCCAGCTCCGCCTCCGCCACCCCCTGGCCCAGGTTCATGGCGGTCACCCTGCCCCGGCCCATTTGGTCCTCCTGGCCCATGGCCTCCATGGCGGGGCCCACATCCCGGATGCGGGTGATCTCCCCCGCCTGCCTGGCCAGGGCCTCGTACACCCGCTGCTTGATGGGGTGGTCCCCCGGCAGAGCGTCCACCCAGGGAGGAAGGTACAGATCCAACTCCTTCAGGGGGAACTCGTAGAGCACCCCTTTCAGAATCTCCTCAATGGCGTACTCGTCCAGGGCCAGGCAGTTCACCGCCAGGCAGGTGACGTTATATTTCTCGGCAATGTCCTCCCGGAGGAGCTGGGCCCGGTCGGAGGCGGGGTCGGCGGAGTTGAGGAGCACCAGGAAGGGCTTGCCCAGCTCCCGGAGCTCCTGGATCACCCGCTCCTCCGCCTCCAGGTAGCTCTCCCGGGGCAGGTCGGTGACGGTGCCGTCCGCCGTGACCACGATGCCGATGGTGGCGTGCTCGGTAATGACCTTGCGGGTGCCGATCTCCGCCGCCTCCACCATGGGGATCTCCTGGGGAAACCAGGGGGTCATCACCATCCGGGGGCCGTCCCCTTCGTACTGCCCCTCCGCTCCGGGGACCATATAGCCCACGCAGTCGATGAGGCGCACGGAGAAGGTGCTGCCCTGGTCCATGGTGATATCCACCGCCTCCTCGGGGACAAACTTGGGCTCGGCGGTCATGATGGTCCGGCCGGAGCCGCTCTGGGGCAGCTCATCCCGGGCCCGGTCCCGCTGGTAGGCGTTGTCCATCCCCGGCAGCACCAGGGTCTCCATAAAACGCTTGATGAAGGTGGATTTCCCTGTGCGCACCGGCCCCACCACGCCGATGTAAATGTCTCCCTGGGTGCGCAGGGCAATGTCCTCATAGATTTTTCGGGCCTCCATGCAGTTTCCCCCTTCAGGTATTCAGGATGTGGGGGACATCCCCACGCCTTTTGCTCTATTGTATGGGGATAAGCCTGGGGATATGACCAAGAAGCGTCCGAGGCCGTGAGCAGGGGAGCGAAGGAGCGGCGGAGACGAAAAAACAAAGCTGGCCGGAGGCCAGCGGCATTTTTGCGCAGCGCAACTTCACGACCCGGCCGCGAACGAGCCGAGGCGTGACAAGAAGCGCCCGAGCCGTCGTGAGCAGCCCGGATGGACCGGAGCGAATGGGCAGAGCCCAGGGGCGGGCCCTGCCCGGCCCTGGGCTGCCCGAAGTCGGAGGGAAGCCGGGCGTCGCGAACAGGCGAGGCGTGACATCGTCGACGCAAGCTCCATATCCCTCCCCCTGCCCTGGCGGGCGGGTGTCGCTCATTGCGCTGCGTCTCCTCCCCCCACCCGACCCGCTGCGCTGGGCTCGGGCGGGGACCCCATTGACGCCCGAGCCTATCCACCCACCCTGTCATTGCGAGGGCCGCTTGCGGCCCGCGGCAATCCGTTTCCCCTTTTCATGGGGACGGGAGAACGTTGGTACTTTTCTTGCACCCACAAGAAAAGTACCCAAAAGAATGGGCATAAGGGGGAGCACCCCCTTATGAATCCCCCCGGTCCCGCTGAAATGCAAACTCCTATTCACCGGCGCGTGGAATCCTTGTCGTGTCGAATCGTGGATCGACCGGCCTTCCGCGGCCTGGCTTGGTAGGTGAAATCCCTTGGATGTCCTCGCAAGGGCGCCTGGCTTGGTGGTGTTTGGTAACTTGGCATTGCGGCACCGGTGGGGACATCGCCCCCTACGCTCGGGGCAAAAGCCGGCACAGTTCTACACCCCCGGCAATTCCGGTTACTTTGGAGAGCGGGCGTCCAAAGGCAAAAAGGCAAGGAATAAAGCCTTTCCCTCCCGCACGGTGACGGAGCCGGCCCACACGCGCAAGAGGACCGGAGCTGACGCTCCGGTCCTCTCTTGCCGTTCAGGCCATTATCGGGGGATGAGAAGCATTTTCTCCTCCTCCATCACCTCGTCGGACAGGTGGTTCACCGCCATGATCTCCTCCACGGTGGTACGATAGTCCCGGGCCAGGGACCACAGCTCCTCCCCGCAGGCCACCCGGCGCAGCACCAGGGAGGGGCGGCGGCTCTCCCCCTCCTCCTCCTGGACCAGCTGAGCCCCGGTGACGCCGGTCAGCTCCGCCTCCCGCAACCGCAGGGCACGGAAGCACAGGTTAAAGCGGAACTCCACACCTCCGGCGGCGGGGGCTGCGTAGAGTTCTTCCACCCGTAAGTCGGACAGATTGAGCGTATCCTCCCCCGGGCACTCCAGGGCCACCGGCACCATGACCTGCCGGGTGAGGGCGCTGAGTCCCCCTTCGGCGCTCTGGCACAGGGCCTGCATCTGGCAGGTCACCTCCAGAACCAGGCGCTCCCCTTCCCGCTTGCGGGTCACGCCGCCGGCCAGACAACAGGCGTCCACCACCGTGTGGACCGGCAGGGCGGTCTCCACCAGCTCCCGCACGCTCTGCTCCACCTCCCGGTCCTCCTCCAGGCTCCAGGCGTGCCAGCTGTCCATCTGGGGCTCCACAGCCCCGCCAGTTCCATAGAGGTCGGCGATGTACTCCACCGGCCGCCGCTGCCCCACTGCCGCCTGGGCCAGCAGCTCCAGGGAGACAGACACCCCGCCGCTGTCCACCGCGCAGGAGAAGTCCCGCACACACAGCTGGGTCAGCACCTCTCCCTCCTCCCCGGCGCCGCCGCTCTCCAGGATCTGGGAGAAGGGCAGCTCAAACCGGTGAGAGAAAAGCTCCCCCTCCCCCGAGCGGAAGAGGGCCTGCAGCCGGGCAGCCCCCTTCAGGATGATGCGGCTGCCGATGACCCGCCCCTCGGTGCAGCGGGGCTCCAGGCGGCACAGGAGCACCTCCGCCGGTGCGGGGAGGGAGGCGGGCAGGGACAGGGTATCCTGAAAGGAAAACACCTTTTCCTGGACGGCGGTGACGGACCACAGCCGCTCCTCCCGCCGCCGCTGCTGCACGCCCACCTCCTGGGGCCCCTCACAGTCCCCGCACAGGGGGCTGTCGGAGGGGCAGTACACCTGGAGGTCCAGGGCCAGATTGACCCGCCCCAGCACCTTCCGGGGGTTGACGATGGTCACGTCGGCGGCGCACAGCCGGGGCGCCGCCGTGACCTTGCCCCGGCTGAGAATGCGGGGGTTCTGGACATTGGCGGCAAAGGGGATGGTGAGGGCCAGGGAGCGGGGCATCCCCTCCCCCTCCGGCAGGCACAGGGCGGAGAGCTTCACGCACCCGGACAGCCGCAGCCCTCCCTGGGCGATCTCCCGGCCGGTGAGACAGACAGTGGCCGCCGTCTCCAGCACCCGGGCCAGGTCGGGGCAGGTGTCGGGCACGATGCTCTCCAGGGTCTCCTCCTGGTAGAGGGTGGATTCCAAAACCGCATCGAAGCCACTCCAGTCGATGCGCTGCAGCTCAAGCTCCATAGTATGTCCTCTCCTTGTCAGTGATTCTGGAACCACTGTATGCCCCGCCGCCCCCCGGTATGTCTCCTCCCGGTCTCACTTCATGCCGAACACCAGCTTGAGCAGCCTGCACAGCACCTTCGGAGAGCGGACCACGATGACCTGCATGAAAATCCCCCCTTTCCCCTACTGACCATTTCAGGACAGTATATGGGGCAAGGGGGGATTGTGTTACTTGGGCAGCTCCCAGTCGGGGATGGCGCTGGCCTGCTGGTAGAGGCGGACATAGCTCTCGTGGCGGGTGGGTTGGATCTCCCCCCGCTCCAGGGCCGCCAGGACGGCGCACCCCTTCTCCTTCACATGGGCGCAGCCCACGAAGCGGCACTGGTCCACATAGGGGCGGAACTCCCGGAAGGTGGCGGCCAGCTCCTCCTTCCGCCGCAGCTCCATTCGCTCGGTGTCAAAGGCGGAGAAGCCCGGGGTGTCGGCCACGATGGCCCCCTCCTCCAGGCGGAAGAGCTCCACATGGCGGGTGGTGTGGCGGCCCCGGCCCAGCTTGTCGGACACCTCCCCCACCCGGATCTGGAAGTCGGGGTGGAGGGCGTTGAGAATGCTGGACTTGCCCACGCCGGAGTTGCCGGTGAAGGCGGAAACCTTATGGGCGATGGCCTGCCGCAGCTGGTCCATCCCCTGGCCGGTGGCGGCGCTCACCTGGATGGTGGTGAACCCGGCGGCCCGGTAGATGGCGCTGAGTCTCTCCCCCGGGTCCAGGTCGCACTTGTTGATGCACACCACAGGCTCGCACCCCCGCCCCTCGGCGATGGAGATGATGCGGTCGATGAGAAAGGGGTCTGTGACGGGCACCGCCTGGGACACGATCATCACCAGCTGGTCAATGTTGGCCACAGCGGGGCGCTGGAACTGGTTGCGCCGGGGCAGGATCTCGTCGATCATGCCCTGGCCCTCCTCCGTGGGGGTGAGAAGCACCCTGTCCCCCACCAGGGGGGTGAGGCGCCGGTGGCGGAACTTCCCCCTGGCCCGGCAGGACACCAGGGCCCCGTCGCCGCAGTTCACGTAATAAAAGCCGCTGAGGGCTTTGAAAATAATACCCTCTCTCTGGTCCATTACGGCGTAAACTCCATCTGATAGTTCTCCACCAGAGCGTTGTCCACATAGACCTGGACGGTCTGGGTGCCGGTGGCGCTCACAGGGATGGAGATGGGGCCGGTGGACGGGTCCACGGCGCTGTTGTACACCTCGCTGTTCCCCACCACCACCCGCAGGGAAATGGTGTCTGTATAGTGGCTCAGATCCACCTCGATGGTCTTATTCACCGGGGTGGTCTCGCTGGGCTCCGGCGACTCGTCAGGGGGTGGGTTGGGGCCGGGGCCCTTACTCACCTGGAAGCTGATGCTGGTGCCCGGGTCCACCTCCACATTGGGGGATACGCTCTGGTAACAGATCTGCCCCTCGTCATACTCGGTGCTGTCCGCGTCGGTCACGCTGCCCAGCTCCAGCCCCAGCTGGTCCAGCATATCCTGGGCCTCCTCCAGGGTCTTGCCCAGGAAGGAGGGCACCGCCACGGGCTGGATGTTGGGACCCTTGCTGATGGTGATGGTCACCGAGTCTCCCGGCTGAAGGATGGTGCCCTCGGTGGGCCAGAAGGAGATGACAAAGCCCTTTTCCACCGTGTCGTCATAGGCCTCCTCCTGGTTGACCACCAGGCCCATCTCGTCCTGGAGAATGTGCAGGGCCTCCCGGGAGTCCTTGTTGCTGACGTCCACCATCCGCAGCTCATCCTCCTCCGGCGGACCGGAGGACAGGTTGATCTCAATGACGTACTCCCCGCTCCCCTGGATGGTCTCACCCTCCTCGGGGCTCTGGCGGGCCACCTGGCCCGCGCTGTACTCTGTACTGGCCACCTCGTCCCCCACCTGGATGGTGAAGGTGTTGGTAATCTCAGCATCCGCCATGATCTCCTCGTAGGTCTTACCCAGCAGATTGGGCACCGGCGGGGAGGCATTGCGGCCGGGGTCCAAAATATCGCTGAAATAGGTGGTCCACAGGAACACGAATATGCCCGCGATGAACAGCAAAATCACTGCCACCGAGATGAGCACCGGAGAGAGATGCTTTTTCTCCTCCCGCTCCGTCCGCCGTGGGGTCTTGGGGCGGGGCCGGGGCTCCGGCGTGTCGGCAGGCGCCCGGCGGTGGACCTCCTGACCGGGCATCTCCCCGGTCTGGCTTCTCCGCCCGGCAGGGATGACCCGGGTCTGCTCCAGGCTGTCCTCCTCCGGCTCCTCCTGGTCGTACTCCAGATGGAGGCCCGGATTCTTCCGAAATTCCTCCAGGTCGGCCAGCATGGCGTCGGCGTTGGGGTACCGGCGGTCCGGGTTGGGACTCATGGCCCGCATGGTGATGGCCTCCAGGGCCTCGGGAATGTCGGGGTTGATCTCCCGGGGGGAGAGAGGGATGGAGTTGATGTGCTGAATGGCCACAGACACAGGGGTGTCCCCCTCAAAGGGGAGGCGCCCGGTGGTCATCTCATAGAGGACCACGCCGGCGGAGTAGATGTCCGACCGTCCGTCGATGTGGCTGCCCCTGGCCTGCTCGGGGGAGATATAGTGCACCGAGCCCAGGGCCTCCTGGGTGAGGGTGGACTGGGCCGCGCTGGTGAGCCGGGCGATGCCGAAGTCAGCCACCTTCACGCTGCCGTCCCGCAGGACCATGATGTTGTGGGGCTTGATATCCCGGTGGATGATGCCCCGGCTGTGGGCGTGGCCCAGGGCCTTCATAATCTGGGTGATGAAGTGGAGGGCCTCCCGCCAGTTCAAGGGGGCGTGGCGCTTTTGCATATATTGCTTGAGGGTGATGCCGTCAATGAGCTCCATGACGATATAGTCCAGGTCATTGTAGTGGCTCACGTCGTACACCGCTACGATATTGGGGTGGGACAGCATGGCCACCGCCTGGGACTCGTCCCGGAAGCGGCGGCGGAACTCCCCGTCGGAGGCCAGCTCGGGCTTGAGGATCTTCACCGCCACCAGACGGTTGAGCCTGTGGCAGCGGGCCTTGTAGACCACGGCCATTCCGCCGGTGCCGATGCACTCCAGCAGCTCGTATCGGTTGTCGAGTAATTTACCTATGTATTGATCCATGGTAAATCTCCTTCCTTACAGCTGGCACAAAACGGCCGTGACGTTGTCCGGCGCGCCCCGGGACAGGGCGATCTCCAGCAGCCGCCGGGGACAGCTCTCCGCCGGTCCGCCGTGGATCACCTCATAGAGGATCTCCTGGTCGCTCACCAGATTGGACAGGCCGTCGGAACACAGCAGAATATGGTCTCCCGGCTGGCGGGGCACCTCAAAATAGTCCATGCGGACGTGGCGCTCCACCCCCAAGGCCCGGGTGATGAGGTTTTTCTGGGGGTGGTTCCTGGCCTGGGCGGGGGTAATGTCCCCCCGGGCCACCAGGTCCTCCACCAGGGAGTGGTCCCGGGTCACCTGGAGCACCCCGTTTTCCTGGATGAGGTACCCCCGGCTGTCCCCCACATTGCACAGGCACAGCCGCTCCTCCAGGGCCAGCACCGCCACCAGGGTGGTACCCATGCCCCGGCAGTCCGGGTCGTGGAGAGCCCGCTCCAGCACCGCGGCGTTGGCGGCCTGGGCCGCCTCCTCCAGCAGGGCCTGAGGCTCCCACTCCCCTTTCAGCCCCTCCTCTATCACGGTGCTGAACTTCTCCGCCGCCAGGGAGCTGGCAATGTTTCCCGCCCGGGCGCCGCCCATGCCGTCGCACACCACCGCGTAGGATGGCCCCTCAGGAAACACGGCAAAGGAGTAGGCGTCCTGGTTCTGGGCGCGGACGGCGCCCACGTCTGTGACTGCCCAAATGTTCATAGCAAACCCATTCCTTTCACTGCCCGCCGGGGGCCCCCATGGCCTTGCGCCGCAGCTGGCCGCAGGAGGCGTCGATGTCGCTGCCCAGACGGCGGCGCACCGTGACGGTGATGCCCTGCCGCTCCAGGCGCTTCTGGAACTCCTGCACATGGCGGCTGGGCTTCAGGGGGGATTCCTCCACATGGTTGAGGGGGATGAGGTTCACATGCCCCGGCATCCCCTTCAGCAGGGAGGCCAGCAGGTCCGCCTGCTCGGGCGTGTCGTTCACCCCGTCGATCATGGCGTACTCGTAGGAGATGCGCCGCCCGGTGCGCTGAAAATACCGCCGGCAGCTCTCCATCAGCCGCGCCACCCCCACCGAGCGGTTCACCGGCATGAGCCTGGAGCGTGTCTCGTCATCGGGGGCGTGGAGGGAGACGCTTAGCGTTAATTGTAACCCAAGGTCGGCCAGCTTGTCAATTTGATTCACCAGGCCGCAGGTGGACAGGGAGATGTGCCGCATGCCGATGTTCAGCCCGTCGGGGTGGTTGACCAGGGTGAGAAAGCGCATCACGTTGTCCCAGTTGTCCAGGGGCTCCCCGATGCCCATAAGGACGATGTTGGAGATGGGCGCCCCCGCATCCAGCTGGGTGAAGAGCACCTGGTCCAGGATCTCTGAGGGGCGCAGGTCCCGCACCTTTCCCCCCAGGGTGGAGGCACAGAAGGCGCACCCCATGCGGCAGCCCACCTGGGAGGAGACACACACAGTATTCCCATGGTGGTAGCGCATCAATACGGTCTCGATGCAGTTTCCGTCCATGAGGCGCCACAAATATTTGATGGTGCCGTCCAGGGCGGACTCCTGCCGCCGCTCCACCTGAGGGGAGGTGATGAAGCAGCTCTCCCCCAGTTTCTCCCGCAGGGCCTTGGACAGGTCGGTCATCTCGTCGAAGGAGCGCACCCCCCGGTGGAGCCAGCGAAAGACCTGCCTGGCCCGGAAAGCGGGCTGTCCCAGGTCCTTCAGGAGGCGCTGCAGCTCCTCCTGGGTCATGGATTTGATGTCAGTCATGTCTCTTCCTCAGCTTTGCCATAAAAAATCCGTCCGTCCCGTGGAGGTGGGGCCACAAGGTGGCCATCCCCCCCTCCCCCAGGCCCGCCAGGGGCAGGGGGAAGGGTTCGGGGACAAACCCGGGGTGATCCGCCAGAAATGCCTCCACCACCCCCTCGTTCTCCCGCTCCAGCAGAGTGCAGGTGGCGTACAGCAGCGCCCCGCCGGGCTTTACATAGCGGGAGACGTTGTCCAGAATGGCCCGCTGTACCCCGGGAAGCCCCGCCAGGGGCCCCGGGTCCTTATAGCGGATATCCGGCTTTTTCCGGATGATGCCCAGCCCCGAGCAGGGCACGTCGGCCATCACCAGATCAAAGCCGTCAAGGTATTCCTCTTTACACTCTTTTCCGTCCAGCACCTGGGCGGAGATACACGCCAGCCCCAGCCGCCCGGCCCCCGCCCGGATCAGGTCGATCTTGTGGGGGTGGATGTCGCAGGAGACAATGCTCCCCTGCCCGCCCATGGCCAGGGCGGCGGCAAAGGATTTGCCTCCCGGGGCGGCGCAGGCGTCCAGCACCCGCATCCCCGGCCAGGGGTCCGCCGCCAGCACCGCCAGGCGGGCGGCGGCGTCCTGCACATAGAAGAGGCCCCGGCGGAAGGACTCCAGCCCCTCCAGGTCCCCGGAGCCGGTAAAGGTGACGCAGCCGGGGAGCCAGGGGTGGGGTTGGGCCTCCACCCCCTCCTCCGCCAGGGCACGGCACACCCCCTCCGTGTCGGTACGCAGGGTGTTCACCTGGGCGGTGGTGGGGGGCTGCTGGTTGTGGCATGCCAGCAGCCCCCGGGTCCCCTCCGGCCCCAGTCGGGCCAGAAATGCCTCCGTCAGCCACCGGGGGTGGCTGTAGGCCAGGGAGAGAGAGGCGCTGTCCAGCCCCTGGGGGGGCTGGGGCACCCGCTCCGGGCTGCGGACCATGGCCCGCAGCACCCCGTTGACAAAGCCGGCGGCCCCGGGGCTGCGGGTGGTCCGCTTCACCGTGGCCACCGCCTCGTTCACCGCGGCGCTGGGAGGGATCTTATCCAGAAAGAGCAGCTGGTAGGCCCCCACCCGCAGGGCGGACAGGACACCGGCGTCCAGTGTATGCACGTCCCGGCTGGAAAATGCCTGGAGGCAGTGGTCCAGATACAGGGCGTTTTGCAGCACCCCGAAGCACAGCCGGGTGGCCAGGGCGGCATCCCGCCGGTCCAGCCCCCCGGCCCGGATGGCCTTTTTCAGGTGGCCGTCGGACCAGGCCCCCTGCCTGGCGCAGGCGGTGAGGGTGCGGGCGGCGATCTCCCGGGCGTTCGCCGTGGCGCCTCCCCCTCTCACTGGACCTTCAGGGGGTGGCCCAGCAGGAAGGCTGTGGCCGCCATGCGCTTTTTCCCGTCGGGCTGGAGCTCGTGGATCTGGAGCACCGTACCCCCGCCGCAGGCCATCTTCAGCCCCCGCTTGTCCGCCTGTACCACGGCGCCGGGGGCCTTGTGGGTGGTCTCCTGGCACACGGAGGTGGAAAAGACCTTGCAGCGCACCCCGTCCAGCTCGGTGATGGCGGAGGGCCAGGGGATAAGGCCCCGCACCTGGTTGTGAAGTTCCCGGGCGGGGCGGGTGAAGTCCATGGGGGAGAGCTCCCGGCTGAGCATGGGGGCGTAGGTCACCAGGGCGGGGTCCTGGGGCACGGGGCGGGCGGCGCCCGCCTCGATCTGCTCCACACAGGACACCAGCAGGCCGCTGCCCATCTCCGCCAGCCGGGTCCACAGCTGGGTCACCGGCTCATCCGGGTCAATGGGGGTGGTGCACTGGGCCAGAATGTCACCGGCGTCCAGCTCCTCGGCCATCTCCATAATGGTGACCCCCGTCTCCTCATCCCCGTTGAGCACCGCCCAGTTGATGGGGGCGGCCCCCCGGTACCGGGGCAGCAGCGAGGAGTGGACGTTGATGCACCCCATGGGGGGGTACTCCAGAATCTCCCGGGGGAGGATACGGCCATAGGCCGCCGCCACAATGAGCTGGGGGTCCAGCTGGCGCACCAGGTCCATGGCCTGGCCGTCCCGCATCTTCACGGGCTGGTACACCGGGATGTCCTGCTCCAGGGCGTAGCGCTTGACGGGGCTGGCCTCCAGCTTCAGCCCCCTGTTCTTGGGCTTGTCGGGCTGGGTGAACACGCCGCAGATGTGGTGCCCCGCCCGCACCAGTTCCCGCAGGGAGGGCACGGCAAAGTCCGGGGTACCCATAAAGAGGATCTTCATGCCTGCTCCTCCTGGTCCTCCATCATGGCGTCCAGCTCCTCGCCGGTGTAGAGGTGGTCGGTGTGCTCCACAAAGAGGTGGCCGTCCAGGTGCTCCAGCTCGTGGCAGAAGCAGCGGGCCACGATCTCCTCCCCCTCCACTTCAAAAACCTCCCCGTTGCGGTCCTGGGCCCGGACCCGCACCTTCATGGGGCGCTTTACCTGGCCGTACAGGTTGGGGACGCTCAGGCAGCCCTCAAAGCCGTCCTGCTCCCCCTCCTGGTGGATGATCACCGGGTTGACCAGCTCCATCATCTCATCGTTCTCATTGACCACGATGACCGCCCGGCGGAGAATGCCCACCTGGGGGGCGGCTAACCCCACCCCCTTGGCCTGGGCCAGGGTCTCCTTCAGGTCATCCAGCAGGATGTGCAGGCGGTGGTCAAATTTATCCACGGGGCGGCACACTTTGCCCAGCGCCGGGTCCCCCTTCACCAGAATGGTTCTCAGTGCCATGGTTCATTCCTCCATACATCGATCAATATTACATCTGACCCCCGGTGTCCCGGGCTCAGTCCATGGGATTGCAGTCCGCCCAGAGGGTGACCCCCCGGTTCTCCCGGTCCTGCCGGGCGGCCCGGAGCAGGTGGGCGATGAGCTCCCGCAAAGGCCGCCGGTTGTGGCCGCTGAGGACCAGGCGGTAGCGGTAGCGGTTGTTCACCTTGGCCACCGCCGCAGGGGCGGGGCCCAGAAGCTGTCCGGCCAGGGGGCGGTAGGGCTCCTCCCCCACGGCCCCCTCCAGGGCCCGGCGCAGCTTCACCAGAGCGCGCAGCACAGCGGTCTCGTCCTCCCCGGCGGCGGTGAGGACGAAGAGGTCCTGGAAGGGCGGGCAGCCCCGCAGCTGCCGCAGGGCGATCTCCTGGCGGTAAAAGGCGTCGTAGTCCTGCCGGGCGGCGCAGGTGATCACGTCGTGGTCGGGGCTCCAGGTCTGGATCATGGCCCGGCCTCCCTTCTCTCCCCGGCCCGCCCGGCCCACCACCTGGGTAAGGAGGGAGAAGGTCCGCTCCCCCGCCCGGTAGTCGTCCACATAGAGGGAGAGGTCCGCCGCCACCACCCCCACCAGGGTGACGTTTTCAAAGTTGAGCCCCTTGGCCACCATCTGGGTGCCCACCAGAATGGGAATCTTCTGCCGGATGAACCGGGAGAAGAGGGCCTCGTGGGAGTGGGTGGCGGAGACGGTGTCCGTATCCACCCGCATCACCTCCGTGCCGGGGAAGAGCTCCTGAAGCTCTGCCTGGATGCGCTGGGTCCCCGCCCCCACCAGGGCCATCAGGCCGCCGCAGGCGGGGCAGGTGGAGGTGAAGGGCTGGGAGTAGCCGCAGTAGTGGCACATGAGCCGCCCGTTGGCGGCGTGGTAGGTGAGGTGCACCGAGCACCGGGGGCAGCTGGGCACCTCCCCGCACTCCCCGCAGGTCACCAGGCGGCTGGTACCCCGGCGGTTGAGAAAGAGGATGCTCTGCTCCCCCCGGGCCAGGTTGTCCGCCAGGGCCTGGCGCAGGGGGGCGCTGATCACGCCCCCGTTGCCCTGGCGCAGCTCCTGGCGCATGTCAATAATCTCCACCGGGGGCAGGGGCCGCCGGTTGTACCGGTGGGGCAGGGTGAACAGGTGATACTGCCCTTGGAGGGCGGCGTACATGGTCTCCACCGAGGGGGTGGCCGACCCCATCACCAACAGGGCCTTCCCCTTGGCGCAGCGGTATTTCGCCACCTCCCGGGCGTGGTACCGGGGAGAATTTTCCGACTTGTAGCTCCCCTCCTGCTCCTCATCCAGGATGATGAGGCCCAGGTCCGCCGCCGGGGCGAACACCGCCGACCGGGTGCCGATGACCAGCCGGGCCTCTCCCCGGTGAATGCGCTTCCACTCGTCGTACCGCTCCCCGGCGGTGAGGGAGCTGTGGAGCACCGCAGTGCGCCCGCTGAAGCGGGCGGAGAAAAAATAGAGCAGCTGGGGGGTGAGGGCGATCTCAGGCACCATGAGGATGGCCGAGCGCCCGGCGTCCAGCGCAGCCTGGATGAGGGAGAGATAGACCCGGGTCTTGCCGCTGCCGGTAACCCCGTAGAGGAGGGCCGCAGCGGCCTCCCCCTTGTCCATCAACGCCTTCAACCCCCGGGCGGCCTCCTCCTGCTCCGGTGTGAGAGGGGTGTCCTCCCCGACGGGAGCCGTCTCGGGCAGGGGGCTGCGCAGCACCTCCCGCTCCTCCAACCGCAGGACCCCCCGCTTGGCCAGGGCCTTCACCGTGGCCCGGGAGGCCCCGGTGAAATAGCACAGGTCCTTCACCGACGCCCGGCCCACACTGGCAAGGAGCTCGGTTACCGCGTATTGCAGGGGGGCGGCAGCCCGGCGGCGGGCCATGGCGGAGAGGGCCTCCTCCCCCGGCATAGCCAGCACAGCCACCTGCTCAGTCTTGTCCCCCACGCCCCGGTCGGCGCTGACCTCCAGCGCCACCACCCCTTTGTCCCGCAGGAGCTTGAGGGCGGCGGTGGGACTGCGGGTGCCCATGGCCCCCCGCAGCACCCCCTCCTCCACGCTGCCCCCCTGGGCAAACAGGATGTCCACCACCTGGCGGGCAGAGGAGGAGGTCCCGGCGGCGGCATAGGCCGCCTCCCGGTCCACCCCGGGGCACAGCTTCCACAGGTCCCGGATGGAGAACCACAGCCCCGCCGGCAGCGTCACCCGGGCGGCCTCGTAGACGGTGCAGAAGTACTGCTCCCGCATCCACAGCGCCAGGCGGAGCCCCTCCTGGTCCAGCACTGGGCTCTCGTCCAGCTGGGCCAGGATGGTCTTCATTTTGGGCCCGGCCTCCTCCCGGTCCAGGGCCAGCACCAGCCCGTCGGTGGGGCGGTTCCCCTGGCCGAAGGGGACCAGCACCCGCATGCCGGGGCGCAGGGTGTCCTGGAGGGCCCGGGGCACCAGGTAGCTGTAGGGCCGGTCAATGCCGTAGTGGGCGGCGGCCAGGGCGATCTTTGCGGCGGGGCACTCCATGCCCTCTCCCCTTTCTCCCGGGATTTGCGGCACCGGAGTCGGGCTCCGGTCCTCTCACAGGCGCGGGCGCCCTGAGAAGTAGTTTCTCCGAGGTACGGCGACCCCGGAGAAAACAAGATGATCACATTGCCCCGCAAGGGGCGCTGGAACGGGGATTTTTATACCTCGGCGTCCACGGTGAGCACGCCGTCGGCCACCTCCTGCACCGCCATGCTCACAGGCTTCTCGGTGAGGGATGTGTGGCTCTCGTCGGCCTCCTTGGAGATCTGGCGGGCCCGCTGGGCCACCACGTTCACCAGGAGATAGCGGCTGGAGATGTTGTTGAGCAGTTTATTCATAGGGGGATAGAGCAGCATAGTCTTTACACTCCTTCAATCAGATGGGTTCTGTTTTTCACCCGGCAGCCCTCCGCCGTCAGGATGGCGATGATCTCATGGGCGGCGGCGGTGACGGTGTCGTTGACCACCAGGTAGTCGTACTGGGGGATCTGGCGGCACTCCTGCTGGGCCTTGGTGAGGCGGTCGGCAATGACCTCCTCGCTGTCGGTATTGCGGCGGTGGAGGCGGCGGGAGAGCTCCTCAAAGGAGGGGGGCATAATGAAGATGAACACCGCCTCCGGGCACTTCTGCCGCACCTTGGCCGCCCCCTGGACCTCGATGTCCAGCAGTACATCGATGCCTTTGTCCAGCTTCTCCTGGATCACCTTCAGGGAGGTGCCGTAGTAGTTGCCCACATACTCGGCGTACTCCAGCAGCTCATCCCCGGCGATCATCCGCTCAAACTCCTCCCGGGTGACAAAGTTGTAGTTGACGCCGTCGGCCTCCCCCACCCGGGGACTGCGGGTGGTGAAGGACACGGAAAAGTGGATGTCGCTGCGCTCGCTGAGGAGTTCGGCGATCACCGTGCTCTTCCCCACCCCAGAGGGGCCGGAGAGCACGATCAGCTCCCCTCGCTTTTTCTTCTGCACATTCATAACTCCTGCTCCTCCGTTTCCAGGCTTTCGGCGTCCCTGCCGTTGAGGCGGCTTGCAATGGTGTCGGGCTGCAGGGCGGAGAGCACCACGTGGTCGCTGTCCATGATGAGCACCGCCCGGGTCTTGCGGCCGTAGCTGGCATCAATGAGCATCCCCCGCTCCCTGGCCTCCTGGGTCAGACGCCGGATGGGCGCAGAGTCCGGCCCCACCACCGCCAGCAGGCGCTGGGCGGAGATCAGATTCCCAAAGCCAATGTTGATCAGTTTCATCTTCTTCCCGTCATCTCCTGTAAAGGGCGGGGCCCTTACTCCATGTTCTGCACCTGCTCCCGGATCTTCTCAATCTCGGCCTTCATATCCACCACCAGGCGGGTAACAGCCAGGTCGCTGCATTTGGAGCCGATGGTGTTGGCCTCCCGGTTGAACTCCTGGATGAGAAAATCCAGCTTGCGCCCCACGGCGCCCCCGGCGGAGAGCAGCTCCTCCAGCTGGCGCAGGTGGCTGTGGAGCCGAACGGTCTCTTCATCCACCGCCACCTTGTCGGCAAAGATGGCGGCCTCGGTGAGCAGGCGGCTCTCGTCGATCTGGGTGTTCTGGAGCACCTCGGCCATTTTGGCCTCCAGCCGGCAGCGGTAATCCGCCACCGTCTGGGGGGAGCGCTCCTCCACCTGGGCGAGAAGGGCGGCGATGGTACCTGCCCGGCTGCGGACATCCTCCACCAGGCGCGCTCCCTCCCGCTCCCGCATGGCGGTAAAGTCCTCCAGGGCCTGATCCAGGGCGGAGAGAACCCCCTCCTTCAGGCTGTCCATATCCTCGGGCTCCTTCTCCACCGCCAGCACGTCGGGGAACCGGGCCAGATCTGTGGCGCGGCAGTCGGCCTTCACCTCCTGGTCCGCCCCCAGCTGGCTCAACCGCTCCAGGGCCGCCAGGTAGGCCCGGGCCAGGGGTTCGTTCACCGTGACGGACACGGCCTCCTCCCCCGCCCCGGCCACGGTGACGAACACGTCCACCTTGCCCCGGGCCGCACGCTCCTGCACCCGGGACTTGATGGCGTCCTCCAGAAACAGGTAGGTCCGGGGGATCTTGACCGCACAGTCCAGAAAGCGGTTGTTCACCGCCCGCACCTCCACGGTGACGGTGCGCCCGCAGAGCTCCCGCTCCCCCCGGCCATAGCCGGTCATACTTCTGATCATCTCATCCTATCCTCCCTCGCGTCAGCCGGTCCGCTTCAAAGCGGGCCAGAGGCGCTGCAAATAAAAACCGATCAGGCGGCTGAACCCCAGGTCATAGAGCACGAACACCACGTTGCCCGCCCCGTACAGGAGCCAAACCGCCCCGAATACCCCGGGCAGGGTGTTGAGCATCAGGGCCCCCAGGGCCATATAGAGCACTGTGAACGCCAGGTTGAAAAAGACCAGCTTGACCGCCCACCGCAAGACCGGCGCCTTGATCCGCTCCGCCAGGGACTTCACCATCGGGTACAGGCCGAAGAGGGCGGCAAAGAGGGCCGCCACAAACTTATCCGGCAGCAGCACCGCCGCCAAAATGCTCACGCCGCCCCAGCACAAAAAGCCCCCCCGCAGTCCCCCCGCGATCACCGCGGCGGCGGGGGTCAGCCCCGCCAGGGCCGCCAGGCCCCAGGTCCCGGTTGGAATCAGGCAGGCAGCGTAGAGGATGGCCAGTGACAGCGCCCCCAGCAGGGCCGGCAGGGCCACCTTGATACCCGCGCCCCGCTTCATATCAGTTGCACCCGCCGCACAGGCAGTTGAGGCACAGCAGGGTGCTGCAGATGTCGCAGCTGTCGCACCCCTGGGCGTTGGAGTATCCCGGGGGCTGGTAGGCGTACCCCCCCTGCTGCATCATGCTCAGGGCCTGCCGGTACTCGGGGTTGGTGGGGTCCATCTGGCAGGCGGTGTTGTAGTTCTGAAGGGCCTCATCCAGCCAGCCCCGGCGGTAGGCCAGGCTGCCGTTGAGGAAGAACCACTCCGCGTCCCGGCTGGGAGCCTGCTGCAGCAGGGCCTCCGCCTGACCCAGGTCCCCCATGTTGATGCACCGGCGCACCTGTTGATAGAGGGCGCTGCCCTGATAGCTCTGGCGCTGGTAGGCCTGGCCCTGGCTGCCCGAGGCGTAGCTCCCCCCGCCGGCGCCGCTGCGGGCCCGGTTGATGGCGTCGTAGGCCTCGTTGATCTCCTTCATCTTCTCCTCGGCCAGGTCCGCCAGGGGGTTGTTCTGGTAGTTGTCAGGATGGTATTTGCGGGCCAGCTCCCGGTAGGCCTTTTTGACCTCCGCGTCGGTGGCGGTGGGCTGAATGCCCAATACGCTGTAAGGATCGGTCATGTGTCATTCTCCCTGTGAAGCGGGGGATCTCCCCGCCGTTTTTGTCTTCGCAGTTCCTTTCCCCGGCCAGAGAGCACCAGCTCCTGCACCGCGGGGATGCCCAGGTAGAGGATGTTGTCCACCACCCCCTGCCAGGGGCCGAAGTCCGCCAGCGCCGCGGCGGACTGGCACAGGCGCACCGAGTGGGTCATGGTGCGCCCCACCTCCTCCCGGTGGCCCTCGGGGCCGTCCGGAAAGCGATAGAGCAGGGGGTTATACTGTCCCCCCCGCCGGTCCTGTTCCAGGTCATCCCAGGCGTCTGTCAGATAGATCCAGCGGCCCAGGTGGTAGAGCAGTTCCTCCAGCACCCGCCGCTGTCTCTCCTCCGCCGCCTCTCCCCCGGCTCCCCGCAGGATGGCGGCAAAGGCGTCCGCCGTACGGTCGATAGAGGAAGAGCGCTCCCCCTCCAGACGATGGAGCCGGTCCAGATTCTCCCGGGTACAGCCATCCAATGCGGGGTGGAGGGCGGCCGCCCGGCGGTACCCCCGCCCAATGGCCAGGGCGGCACTGCGGGACGGCATCTGCCCGGGACCCCGCCGGTCCAATATATCGTCCCGCAGCTTATGCCAGGTGAGGATCATGCTGGTGTCCGCCGCCAGGGCCAGGGCCCCCTGAGAGTCCGCCGCCCGCCGGGGGCGGAAGGGGTGGACCAGGCAGCGCCGGGGGCGCAGCTCCGGCTCCTCCGGCGGACTGAGGAGGATCGCCAGAAAGGTGAAATCATAATTTAAGGTAAACCGGGCCAGAGGGCCGTACCCCGCCCCCAGGGCGTGGCACAGTCCGCAGTAGGCCCCCTGGTAGAGGGCCCACTCCTCTGGAGAGAGCCTGTCCCGGATGGGGCGCACGTAGCCGAACACCGCGCCTCACTCCCCGGAGCAGATCCGGACAATGCGAAACAGCTCCTTCTGCCGCCCCACCCGGGCGTTGAGCCGCCAGATGGGCAGAAAGCTGACCAGAAACCCGGCCGCCCCCAGGGCACCGCCCGCCCAGGTCTGCTTGAACAGCTGGGCCCCCAGCACATACCCCAGGAAAAAGAGGGCAAAGGGCAGCAGATACACCAGGGCCGCAATGCGCAGCACCTTTCCCGTGTGGGACTCCACGATCACCTTGTCCCCTACCCGGGCCCCGGCGTCGTTGCGGGCTACCGCAGACACCGGCGGCATGGAGATAAGCTCACAGCCTCCCGCGCACTCCTCGCAGTTGTGGCCGCAGGCGGAGGCCCGCTTCACGGAGATCTCCGCCCGGCCGTCGGACAATACTTTGGTCACAGTGGCAGTCTGGGTCATATATTCTCGCTCCTGTTGATTCCGTCCGGCCTAGCTGCGGCGCATGCTGACCACGATGCGGTAGTCGGTGCCTACGGCCCCGGCGTTGCCCGCGCTGTCCACATACACCCGCACCGGCACGGAGTACTGCCCCGTGGCGGCGCTGCTGCCGGTGAGGTCGGCCACCACCCGCACATTGGCGGGCGTAATATTGGCCAGTTCCTCCGCCGTTCCTCTCACCACCACCGACAGCGCGGTGGTGAGAGAGCGGGCGGTGTACCCATCGGGGGGATTGATGACCTCAATGTCGGTGGTCTCCACGGTGGTGGTGGTCATGCTCTCGTCAATGGTCACGGTGACGGCGGCCTCGGTGATGCCGCTGATGTTGGTCAGCTCATTGGCCAGGGGGATCTCCAGATTCAGTGTGGTGGACCCGGTCACCGTAGCCAGGTCTACCGGCCCCAGCACAATTTCCTGGAGGGCCTGGATATCGGCAGGCTCTCCGCCCACCATAATGGTTCTGGGGGAGATCTCCCAGGTAATGTCGCTGGCTGTCAGGCCGCCGCCATCGTTCCACTCCACCTTCAGCTCTACTTCTTTGGTCAGCAGCACCGGCATGGTGGTATTCACCGTCTCCTCGGCACACTCCACATCCAGGTCGGTCAGCTCGCTGCCGTCGTAGCCGATGAAGGTAAAGGCCCGCTCCCCCGTGATCGTGGAGGATACGTCCTCCCCGCTGATGGTGACCAGGGCATAGTCCACCAGATCCACCAGCCGGGCCTGCCCGCTGATGTGGACGGTGGAGGGCTCGAAGGAGAAGTCGCCCTGGAGATAGCCGTCGGCCAGGCTGCCCACGAAGCTGCCCTGGATGGGCACGTCCTTCTCGCTGTACTTCACCACGTCAAAAGGCACGTTGATGGCGCTGCGCCCCTGAAGGGTATAGTCTCCGTAGGACACACCGGAGGGCCACTTGATGTCGTAGCCCATCACATAGGAACCGGTCTCCGTGATACCGGAGACATCCACCGTCAGCTGAATGGTATCCCGGTTGAAGTCCAGCACCGCGTTACGCCGCACCTCGATGGTAATATCAACCACAGTATCCCCCGGCAGGACCATCAGTCCCCGGGACTCCAGGTCCTCTGTCCCCTCAAAGGTCACCGGAATGCCCTCAATGGTCTTGGTGACCATGTTGTCTTCCTGGGTGGTCTTAACATAGAACCAGAAAATGATGGAGCACAGGACAGCCAAAATGATGTAGGTGATTTTACTGTCCAGAATTTTCTTTCCCATCGGATTTGTCTCCCTTTTTCCATCTGAAAATACCTGTGAGCTTGGACCCGGGGGAGGACTTGGGCTCCGGGTCCGGCAGAAGCTCGTTGCGCAGCAGCCGCTCCAGAGTCTCGGGGGAGAGATGCCGCTTGAGCATGCCGTTGATGGCCACCGAGATAGAGCCTGTCTCCTCGGAGACGATAGCCACCACCGCGTCGGAGTTCTCGCTGATGCCGATGCCCGCCCGGTGGCGCATGCCCAGGTCCTTGCTCAGGTTCACGTTGCCAGACAGGGGCAGCATGCACCCGCCGCCCACGATGCGGCCCTCCCGCAGGATGACCGCCCCGTCGTGGAGAGGCGCTTTGTTCCAAAAGAGGTTTTTCAGCAGCTCCGCAGACACCCGGGCGTCCAGCTCGGTGCCCGTCTTGATCACGTCGTCCAGCATGGTCTTGCGCTCAAAGACCATCAGGGCCCCCACCTTGTCCCGGGAGAGGGAGGCATAGGCCGCAACAGTCTGAACAATGGCGTTTTCCATCTCGTTGCCCCGCTCCTCCCGGATGAAGGAGTTCTTCAGACTGCCGCTGCCCATCTGCTCCAGCAGACGGCGCAGCTCCGGCTGGAAGATGATCAGCAGGGCAATGAGGCCCAGCTCCAGCGTGCGGCTGAGAATGAAGTTGATGGAATCCAGATGACAGATCGAGGACAGCCCCAGGGCCACAAAAAGCAGCAAAATGGCCTTGGCCACCTGTCCCGACCGGCTGCGGCGGATAAACATCAGCACCTGGTAAAAGATATAGGCCATGACGGCGATATCCACCACGTCCCAGATCTCAAAGTCCCAGGTCAGGCCCGCCGCCTGCCTCCATATGGTATTGAGCCACTGCGTCATATCCATAGTCATGTATCTCCTTACCCTCTTCCCCTGGGAAGGCGGGAGTTCTCCCCTCATCGGCCAGGTTTGAGGGGCTTTTTCGCCAAAAAAATCTTTGTCTTCAAAACTGTCAAACTATTATATCCTATCGGGGAAAATTACGCAAGTAAGGGGGGACTATCATTCCAATAAAATTCACATTTTTTTGGTTTATCACCAAGACAGGCCGGGGCGTCGGGTAAGGGGACAGGCACATTTCCCCCGCCCCACGCCCCGGCGGCATTCATCTTCTTCCACCGGCCCGGCGTCCCCCGGGCGCACCCTGAAGGCTTGTCACCGCCGAGAGCAGGGGCGGTATGTGTCCCATGTGGCTGAACGCGGAAAAACTGGCCCGCAGCGTGCCGCTTTCCAGGGTCCCTGCGGTGCGGTGGGCCAGCGGCGCGCAGTGGAGGCCCCCCCGCAGAGCAAGCCCCATGGCGCCCAGGGCCTCGGCGGCACTCTCGCAGTCCATGGCAGAGAGGCGGAAGGAAACCACCCCGCACCTCACCTCCTCCGGCGGCAGAAACACCTCCACTCCGGGGATGGACGCCAGGCCCGCACCCAGCCGCCGGGCCAGGGAACGCTCATGGCGCAGAAGCCGCCCCGGCCCCTTGGCCTCTACAAATTCCATCCCCGCCAGCAGCCCCGCTGCCCCGGGGACATTGGCAGTTCCGGCCTCCAGGCGGTCAGGCAGGTCACCGGGCATGGCCTGGTTGATGGAGTCGCTGCCCGTCCCCCCAAAGAGGATGGGCTCCGGCATGTCCCGGCACAAAAGCAGTCCTGTCCCCTGGGGGCCGTACAGTCCCTTGTGTCCCGGCATGGCGGCAAAGGCCGCGCCCAGGGCTGTAAAATCCAGGGGAAGCACCCCCGCCGACTGGGCGGCATCCACTACCAGAGGCACTCCCGCCTCCCGGCACACTCCGGCAATCTCCTCCAGAGGGAGCACATAGCCAAATACATTGGACACATGGGTACATACCGCCGCATCCGCCCCCTCCGCCAAAAGGCACCGAAAGGACTCCACCAGGGCGCCGCTGTCAAACAGGGGGGCCAAGGCCACCCGGACAGCGGCGCCGGGGATGGCGTGGAGGGTGCGGGTGACGGCGTTATGCTCATAGGGGGAGATCACCACCCGTCCCCCTGGGCGGACCAGGGTGCGGATGGCAATATTCAGACCGTGGGTGGCGCTTGTGGTGAGGACCACCCGGCTCACATCCTCCACATGAAACAGCCGCCCGGCGGCCTCCCGGCAGCGGAACACCGTATCCGCCGCCCGGCGAGCGGCAGAGTGGGCCCCCCGCCCGGGACTGGCCATGGTGGTGAGGGCCCGCGTCACGGCCCGGACCACAGACGATGGCTTTTCCAGGGAGGTAGCCGCACAGTCCAGATAGATCACAGCGCTACCTCCTCATAGTTTCCATCCTGCCGGGCGATATAAATCTGACGGGGGGACAGCCCCTCCCGCCGCAGCAGGATCAGTCCCTGGGTGAGGTGGCGCTCCGGTACCCGCACGGCGTACCCGCACCCCTCCCGGGCGATGGGCTTTGGGATCCGCTGGACATAGGCCGACAGCCCCGCCCGCTCCAAAAGGGCAGCCGAACGCTGGGCATAGGTCAGCGACCGGCAGATCATGAGATAATAGACCATAAACAAAACGCTCCTCTCGCGGCATTGTATGCCGGAGAGCAGCGTTTCGTGTCCCGGTATTTCAGACCAGCAGCGTCACCGCGTGGGCGGAGATGCCCTCCTCCCGCCCGGTGAAGCCCAGGCCCTCCTCGGTGGTGGCCTTTAGATTCAGCTGTCCCTCCTCTACCTCCAGCACCCGCATGAGATTCTCCTTCATAAGGGGAATGTAGGGGGCCACCTTGGGCCGCTGGGCAATGAGGGTCACGTCCAAATTCTCAATGGTAAACCCTTTCTCCCGGATCAGGTTTACCACATGGCCCAGCAGGGCCAGGCTGTCCGCCCCGGCGTAGGCCGGGTCATTGTCGGGAAAATGCCGACCGATGTCCCCCAGGGCGGCAGCCCCCAGCAGGGCGTCCATCACCGCGTGGGTGAGGACATCGGCGTCCGAGTGGCCCAGCAGGCCCGTGGGGTGTGGAATGATCACGCCCCCCAGGATCAGGGGGCGGCCGGGCACCAGGCGATGTACGTCATATCCATGTCCGATTCTCACGATGTCTCACGCTCCTCCAGAATGGCCCGGGCCATGATAAGGTCCGCCGGGGTAGTCAGTTTGATGTTCTCCCGCTCCCCCTGGGTCAGCACCACCGACATGCCCAGCCGCTCCACAGCGGAGCAGTCGTCGGTGATGGGGACGTTCTCCTCCAGGGCCTTCTGGAGGGCCGCTTTGATGAGGCCGGCCTCAAAGACCTGGGGGGTCTGAACCGCAAAAAGGGCGGTGCGGTCCAGCGTGCGCTCCACCACCCCGCCCCGGGCGGACTTGATGGTATCGCTCAGGGGCACCGCCGGGGCGGCGGCCCCCTTGGCTGCGGCAGTCTCCACCGTTTGACGGATGACCTCCTGGCTCACCAGAGGGCGGGCACCATCGTGGATGGCAATGAGCTCCGCCTCCCGGGACACCTCCAGCGTGCCCAGACGCACGGATTTTGCCCGGGTCTCCCCCCCGGCCACCACTTTGCGCACCTTGGTCATGGCAAAATCCCGACACAGCTGGCTGATGGGGACAATCAGGTCCTCCCGGGTGACTACCACGATTTCGGAGATGAGGGGCGAGCGCTCCAGGGCCCGGATGGTGTGGAGGATCACCGGGTCCTCCCCCAGCTTCATCATGATCTTGTCCTGGCCCATCCGCTGGCCCGAGCCCGCCGCCACCACCACCGCGGCGCACCGGGGGGCGGGGGGTGTCTCCTTCTTTCTGCCGAAAAGTCCTTTGAACAGCGGCATGTATCTCCCTCCCTGGCCGGCGGCGCCGGGGCCGCCCTGCCCATGGTTTTCTCTCTACTACTATACATCGAAATAGCCTGCTCCACCAGTCTTTTTTCCAGAAACAGCAAAAAAGGAGCCAAACGGCTCCTTTGTGCTCAATGAAGCTCAGGTGAGGGCCCGGTTGACCTTCTCCTCCACGTCCTCATAGCTGGCGTCCTGGGAGAGGACCAGCTCGGAGATGAGGATCTGCTTGGCGGTGTGGAGCATCTTCCGCTCCCCGGTGGACAGGCCCCGCTGACTGTCCCGCCGCATCAGCCCCTTCACCACCCGGGCCACCTCCATCAGGTCCCCGCTCTTCAGCCGGAGCATGTTCTCCCGGTATCGGCGGTTCCAATTCTGATCCGGCGTCACCTCGATGCTGCGCATGGCGGCCAACAGCTCCCCAGCCTTCTCCCCGTCGATCACGGGGCGCACCCCGATCTCCTCGGAGTGATCGGTGGGAATCATGACCATCATTCCGCCCGCAGGCAGCTTGAGGGTATAGTAGTCCCGGGTCACGCCATTGAGCTTCTTTTGCACGATGGCGTCGATCACGCCGGCCCCGTGCATGGGATGGACAATTTTGTCCCCTACGTGGAACATGGTTCCCACCTCCTGAGTCATGTTGCGGCAATTTCCCGGCCACTCCGACGCAGGGGCGGCAAGGACTGCCGGTCCGGCTTCTCTGAGAATAATGCGTTAACGAACTATTCACCAGATATTATTAGTATACCGTTATTTTGCTTTTTTTGCAAGGAATAAAATTATTATTTCCATTTTTTTCAAATTAAAACGCCTGATTTCACAAATGTGAAATCAGGCGTTTTACGCTTTGATTCAGTTCACAGACCAGGAGTCAAGACTCAGGCCTCTTCCTCGTCCGCAACAGAAGCGCCCTCCAGCAGAGCGCGGATGGAGAGGGAAACCTTCTTGTTTTCATAGTCGATGGCGGTGATCTTGGCGTCCACCATCTGACCCTCGCTGAGAACATCGCCGGGCTTGTCGATGCGGTGATCGGCAATCTGGGAAATGTGGATCAGGCCGTCCACACCGGGGACGATCTCGGCAAAGGCGCCGAAGGTCATCAGCTTCACCACCCGGACATTGGCCACATCGCCCTCGTTGTACGTGCTGGTGAACACGGTCCAGGGATCCTGGCTGTGGTCCTTCATGCCCAGCGAGATCTTCTTCTTCTCGGGGTCAAAGGAGATCACATAGACCTCCACGCTGTCGCCCACGGCCACCACATCGGCGGGAGTCTTGATGCGGGACCAGGACAGCTCGGAGATGTGGACCATGCCGTCCACGCCGCCGATGTCCACGAAAGCGCCGTAAGAGGTCAGGCTCTTGACGGTGCCGGAATAGCGCTTGCCCACCTCGATGTTGGCCCACACCTCGGCGGCCCGGGCAGCCCGCTCCTCGGCGGCCACGGCGCGGATGGAGCCCACCACCCGGTGACGGGCCCGGTTGACCTCGGTGATGCGCAGCTTCACCCGCTGCTTGACCATCTCGGACAGATCGGCGCCCCGGGGCTGGCCGCTCTGGGAGGCGGGAACGAACACCCGGATACCCCGGACGTTCACCACGATGCCGCCCTTGTTCTCCTCGGTGACGGTGCCCTCCACCACAGTGTGGTCGGTGCAGGCATTCTCCACGTCCTCCCAGGCCTTCACAGTGTCCAGCCGCTTCTTGGAGAGAGTCACAACGCCCTCGGCGTCGTTGACCCGCATGACGTAGGTCTCGATCTCATCACCCACATGGACCAGATCCTCAACCTTGACAGAGGGGTCGTCGGTAAGCTCGCTGACCGGTATGTAACCGGCGTGCTTGGTGCCCAGGTCCACCTGGATCTCGGTGGGCGTGATATTCACAACGATACCGGTGACCTTCTCCCCTGTATTCAAAGTTTTGATCGATTTCTCCAGCAGATCAGCGAAGGATTCCTCGATCTCCATGATTTCGTCAGTCATTTTGTCATATACCTCCTTTATGATCCACCCCGGCGTGGATGCGCCGGCGGTGATTCCAACCAAGGCCACGTCCTCCATGGCGCTGGGGTCCAGCTCCTCCGCGCCCTCCACCTGACAGACCCGAGGACAGCGGGCGGCACACAGCTGCGTCAGCTTTCCGGTGTTGGCGCTGCGGGGGTCGCCGATAACGATCATGGCCCCGCACTGCTCTGCCAACTTCTGGGCCTCTGTTTGCCGTTTACACGTAGCACCACATATTGTATCAAAAATTTCTGCGTTTGTACACACTTTTTTTGCTTTTTCTATACAACTTTCCCACGCCGCCCGTGCAGCAGTGGTTTGTGAGACAAAAGTCAGGGGTTTTCGGGCGTTTTCCGGGTCTTTGGCCAGCCATTGCTCCAGTTCCTCCAGGTCGGCACACACCACCGCATCGCTGCACCAGCCGGCGATGGCCTGGATCTCCGGGTGGCGGTGGGCGCCGATGATCACCGCCGTGCGCCCCTCCTCCCCGGCTTTTTCCACGATCCGATGGATGTGGGAGACATTGGGGCAGGTGGTATCGATAATCCGCGCGCCTTTTTCCTCCAGCTGCCGGTGTACCGCCCGGCTCTCCCCGTGGGAACGCAGGAGCACCGTGCTCCCCGGAGGTACCTCCTCCACGCTGCTGGCCAGCACGGCCCCTTTCTCCTCCAGGCGGCGGATCACATGGTCGTTATGGATCACAGGCCCCAGCATCACCAGAGGGCCCTGCTCCACAGCCTCCTGGGCCATGGCAACAGCCCGGCGCACCCCGTAGCAAAAGCCCGCGGACTTAGCCAGCACTACCCTCATTTCGCCTGGTCCTCCAGCTGGAAGATGTGCTCCATCAGCTCATCTGCAATGGCCTGGTAGTCCTCCGGGGTGACCTTCTTTCCAGACAGGGTGGGCATATAGGGCTTGCCGAACACCACCTTCACCCGGTGGAACCATTTCTTCTCCGGCGGGATATACACCGGCAAAATGGGTACGTTGCTCCGGGTAGCCAGCATGGCCGCCCCGGTGTGGGCCTCCCCCGTCTCCCCCTTCCGGACCCGGCGGCCCTCAGGAAACATAAGCAGGGGCTGCCCGTTTTTCAGGGTGCGCAGGGACTCCTTGATGGCGCCCACATCAGATTTCCCACGCTCCACGCCGAATATACCTGCCTTTTTCAATAAAAACCCAATAACAGGGACCCGCATCAATTCCGCCTTGGCCATAATGCGGATCTGTGGCTTGCGGCCGATGGCGCACACAACATAGAGAGGATCGATCATCTTGGTATGATTGCCGCAGATGAGCACGCCCCCCTCCGGGATGTTTTCCCGGCCCACCGCCTTCCAGGGGTGGAGGATCACCATGTAGAGCCAAATAAAAGGGTACAGCAGGGTATACACCCAATTATTCTTGACCTTGTTTGTCGCTTCCTTTTTTTCACTCTTCTCCATGGCGTACTCTCTCCTCTGTCAGCCGGAGCAGGCGCTGAAGGCTCTCCTCCAAAGTATTGCCGGTGGTATCCACCAAAACCGCGTCCTCCGCCTGTCGAAGGGGAGAAATCGCCCGGCTGGTATCCGCTTCATCCCGCTGGATCACATCCCGCAGGACGGTCTCATAATCCGCATCCTGCCCCCGTTCCAGCAGCTCCCGGTACCGCCGTCGGGCCCGGTCCTCCGCCTGGGCGGTGAGAAAGATCTTCAGGTCCGCCTGGGGCAGCACCACGGTGCCGATATCCCGGCCATCCATCACCACGTTGTGCCGGCGGGCCAGTTCCCGCTGCATCTCCAGCAAAAAGGCCCGCACTGCCGGCAGGGCCGACACCTGGGAGGCCCCCTTGGAGACGGCGTGACGGCGGATATCCTCCGTCACATCCCGGCCGTTGAGGAGCATGTGCTGCAGCCCGTCCGTTCCATAGGCCATCTTGATCTCCATCTGGGGCAGCAGCCCGGCTACCGCCGCTTCATCCCCCGGGTCGTTTCCCCGCTCCATGGCAAAGAGGGCCACTGTTCGGTAAATGGCGCCGGTGTCCACATAGAGGTAGCCCAGTTTCTGGGCCAGCAGCTTTGCCAGAGTGGATTTTCCCGCCCCGGATGGCCCGTCAATGGCGATACTGATGGTACGCATGCACATTCCCCCGTTTGCTTGTTCGCCGACAGCGCACCTTTGGACCATCGCGCCCCAGCGGCCTGCCCTGAACGGCCGCCGCCGCTCCGCATGGCAGGCGAGGCTCTCCGTCCTTCCGCAGGTTTTGGATTGTTTGATTCAGTGATTCAGCTTTTTTTATTCTTTTTAGTAAGGATTTTTTCCGTCCGAGCGGTCACCTTTTTCTATGCAGTATAGCAGTATACCACGGCAGGCAGGTAAAAGGCAACAGGGCAATGGGAAGAACTTTCCCCTTCCCCTCAGTCCCGCAGCCAGGCCGCCGCCCCCAGGCCTGCGGCCCGGCCGGTGGACCAGGCAATCTGCAGATTGAAGCCGCCGGTATAGGCATCCACATCCAGCAGCTCCCCCGCCAGAAAGAGACCGGGACACTTTTTGGAGGCCATAGTCCTGGGATCCACCTCCCCCACCTTCACGCCGCCGGAGGTCACAATGGCCTCCTCAATGGGCCGGGGACCGGAGATGGGGATCTCAAAATTTTTCAGCGCGTCCAGCAAGGTCCGCCGCTGCTCCCGGCGCAGGTCGTGGACCTTGGTGTCACCCGGGATGCCCGTGCGCGCCGCCAGCACCGGCACCATAGACTGGGGCGCCAGGCCCCCCAGGGCGTTGGAGTAGTTCTGGTTGGCCCGCTCCGCAAAGTCTCGCACCAGCCGGGCATCCAGCTTCTGGCGGTCCAAAGCCGGTTTCAGGTCCAGGCAGGCCCGGTATCCCGCCCCCTGGTAATCCGTCAGATGGGCGCTGGCACTGAGGATGATGGGGCCGGACAAACCAAAATGGGTGAACAGCAGTTCACCCATATCCTGGTAGACCACCTTGTCTGTCTTTGTTTTGATTTGCAGCCCCACGTTGCGTAACGAGAGCCCCTGCATCTGCCCGCAACAGGGGTCGGGGGACTCCAGCGGGACCAGGGAGGGGCGCAGGGGGGTCACCGTATGTCCCGCCTGCCGGGCCATTTCATAGCCGTCCCCGGTGGAACCGGTGAGGGGATAGGAACACCCCCCTGTGGCAAGGATAACAGCTTTACAGGTGTAGCACTGCCCTTCCTCCGTCTCCACCGCCAGTCCCTCTCCCCCCTCCGCGGGGGTCAGAGACACAGCCCGGCCGTGGAGAACAGGCACTTTTTTGCGCCGAAGAGCCTGAAAAAGTCCATCAATGATGTTTGCCGCCTTATCAGAGGCGGGATAGACCCGGTTGCCCCGCTCCACCTTCAGCGGCACCCCCAAGCCCTCAAAAAAGGCCTCCACCTCCTGGGGCGGAAAACGGTTGACTGCACTGTAAAGGAATTTCCCATTACGGGGTGTGTTGCGCAAAACCTCCTCCGGTGGGCAGTGGTTGGTGACGTTGCACCGCCCTTTCCCGGTGATATACAGCTTACGCCCCACCTTCTGGTTGCGCTCCAGCAGGGTGACCTTCACACCTTGCTCCGCCGCCGCCAAGGCGGCCATCATGCCGGCGGCGCCGCCGCCGATCACCAACAGCTCCATCGGTTTATTTCCCATCATATACCACTTTTTCGTAGACCTCGTACTCGTCCCAGATGTGCTCCAGCTTCTCGAAGATGGCGGAGACCTCCCCGTTCTTCTTGCGCCCCACCGCCACGATCAGGGCGTTGATCAGGCTGAGGGGTGCCACCAGAGAATCCACGAAGGAGGCCATGTCGCTCTTGGCAAAGAGCTTGTAGGTGGCGGTGTCCACCAGGGGGGAGACCTCGCTGTCGGTGATGGCCACCACGGTAGCTCCCTGGTCCTTGGCATACTCCATGGCACGCACCGTCCGGGTGGAGTACCGGGGGAAGCTGATGCCGATGACCACGTCCTCCTTGCGCACCCGGAGCAGCTGCTCGAACATCTCGCTGGCCAGGGTGGTCTGGACGTGCTTGACATCCTCAAAGATGAGGTTGAAGTAGAACGAGAGGAAGCTGGACAGGGTGTTGGAAGAGCGCACCCCCAGAATATAGATCCGACGGGCGGACACGATGGCCTCCACCGCCCCGGCGAAGTCCTGGCGGTTGAGCTCCTCCAGGCTGATGCGGATCTTCTCCATGTCCGACTGCATCACCATGGACAGGATATCGTGGTCCCCCATGCGGTCGTTGGATACCTCGATACGCTGGATGGTAGTGAGCTTGCTGCGAATCATTTCCTGCAGCATCTTCTGCATGGCGGGATATCCGTCATACCCCAGCTCCGCGGCGAAGCGCACCACGGTGGACTCGCTGACATTCACCGTCTTTCCCAGGCGGCTGGCGGTCATAAAGGCGGCCTTGTCGTAGTTTTCCAGAATATATTTGGCAATCAGCTTCTGTCCCTTGGAAAAACTGGCCATATTGTTCTGAATGTTGTACAGGATATCGCGGCTCATCAATCAGCACCCCCGGCTTGCGCGCATAGGCTGCGGCGGAAAATTTCTCTTTTCTATCATAGCGATTTCCCGGGAAAATTGCAAGTTATTTTTGCAGGATTTCACCCTTCTCTTGCAAAATTCTCCCCCGCCAGGGCGGCCACCTCCGCCGCCGTCAGGCGGCGCCACTTCCCTGGGGGCAAATCCCCCAGGGTGAGGCTCCCCTCCCGCAGGCGCTTGAGGCGGGTGACATGGAGACCGGCGGCGGCACACATCCGCCGTACCTGCCGGTTTTTCCCCTCGTGGATGGTGATGGAGAGGAGCCCCTCCCCTCTGACGGACACCTTGGCAGGACCCACCCGACTGCCGTCCAGCACCATGGGCCGCCGGAGGGCAGGCAGGGCCGCCGCCACATCCCCCCGGACCCACACCAGGTACTCCTTCTCCACCTGGTGACTGGGGTGGGTGAGGCGATGGGTAAGAGCCCCGTCATCGGTCATCACCAGCAGCCCCTCGGAGTCCAGGTCCAGCCGCCCCACCGGCCACACCCGGGCTCCGCAGTCCGCCACCAGCTGGGCCACGGTGCGCCGCCCCCTCTCATCGGAGAGGGTGGTCACATAGCCCCGGGGCTTGTGCAGAAGGAGGTATGTACGCCTCTCCCCCTGCCCCGTCAGGGGGACGCCGTCCAGGGTAATGGTGTCCCCCTCCGGGTCAGCCTTCTCTCCCAGGGCGGCGGTGCGGCCGTTAACGGCCACCCGACCCGCCGCCAGGTACTGCTCCGCCTGCCGGCGGGAGCACACCCCGGCGGCGGAGAGGATCTTCTGCAGTCGCTCTTCCATAAAGTCCGACCTCCCAGAATCTGCAAAAGATGGGCGGCCCCCAGGTCCGCCCATCTCAACCGCGCTCTTATGCCGTAAAAAATACCGCCGACCAGGCCTCTGCCGGCAGTGCCGCCTGGGCCGGGCCCGCCAGCCAGCCGCCAAAAAAGTCCAGGATCCGCTCCAGCGGGGAGCGGGTCTCAAAAAGATTGGCGTACACCTGCCGGGCATACACCAGGTAGGTGCTGCCGATGACCTCCCCGTCCAGGGTAGCCCGGGCCTCCCCGGCAATGGCCCCCTCCTCCAGGGGGGCGGCCGCCTGCTGGGGCAAGGAGAGGGTCACCTCCACCCGCTGCTCCTCCTCCGGCGTCAGAGGATAGGAGATGGACTCCAGGGCCTCCACCTCCACGGTGGGCACCAGGCTGTCGGTCACCGGCAGAGTGGTGACCTCTTCCCCCGCCGGAAGGATCTCCCGCAGGGGCCAGGTGTCAAAGGCGTAATCCAGCAGGGCCATGTGGTCCTCCCAGTCGTTTGGGTCCCCCAGGGTGACCACGATGACCCGCTGTTCCCCCCGCTGGGCGCAAGAGACCAGGGTACGCCCGGCCAACTGGGTGTACCCCGTCTTCATGCCCACGCACCCGTCGTACAGGGAGAGGAGCTTGTTGTGGTTATAAAAGGTGCGCCCCTCCAGGGTGATGCTCTTGGTGGCCACGATGCGGGCGATGACCTCGTGCTCCAGGCAGGCCTGGGCCGCCAGGGCCATGTCGTAGGCGCTGGAGCAGTGGCCCTCTGCGTTGAGGCCGCTGGGATTTTCAAAGTGGCTGTCCGCCATGCCCAGGTCCGCCGCCCGCAGGTTCATCCACTCCACAAAAGTGTCCACGTCCCCGGCGCAGTACCCCGCCACCACCATGGCCGCGTCGTTGCCCGACTCCAGCAGCATGCCGTAGAGCAGAGTCTCCAGGGTGAGCTGGTCCCCCGGCGCCAGATAGATGGAGGAGCCCTCCGCCCCCTCCAGCCAGGCCCCGTCCACCGTCACCACCGCCGTGAGGTCGGGGGTGGACTCCACCGCCACCAGGGCGGTCATCAGCTTGGTAATGCTGGCGATGAGCCGGGGCTCGTGGGCGTTGTGGGCATAGAGCACCCGGCCGCTCCCGGCGTCCATCACCACAGCGGCAGCGGCGGAGTGGCTGGCAGTGGCAGAGGCGGGAAGGGTCAGCAGGGCCGCCGCGGCCAGGGCAGAGAGTACGCGTCGGTACAAAGCAGCATCGCTCCTTACATGAGGATACTGCTAGTATGGTCACTCCTGGGGCTCTTTATCCTGGGCAGGCTGCTTTTTGTCAATAAAATCCGTCACCCGGTCCATAATCTCGGGCACCATCTCCACCACCCGGTCCACGGTGGTGTTGGGGGGCGCCGCCACAGGAAGCATGCGGACGTAGCCGTCCTTCACCACCAGGAAAGCCACCGGCGCAATATTTACCCCGGCGCCGCCGCCGCCGCCGAAGGAGTTGGGTCCCTCAGGCTTCTGGTTCTTGGAGACAAAGTCCGAGCCGCCGGAGGCAAAGCCGAAGGTGAGGCGGGACACGGGGATGAGGGTCACCCCGTCCTCGGTGCGGATGGGCTGGCCCACGATGGTGTTGGCGTCCACCATCTCCCGGATTTTCTCCATGGTGGTGCTCATCAGGTCATTGATGGGTGTGCTGTTCTGACTCATGGGAATTCCCTTCTTTCTTATTCTTATGGAGGGCCGCCCCGCTGCGGAGCAGCCGCATACCCAGCAGGATGCATTGGCCCACGGTCAGGGTGAGCCCCGCCCGGCAGTACACGGCGGGCCACTCCCGCTGAAAATCCATGGCCACCCCCAGGTCGGGGTTGGGGATGTGAAAAGTATTGTCCAGCACCGGCCACAGTATACCCATGGCACTGTTGGCCAGGCCAAAGCCCACCGCCGCCAGGGCGGGGTCGGGCAGGCCCCAGGTGAGGTGGAGCACGAAGGGGTCGATCCGCAGGGCCTTCGCCCCCGGGCCGGCCATCTCCCGCAGGATGGGCAGATACTGCCGGAACTGCTCCAGGCCGCCCCCCTCCTCTTGTTCCTCTTTCTTCCCCGACTTTGGGGAGCTGGCTTTTTCCTTCTTTTTCGATTCTCTGGGGTAGAGCTTCACAGTCACGGGCCCCACCCGGGCCCGCACGGTGGGCCCGTCCCGGTCATACACCGCCAGGACTCCCACCCGCAGCACCGCCGCCGCCAGAACCAGGACCAGCACCACCGCCAGGACGATCAGCAAGGGGATCACGGCGTCCCCTCCTCTCCTGCCGCCTGGGCCTCCGCCTCCTGCAGGCGCTGGATGGCGGCCTGCATCTCCAGGGTGATCTGACCCTGCTCCGGGGTGGTGCCGGGCAGCTCGGGCAGCTCCTCCAGGCTGGAGAGGGTGAAGGCCCGGAGGAAGCTCCGGGTGGTGCGGTATTGGATGGGCCGGCCGGGCACCGCCAGGCGGCCGCACTCCTCAATGAGGTCCCGCTCCAGCAGCAGGCTGACGGAGTAGGCGCTGTCCACCCCCCGGACCTGGTCTATATAGGCCCGGGTCACCGGCTGGAAGTAGGCCACGATGGCCAGCACCTCCAGGGCGCTCTGGGACAGCCGGGGGGGCTTGCGATTTTCCATCACCTTGCGGATATAGCCGGCAAACTCCGGGGCGGAACACATCTGCCAGGCGGTATCCAGATGCAGCAGGCGCATGCCCCGCCGCTCATACCGGTAGTGGTCGGCCAGGCGCTGACACACCGCGTCCACCGTGTCCCGGTCCTGATCCAGGGCCAGGCACAGCCGCTCCACCCCCACCGGCTCGCCGGAGGCGAAGAGGATGCTCTCAATGGCCCGCTCCAGTTCTTTGATCTCCACGTGGGTCCTCCTTTTTCAGGGCGAGGGAATCTCACCCCTCCGCTGTGATCTCCAGCGGGGTGTCCTCCTCCTGGCCGGTGCAGGTGACGGTGCAGTCCTCCTGGGTGCCCGCCAGGGTGAGACGCCTGGCCTTGCACAGCTCCAGCACCGCCAGAAAGGTGGCCACAATCTCCGAGCGGCTGCGGCTGCCCCGAAAGAGGCTGCGGAACCGGGCCACCCCGGCAGCCATGAGCTGCCGCAGGATCTGGGTGATCTTCTCCCCCACAGGGAAGGCCTCCCGCCCCACAATGCCCTCGAAGGCAGTCATGGGGGGCGGCAGCTTGTGGCCCAGCCGCTCCAGCAGGGCCTCCATGGCCCGCCGCAGCTCCCCGGGGTCGTGGACATAGCCGTACTCCCGCCGCCGCTCCAGGGCCTCCGGCAGGCGGGTCAGACTGTCCCGGCCCAGGGCGTACCGCTCTGCCAGGGCGGGCACCACCCCCTGGATCTTCAGATAGTTCTCCTGCCGCTGGTGGGCCTCCAGGGAGGCAATGAGCTGCTCCATCTCGGAGAGGACCTCCTCGTCGTCCACCGACAGCAGCATTCTGGATTTAATGTAAACCAGATGGGAGGCCATGGTGACAAACTCGCTGGCCACCTCCAGGTTCAGGCTCTTGCGCTGGTCCATCCAGGCCAGATACTGCTCCAGGATGAGGGAGATCTGGATGTCCTTGATGGCGATCTTATTTTTGCTGAGCAGATGGAGGATCAGGTCCAGGGGGCCGTCAAAATCCTCCAGGTCGGCCTCCCTGGCCTTCACCACCTTATCCAGGTGGTATACCGGCGTGTCCATGTCCTCACCTCCTCCCGTCACACTGCCATGTCAAAAGAACAGCCCCGCAAACAGGTAGTAGGGGAAGCCGGTGACAAAGCACAGCCCCCGCACCGCCCAGCTCATAAGAAAGTTCAGCGGGCCGTTGAGCACCCCCAGCCACACCAGGAGCAGCAGGGCCAGCATCCCCCACCGCTCATAGCGCAGGACCACACGGTATAGTCTCTCCGGCAGAAAGGAAATCAATACCTTGGACCCGTCCAGGGGGGCGATGGGGATCAGGTTGAACACCCCCAGCCCTACACTGAGCACCGCGATATACATCACCGCCAGCAGGGCGTACACCCCCGCCATGCCCCCGATGTCCGCAAACAGCAGCACCCGCCCCACCAGCAGCGCCGCTGCCGCCAGCAGGAAGTTGGACGCCGGTCCCGCCAGGGCGGTGAGAGCCATGTCCCGCCGGGGGTTTTTGAAGTAGCGCAGGTCGATGGGCACAGGCTTGGCCCAGCCCACATGGAGCAGCACCATCATCACAAAGCCCAGGGGGTCCAGGTGGCGCAGGGGGTTGAGGGTGAGCCGCCCCGCCAGCTTGGCGGTTGGGTCCCCCAGCTTCCAGGCCACGAACCCGTGGGAGAGCTCATGAAAGGTGATGCACAGCAGGGCCGCCGCCGCTGAGAAGAGCAGCATCAGCAGCCCGGTCCAGTCCATGTTGTTCAGGAAAGTAGAAAATGAGCCCATGGGTATCCTCCTGCCCCAAAAGAGGGGCCCAATCCATGCAGTAAAGATGATTATACCAAATTTTCTGTTCAGGCACAAGGGAGAGCGGTTTTTTTCTCCAGGGCGGCGCTGCCCCGCGGTGCATTTGGCTTGAGTCCTTCAAGAAAGCCTGCCTGATGCCTGCATTTCTTGAGGGAGAGCGGCGCTGAAAAAGTGGTGTTCCCCTGTCTTTTTCCCCTTCCGGTATCACAAAGCGTCCCGCCTGCCAGGCAGGGTGCCGTCTGGCAAGCGGGACACAAGTCAACCGGTTTTCTTCTTTCTTTCCTCAGAAGCCCACATGGCCCTTCCGGCGCTCCTGGAGCTCCTTGAACTCCCGGTCCTCGGTGGCTCGGCGGAAGTCCCCGGCACTGAGGACCAGGGGCTGGTCGGGCTCCATCTGCCGGCGGGAGGCCGCCTTGGCCCAGGTGCGCTCAAAGAGGTTGCGCACAAAGCGGGCGTTGGCAAACTCCTTGCTCTCGATGACGCCGTCGCTCAGGCTGTTGAAATAGGCCCGGGCCGCCTCCTCCAGGGCGGGCTCAAAGGAGAAGCTCTTGCGCACCATGGACATGAAGATCTGGTGGAGCTCCTCCCGGCCGTAGTTGGGGAACTCGATGACATAGGGCATCCGGCTGGCGAGACCCCCGTTGCCTTCCATGAGCACCTCCATGTCGTCGGGGTACCCCGCCATGATGACCACAAAGTCCTGCCGGTGGTTCTCCATCTGGGAGATGAGGGTGTCGATGGCCTCCCGCCCGTAGTCCCGGTCGGTCTTGTCCCCCCGGAAGAGGGAGTAGGCCTCGTCGATGAAGAGCACCGAGCCGTAGGCGTCCCGGCACATGGCCGCGGTCTTGGGGGCGGTCTCCCCGATGTACTGGCCGCAGAAATCCCGGCCGGAATACTCAAAGAACTGCCCCTTGGACAGGATGCTCCGCTCCCGCATGAGCTGGCCCAGGATGCGGGCCACAGTGGTCTTGCCCGTGCCCGGGTTGCCCACGAAGCGCATGTGGAGGGAGGGCTGCAGGTCCCCGCCGCAGGTGCGGCTCACCTCGATCTGGTTGAGGATCTCCTCAATGCGCTCCCGGATGGAGTCGATGCCGATGAGCTCCTCCAGCTGCTCCATGGCCGGGCGCCGGTCCGCCAGGGCCGCCGGGCCCGCCAGCACGTCGGGGGCGTGAATCACAGTCTCCTCCCGCTCCTCTCCCCCGGCGGCGGCCGCCAGGTGTTTCTGGTAGAGCATCTCGTCCACTACCTTTTTAATGGTACGCAGCCCGTAGAAGTGGCCGTCGCTCTTCTCCATGATGATGCGCTGTTCAAAGCGCTGCCACCCCTCCTGGTCCATGGAGAAGCCCCGCTCCCGCAGCAGCCGCTGGGCAAAGTCCCGAAACTGGCTCAGGCTGTGAGGGGCGATGGGCACCATGCGCACCGTCAGGATGTCCGCCAGGCCCGCCAGCACCTTGCCCCAGGTGTCCTGGTCCACAAAGGGGATGCGGAACACCAGGATGTGCCGCCCGTCCTCCTCCCGCAGCCGCTGGAGGAAGGTGCGGAACTCCGGCGTGCGCACCTTGTCCATCCACTGGCACAGGTCGATGGAGATGATCTGGCGCACCACGCTACGGCCCTCCACCAGGTTCCACATCTCCCCCAGCTTGTGGTCGCCGGAGATCTCCGTCACCCGCTTGCCCGAGCTGAAGGGGAACAGCCGCAGGGCGCTGAGCAGCTCTCCCATCAGCTCCAGCTGGGTGGTGAGGCCGCACCCGTCCCCCTCCATAAAGAGGTAGGTCCGCCGGGCGAAGGCGTCCTGGGTGTTGTGGCGGAGCACCTGGGGCGCCACCCGGGCCAGCTCATGGGCCAGCTCCTTGAAGCCGTCCGCCCCCACCAGGGCGTCGATCCTGGCCATGACCTTGTCCACCATCTCAGTCTCCTCAGAGCGCACCGCCTGAGTGGGCTGGGAGTCGGGCACCGTCTTGCCCTGGTTGGGCGCCAGGGTGGCCCGCCCTTCCTCCCGGGGTGTGCTCTGGTCGGCGGGGAGCTCCGGCTTGCTGCGCCCCCTCCCCTCCGGCTCAGGCTCTTTTTCTACGGGAGAGTGCATATCCGGCCCACCGGGCTGCACCTCGGGGTCCGCCGGAGCCGCCGGGGCCTCGCTCTCCCACACAGGGGCAATGCTCCACTGCACCATACTCCGGTCGGGCTCCTGGCCCATGTAGCCCCGCAGCACCGACTTGAGCCGGTTCTCCAGGTCCATGATGCGGCCGCTCTCATAGCAGGTGCGGATGGTACAGCTGTACTCATCCTGCCGGGAGACCTCCGCCTCCCCGTCACCACGGTAGTAGGCCTGGAGGATGTCGTCCATGACGCTGCCCCCCACGGCCTGCCGCTGCTGCACCCAGTCCCGGTTCAGCCGCAGCTTGATGACTGCTTTTCTCATATTCATATCTGGTCCCACCTCAGTTTCCACGGGGCAAATTTCTCTCTTGTCCGACATTGTACCAGCATCTCCCCGGAATGTCCACCGGAGGAGCGCAAAAAGTACCCGGCCCCCCAAGAGGGACCGGGTACTGGAAAGGAGCAATGCTCAACCCACCAGGGGGAGGAACACCTTGATCATGAAGCCCGCGGCCACAGCCGAGCCGATGACGCCGGCCACGTTGGGGCCCATGGCGTGCATGAGCAGGAAGTTGGCGGGGTTGGCCTTCTGGCCCTCCACCTGGGACACCCGGGCGGCCATGGGTACGGCGGACACGCCGGCGGAGCCGATGAGGGGGTTGATCTTCCCGCCGGAGAGCTTATACATCACCTTGCCGAAGAGAATGCCCCCAGCGGTGGACAGCATGAAGGCGAACAGGCCCAGGAAGATGATCTGGATGGTCTCCCAGGTAAGGAAGGTGTCCGCCTGAGCCTTGCAGCCCACGGACAGGCCCAGGAAGATGGTGACGATGTTGCACAGATTGTTCTGAGCGGTGTCACTCAGGCGGTCGGTGACGCCGCACTCCCGGAACAGGTTGCCCAGCATCAGCATGCCGATGAGAGGGGCCGTGTCAGGGATGAGGAGGATCACGAAGATGGATACGGCAATGGGGAAGATGATCTTCTCCGCCTTGGACACGGGGCGCAGCTGCTCCATCTTGACCTTGCGCTCCTTCTCCGTGGTGAGGAGCTTCATGATGGGGGGCTGGATCAGAGGGATGAGTGCCATGTACGAGTAGGCCGCGATGGCGATGGCCGGCAGGTACTTGGCCGCCAGCTTGGAGGCCGTCAGGATGGCGGTGGGGCCGTCGGCGCCGCCGATGACGCCGATGGCGGCGGCCACCTCCGGGTCAAAGCCCAGCACCAGGGCCAGCAGGAAGGCGGTGAAGATGCCCAGCTGGGCGGCCGCCCCCAGCAGCAGAGAGGAGGGCCGGGCGATGAGGGGCCCGAAGTCGGTCATGGCGCCGATGCCCAGGAAGATGATGGAGGGGTACACGGCGTACTGCACGCCCTGGTAGAACACCCAGAACAGGCCCACATTGGTGCCCTCCGGGGGATTGAGGATGCCGGTGAGGGGGAAGTTGGCCATGAGGATGCCGAAGGCGATGGGCACCAGCAGCAGAGGCTCGAATTTCTTCCCGATGCCCATGTACAGCAGCACACAGGCCACGATGATCATAATGAGACTGCGGGGGTCCTTGGCGAAATCCGCGAAGCCGGAGCTGCCCAGGATATCGCCCAGGGTGCCGAAGAAGGAAAATTCCAGCATGGTCCCGCCCCCCTTATGCCAGGGTGCACAGCGGCGAGCCGGTCTCCACCGTGGAGCCCTTGGTGGTCATGACCGCGGTGACCGTGCCGTCTCTGGGGGCGCAGATCTCGTTCTCCATCTTCATGGCCTCCAGGATGAAGAGGACCTGGCCGGCCTTCACCGCCTGGCCGGCGGAGCAGTTCACCGCCAGGATGTTGCCCGGCATGGGAGAGGTCACCGCCTCTCCGGCCCCGGCGGGGGCGGCGGGAGCGGCAGGGGCAGCCGCCGGAGCTGCGGCGGGCGCAGCAGCGGGAGCGGG
>CASFCS010000021.1 GCA_949293245.1 uncultured bacterium | reverse complement strand
CGGTAGACCCGGCCGGGGGCGATGATGCGGATGGGCAGGGGCATGGTGTCCATGGCCCGCACCTGCATGGGGGAGGTCTGGGAGCGGAGCATCACCCGGGAGTCCTCATCGAAGTAGAAGGTGTCGCTCCAGTCCCGGGAGGGGTGGCCCTCCTCGGCGTTGAGCCGGTCGAAGTTCAGCTCGGCCAGCTCAATCTCGGGGCCGTCCAGCACGGTGAAGCCCATGCCGATGAAGATCTCCTTGATCTCGTCCAGGGCGATATACATGGGGTGGCGGTGGCCGGCGGGGACTGCCTTGCCGGGGACGGTGACGTCCAGAGCCTCAGAGCGCAGCCGGTCCTCCAGGGCCTTGGCCTCCAGCTCCTTCCCCTTGGCCGCCAGGGCCTCCTCCAGGGCGGCGCGGACGTCGTTGGCCAGCTGGCCCATGACGGGGCGCTCCTCGGGGGAGAGCTTGCCCATCTGCTTCAAAACGGCGGTGAGCTCGCCCTTCTTGCCCAGGTACTGCACCCGCAGGGCGTCCAGCTGGGCGCTGGTCTCCGCACCGGCAAAGGCGTCCAGGGCCTGGGCGCGGATGGCTGCTAACTGTTCTTTCATCTGTGTACTTCCTTTCAGATGTGGATTTGAAAAGCTGACGGGCAGCAAAAAAGCCCTCCGCCCCGAAGACCGGGACGAAAGGCGAACCTTCCGCGGTACCACCCGCGATTCGCGCGGACACCGCGCGCACTTGTTGCGGCCCTGTAACGGCGGCCGGCCGTCCCCGTCTTTCCCCGGGGCCGCTCCCAGGCGAACCAAGCGCCGCGCCCCGGGCCGGCTTGCAGCCGGTGACCGGCCCTCTCTTGGGGGCGTGAGGTGCGCTATTTTCCTGTTCAGCGCGTTTGAACTGAATCCTTTTATATCACATCGGGGAGAAAAAAGCAAGAGGGGATTGGATGCAGGACCAGGGGGCGCCTGTACCAACCGGAGGGACTGCATAAAAATGCAGGTACACAGCGTGCGTTTTTCTGCTGAAAAACGGCGGCTTTTCCACACCAACTATACAAATGGAACATGATATGGTATGATAATCCATATACGCGACCTGAACGTCCCTGTAAATGTATACTCATTTACAGGGTGGTGAGATATGGGGAGGGGGAGCTTGCAGATGCGAGTGGCCACGGCAGAGCAGTGTAAACGGTTGGATGAAAAGGCGATCAACGAAAGGGGAGTGCCGTCCCTGGAGCTGATGGAGCGGGCCGCCGCCGGCGTGGCCCGGCAGGTGCTGGCTCTTCTGGGGGAGGCAAAGGGCGCCCCGGTGACGGTGCTGTGCGGCCCGGGGAACAACGGCGGCGACGGCGTGGCCGCCGCCCGGCTGCTGCGCCGGGCCGGTGTGGCCGCCCGTGCCTTCCTGGTGGGAGCCCGGGAGAAGATGACGGCGGACACCCGGGAGATGGCCCGCCGCCTGGAGGCGGAGGGGGGCTGTCTGGAGGACCTGGCCAGCGAGAGCATGGGCCAGACCGACCACTTCCGCCGCAGCCGCCTGTTTGTGGACGCCATCCTGGGGGTGGGGCTCCACGACCAGGTGCGGGGACCGGCCCTCACCGGTCTGGCCATTCTGAACACCTACGGGCAGGGGAAAACTGTGGCGGTGGACCTGCCCAGCGGGGTGGAGGCCGACACCGGCGCGCTGCTGGGCAGCGCCCCCGACTGCCTGTGTACCGTCACCTTCACCCTGCCCAAGCCGGGCCATTTTGTGGGGAAGGGGGGGCTGTGTACCGGCCGCCTGGTGGTGGAGGACATCGGTATCCCCGCCGACCTGGTGGAGGGGGAGACCTTCCCCATCACGGCAGTGGACAGGCAGTGGGTGGGGCGGGTGCTGCCCCGCCGGGCTCCCGACGCCCACAAGGGGGACTTCGGCCGGGTGTACATCGTGGGGGGCAGCGTGGGCTTCACCGGGGCCCCGGTGCTGGCCGCCAGGGGGGCTTTGCGCAGCGGCGCGGGGCTCATCTACCTGGGGGTGCCCGAGAAGGTCTACCCCATCATTGCCGGTAAGTGCGACGAGGTCATGGCGGCCCCCCTCCCCGGGGGCTCCAACGGGGCCCTGGCGGAGGAGGCGGCCCTCACCCTCTTCACCCAGCTGCCGGGGAAGGACGCCTGCCTTCTGGGCCCCGGCCTGGGCCGCTCCCCGGCGGCGGAGCTGGTGGTGCGGACGGTGGTGTCCACAGTGCGCACCCCCCTGGTGCTGGACGCCGACGGCATAAACGCCATGGAGGGGCATATAGATACACTGGACGCGCGCAGGCAGCACATCACGGTGATCACCCCCCACGACGGGGAGTTTGCCCGGCTGGGGGTGGACCTGTCCGGCGGGGACCGCATCGCCGCCGCCCGGGACTTTGCCGCCGCCCACAGCTGCGTGGTGGTGCTCAAGGGGCACTGCACCGTGGTGGCGGCGCCGGACGGCCGGGTGTTCCTCAACACCACCGGCAACTGCGGCATGGCCAAGGGGGGCAGCGGGGACATCCTGGGGGGCATGATCCTCTCCCTGATGGGCCAGGGCATCCACCCGGTGGAGGCCGCCGCCGCGGCGGTGTGGCTCCACGGCTACGCCGGAGACCTGTGCGCCGCGGAGAAGGGGACCTACGGCATGACGCCGGGGGACCTGGCGGAGAAGATCCCCCAGGCCATTCTGGACGCCATGGAGGAGAACTGACAGGGGGCGTGTCATTGAGAAACGGCGGAGTGTGGGCCATGGCGGCGGCGGTGCTGCTGCTGACGGGGTGCGGCGCGGATGAGAGCGCCCGCACCAGGGACCTGGCGCTGGAGGTGCGGGAGGCCTACCTCACCGCCCAGACCATCACCGCCCAGGGCACCATCACCGCGGACTACGGCCAGCGGGTGTACGACCTGGGGGTGGACCTGGCGTGGGACCGGGAGGAGGGGCTCACCCTCACGGTGACGGAGCCGGAGCTGCTCCAGGGCATCACTGCCAGGGTGCGGGCGGGGGAGACCACCCTGGAGTACCAGGGGGTCAGCCTGGGGACGGGGTACCTCACCCAGGAGGGGCTCTCCCCTCTGGGGGCCATGCCCTACCTGCTGGAGGAGATCACCCAGGGCTATATGGCCCGGTGCACCATGGAGAAGCTGGGGGAGTCGGACTGCCTGCGGGTGGAGTTCTGCCAGCCGGAGGACCAGAGCGGGGAGGGGACCTCCTGCACCCTCTGGTTCGACCCGGACTCCCGGGCGCTGGTCCGGGGGGAGATCTTTTCCCAGGGTACCCTGGTGCTCACGGCCATCTTTTCCGCCTTTACTCTTGCATAGCGCCGGCGGACACAGTATGATAGAGAACTAGGAAGGCGGCGCCCCGTCCCCGGGGCGCCCCTTTGCTTTTGACACTCTGACACGGGAGATGGATGCCATGGATACCGCCCGCGGGCGCACCTGGGCTGAGATCAGCCTGGACAATCTGGAACACAATTACCGGGCCCTCCGGGGCCTGCTCAAGCCGGGCTGCGGCTTTGTGGGAGTAGTGAAGGCCGACGCCTACGGCCATGGGGCCCTGCCGGTGGCCCGCCGCCTGGAGGAGCTGGGGGCGGAGTACCTGGCGGTGGCCTGTCTGGAGGAGGGGGCGGCCCTCCGCCGGGGGGGCATCACTTCCCCCATCCTGATCCTGGGGGCCACCCCCCCGGAGGAGGCGGAGGAGGTGGTGGAGCTGGGCCTCACCCAGACGGTGTTTGAGCCCGCCCTGGCCAAGGCTTTGTCCGACGCCGCCGGGAAGCTGGGGAAGAGGGCGGTGGTCCACCTGAAGGTGGACACGGGCATGTCCCGCCTGGGCTGCCCGGCCTACGACGCCCCGGCCTGCGCCGCCGCCCTGGCGGCCCTGTGCGCCCTGCCGGGGGTGGAGGCGGAGGGGATCTACACCCACTTCGCCGCCGCCGATGACGACCAGGCGTACACCATGGACCAGCTGGCCCGGTTTGAGCGAGTGATCGGTCTTTTAAGGGAAGAATATGGAATTTCCTTCAAATTCCGCCATTGCGCCGCCAGCGCCGCTGTGTTACACTATCCCTGTACCCATATGGACCTGGTGCGCCCCGGCATCGCCCTGTACGGCCACGCCCCCGACCCCGGCTGTCCCCTCCCGCCGGAGGGGCTGCGGCCGGTGATGACCCTCAAGACCCGGGTGGCCGCCGTGCGGGAGCTGCCCGCCGGCGTGGGTGTGAGTTACGGCCACACCGCCTGGACCGGGGAGGAGGGCTGCCGCCTGGCGGTGCTCCCCATCGGCTACGCCGACGGACTGCCCCGGCTCCTCTCCGGCAGGGGCGTGGTGGAGCTGGGGGGCGCGCTGCGCCCCATCACCGGCCGGGTGTGCATGGACATGTGCATGGTCCGGCTGGAGCCGGGGGACAAGGTGGCCCCCGGGGACGTGGCGGTGGTGTACGGCGGGGAGGCCGGCGTGGAGCGGGCCGCCCAGACCGTGGGTACCATCTCCTATGAACTGCTGTGCGCGGTGTCACGCCGTGTGCCCAGAATTTTGACAGACGCATAGAATGCTGTGGGGAGCCGCGGCGGAGCAGGCGGGGGGATTTCCCGCCGCCGCGTATAAACCCCGCCCTACCGTGGGAGAATTGTAGTGACCGGTCTACATAATCAGTAGGCCGAGACTATGATCCGGCGGAGTGTGAAGTTCTGTGGACAACAGCGTGAAACGAGGGGACATTTTCTATGCCGACCTGAGCCCGGTGGTGGGCAGCGAGCAGGGGGGCGTGCGCCCGGTACTCATCGTACAGAATGACACCGGCAACCGGCACAGCCCCACTGTGATCGCAGCGGCCATCACCTCCCAGACGGGGAAGGCCCGCCTTCCCACCCACATCTCTCTGGCGGCCCGCAGCTTTGGCCTGCCCAAGGACTCGGTGGTGCTGCTGGAGCAGATCCGGACCCTGGACAAGAGGCGGCTGCGGGAACATATGGGCCGGGTGGACGAGACTGTCATGCACCAGGTGGATTCCGCCATCGCCGTGAGCTTTGGCCTCCACCCGGAGGAGCTGGTGTAAACGCAAACGCCGTTCCGGCGGCCGCCATGGCCGCGGCCGCCGGGCGGATGCAAAGGTGATGCCCCCTCTGGGGGGCTGGTAAACTAAGAAAAGGAAACGGTATACATATGAAGAAGAAGCACAAGATCCTGCTGGCCGCGGTGGGCCTCACCGCCGTGGTCACCGCCGCAGCCGCCGCCGGCACTGCCGGCTCCTCCGGGGACCCCCTGGTGACGTTGAGCTACCTCACCGGGGTGTTCCAGCCCCAGGTGATGGAGGAGGTGGACCAGGCGGTGGCGGACAACGAGACCCAGCTCAAGTCCGACCTGGACGCCGCCATTGACCAGTGGGAGGACCAGCTGGGCCAGGGGAGCGCCTCCTCCTCCACCTACCAGGTGGTCACCCTCACCAGCGGCCAGACCCTCACCGGGGAGGTGGGGTGCGAGGTGATGCTGCGGGTGGGCAGCGCCAAGTGCGTCTCCTCCTCCAGCCCCGGCCTGATCGACACCACTGCCGGCACCACCCTCAACAACGGCGGGGCCCTGGTGACCAACCACCTCTATATGGTCACCATCGACACCCGGTCGGTCACCGCCACGGCGGCCACCACCAAGCTGCTGGTGCGGGGGAGCTATACCATCTCCTGACAAAGGGCCATATTCCACACATAATTGACGCCCCCGGCACATCTACTGGTGCCGGGGGCGTGCTGTTTTGAGAGACGGGGGAGACAAGGTCACATGGACCCTGGAGGACAGGGGGGAGCGGGTGGTCCTGGCGGTGAGCCGAGGGGACGACGGCAGGGGCCTCTACCATGCCAGGGCCCGGGGGGCGGGAGGCGCCCTGGAGCTGGGGACCCTGACCCCGGCTGCCGGCGGGCGGCTGGAGCTGCGCCGCACCCTGGAGAAGGGGAGACTGCGGGGGGCGGGGGCCTGGCCCGTCCAGGGGGTGGAGTGCGCCCTGACCTTTTCCTTCCAGCGGGGGGCGGGCTGGCAGCCCCCTGCCGCCCTGGAGGCCGCCTTTCCCCACCGCCCCTATTTCCGGCGCCTGCCCCCCGGCGGCCGCTGCCGCCGGGAGGGGGAGGGCTGGCGGGCGGAGTTCCCCGTGACGCCCAGGGGCTTTCCCATGCCGGAGCTGTTCTGCTTTGCCAGCCGCTTCAGCGGGCGGGAGGGGTCGTGGTGGGTCTTTCTCTTTGACCAGACGGGCTGGCCGGTGATGCCGCCCTAGGGCGAAAGGGCGGCGAGAAGGGCCTGGGTGAGGCCGGGGTCCCGGTCCCCCAGGTAGTACACCTCCCCTGAGGTGAGGACCACCCGCAGAAAGGGGGGCGACTGGGGATCCAGGCACAGGGTGCAGCGCTCGCCGGCCACCTGAAAGCGGCCGGTGAGGGCGTTGTCCATGGCGGTGCCCGCCACCCGCCGGGGGTCCTCCAGGGTGTCCACCAGCTCCGCCGAGGCGATGTCCTCCAGGGGGATGGCGTATTCCGTCCCCACGTGGCGGGCCACCAGGGCCTCCCCCTCCAGGGCCAGAGTCACCGGGGTGCTCTCCAGGGAGAGCACCCACACCCCCACGAGGGGCATGGCCGCCATGATCAGGCCGCTGAGCACCGCCAGGGCCATGCCCGCGGGCCGGGCCAGGTTCATACTGGTGCCCATGCCGGTGCGGTTGTTGATCATCAGGTGGCTGTCGTTGGGGTTATAGTAGAGCAGACCCCACAGCCAGTTGTCGTCGGTGTCCACGTAGTAGTCCTGGCCGGTGGAGCGGGTGAGGGCCTCCTGGGCCCGCCGGGCGGCCAGCTCGGTGGCCAGGCACAGGGCCAGCAGCACCCCGCAGTACACCAGGGTCACCACCAGGAACCCCAGGGCGCTGTCCCGCAGGAGCCAGATCCCCAGGTTGAAAGCGCCGGTGAGCCAGGCGGCCGCCAGCCAGAACCGGGACCACTGGTACCGCCTGGCCTGGGTGAGGGCCTGGGTGAGGTCCGTGTCCCGGTCCACCGCCTCGGAGGCCTGGCGGTAGATGATGCGGTGGAAGGCGAAAAACAGGGGGATGAGGGCCAGGTCAACGAGATAGACCGCCAGCATCCACACCTCGTCCGGGGAGCGGCTGAGGGCCGCCGCCGACGCCACCACCGGCACGGCGCTGGCCGCCAGGGGGGGCAGGAACCACAAAGGGGACAGGCGCTTCACCGGCCGGGCGGCCACGGTGAGATCCGCCAGCCGCTGCCCCCCGTCGGCCCGCCAGCCCCGGGCCGCCTTGAGCTTCATGAGCTTTCCCCGCCAGAAGGCGAACACCACGTAAGGGCAAATGATGGCCAGGTCCAGCCACAGCAGGATGCCCGTCATAAAAAGGCCCATGGAGGGGAGGAAGAACAAAGGCGCCATGGCGGCGGTGAGGGCCAGAAAGACGGCCAGCAGCACCCGCCGGAAGGACTTGCACAGGGCCAGGACCTCCTCATCCCGCTGGCCCTCGTAGGGGAGAGTGACCTCCAAAATCAGGTTCTTTTTGGGCCGGGTGGCGTCCCGCAGCAGAAAGAAGATGATGGCCAGCGAGGGGTAGAGAACCACCGCCATAATCAGTTGGAACATTTGTCTCCCTCCGTTTCCGATTGGTTGTAGTAGGACCGGCACAGCTCCAGCAGCTCCTCCAGGGGCACGGCGTGGAGCCGGGCCTCGCTCACCGCCAGGCGCAGGGCCCGGCGGGTGCGCTCCTCCAGGCCGGTGGCCGGGGGTGAGCCCGCTACACACACCCCGCTGCGCCGGTCGGAGACCACGTACCCCTCCTGCCGCAGCAGCTGGTAGGCCTTGTTCACCGTCATCATGTTCACCCCCGCCTCCTGGGCCAGAGCCCGGATGGAGGGCAGGCGCTCCCCGGGGGCCAGCCGCCCCTGGGCCACCCCCAGGACGATCTGGTCCCGGATCTGCTGGTAGATGGGCACATCCAGGTTGAAGTCAAGTGTGAGCAGCATGGCGTCACCTCCCATGTCTTATCTGTATTATATATTGTAATGCAGATAGGGCAGAAAGTCAAGGGACCTTGTGCTCTGCGGGCCTTTGGGGTATAATGTGTTCCACCAAACCGCCCCCGGGCGGCGGAACATGGGGCGCAGCCCCGGACAGGAGCAAGAGATATGGACTATTTTTCCCTGGCGCTGGAGCGCGACAAGATCAATCAGATCAGCAACCTGGGCCTGGCCCACATAGGGGACGGGGTGTACGAGCTGATGGTGCGCTCCTGGCTCATCCTCCACGGCAAGGCCACCAACCGGGGGCTGCACCGGGCCACGGTGGAGCTGGTGGCCGCCCCGGCCCAGGCGGCGCGGGCGGAGAAGCTCCTCCCATTGCTGGAGGAGGAGGAGGGGGAGGCCTTTCACCGGGGGCGCAACGCCAAGGTCCACGGGGTGCCCAAGGCCGCCAGCCGGGAGGAGTACCAGACCGCCACCGCCCTGGAGACCCTGTTCGGCTGGCTGTGGCTCCAGGGCCGCCGGGAGCGGCTCAACCAACTTTTTGAGATCATGATGGAGGATTGACATGCCACTGGACGCCATATGCCTGACCGCCCTGGTGGGGGAGCTGCGGGACAAGCTCCTGGGGGCCAAGGTGGACAAGATCTACCAGCCCGCCCGGGATGAGATCATCCTGGCCATGCGGGGGAGAAACGAAAATGTGAAGCTGCTGCTGTCGGCCAGCCCCGCCCACCCCCGGCTGCAGCTCACCGGGATTTCCCGGGACAACCCGGAGCAGCCCCCCATGTTCTGCATGCTCCTGCGCAAGCACCTCCAGGGGGGCCGCCTGCTGGAGCTCACCCAGCCCCCGGCGGAGCGGTTGGTGGAGCTGCGCTTTGAGACCCTCAACGAGCTGGGGGACCGGGTGGAGCGGCGGCTGGTGCTGGAGTGTATGGGCCGCCGGGCCAACCTGGTGCTGCTGGACGAGGCGGGGCGCATCACCGACTGCATCCGCCGGGTGGACGGGGACATGTCCGCCAAGCGGCAGCTGCTGCCCGGGATGTTCTACCGGCAGCCGGAACCGGTTGACAAGGTAGATCCCTTTACAGTTACGGAGGAGGAATTCCACACTCTGCTGGCCCGGTGCCCCCAGGAGGAAAAACGGCTGGATGGCTGGATTCTGGACACCTTCGGCGGGATTTCCCCCCTGATCGCCCGGGAGATCGCCTTCCGGGCGGGGGAGGACCGTGAGGCCCTCTCCCGGGAATTCTTCCGCCTGATGAACGATGTAAAGGAAAATAAGTTTACACCTGTGATCCTGGAGCGGGAGGGCAAACCGGCGGACTTCTCCTTCCTGCCCATCCTCCAGTACGGGCCGGAGACCGGCCTGCTGCGGCAGGAGAGCTTCTCGGCCATGCTGGACGCCTTCTACGCCCAGCGGGAGGCGGCGGAGCGGGTGAAGCAGAAGGGGCAGGACTTCATCAAGAGCGTCACCCACGCCCGGGACCGGGTGCAGCGCAAGCTGGCCAACCAGGAGAAGGAGCTGGAGGCCACCCGGGACCGGGAGCGGCTGCGGCAGTTCGGGGACATCATCACCTCCAACCTCTACCAGATGGAGCGGGGGATGACGGTTCTCCACACGGTAGACTTCTACGACCCGGAGGGGCGGGAGGTGGACATCCCCCTGGACCCCCTCCTCACCCCCCAGCAGAACGCCGGGCGCTACTATAAGAATTACAACAAGGCCAAGACCGCCGAGGAGAAGCTCACCGAGCAGATCGAGAAAGGCCGGCGGGAGCTGGACTATCTCAACAGCGTGCTGGAGAACCTCTCCCTGGTGGAGGGGGACAAGGACCTCCAGGAGATCCGCCAGGAGCTCATCGATACGGGCTACCTCCGCCGGCAGAAGACGGCGGCCAAGCGGGAGAAGCGGGTGACGGCCAAGCCCATGGAGTTCCGCTCCACCGCGGGGCTGCGCATCTCCGTGGGGAAGAACAACAGCCAGAACGACCGCCTCACCACCAAGGACGCCTTCAAAAGCGACATCTGGTTCCACGCCCAGAAGATCCACGGCTCCCATGTGATCCTCTGGACCGAGGGCAGGACCCCCGACCAGGAGAGCATCCACCAGGCGGCGGTGCTGGCGGCCTGGTTCTCCCAGGCCCGGGAGAGCGGCAAGGTGCCGGTGGATTTCACGCCGGTGAAGTATGTGAAAAAACCCGCCGGCGCCCGGCCCGGCTTCGTGGTCTACACCACCTATGAGACCACCAACGTCACGCCGGACGGGGAGCTGGCCCAGCGGCTGAGGGTGAAGTGACTATGGACAGCTGTCATATTCTTGTGGTGGAGGACGACCAGGACATCAACCGCCTGGTGTGCCGGGTGCTGGAGGGGGCGGGGTGGCAGTGCCGCCCGGCCTTCTCGGGCAGCGAGGGGCTCCTCTGGGCGGAGCGGTACGACTACGACCTGGTGGTGCTGGATCTGATGCTCCCCGGGGTGTCGGGGGAGGAGTTCATTGCCCAGGTCCGCCGGCGCAGCACCATGCCCATTATCGTCCTCTCCGCCAAGGCGGGGGTGGAGGCCCGGGTAGAGGTGCTGCGGCTGGGGGCGGACGACTTCGTGCCCAAGCCCTTTGACAACCAGGAGCTGCTGGCCCGGGCGGAGGCCCAGCTGCGGCGGTACAAGGAGTTCTCCGACCGGGGGGACAGCCGGGGCCCCCTCACCTGGGGCCCCCTGGAGCTGGACCGGGAAGAGCACCGGGTCACCGCCGGAGGAAAGCGCCTCACCCTTACGGGGCGGGAGTTTGCCATCCTGGAAAAGCTCATGGAGCGCCCCGGCCATGTCCTCACCCGGGGGCAGATCTACGAGTCTGTGTGGGGGGAGGAGTTTATGGGGGACGACAACACCGTCAACGTCCATGTGAGCAATCTGCGCGCCAAGCTGGCCAGGGCCGGGGTGGCGGAGGCCATCCGCACCGTGTGGGGCATCGGCTTCACCCTGGGCGGGGAGGAGCGGGCCGGGACGGGCCCCAGGGGACTTTAAACTTTCTTTAGACTTTCTTTCCGACTTCTTGGGCGGGGGCTGATATCCTGTAGGCACAGTCCAAAGAAGAAAGGTTGGATGCCTTATGACAAAACCGGTCCTGACCCTCCGGGGCCTTACCAAATACTACGGTAAGACGCCGGCGGTGCGCCAGGTGGACCTGAACCTGGACCAGGGGCAGATCTACGGCCTGGTGGGCCGCAATGGCGCGGGCAAGACCACCATCATCCGCATGGCGGCGGGGCAGAGCCACCCCGACAGCGGCGAGATGGCCCTCTTCGGCGCCCGGGATCCCCGGGGCCTGGAGAAGGCCCGCCGCCGCACGGGGGCCATGGTGGAGATCCCCAGCTTTTACCCCTACCTCTCTGCCCGGGAGAATCTGGAGTACTACCGCCTGCAGCGGGGGATCCCCGGCCGGGAGGTGGTGGAGGAGGCCCTGAGCCAGGTGGGCCTGGCGGACACGGGCAAAAAGCGCTTCAAGGCCTTCTCCCTGGGCATGAAGCAGCGCCTGGGCCTGGCCCTGGCCCTGATGAACCACCCCGATTTCCTCCTGCTGGATGAGCCCATCAACGGCCTGGACCCGGAGGGCATCGTGGAGTTCCGCTCCATCCTGCAGGCGCTCAACCGGGAGCGGGGGACCACCATCCTCATCTCCAGCCACATCCTCAGCGAGCTGTCCAACGTGGCCACCTGTTACGGCTTTCTGGACCGGGGGGAGATGCTGGAGGAGATCTCCGCTGCGGCCCTCCACGACAAGTGCCGCTCCTGCCTGGAGGTCACCGTGGACAACCCGGGCCTGGCCGCCGCGGCCCTGGAGCGGGAGCTCCAGACCCGGCACTTCGAGGTCCTGCCCGGGGGACACATCCGGGTGTACGACTTCCTGGACCAGCCCCAGCTGGTCACCGGGGCCCTGGCCCGGACGGGGGTGGCCATTCTGGCGGCGGAGCACCGGACGGCCAATCTGGAGGACTACTTCCTCAAGCTGATCGGGGGTGAGGACCGTGCTTAACTACATCCGCGCGGAGTTTTACAAGGTGCTCCACCGCAAGTACCTCTACGCCACCCAGCTGGTCCTTCTCCTGTGCGCCGGCCTGCTGGTGGCGGGCTGGGCCTTCACCAACGCCAACGGCAACCACGTGGACTTCGCCACCGGGGGCAGCCTGGCGGTGAGCCTGCTGGGCCTGGGGGTGTACGCACCCATTGTGGTGGGGGACATGGTGTTCTCCGACCAGTATAAATTCAACACCCTGAAAAACGAGGTGTCCTTCGGCCTGCCCCGGGCCCGGATCTACCTGGGCAAGCTGGCAGTGGCGGCCGTTGCGGGCGTGGTGATGCTGCTTTTGACGGTGGGCTTTTACGAGGGGCTGTGCTGGCTGCTGCTGGAGCCCAGCGCCCCCGGGGACGCCGGGCAGGTCCTGACCATAGTGGGCTACTGCCTGTTGGCGGATCTGCCTCAGTTCCTGGGCATGATGGCTCTGACCAATCTGATCTATTTCCTGATCCGCAGCAACACCATGGGGGCCTTCCTGGCGGTGGGCATCATGGCGGTGCCCCCCATGGTGCTGGATATCATGAGCCTGCTGACCACCGTGGAGGGCGGGCTGCGGGAGGCCCTGCTCACCCTGAACAGCTGGATGCCCCAGAACATGGTGGCCGGCGCCTACAAGGTGGTGGGCGACTGGGGCTTTATGGCCAAGAGCTGGGTCCTGGGCCTGGTCTGGATGGGGGTATGTACCGCCCTGGGCCTGTGGGCCTTCCACAAAAAGGAGATCAACTGACCTGATTGGAGGTGGCGCCCGTGGTGTGGCTGGTGATCGTGCTGGTGCTGGTGTGCCTGTCCCTGATCCTGGGGATCTACACCCTGGAGAAGAATCTGCGCCAGGCCAGGGAGCAGCTGGAGCAGGTGCGCGCCGGGGAGACCGGCGTGCGCCTCACCCTGGACACCCCCAACCGCCAGGCGGAGGAACTGTTCCACACCATCAACGCCCTGCTGGAGCAGCGGGAGCTGGAGCGGGTGGACTACCAGCGCAAGGAGCGGCAGCTCCGCCAGCAGATCGCCAACGTGTCCCACGACCTGCGCACCCCCCTCACCTCCATTCTGGGCTACCTCCAGCTGCTGCGGGAGGAGGGCCTCTCCCCGGAGGAGCGGCGGGCCTGGCTGGAGGTGATCGACGGCCGGGCCCAGTCCCTGCGGGAGCTCATCACCGCCTTTTATGACCTGTCCCGCATCGAGGGGGGCGAGTACCCCCTGGAGCGGGAGCAGGTGGAATTGCGCCGGGAGCTGGAGGAGGTGCTGGCGGGGTTTTACCCCGAGCTGGAGAAGAGCGGCCTCACTGTGTCGGTGGACCTGGCCCGGGACATCCCACCGGTGTGGGGGGACCGGGGCGGGGTGCGGCGGGTGTTCTCCAACCTGCTGGTCAACGCCCTGCGCCACGGCCAGGGCACCCTGGAGGTGAAGCTGGAGCGCCGGGGGGCGTGGGCGGCGGCGTCCTTCACCAACGGCGCCCCGGACATGACCCAGGAGGACGTGCTCCACGTGTTCGAGCGCTCCTTCACCGCCGACCGCACCCGCACCGGACAGAACACCGGCCTGGGGCTGTCCATCGTCCAGGCCCTGATGGTCCAGATGGGCCACCAGGTCCGCCCGGAGCTGCGGGAGGGGCGCTTCACCATAGAGACCCTGTGGACCCTGGGCGGGAGCGGGGGGCAGCAGGCCCCGGAGGTGTGACCATGAAAAAGATTCTGATGGCCCTGGCCGTGGTGGTGATGCTTCTGATTTCCCTGACCTCCTGGGGTCCCACGGAGCGGGAGAAGGCCGCCCGGGAGCTGGGCATTGACCTGTCGGGGTGCGCCACGGTGTCCCTTTACGACACCCACAGCGGCAACGGGGACGGGGTGTCCTGCCAGGTGCTGTCCCTGGAGGGGAGGGGCTTCCAGGAGCGCCTCCGGGGGGACAGGGGCTGGAGCCCCCTCCCTCTGGACGACACCGCCCAGGCCCTGGTGTACGGCCTGGAAAAGGGGGACGCCGGCTGGGGCCCCTACCTCATCGACGGGGCGGGGGAGCCCCTGGTGCCGGAGATCCGGGAAGGGTACTACTGCCTGGTGGACAGGCAGCCGGAGGAGTACCGGGAGGAGTGCCAGGACATCCTGGAGCGGTACTCCTTCAATCTGACGGTTGGGCTGTACGACACGGAGACGGACATCCTGTACATCTGCCGCTTTGACACATAAATAAAAATTCCCGGCGATCTCCAGATCGCCGGGAATTTTTTGCGTGTTGAAAGGGGATCACTGCCCCCGGAGGAGCTCCATGCCCGCCCGGATGCGGCGGAGGGTCTCCTCCCTGCCCAGAATGTGGCACAGCTCCACCGCGCCGCCGGGGGTGACGGCCTTGCCGGACAGGGCGGTGCGCACGGGCCACATGATGCGGCCGTTTTTCAGCTCCAGCTGCTGGGCCAGGCCGATGAGGGCGTCGTGGATGGCATCGTAGGTCCACTCGGGCAGCGCCTCCAGCACGGGGAGCACCTGCTCCAGGGCCTCCAGGGAGTTCTCTACGTTGGTCTTCATCTTCTTGTGGCAGTAGAGGTCGGTGGAGTAGTCGGGCAGGGCGTCGAAGAAGTCCACCTGGGGGGCGATGTCCAGCAGGGTGTCGCACCGGGGCTGCACCAGGGGGGCCACCAGCTTCAGGTCAATGGCGGGGCTGGTGATGGCCTGGCGGAGATAGGGCAGGGCGGCGTCGTAGAAGGCCTCGGGGGACAAAGAGCGCAGGTAGCTGGCGTTGAAATACTTGAGCTTCTCGATGTCGAAGATGGCGGGGGACTTGGAGATGCCGCCGATGTCAAAGACCTCCGAGAGCTCCTGGAGGGTGAAGAACTCCCGCTCGGCGTACTCCCCCCGGGGGGACCAGCCCAGCAGGGTGACATAGTTTACCACCGCCTCGGACAGGTAGCCCATGGAGATGAGATCCTCGTAGGAGGGGTCCCCCTTCCGCTTGGACATCTTGTTGTGGGCGTCCCGCATGACGGGGGAGCAGTGGATATAGGTGGGCACCTCCCAGCCAAAGCCCTGGTAGAGGAGGTTATACTTGGGGGCGGAGGAGAGGTACTCGCTGCCCCGCACCACGTGGGTGATGCCCATCAGGTGGTCGTCGATGACGTTGGCGAAGTTGTAGGTGGGCAGGCCGTCCCGCTTGATGAGCACCTGGTCGTCCAGGGTGTCGTTGTCCACGGTGATGGCGCCGAACACCGCGTCGTCAAAGGTGGTCTGGCCGCCATGGGGGATGCGCTGGCGGATGACGTAGGGCTCCCCGGCCTCCACCCGCCGCAGGGCCTCTGCGGGGTCCAGGTCCCGGCAGGGGTCCACCGAGCGGTCAAAGTCCCCGGCGTCCTCCTCCGACTCGGTCTTTTCGCAGAAGCAGTAGTAGGCGTGGCCCTTCTCCACCAGCAGCCGGGCGTACTTGCCGTACAGGTCCCGCCGCTGGGTCTGGATATAGGGGCCCACCGGGCCGCCCACGTCGGGCCCCTCGTCCCAGGTGAGGCCGCACTTGCGCAGGGTGGCGTAGATCACGTCGGCGGCGTCCGCCACCAGCCGGCCCTGGTCCGTGTCCTCGATGCGCAAAATGAAGGTGCCGCCGCTGTGCCGGGCGATGAGCCAGGTGTACAGGGCGGTGCGCAGGTTGCCCACGTGCATGTACCCGGTGGGGGAGGGGGCGAACCGGGTGCGCACCCTGCCCTGGGGGATGCGCTCCTCCATCTGGTCAAACCAGTTCATATCCATAGGAAAAACTCCTTTTTGACATTGTAGGGATGTTCTGTTCCATTATTCTATTTTTTCTCCTGAGGATTGTCAAGGACAATCGGATATGATATGATGATACAACATGGGTCATTGTGCCCTGTGGAAACCAATCCACTGGTAAGAGGTGTATTTTTCAATATGGACAACCAGAAAAAAGTGATGCTCTCCGGCATTCAGCCCAGCGGAGACCTGCATCTTGGCAATTACCTGGGGGCCATCAAGAACTGGGGCGCCCGGGCGGAGGAGTTTGACTGCTACTACTTCATGGCGGACATGCACACCATCACCGTGCGGCAGACCCCCGCCGACCTGCGCCGCCGCACCCTGGAGCAGCTGGCCCAGTACATCGCCTGCGGCCTGGACCCGGAGAAGAACACCCTGTTCGTCCAGTCCCACGTGCCCGCCCACGCGGAGCTGGGGTGGGTGCTCAACTGCTACACCATGTTCGGCGAGCTCTCCCGCATGACCCAGTTCAAGGACAAGTCTGCCAAGCACGCCGACAACATCAACGGCGGCCTGTTCACCTACCCCGCCCTGATGGCGGCGGATATCCTGCTCTACCAGCCCGACTTTGTCCCGGTGGGGGAGGACCAGAAGCAGCACGTGGAGCTCACCCGCAACGTGGCCCAGCGGTTCAACCACGTCTACGGGGACGTGTTCAAGGTGCCCGAGCCCTACATCCCCAAGATGGGCGCCCGGGTCATGAGCCTCAACCAGCCCGACACCAAGATGAGCAAGTCCATCCCCGAGGGGTGCGTCTTTCTCATGGAGAAGCCAGAGGACATCATGCGCAAGTTCAAGCGGGCGGTCACCGACAGCGACACGGAGCGGTGCGTCCGCTTTGACCGGGAGAACAAGCCCGGGGTGGCCAACCTGATGGGCATCTACTCCGCCGTCACCGGCAAGAGCTACGAGACCATCGAGGCGGAGTTTGAGGGCAAGGGCTACGGCGCCTTCAAGCCGGTGGTGGGGGAGGCCGTGGTGGAGATGCTGCGGCCCATCCAGGAGGAGACCCGCCGCCTCCTGGCGGACAAGGCCTACCTGGAGTCGGTCTACCGGGCCGGGGCGGAGAAGGCCGGCTATGTGGCCAACAAGACCCTGCGCAAGGTATACAAAAAAGTGGGCTTCCTTCCCCGGTGAGAGGCATTGCTATGAATGTAGATCTGACGACAATCACCTATGTGGCCGTGGCCATGGCTGCGGCGGCCCTGATCGCCTTCATCACCACCCCCGTGGTGAAGAATCTGGCCTTCCGGGTGGGGGCGGTGGACGTGCCCAAGGACGGCCGGCGGATGCATGACCACCCCATCCCCCGGATGGGGGGGCTGGCCATCTGCATCGGCTTCCTCCTGAGCACCATGATCTTCGCCCCCCTCACCACCCCGGTGAAGGGGATGCTGCTGGGGGCCATCATCATCGCCATCCTGGGCATCTTTGACGACATCTATGATCTGCCCGCCAAGTTCAAATTTCTGGTGCAGATCCTGGCGGCCATCATAGCGGTGGCCTCGGGCAACCTGATCGAGACCCTCTCCAACCCCAACGTGTTCAGCGACAACCTGTGGCTGCAGCTGGGGTGGCTGTCCTACCCGGTGACGGTGATCTGGATCGTGGCCATCACCAACGCGGTGAACCTCATCGACGGGCTGGACGGCCTGGCCTGCGGCGTGTCCACCATCAGCTCCATGACCATGCTCATCATCGCCCTGCTGGTGGCGGAGAAGAGCGTGGCGGTGATGATGGCCGCCCTGGCGGGGGCCTGCATCGGCTTTCTGCCCTATAACCTCAACCCCGCCAAGATCTTCATGGGGGACACGGGGTCCACCTTCCTGGGCTTCATCCTGGCCACCATGTCGGTGCAGGGCATGTTCAAGATGTATACCATCATCTCCTTCGTGGTGCCCTTCCTCATGCTGGGCCTGCCCATTTTCGACACCTGCTTTGCCTTTATCCGGCGCATCGCCCACGGGCAGAGCCCCATGAGTCCCGACCGCAGCCATGTCCACCACCGGCTCATCGACATGGGCTTTTCCCAGAAGCAGGCGGTGGGCATCCTGTATATCATCTCCGCCATTCTGGGCCTGTCCGCCGTGGTGCTCACCACCTCGGGCGCCCTGAAGGCCATCCTCTTCCTGCTGACCATGTGCGTGGCAGGGGGCGTGGCCGGCAAGATCTTCATCAGCAACAACCGCCACCTGGACCAGGAGAAGGACAAGGAAGACAAGTCCCCCCGGTCTGAGAGAAAAGAGGATACCCATGAGTAAACGCAGAGTCATGACCATTTTCGGCACCCGGCCCGAGGCCATCAAGATGGCCCCCCTGGTGAAGGAGCTGGAGGGGCGCCATGGGCTGGAGAGCCTGTGCTGCGTCACCGCCCAGCACCGGCAGATGCTGGACTCGGTGCTGGACATCTTCCATATCCGCCCGGACTTCGACCTGGACATCATGGAGAGCCGCCAGACCCTCTCCACCATCACCACCAAGTGCCTGCTGGGGCTGGAGAAGGTCTTTGAGCAGTGCAAGCCCGACCTGGTGCTGGTCCACGGGGATACCTCCACCACCTTTGCCGGGGCCCTGGCGGCCTTCTATCAGCAGATCGAGGTGGGCCATGTGGAGGCGGGGCTGCGTACCTGGGACAAGTACTCCCCCTTCCCCGAGGAGATGAACCGCTCCCTGGTGGGGCGCATCGCGGGGCTCCACTTCTGCCCCACCCGGAGCAACCGGGGCAACCTGGCGGCGGAGGGCATTGTCAAAGGGGTGTTCGTCACGGGCAACACGGTGATCGACGCCTTGAAAACCACCGTGGCGGAGGACTTCCGCTTTGCTCAGGAGGAGCTCAACACCCTGGACTACGCCGGGAAGAAGATCATTCTGGTGACCTGCCACCGGCGGGAGAACTACGGCCAGCCCATGGAAGACATCATGTCCGCCCTGGCCTACATCGCCCGCACCCATCAGGAGGCGGAGCTGGTCTATCCCGTCCACCTGTCCCCGGTGGTGCAGGAGTGCGCCCACCGGCACCTGGACGGCATTGACAACGTCCACCTGATCCCCCCCCTGAACGTGGAGGAGATGCACAACCTGATGGCCCGGTGCTACATGGTGATGACCGACTCCGGCGGCCTTCAGGAGGAGGCCCCCGCCCTGGGCAAGCCGGTGCTTGTCCTGCGGAAGGAGACCGAGCGGCCCGAGGCCGTGGAGGCGGGCACGGTGAAGCTGGCGGGGGTGGCCTACGACGACATTGTGGCCCTGGCCCGGAAGCTGCTGGACGACCCCGCCGCCTATGAGAAGATGGCCCACGCCGTCAACCCCTACGGGGACGGCCAGGCCTGCCGCCGCATTGCCGACGCCATCGAGTGGCACTTCGGCCTGCGGGGGCAGCAGCCCGAGCCCTTCGGCGTGGGATAACCGCCCCCGGAACAGAGAGGAGGACAGCACATGGAACGACGCAACCGGGCCATCATCGCGGCCCTCATCTGCGCCATTCTGGTGCTGTCCATCTTTTACAGCTTCGGCATCAACCTCTTCACCCAGACCCCCCAGGTGGAGCTCCCCTCCCTGGAGGGGGAGGAGAGTCCTGGGCAGAGCGGGGAGGACGGAGAGGGCAGCGGCGGCGTCCAGGTGGCAGTGACGCCCCAGACCGTCCAGAGCATCATTGAGAGGACCCTCCGGCGGTACAACAGCTACAGCCGGGGGATGCTCATCGAGTATTTCTGGGGGGATGGGGAGACCGGCGCGGTCACCGCCCAGGTGGCGGTGGACGGGGGCTGGACCCGGGTGGACCTCACCATGGCCAGCGGCGTCATCGAGCACACCATCACCGACGGGGAGACCTACTACCGCTGGTACGGGGAGGACGACACCGTGGAGGAGGGCAGCGCCCGGCTCATCTCCGCCGACCTGGCCCAGCGCCTGCCCACCTACGAGGACGTGCTGGAGGTGCCGGAGGAGAGCATCACCGACACGGGGTATCAGGAGCGGGGCGGCCTGGCCTGCATCTATGTGGAGGCCGCCGGGGAACAGGAGGGCCGGCTGCTGCGCTACTGGATCTCGGTGGAGAGCGGCCTGCTGGTGTCGGCGGAGACGGTGGAGAATGACACCCTGGTCTACCGCATGACGGCTTACCAGGTGGTCAGCCCCCTGCCGGAGGAGGCGGGGCAGTTCACCCTCCCCGATGGCCGTGTCCTTCACACGGTGGAGCCCCAGGGGCAGGAGCAGTAGATTCCTCCTCCTCCCCCAGGCCGGAGAAAAAGAGGATGGCCAGGGCGATGACCGCCTCCCAGTGGTCCCCCTCCCACAGGATCAGGAAGATCAGTGCCAGCAGCAGCAGGTCCTCCGTGCCCAGCTGCTGGAGGGAGAGACCCTTGGAAAGGCCGGGAAGCAGCCCGGTGAGGGCCTTGAGGGGGTGGTCCCTCTCCTGGCCCTGGCCCCGTTTGGGGGGCGCGCTCCTGGGAGGCGGGGGAGGCTCCACCGGGGCGTAGGTGCTCTGCCGGGCCAGATAGCGGTTATACATGGTCCTCTTCCTCCTCACGGCGGGCCTTCATCAGGCGCCACGCCGCCCGGACGGCGTGGGAGAGCCTGGCGGCCTGGATGGCCCGGTCCACCTTTTTGGCCCGCTTGGCGCTCAAAAAGGGGCGCAGGGCCTGGAGGAGAGCCTCCCCCTCGCCGCCCCCTGCGGCGTACTCCCCCATGACCTCCATGGCAAGCCCCATCAGCTGGGGGTCCAGGGCCGGCGGCCCGCCCTCCGGGGCGGGAGCGGCGGGGGGTTCCTCCCGGGCGGAGGGCCCTTCCTCCTCCCTCTGGCCCTCCCGGCCGGCCCCCAGGGACTTGGCCAGGGCCATGATCTGGTCCATGGCGCCGGGGTCGGACAGTATGGACCCCAGCGCCTCCTCAAATCCCGCCATGGCGCCCCCTCCTTACAACAGTGTTATGATCTCTTCAGCTTGCGTTTGACCGCCTGGGCCACCTGGGCCCCCTCCTGGCTGTCCATCAGCTTGCGCATGGCGTCCATCAGGGCCTGGGGGCTGCCGTTCATGGCCGAGCGGGCCGCCCCCTCCAGGTCGCCCCCCACGGACTGCTGCAGCATGGCCATCAGCTGCCGGGTCTCCGGGGCGTCCATCACGTCCTGGAGGGCCTGCCGGTCCTCCATCAGTTTGGCGGCCTCCCCCTGGCGGAGCAGTTCATCAAATTTGGGCATAAGCATCCTCCTTTGCCCCAGTATATGCCATCAGGAAAGACAAGGTGACTGGAATGAAACTACTGATCGTCTCCGACTCCCACGGCAGGGTGTCCAATCTCATCACCGCGGTGGAGCGGGAGAAGCCCGACCGGGTGTTCCACCTGGGGGACATGCTCTCCGACGCCCAGCGGCTGGAGATGGCGGTGCCCGGCCTGGTGGTGGAGCAGGTGCGGGGCAACTGCGACGGGTGGGTGCCGGGGGATGATGTGCGCATCCTCACCGTGGAGAAGGTGCGCTTCCTTCTGACCCACGGCCACCGGTACCACGCCAAGCTGGGCCTGGGGGGCCTGGCCGCTGCCGGGCGGGAGGAGCATGTGGACGTGGTCCTCTTCGGCCACACCCACGAGGCCATGGAGGAGCTGGCCCCCGGCGGGATCTGGCTCATCAACCCCGGCACCGCCGGGGGAGTGGGGGCCCCGGCGGGGTACGCCGTCATCGAGGTGGCAAACGGCGACTTCCGCTGCTCCCTCAGGCAGCTGTGACAGCCTTATCATAAGAAAAGTCCCTGGCAGGTGTTCCTGCCAGGGACTTTTTCGTGGGGATCTTGGCTCACTGCTCCGGCTGGGAGGAGGCGCGGAAGTGGTCGCACCAGGGGCGCAGGGTGCACGAGGCGCACTGGGGCCGCCGGGCAATGCACACCGCCCGGCCGTGGAGCACCATGCGGTGGCAGAAGTCGTTGGACTCCTCCGGCGGCAGCACCGAGCGGAGCTGCTGCTCCACCTTGGCGGGGTCCTTGGTGCCGTCGGTGAGACCCAGAAGGCCGGTGATGCGGATGCAGTGGGTGTCCGCCACCACCACCCCCGGGGTGTGGTACACGTCCCCCAGGATCAGGTTGGCGGTCTTGCGGCCCACTCCGGGCAGCTTGAGCAGCTCCTCCATGGTGTCGGGCACCCTGCCGCCGTACTCCCGCAGCAGCATCTGGGAGGCCAGCACGATGTCCCGGGCCTTGGCCCGGAAAAAGCCGGTGGAGTGGATGTACTCCTCCACCTCGCCCACGTCGGCCTGGGCCAGGGCCTCCAGGGTGGGGAAGCGGGCAAAGAGGGCGGGGGTGACCATGTTGACCCGCTCGTCGGTGCACTGGGCGGCCAGGCGGACGGAGAACAGAAGCTCATAGTCCTTTTCATACTCCAGCGAGCACAGGCTGGTGGGGTAGAGGGCCTTGAGCTCCTCCACAATGGCCAGGACTTCCTGGTGGTCTTTCATTTTATCACCTCGTTAGACAATATAGCACACATGGGCGGAAAAAACGAGGGCGTTTTTCTTATGGTGACGATTGTAATTTTCCCGGCCATACGCTATAATGATGTACATCGCTGAAATTTTGAAAGGTGGCGACGGGAAATTGGTCACGGAAATCATGGATTTTATCACCGCCCAGGACCCTGAGGTGGGCCAGGCGGTCAGAGCGGAGTACGACCGGCAGCGGCGCAACATCGAGCTCATCGCGTCGGAGAACTTCGTCAGCCCCGCGGTGCTGGCGGCTGCGGCCACGGTACTCACCAATAAATACGCCGAGGGCTACCCTGGCAAGCGGTACTACGGCGGCTGCCAGTGCGTGGACGTGGTGGAGGACATCGCCCGCCAGCGTGCCTGCCAGCTCTTCGGGGCGGACCACGCCAACGTGCAGCCCCACTGCGGCGCCAACGCCAACTTCGCCGTGTACCAGGCCCTGTGCGAGCACGGGGACACGGTGCTGGGTATGGACCTGGCCAACGGCGGCCACCTGACCCACGGCTCCCCGGTGAACTTCTCCGGCAAGAACTACAACATGGTGGCCTACGGAGTCAACGAGCAGGGCTACATTGACTACGACCAGGTGCGGGATCTGGCCCGGAAGCACAAGCCCAAGATGATCCTGGCGGGGGCCTCCGCCTATCCCCGCATCATCGACTTCAAGACCTTTGCCGACATCGCCCACGAGGTGGGGGCCTACCTCTTTGTGGACATGGCCCACATCGCCGGCCTGGTGGCCGCGGGGCTCCACCCCTCCCCGGTGCCCTACGCCGACGTGGTGTCCACCACCACCCACAAGACCCTCCGGGGTCCCCGGGGCGGCATGATTTTGTGCAAGGCGGAGCTGGCCAAGAAGATCGACTCGGCCATCTTCCCCGGCAGCCAGGGCGGCCCCCTGGAGCACATCATCGCCGCCAAGGCGGTGGCCCTGGGCGAGGCCCTCAAGCCCGAGTTCAAGACCTACCAGCAGCAGATCGTGAGCAACGCCGCCGCCCTGGCCGACGCTTTGCTGAAAGAGGGCTTTGACCTGGTGAGCGGCGGCACCGACAACCACCTGATGCTGGTGGATCTGCGGCCCGCCCACCTCACCGGCAAGGAGATGGAGCACCGCCTGGACGAGGTGAACATCACCGTCAACAAAAACGCCATCCCCAACGACCCCGAGAAGCCCTTCGTCACCTCCGGCATCCGGGTGGGCACCCCCGCCGCCACCAGCCGGGGCTTTGTGGAGGAGGACATGGCGGTCATCGCCAAGGTCATGTGGCAGACGGCCACCAACTTCGAGGGGAACCAGGACGCCCTCCGGGCCCAGGTGGCGGAGCTTACCGCCAAGTATCCCCTGTACGAGTGATTTGAGAGTGCATGATGCGCCCCGCCTGTCAGGCGGGGCGCATTATTTCTCTTGACAAACCTCTGTCATATGGTATATTTATAATATGAAGAGCGAAATACACCACATACGGAGGGACGTGTGATGAAGAAAAAGCGATGGTATGGGTTACTGGGACTGCTGTCCCTGCTGGGGTTCATCGGGGTGTTTACGCAGGAGCGGGCTTTTCTGGGTTTCTTTGCCTTTGCCCTGGATTTCCAGTATTTTTTTGTCCAGGCGGATGAGATGCAGGAGGAGCAGATTCGCCGCTCTGCCGCCCTGGGATTTTTCTGGGGCATGGGGACCTCGGTGGCGGCCATGGGGCTGCTGATTCTGGCGGGGGTGACAGTTCGGGAGGGGCTGTATGCAGGCCTGGCATTGGGCTGGGGCGTGGCGGTAGCTGTATACGCCCTCACCGGGTTCTGGTACAGCTGTCGGGAATGGTGGCACGCACGGACATGATACATAACCGCATGAAAGAGCACCGGGCCCGCCTGGGTATGAAGCAGGAGGACTTGGCCCGGCTGGTGGGGGTGCGCCGGGAGACCATCGGCAACTTGGAGAAGGGGAAATACAACCCCTCCCTGGTATTGGCGTGGAACATCGCACAGGTATTTGGCGTGCCCATTGAGGATGTCTTTACGGTGGAGAAGGACCTGTAACGGGCATCCCCATTGCAATTTTTTCTCCCAGGCGCTACAATATTGAGAGGGCGGTCTCCGCCCTCTCAATTTCTTTGCCCCACAGAAAGGAGAAAGACCATGGGATTTGGATTTGACCTGCTGACGAGCCTGTTCCCCTTCCTGTTTCTGGCGGTGTTCGCTCTGGTGATCGGCGTGTTTGTGGTCGGGGCGGTTAAGGGGATCTCCCAGTGGAACCGCAACAACCACGCCCCCCGGCTGACGGTGCCCGCCCGGGTGGTGGGCAAGCGGGACCGGGTGTCCCACCACCACCACGACGACCATATGCACACCTCCACCACCTACTATGTGACCTTTGAGGTGGACAGCGGCGACCGCATGGAGCTGCAGGTGACCGGGGAGGAGTTTGGCATGCTGGTGGACGGGGACCGGGGACAGCTCTCCTTCCAGGGCACCCGGTACCTGGGCTTCCAGCGGGAGTGCGAAGTGCGCCACTGAGAAAGGGGGAGACTCCCATGACATACCGGCCCCTGGCCGACGAGATCCGGCCCCAGACCCTGGACGAGGTGGTGGGGCAGCGGCACATCCTGGGGGAGGGGGGGCTGCTGCGCCGCATCATTGACAGCGGCGCCATCCCCAACCTGGTGTTCTACGGCCCCTCGGGCACGGGCAAGACCACCGTGGCCAACCTGATCGCCAAGCGCACCAACCGGCCCCTCCACCGGCTCAACGCCACCACCGCCTCCATCTCCGACATCAAGGAGATCATCGGCCAGATCGGCACCATGCTGGCCCCGGACGGGGTGCTCCTCTACCTGGATGAGATCCAGTATTTCAACAAGAAGCAGCAGCAGTCCCTGCTGGAGTTCATGGAGAACGGGCAGATCACCCTCATCGCCTCCACCACGGAGAACCCCTATTTCTATGTCTATAACGCGGTGCTCAGCCGTGCCAGCATCTTTGAGTTCAAGCCCCTCACCGCGGCGGACGTGCTGCCCGCCGTGGGGCGGGCCTTCCGCATCCTGGGGGAGCGGCTGGGGAGCCCCATCCGTCTGGAGGAGGGGGTGGAGGCCCACATCGCCGCCGCCTGCGGGGGGGATGTGCGCAAGGCCATCAACGCCGTGGAGCTGCTGGGGGCCGCCGCCCGGCGGGAGGAGAACGGTACCCCGGTGGTCACCCTGGCGGACGCCCAGACCGCCGCCCAGCGCTCTGCCATGCGGTACGACCGGGAGGGGGACGACCACTTCGACACCGCCTCCGCCCTGATGAAGTCCCTGCGGGGGTCCGACCCGGACGCCGCCTGCCACTACCTGGCCCGTCTGCTGGAGGCGGGGGACCTCATTACCCCCATCCGGCGGCTGCTGTGCTCCGCCAGCGAGGACGTGGGCATGGCCTACCCCCAGGCCGCCCTCATTGTGAAGGCCCTGGTGGACAACGCCCTCCAGCTGGGCCTGCCGGAGGCCAGGCTGCCTCTGGCCCAGGCGGCCATTCTGCTGGCCACCGCCCCCAAGTCCAACTCGGTGTATGAGGCCATCGCCGCCGCCCAGGCGGACGTGCGGAAGGGCAGGACGGGGGACTATCCACGGCACCTCCAGAACGTCCACGCCGACTCGGCGGGGATGGAGCGGGACCAGGGCTATCTCTACCCCCACGACTTTCCCCACCACTGGGTGGAGCAGCAGTACCTCCCCGACGCCCTGGCGGGGACGCGGTACTATCAGTACGGCGACAACAAGACCGAGCAGGCTGCCCGGGCCTACTGGCAGAAGATCAAGGGGGAGGGGTGAGGGTCCGCCCTCACCGGTAGAAGTGGAACTCGTTGTCCCGGCTCACCCGGGCGCAGTCCTCCGCCAGGTAGCGCCAGGCGGTGAGGGGCCCGGCGGTGAGGAAGTACCGGGGGGGCGAGACGGCCTCCTCCGGCGGGAGGATGTCGATGATGTTCAGCTTGATCTTGGCCCGCTGGGGCTGGATGGCCTTGATGTACACCGACACCCGGTCCCCCTCCCGCAGGCCGGGGAAGGGGTCCGCCAGGCCGGAGAGGTTGGGCGTGAGCTCCACGAAGGCCCCGTAGGGCTTGATGCCCCGCACCACCCCGGGCACGGTCATCCCGGGGGAGAAGAGGGCGGCATTCTCCGGCCAGGTGCCCTGGAGCACCTTGTGGCTCAGGGACACCCGGGAGAGAGCCCCGTCCACCTGGGTCACCGCCGCCAGAATCTCCTGCCCCACCTGGAGGCGGCAGGCGGGGTGGGGAATGCGGGACACCGAGATCTGCTCCAGAGAGAGCATGGAGGGGATGCCGCAGGCCACATCCACAAAGGCGCCGAAGGGCTCCAGATGGGTGACGGTGACGGACACCACGTCCCCCGGCAGCCAGTGCCTCAGGATGTGCTCCAGGGCCTGCTGCTGCACCTGCCGGCGGGAGAGGGACACCACCGGGCCCTCCGGCCCCTCCTCCAGGCCGGTGACCCGCACCGCCACCGGCTTGCCCACCCGGGAGAGGATGGCGATGTCCCGGGTGGTGCCCTCGGCGATGCCAAGGGCGGCCTCCTCCCGGGGCACCACCCCCCGGAAGGGGCCCAGGGAGACCACCAGGTCGTGGTTGCTCTGGCACAGGAGGGCCCGGCCCTCCAGGATCCGGCCGGACTCCATGGCCTCTTTCAGGCCCTCCAGGGAGGCGCAGGCCTCCTGGTTGCGGGCCGTAGAGAGAAGCCGGCCCTCGGGAAGATACACAGGGGACACAGCCACCATTCCTTTCTGTTGGGCAGATTGAAACACCGGGTATCACTATATGCCCCGTCCCCGGGGGAATTGACAGCTCCTTTGAGAAAACATATAATGGACCAATCAGCATAAGAAATGAGGCGGGGCCATTGGACGTGCGGATCGGCGACATTCTGGAACTGAAAAAGGCCCACCCCTGCGGCAGCCGGGAGTGGCTGGTGCTGCGGGTGGGGATGGATTTCAAACTCCGCTGTCAGGGGTGCGGACACGAGATGATGGTGCCCCGCAGCAAGGCGGAGAAGGCCACAAAAAAAGTCAAAAGAACAGAGGCGCAGCCATGAAAGAGTATTGGAGCAGACGCATCCGCGATGCGGTACCCTATGTGCCCGGGGAGCAGCCCCGGGGCCGGACCTTTATCAAGCTCAACACCAACGAGTGCCCCTACGCCCCCTCCCCCCGTGTGGCCCAGGCCATCGGGGCGGTGGAGCCGGGGGACCTGCGGCTCTACCCCGACTCGGAGTGCCGCGCCCTGCGGGAGACCATCGCCGGGGCCTTCGGCCTGACGGCGGACAACATCTTTGTGGGCAACGGCTCCGACGAGGTGCTGGCCTTCGCCTTCCAGGCCTTCTTCGACCCGGACCGGGAGCTGGTTTTCCCCCAGATCTCCTACAGCTTTTATCCCGTGTACGCCCGGTACTTCGGCCTGAAGGCCCGGATGGTGCCCATGGGGGAGGACTTCTCCGTGGACGTGGCGGGGCTGCTCCACAGCCAGGGGGGCGTGGTGCTGGCCAACCCCAACGCCCCCACGGGCATGGGCCTGCCCCTGGAGGATATCCGGGCCATCCTGGAGGCCAACCGGGATGTGGTGGTGCTGGTGGACGAGGCCTATGTGGACTTCGGCGGCCGCAGTGCCGCCGGGCTCATCCCCGAGTACCCCAACCTGCTGGTGGTACACACCCTGTCCAAGTCCCGGGGCCTGGCGGGGCTGCGGGTGGGCTGGGCCATGGGCCACCCGGACCTCATCGCGGGGCTCAGGTGCGTGCGGGACTCCATCAACTCCTACACCCTGGACCGGCTGGCCCAGGCGGGGGCCCAGGCGGCCATTGAGGATGTGGACTACTTCCGGGAGACCTGCCGCAGGGTCATGGCCACCCGGGAGCGGACCGCCCGGGGGCTGGAGGCCCTGGGCTGCCAGGTGCTGCCCTCCCAGGCCAATTTCCTCTTTGTCCGCTGCCCGGGCCGGGAGGGGAAGGACGTGCTGGACCAGCTGCGGCAGCGGGGCATCCTGGTGCGCTGGTGGTCCGACCCAGCCATCTCCCAGTGGCTGCGCATCAGCATCGGCACCGACGGGGAGATGGACGCCCTGCTGTGTGCCATGGGGGAGATCCTGGGACAGTGAGCCTGGGCTGAACTGAACTGCAAAAACCTGCGGGGGACTGCTCATCGAAGCGGTCCCCCGCGGGTTTTTGTCCCCCTTCCACCCTTCGACCCCCTTCAACCGGGGGCGGGGGCTATACTGAGACCCTGGAAGGGGGCGGACGACGGTGACGGTGGTGTACCTGGACACCCTGCTGCTGGTGAACTTCATGGCCAACTACCTGGCCCTGCGGGCTGCCGCCAGTCTGGCGGGACTGCCCATCCGCCGGGGGCTGCTGGCCCTGTCCGCCCTGCTGGGGGCGGTGTACGCCGGGGCGGTCTTTCTGCCGGGGATGACCTGGCTGGCCCGGTGGCCCTGTAAGGCGGCCGCCGGGGCGGTGATGGTGGTGGTGGCCTTCGGCGGGTGCGGCCGCCTGCTCCGGGCGGGGGTGACGTTCTTTCTCACCGCCGCCGCCCTGGGGGGGCTGGTGCTGGCGGCGGAGCTCCTGGGGGGGCGGCAGCTGGTGCTGGAAAACGGCGTGCTCTACGCCCACGTGGACCTGCGCCTTCTGCTCCTTTTGCTGCTGGGGAGCTACCTGGTGCTGGAGATGGCCCTGCGGCGGGTGTGGAGCGGAAGGGACCGCCACTGCGGGGAGGCGGAGGTGCGCCTCCCCGGAGGGACCGCCCGGCTGCGGGTGCTGCTGGACACGGGGAACACCCTCACCGACCCCCTCACCAACCGGCCGGTGCTGGTGGCGGAGGGGGCGGCCCTGGAGAGGGTGCTGCCCCGGAACTTCCCCTGGTGGGACCCGGTGCGGGGGGTGGAGCAGGCGGCGGTACAGGGGCTGCGGGGGGTGCGCCTGCTGCCCTACCGGGCGGTGGGGGTGGACTGCGGCATGCTCCTGGCCGTCAAGAGCCAGGGGATCACCCTGGAGGGGCGGGATCTGGGCCCTCTGCTGGTGGCCCTGTCTCCCACGCCGGTGAGCGACGGGGGAAACTATCAGGCCCTGCTGGGGGCGGAGTAGGAGGGGAAGGATGACAATCTGGATCAAGCTGTACCGGCGCCTGGCGGACCTCCTCAGCCGCCTGGGCCTGGCCCGGCCGGGCAAGGTGATGTACATAGGGGGGAGCGACACCCTGCCGCCCCCCCTCTCCCGGGAGGAGGAGGGGGACCTGGTGGCCCTGGCGGAGGGGGGCGACGGGGAGGCCCGGGGCCGCCTCATTGAGCACAATCTCCGGCTGGTGGTGTACATCGCCCGGCGGTTTGAGAACACCGGGGTGGGCATCGAGGACCTGATCTCCATCGGCACCATTGGCCTGATCAAGGCGGTGAGCACCTTCAAGCCCGCCCGCAACATCAAGCTGGCCACCTACGCCTCCCGCTGCATCGAAAACGAGATCCTCATGTACCTGCGCAAGCTCTCCTCCCGCCGGGGGGAGGTGTCCTTCGACGAGCCCCTGAACACCGACTGGGACGGCAACGAGCTCCTTTTGAGCGACGTGCTGGGCACCGAGAGCGACGTGGTGGTCAAACCCATCGAGGAGGACGCGGACCGGCGGCTGCTGGCGGCGGCCATGGAGCGCCTGCCCCAGCGGGAGCGGACCATCATCACCATGCGCTTCGGCCTGGACGGGGGGGAGGAGCGCACCCAGAAGGAGGTGGCCGACTGCCTGGGCATCTCCCAGTCCTACATCTCCCGGCTGGAAAAGCGCATCATCGCCCGGCTGCGGCGGGAGATCCTGCGGATGAGCTGAACAGGGGGCGGACACGGCGCAAAAGGGCCGCGGCCGCCCCCGTCTCTTTGGCCGGGTTGGGAAATCCGTTGACAAAGGGAAGAGGTTGTGCTAGACTAACCAACGGTTAGCTAAAACTAACATCCGGGCGGGAAAGAGCCCGGACTCCAGGCCGGCGTGTCCGGCCCTTTTTGAAAGGGAAATGTTAGCTGCTGCTAACAATGGAGAGAAAAAACGCGCCCCGGGCCGGGGCGGAAAGGTGGAGGAACACATGATAAACAGGCGGCTCATTGCCGCGGTGGGGGAGAGCCGCCCCTATGTGGCGGCCAACGTGGCCCTGCAGTGGTGCGCCCTGGGGGGCAACATCGTGTTGATGGGGGCTGTGGCCCATCTGCTGGCCGGGCTGTACGGCGGCACGGCGGGACGGGACACCGTCCTGGCTGCCCTGGGGGCGGCCGCCGGGGCGCTCCTGGTCCGGTTTTTGTGCGCCGTGGGCAGCGCCCGCATGGGCCACCTGTCCGCCAGGGCGGTGAAGCGCACCCTGCGGGAGAAGATCTACCGCAAGCTCCTGAGCCTGGGGTCGGCCTACCGGGAGCAGACGGCCACCAGCGAGGTGGTGCAGGTGGCGGTGGAGGGGGTGGACCAGCTGGAGACCTACTTCGGCGGCTATCTGCCCCAGTTTTTTTACGCCATGCTGGCCCCCCTCACCCTCTTTGCCGTGCTGAGTAGAGTGAACCTGCCTGCGGCGGCGGTGCTGCTGGTGTGCGTACCCCTCATCCCCGCGGCCATCGCGGGGGTGCAGACCTGGGCCAAAAAGCTCCTGGGCAAGTACTGGGGGCAGTACACCACCCTGGGGGACACCTTCCTGGAGAACCTCCAGGGCCTCACCACCCTGAAGATCTATCAGGCCGATGCCATGAAGCAGGAGGAGATGAACCGCCAGGCGGAGGCCTTCCGCAAAATCACCATGCGGGTGCTCACCATGCAGCTCAACTCCATCACCATCATGGACCTCATCGCCTACGGCGGGGCGGCCCTGGGGGCGGTGATGGCGGTGACGCAGTACCGGGCCGGCCATGTGACCCTGGAGGGGTGCCTGCTGATTTTGCTGCTGTCGGCGGACTTTTTCCTCCCCATGCGGCAGCTGGGCTCCTTCTTCCATATCGCCATGAACGGCATGGCCGCCAGCGACAAGATCTTCCGTCTGCTGGACCTGGAGGAGCCCGGGGGAGGGGCCTCCTCCGGCTTTCCCCAGAGCCACGATGTGGTCTGTGCCGGCCTGCGCTTCTCCTATGAGGGGGAGCGGGAGGTGCTGCGGGGGGTGGATCTGACCTTCCCCCAGGGGAGCCTCACCGCCCTGGTGGGGGAGAGCGGCTGCGGCAAGTCCACGGTGGCCGCCATCCTCATGGGCCGGCGCCGGGGCTACGGCGGCTCGGTGACCGTGGGCGGTGTGGAGCTGGGGGACATCCGGGAGGAGAGCCTGCTGCGGGGGATCACCTATGTCAGCCACCAGAGCTACCTGTTCAAGGGCACCGTAAGGGACAACCTGCGCATGGGCCGGGAGGGGGCCGACGACGCCGCCCTCTGGCAGGTGCTGGAGCAGGTGAAGCTGGCCCCCTTCCTCCGGGGGGAGCAGGGGCTGGATACCCCCGTTCTGGAGGGGGCGTCCAACCTGTCCGGCGGCCAGCGCCAGCGCCTGGCCCTGGCCCGGGCCCTGCTCCACGACAGCCCGGTGTACATCTTTGACGAGGCCACCTCCAACATTGACGTGGAGAGCGAAAACGACATCATGGACCAGATCCACCGCCTGGCCCGGGGCAGGACGGTGATCCTCATCTCCCACCGCCTGGCCAACGTGGAGAAGGCGGGGCGCATCTATGTGCTGGAGGGGGGCGAGGTGGCCCAGCAGGGGACCCACAGGGAGCTGCTGGCCCATCCCCGGGGGCTGTACGCCCGGCTGTGGGCGGCCCAGCAGGCCCTGGAGCACTACGGAGAGGAGGGAGAGACATGAGACGACGCAGCGGATATCAGGTGATGGCCCGGCTCATCGGGCTGGTAAAGCCCCTGGCGGGCTTTATGGCCCTGGCCATCGCCATGGGCCTGGCGGGCCACCTGTGCGCCGCCGCCCTCACGGTGCTGGGGGGCTACGGGGTGCTGGCGGTGCTGGACCTGAGCCCGGCGCCTCTGCCCCTCCTCTTCGGCCTGATGGCCCTGTGTGCCCTGCTGCGGGGAGTGCTGCGCTACGGGGAGCAGGCGTGCAACCACTTTATCGCCTTCAAGCTGCTGGCCCTCCTGCGGGACCGGGTGTTCCGGGCCCTGCGCCGGCTGTGCCCCGCCAAGCTGGAGGGGCGGGACCGGGGGGACCTGATCGCCGTAATCACCTCGGACATCGAGCTGCTGGAGGTCTTTTACGCCCACACCATCTCCCCCAGTGCCATTGCGCTGCTGTTCACAGCCATTTTGTGCCTGTTCGTGGGCTCCTTCCACTGGGTCCTGGGGCTGCTGGCCCTGGGGGCCCACCTCACCGTGGGGGTGGCCATTCCCCTGGCGGTGTCCCGGCGGGGCGGGGAGGACGGCATGGGCTTCCGGGTCCGCTCCGGGGAGCTGAGCGCCTTCGTGCTGGACAGCCTGCGGGGCCTGCCGGAGATTTTGCAGTATGGACGGGGAAAGGCCCGCCTGGAGGAGATGAACGCCCGCACCGACGCCCTGGCGGAGGACGAGGGGCGCATGAAGCGCCTGGCCGGGCGGGGCACGGCGGTGACCCAGCTCTCGGTGCTGTTTTTTGACCTGGCCATGCTCCTGGCCGCCGGATTTCTGTTCCTGGAGGGGGCGGTGGGGTTTGACGGCGTGCTCATCCCCACCCTGGCCCTCTTCGCCTCCTTCGGCCCGGCGGTGGCCCTGGCGGCCCTGGGCAGCACGCTGCAGAGCACCTTTGCCGCGGGCAACCGGGTGCTGGACATCCTGGACGAGACCCCGGCGGCCCCTGAGATCACCGGGGAGAAGGGCATTTCCTTCACCGGGGCGGCGGCGGAGGACGTCTCCTTCTCCTACGGGGGGGAGCAGGTCCTCTCCCACGTCTCCGTGGACATCCCCTGCCGCCAGATCGTGGGCATCGTGGGCCGCAGCGGCAGCGGGAAATCCACCCTGCTCAAGCTCCTTATGCGCTTCTGGACGGTGCAGGAGGGCAGGGTGAGCCTGTCGGGCACCGGCGTGGAGCACATCAACACCGCCAACCTCCGGCAGCTGGAGAGCTTTGTCACCCAGGATACCCACCTCTTCCGGGACAGCATCCGGGCCAATCTGCTCTTGGCCAGGCCGGAGGCCACCCAGGCGGAGCTGGAGGAGGCCTGCAAAAAGGCCTCGGTCCACCAGTTCATCCAGTCCCTCCCCCAGGGGTACGACACCCCGGTGGGCGAGCTGGGGGACACCCTGTCCGGGGGGGAGCGGCAGCGGCTGGGACTGGCCCGGGCCTTTCTCCAGGGCGGTCCCCTGATGCTGCTGGATGAGCCCACCAGCAACCTGGACAGCCTGAACGAGGGGGCCATCCTCCGCTCCCTGGGGGAGGAGCGGGGGGAGCGCACCGTGGTGCTGGTGTCCCACCGCAGGTCCACCATGCGCATCGCCCACCGGGTGTACTCCGTGGAAGACGGGAGGATGAGCTGATGGGCGCCCTGGAGGACAAGCGGCAGCGGGAGAAGCGGGTGGTGGGGGAGATGATCGCCCTCTACTGCCGCCGGAAGCACAAAACGAAAGGGGGGCTGTGCCCCCAGTGCGCCGCCCTGGCGGAGTACGCCGGGCAGCGCAGCGACCGCTGCCCCTTTATGGAGCACAAGACCTTCTGCTCCAACTGCAAGGTCCACTGCTACAAACCGGAGATGCGCCGGCAGATCCGGCTGGTGATGCGCTTTGCCGGTCCCCGGATGCTTCTGCGCCACCCGGTGCTGGCGGTGCGCCACGTGGCGGAGACCATACGAGAGAAAAAAAGATTGGAGAGGCGGACATGAAGCTGAAAAAATTTTGTTATCTCCTGCTGGGCTGCGTGGGCCTGGTGCTGGGGGCGGTGGGGGCGGTGCTCCCCCTGATGCCCGCCTTCCCCTTCCTGCTGCTGGCCGCCTTCGGCTTTGCCAAGAGCTCCCGGCGGCTGCACAACTGGTTTTTGTCCACCAGGCTCTATCGGGACAACCTGGAGAGCTTTGTCCAGGGCAGGGGCATGACCCGCCGGACCAAGGTGCGCATCATGGTCACCGTCACACTGCTCATGTCCATCGGCTTTGTGCTGATGCACGCGGTGCCCGTGGGGCGCATCGTCCTGGGATGTATCTGGGTGTTCCACATCCTCTATTTCCTCTTTGGCATCAAGACCCTGCGGGAGGAGGAAAAAGCCCCCTGTCCCGCCGGAAGCGGGGAGGGGGAGTAAAAGCTGACGCGGAGCAGATAATTCTGCCCCGCGTCAGCTCTTTTTATGGGGCGGGCCGGGGCGGAGGGGCCAGCAGGTCCCCCGGCTCCCGGCAGGTCATGAAAGCGCCCATGATGCACCCCCCCGCCGCCCCGGCGGCGCGCACCGCCGGCATGCGGGCGGGGGTCACTCCGCCGATGGCCCACACGGGGATGGACACGGCCGAGCACACCTCCTCCAGAAAGGGAAGGCCCCGGGGGGGCAGCCCCGGCTTGCACGCCGTGGGAAAGACGTGCCCCGCGGTGAGGTAGGTGCAGCCCAGGGCCTGGGCCTCCCGGGCCTCCTCCGCGCTGTGGCAGGAGGCCCCCAGCACGGAAAAGGACCCCCGCTCCAGGGCCGTCAGCCCCCGCAGCACCGGCAGGGGCAGGTGGACCGCCGGGTGGCCCAGGGCCAGGGCCTCCCGCCAGAAGGTGTGGAGGATGAGGGGGACGCCGTACCGGCGGCACAGGGCCAGGACCTCCCCCGCCAGGGCGACGTACTCCGCCGGGGACAGGTCCTTCTCCCGCAGCAAAATGGCGGCGGGGCGGGCCCGGGCCACCCGGGCCAGGCGGGTGAGGAAGTCCTCCTCACACAAAGCCCGGTTGGTGACGCACAGGATGTCACACATAGAGATAGTCGTTGAGCACCGGCTGGAGGCCGGCGGAGGCCATGTCGCCGTACATGGCCTCCAGGCTGCGGCTGTCGCTGATCTCGAACTGCTCGTCCCCCTGGTCCTGGCCGCTGTCCTGGCCGGTGTACTTGCTCTCGTGGTCCCCGATGCCGGTGGACACCCCGGCGGACACCTTGGTGGCGGCGATCTTCACGATGCCGTCCCGGAAGGAGGCGCTCTCCCGGGAGGAGACGGTGATCCCCGCGAAGGGGAGGAACAGCCGGTAGGCGCACAGCACCTGGCACAGCTGCCGCTCGTGGACGTCCTGGGGGTCGATCTTGTCGTTGTTGACGATGGGCCGCAGCCGGGGGCAGGAGAGGGACATCTCCGCGTGGGGGTACTTGCGCTGGAGGTAGTAGACGTGGAGGGCGGTGGCCAGGGCGTCCTTGCGGAAGTCGGAGAGCCCCAGCAGCGCGGAGAACCCCACCCCCCGCATGCCCCCCATGAGGGCCCGCTCCTGGGCCTCGAACCGGTAGGGCCACACCCGCTTGTGGCCCATGAGGTGGAGGGTCTCGTACTTGTCCGGGTCGTAGGTCTCCTGGAACACGGTGACATAGTCCGCCCCGCACTGGTGGAGGTAGCGGTACTCGTCGGTGTTCACCGGGTAGATCTCCAGGCCCACCATGCGGAAGTATTTTCTGGCCAGCTTGCAGGCCTCCCCGATGTACGCCACGCTGCTCCTGGAGCGGCTCTCCCCGGTGAGGAGGAGCACCTCCTCCATGCCGGAGCGGGCGATGATCTGCATCTCGTGCTCGATCTGCTCCGGGGTGAGCTGCATCCGGCGGATCTGGTTGTAGCAGTTGAAGCCGCAGTAGACGCAGTAGTTCTCGCAGTAGTTGGCGATGTACAGGGGGGTGAAGAGGTACACCGTGTTGCCGAAGTGCTTCTCGGTCTCCCACTTGGCCCGGCGGGCCATCTCCTCCAGGAAGGGCTCCGCCGCCGGGGAGAGGAGGGCCTTCAGGTCCTCAATGGTGATCCGCTCGTGGTCCAGGGCGGCGCGCACCTCCCGGGGGGTGTAGGAGGCGGGGTCGTAGGCATTCATGTGGGCGATCACCCGGTCCATCACGTCGGACGCAATGCGCTCCATGCCGGGGAGATAGGCCATGTGGTCCGTCCGGCTGGAGGGGTCCTGTTCCAGCCGGTGCTTGCGCGCCAGGGCCGCCGGGGAGAGGCCGGCGGCGTCCACCAGAAATTGATTTTCCATCGGTGTCCCCCCTTAGTCGTGGAGGAAGCCGGTGAGGGGGTCGGAGGCGGAGCCCCCCCGGGTGAGCACCCGGCCCAGACCGGACAGGTAGGCCTGCCGCCCCGCCTCAATGGCCTTGCGGAAGGCGGAGGCCATCATGGGCAGGTCCCCGGCGGTGGCCAGGGCGGTGTTGGCCATGATGGCGGCGGCCCCCATCTCCATGGCCTCGCAGGCCTGGGAGGGGCGGCCGATGCCCGCGTCCACAATGATGGGCAGGTCGATCTCGTCAATGAGGATCTGGATGAAGTCCCGGGTGGCCAGGCCCTTGTTGGACCCGATGGGGGAGGCCAGGGGCATCACGCAGGCCGCCCCGGCGTTCACCAGGTCCCGGGCGGCGTACAGATCGGGGTACATGTAGGGCATCACCACAAAGCCCTCTTTCGCCAGGATCTCCGTGGCCCGGACGGTCTCGGCGTTGTCCGGCAGGAGGTACTTGGCGTCCCGCATGATCTCCACCTTCACAAAGTTGCCGCACCCCATCTCCCGGGCCAGCCGGGCGATGCGCACCGCCTCCTCCGCCGTGCGGGCGCCGGAGGTGTTGGGCAGCAGGGTAACCCCTTCGGGGATGTAGTCCAGGATGCTCTCCTGGTCCTTGGTGTTGGCCCGGCGCACCGCCAGGGTGATGATCTCCGCCCCGGCATCCCGCACCGCCGCCTGGATGAGCTTCAGGGAGTATTTGCCCGAGCCCAGAATAAAGCGGGAGGAAAATTCCTGTCCCCCCAGGATCAGCTTGTCGTCCTGCATCATGTCTCGTTCCTTCCTATATATAATCTATATGGGTTTGCCGCCGGGGCGTCACGGCCCGGTCTCCCCGGCGATGAGCCGCAGCACCATGGCGGCGGCGTGGCCGGCGCACACCATCACCCGGGGGGCCACCAGCCCCAGGCCCTCCTCCGCGTCGGCGGTCTCGTCGCCGCACAGGTAGAGCCGCCGGGACACCTGCCGGGTGCGGATCAGGTTGGCCGAGGCGAGCCCCGCCATGCCCGAGCTGGCCACCACCCTGGCGGCGGGGCAGTGCTCCAGCACGGCGGAGACCAGCATGGCCTTCTCCTCCGCCCGGTCCAGGGCCTCGCAGATGAGGGCCTCGCCCCCCAGCAGGGCGGGGATGTTCTCCTCCGTCAGCCGGAGGGTGTGCCGCTCCACGGCGCACCAGGGGGCTATGGCCCCCAGGGTGTCCGCCAGGGCGTCGGTCTTGTACATGCCCAGCTGGGCCACGGTGTACTGCTGGCGGTTCAGGTTGGTCAGGTCCACCCGGTCGAAGTCGATGAGGCACAGCTGTCCCACCCCCGCCCGGGCCAGGGCCAGGGCCACGTGGGAGCCCATCCCCCCCAGGCCGCACACCGCCACCCGGGCGGCGCTGATCTTGTCCTGGAGGGCCTTGCCGTGGCGCGCCTCCAGGGCCAGGCGCATCTCCTCCCGGGTGGGCGCCCCCTCAGCCCCCGCCCACAAAGCGGACAATCTCCACCGTGTCCCCCGGGGCCAGGGTGGTCTGGCCGTACAGCCGCCTGGGGACGATTTCACCGTTGCGCTCCACGGCGATGCGGGCGGGGGGATACCCCGCCTCCTCCAGGTAGTCCAGCAGGGTCCTGCCGTCGGCCTCCAGGGCCTCTCCGTTGATATACACCATTGGCGTCTCCTCCTTTTGCCGCGAAAAAAAGCCGCGCAAAGACTCACACCCGTGGTGGTGTGCCCCTTTGCGCGGCTTTCGCTCGCACGTATGGCGTTATTGTAATCGCCCCGGCAGGATTTGTCAAGGGAAAGGGGCTGGGAAAAGAAAAAATCGGAGTATCCAGAGACTGGATACTCCGATGGTCCCCCGAAGGATGATAAATCCGAACGCTCAATCTGTTCAAAGGTGATCCGCTCCGCACCTTCCTTGTAGTTGAAGGTCACGAGAATATAGTCATCATAGACCACCACGCTGTTAACAAAACCATCAATCAGCCGTCTACGCCCCTCCAAAGTATTGGTGTCCACTTTACGGTACTGGAGGATATAGAACTGAATCTGGTCTCTGGTGAACTGGGGCTTTTTCATTTCTTCCTTGATGATACTTAGCTCTAGCTTTTCTTTGGTGGCCTCCAGCTCGTCCAAACGGCGCTTGGTGGAAGCATTGAAAATTCCTGCTTGTATAGCGTTGAGCATATTTTCAATCGCTTTTTCGGTATCCGCCAGCTGCCGACGCAGGGAGGGCAGCTCGCTGCTTTCCTGCCCCTGTAACGCCAATGCCTGATCGACGAAATATTCCACAAAGGCATCATCCATGATATTCCGCATAACCGAACCAATCACGGCCTGCTCCAGCGGCTCTTTCCGAACACTTTTGTGCTTAGCGGTGCAGATTTTCCTCTTTTTGCTGTTGACGCAGCGATAATAGTGGTATTTTCTCCCTTGGGTGCCGCTTGTCCCACTTTCGCCCACCATCATGGCCTTACAGGTACCGCAGAATAGCTTGGTTGTCAGCAGGTAGTCATCCTCAGCCTTATGACGGGCTGGGGCCTTTTTATTTTTCTTCATCTGCTCCTGCACACGCTCAAATAGGTCGGTCGGGACCAATGCAGGGATGCCGTTAGGCACCACAATGTCCCGATACTGATATTCTCCAATGTACTTTCGATTATGTAGAATCCCGGAGATAAAATTCAAGTCTGCCGGTTTGCCACGTACCGTTGTAACACCCAAATCATTCAGGTGATCCACGATCTGCTTCATGGTGGAGCCGGTATCATACATTTTGAAAATGTCCAGCACAACAGGGGCGGTGATCGGGTCCGGCTGGTAGTGCTTGTCTGCATCGATGGCAAAGCCGAATGTGGGTGTGCCGCCATTGTACTTGCACTTGAGCGCATTTTCTGTGTGGCCACGGATGACCTTTACAGACAATTCCGCGGAATAGTACTCCGCCATACCTTCCAGCATGGATTCCAGAATGATACCTTCCGGCCCGTCAGCAATGTTCTCTTTAGCTGAGATCACCCGCACACCATTCTTTTTCAGGGCAGCTTTATAATGGGCGCTATCATAACGATTGCGGGCGAAACGGTCCAGCTTCCAGACCACAACCACATCAAACAGCCCCTTGGCGCTGTCCTTGATCATCCGCTGGAAGTCAGGGCGGTTGTCTGTTTTAGCAGAAAGGGCACGGTCGATGTACTCCTTCACTACGGTCATACCGTTCTGCTTGCAATATTCCATGCACTCTCGGATCTGACCGTCAATGCTCTCCTCTCGCTGTCCTTCGCTGGAATAACGAGCGTAGATTACTGCGTTCATATCGCCACCTCCTCGTATAATAAGTTTGAAAGTTAATAATTCAGATATCAGCAGGCTTAGAGATACCCGTGATACAATAGCTGTAGGACAGCAGGGTCAAGTTC
>CASFCS010000020.1 GCA_949293245.1 uncultured bacterium | reverse complement strand
TGGCCTGCCGCTTTTTGTGCTGCGATGGTTTTTCATGAGGCGTTGAAAGCCTGTTTGTCAAGGTTCACGCCCTCGCTACTTATTTTCGTAGCAAGGTGCGGGGCACCATGAGCGAGGCGGAGCGCACCCTTCAGGACCACCAGTTCGCCCGATGCAGCAGCAGCTTTCTGGTGAATCTGCGCTATGTGCAGTCCATTGACCGGGAGGATGTGGTGGTGGCGGGGACAGCCCTGCGGATGAGCCGAAGCCGCCGCAAGTCTTTTTTGGAGCGGTTTAACCAGTTCCTGGGCGGGGTGGAGCCATGACGGCCCAGGCGGTCTTTGAGGAGCTGCGCTTTGTCTGGGAGCTGCTGGGGGCGGAGCTCATTTTTCTCTTCCCATTTGCCAAGCCCAAACGCCATCTTTCCCTCCGGGTGGCAGCGTGCTTTGTCGGCTTCTCCCTGCTGGCCATGGGGTATTTCCTGGTGCTCCGGCTCAGCCCCTGGCTGTGGGAGTGGATGTTCCAGGGCGTGGTGTGCGCCTGGTACATCTTCCTGGCCCTGCTCACCCTCTTTTTCCAGCGGTTTTGCTTCTCCCTGAGCGTGTCAAACGCGCTGTACATCTGTATCACGGGGTACGCCGCCCAGCACCTGGTGTATATCCCCGTCCACCAGGTGCTGGTCCTGTCGGTATGGCCCGGGCTGGCTTCCAACCTGCCCCTCTACCTGCTGGTGAGCCTGTTGGGGTGCGCGGTGATATATACCCCGCTGTTTTTCATCTTTGGCCCCAAGCTCAGCCGGTGCGGCGGCAGACTGTTCCGGGACTCCCCGGCCGTCACGCTGAACTATGTGCTGCTGCTGGTGGTGTTGATGGCCTGCACCTTTCTGTGCCAGGACATTTTCCAGGGCGGCGGCCGGCAGGCCTACCTGGGCGCCATCGTGGACGCGCTGGCCTGCGCGTTGATCCTGGGCATCCAGTACGCCTCCCTGCACATGGCCCTGACCATGTTGGAGCAGGCGGTGATCCAGCAGGCCCTCCGCAGCAGCGAGAGCCGCTACGCCCTGTCCAAAGAGCTCATCGAGCTGGCCAACCGCAGCTGCCATGACCTCAAGCACAGCCTGCGCTCCCTCCATCTGGCGGGAGAGGAGGAGCGGCAGGCCTTCCTGCGGGAGACGGAGGAGACCATCCGGCTCTATGAGAAATATATCCCCAGCAACAATCCCGTGCTCAACGCCATTCTGGCGGAGAAGGCCCTCTTTTGTGAGCGGCATCAGGTGACCCTCTCCTGCGCCGTGGGGGATGTTGACCTGAGCTTTTTGTCCGTGCCCGACCTCTCCATTCTGCTGGGCAACGCCATTGACAACGCGGTGGAGGGGGCTGCCCGGCTGGCCGACCCCGGAGACCGGGTGGTGAGCCTGTCTATCCAGCGGCGGTACGCCTTCCTGAGTATCCAGACCAACAACCGCTGCCTTCAGACCCCCGAGCTGCACGGCGGCCTGCCCCGGACCACCAAGGCCCCCGGCGGACTCCACGGATACGGCCTCAAGAGCATCCGTTACATTGCCTCCAAATACGGCGGCAATGCCCAGATCTCCGTGGCCGACCGGATTTTCACCCTACAGATCATGCTGCCCATCCCATCTGAAAAGCTGGCAGATATCACAAAAAAACAGGCCGATTTTTGACAGCTGGGGCGGATGATGCCACCAGAGGCACCAATTCTGCCACCCCCCTTTTCCTCCCCCTTTTTCTGTGCTAAGACTGTGTCAGCTACATAGACCCCTGGGGGAGTACAGAGAAGGAGGAGCAGTATGAAACGAAGCATCAACAAAAAGGTCTCCATTCCCGTTCTGGTCCTGATCGGGATTTTGGTGATCGCCCTGGTGGGCGGCAATCTGGCGGCAGCCAAGTACGCCCCCATCATCACCACCTATCTGGGCCACAAGAGCTACGCCGTGCGGGAGACCGGGGACGGCAGCGAGAACACAGAGTATTTTGAGAGTGTTTTTGCCAGCCAGGAGGAGCGGCTGCTGGCCGACGCCGCCGCCGGCGAGATGGCGGCGGCCGAGGGCATCGTCCTGCTGAAGAACGAGGGAGGCGCCCTGCCCCTGGCGGGGGAGAAGGTGACCCTCTTCGGGGTGAGCTCCGCCTCCATCCTCTACGGCGGCGGCGGCTCTGGCGCGGTGGACACCTCCACGGTGCCCACCCTGAAAGCTGCTTTGGAGCGGGCTGGGTTTGCCGTCAACCCCACCATGTGGGACTTCTACACCACCGGCCCTGCCGCAGACATCCGCATGGACGTGGCGGACATGTCGGGCACCGGCCGCTATGTGATCCATGAGGCCGCCCCCTCCATGTTCACCGCCGCCTATACCGACAGCTTCGGGGAGTACGGCGACGCGGCCATTGTCACCTTCGCCCGCTCGGGCAGTGAGAGCTCCGACGTGCCCCTGGTGTACGACGAGAGCTACGAGAGTCCGGTGGACATCCAGGGCTTTATGGGGTCGGTCCACTCCGACCCGGTGGACTCCCCCGAGGACATCGGCCGTCACTACCTGGAGCTGACCAAGAATGAGGAGGACCTGCTCGCCTATGTGAGCAGCCACTTCGACACCGTGGTGGTGCTCATCAACGCGGGCAACGCCATGGAACTCTCCTTCCTGGATCGGGAGGAGTACGGCGTGGACGCCTGCCTGTGGATCGGCAACCCGGGACAGGACGGACTGTACGCCCTGGGCGAGGTCCTGACCGGATCTGTAAACCCATCCGGTCATCTGGTTGACACCTATGCCTATGACCCCCTGGGGGCGCCTGCGGTGCAGAATTTCGGCGACGCTGCTTTCACTGGCGGGGAGGACCAGGCCTACAGCAAGTACGTGGCCTACCAGGAGGGCATTTACGTGGGCTACCGCTACTATGAGACCCGCTATGAGGACACGGTTCTGGGCCAGGGCAACGCCTCCTCCCCCCAGGGCGTCACCGCTCCGGGGGCGGATGCCTGGGTATACGCCGACGAGGTCCAGTTCCCCTTCGGCTTCGGCCTGAGCTATACCACGTTTACCCACACGCTCCTTTCCTCCGATCAGGATGACGGCCTGTTTACCTTTGAGGTGGAGGTGACCAACACCGGCGACGCCGCCGGCAAGGACGTGGTGCAGCTCTACGCTCAGGTGCCTTACACCGATTACGACCGCTCTGCCGGGGTGGAGAAGTCCGCTGTACAGCTGGTGGGCTTTGCCAAGACCCAGGTGCTGGATCCCGGTGCCTCCCAGACCCTCACCATCACCGTGGAGGAGGAGGAGCTCAAGTCCTACGACGCCTCCGCCAACGGTGGGGCGGGGACCTACATCCTGGAGGCGGGGGACTACTACTTTACCGCCGCCGCCGACGCCCATGAGGCCATCAACAACATCCTGGCGGCCAAGGGGGCCCAGGGAATGGACGGCCCCGCCGCCGCGGACAACGCTGTCCGTTTCACCCTGGCCGAGAGCGACCGCTACGCCGTCTCCACCGACACCGGCGCGGCCATCACCAACCAGTTTGCCGACGCCGACCTGCGCACCTACGACCCCAACTTCGTCTACCTCACCCGGAACGACTGGGCGGGCACTTTCCCGGAGACCTATGAGGTGTCCCTCACCCAGGAGATGGCGGACGCCCTGGCCATTCCCCAGGGCACCGACGACCCCGATGCGGTCATGCCTACCACCGGCGCCTCCAACGGCCTTACCCTGGTGATGATGCGGGAGGTCCCCGCCGACGACCCGGCCTGGGAGGACCTGCTGGACCAGCTCACCGCCGAGGAGATGTACAACCTGGTGCGGGTGGGCGGCTACCAGACCCAGGCGGTGAACTCCGTCAGCGCCCCCGCCACCATCTGTGTGGACGGCCCGGCCTATGTGGGCAACGCGGGCACCACCGGCGTCACCCGGCCGGAGGCCACCTATGCCTGGAGCTCCGAGGTGGTGCTGGCCTCCACCTGGAATACGGAGCTGGTGAGCAATATGGGCCGCCTCATCGGGGAGGACTGCCTGGCCCAGGGGGATCTGAACTTTGCCGGGTGGTACGCCCCCGCCATGAACCTCCACCGCACTGCCTTCTCCGGGCGCAACTTTGAGTACTACTCCGAGGACGGCTTCCTCTCCGGCGAGATGGGCCAGGCTGTGGTGGCCGGGGCCACGGAGAAGGGCGTGATCTGCTTTGTCAAGCACTTCGCCCTCAACGACCAGGAGACCAACCGCTCCGGCATCAGCACCTTTGCCAATGAGCAGTCCATCCGGGAGCTCTATCTGAAGGCCTTTGAGGACAGCATCACCGACGGCGGCAGCCTGGGCATCATGGCGGGCATGAACCGTGTGGGGCTCACCTGGGCGGGCAACCACGCCGGGCTGATGACCAATGTGGTCCGGGGCGAGTGGGGCTTTGACGGCATCGTCATTACCGACCAGGCCTCCTACCCCTCCGCCTTCCCCTATATCGCCATCCGGGGCGGCCTGGAGGGGGGCACCGACCTGTACCTGAACTCCGGCACCGACAACTGGCCCATCGAGGGCTATCAGGATAACCCCACTGTGATGAACCAGCTTCGTACCGCCTCCAAGCACATCCTGTACGCCGTGTCCCGCTCCCTGGCCATGAACGGCATCTCCTCCACCACCACGGTGGAAGTGGTGATGCCCCTGTGGCAGACCTGGCTCATTGCCCTGGATGTGGCAGTGGCTCTGGCCGCGGCGGCGGGGGTGTTCCTGCTGGTGAAAAAGACCCGCTGGAAGGACCAAAGCGGGGTGAAATAAGCGCCAAGCCCCGGTAAAAGCACAGCGCCCTCTGTACAGGCAACCTGTACAGAGGGCGTTTCGTGTCATTTGTGCATGGGAGAGGGGTTCGAGAAGAGGGAACCGGGCATTATGCGGGCTCGGCCAGGCTGCCGGTGTACAGATGGTAGTAGGTGCCCTTCTTCTCCATCAGCTCATCGTGGGTGCCCCGCTCGATGATGCGGCCCTGCTCCATGACCATGATGCAGTCGGCGTTGCGCACGGTGGAGAGCCGGTGGGCAATGACGAAGGTGGTCCGTCCGCACATGAGGGCATCCATGCCGTCCTGGACCAGTTTCTCCGTCCGGGTGTCGATGGAGGAGGTGGCCTCGTCCAGAATCAGCACCGGCGGGTCTGCCACCGCCGCCCGGGCGATGGCGATAAGCTGCCGCTGGCCCTGGGAGAGGTTGGCCCCGTCTCCGGTGAGCATGGTGTTGTACCCGTCTGGCAGGCGGCGGATGAAGCCGTCGGCGTTGGCCAGGGTGGCCGCTGCCACACACTCCTCGTCGGTGGCGTCCAGGTTGCCGTAACGGATGTTCTCCATCACCGTGCCGGTGAAGAGGTGGGTGTCCTGGAGGACGATGCTCAGGCTCCGCCGCAGGTCCGGCTTTTTGATCTTGTTGATGTTGATGCCGTCATAGCGGATCTTGCCGTCGGCGATATCATAAAACCGGTTGATCAGGTTGGTGATGGTGGTCTTGCCCGCGCCGGTGGCGCCTACGAAGGCGATCTTCTGGCCCGGCTTTGCCCAGAGGCTGATGTTGTGGAGAACGAGCTTCTTCTCGTCGTAGCCGAAATCCACGTCGTCAAAAACCACACCGCCCTGGAGCTTTGCATAGGTGACGGTGCCGTCAGCCTTGTGGGGATGCCGCCAGGCCCACACGTTGGTGCGCTCCGGCGCCTCCTCCATCTGGCCTTCCGCGTTCTCTTTGGCGTTCACCAGCTCCACATAGCCCTCGTCCTTCTCCGGGGTCTGGTCCATCAGGTCAAAGACCCGCTGGGCGCCGGCGGCGGCGGTGACCACGAAGTTCACCTGCTGGCTCACCTGGGTGATGGGCTGGGTAAAGCTTTTGTTGAGGCCCACAAAGGTAATGACCGTGCCCAGGGTAACCCCGGCCATGCCGTTGATGGCCAGAATGGCCCCAACGATGGCCACCAGGGCGTAGCTCAGCCAGCCGATGTTGTTGTTGATGGGCATGAGAAGGTTGGCGTAGCGGTTGGCCTTGTCGGCGCTCTGGCGCAATGCCTCGTTGACCTTGACGAAATCCGCCTTGGCCGCCTCCTCGTGGCAGAATACCTTTACCACCTTCTGGCCGTCCAGCATCTCCTCAATGAAGCCGTCCACAATGCCCAGGTCCCGCTGCTGCTGGACGTAGTAGCGGCCAGACAGCTTGGAGAAGTTGGAGGTCACTGCCAGCATCACTGCCGCCGTGCACAGGGAGATGATGGTGAGGGCAGGGCTGAGGAACAGCATGGTCACCAGGGTGGCCACCATGGTGAGGCTGGAGTTGATGACCTGGGGGATGCTCTGGCTCAAAAGCTGACGCAGGGTGTCCACGTCATTGGTGTACACCGACATGATGTCGCCGTGGGCGTGGGTGTCGAAATACTGGATGGGCAGGGACTCCATCCGGGCGAAGAGGTCGTTTCTAAGCCGGCGCATGGTGCCCTGGCTGATGTTCACCATGATGCGGTTGTAGGCAAAGGCCGCCACCACGCCCAGGGCCATCTCAAGGCCCAGGATCACCATGTCGTGGCCCAGGGCGCTGAAATCCCGGGAACCGCTCTCCAGCATAGGGGTAATGTAGTCGTCCACCAGGGTCTGGGGGAAGGTGGCCGCCACCACGGTGGCCACCGCTGAGACCAGGATGCACACGATTACCAGAAGGAAAGGAAATTTATAATAGTGAAGCATGTAGCCCAGGACCCGGCTGAGCACCGCGCCGGGGGCCGCTTTTTGCTGCTGATTCATAGAGAAAGTGCCTCCTTTCACGCGCTCTGGTCAAAGTCGCCGCCGCCCTTGACCTGGGAGTCGTAGATCTCCCGGTAGATGGCGTTGGTTTTGAGCAGGTTCTCATGGGTGTCAAAGCCATCGATCTTCCCCTCATCCAGCACCAGGATCCGGTCGGCGTGCTCCACGCTGGAGATGCGCTGGGCGATGATGATCTTGGTGGTGCCGGGGATCTCCCGGGCAAAGGCGGCGCGGATCCTGGCATCGGTGCCGGTGTCCACGGCGCTGGTGGAGTCGTCCAGAATGAGGATCTTGGGCTTCTTCAAAAGGGCCCGGGCGATGCACAACCGCTGCTTCTGGCCGCCGGACACGTTGGCGCCGCCCCGCTCAATGCGGGTGTGATATCCATCGGGGAAGCGGTCAATAAATTCGTCGGCACAGGCTGCCTTGCAGGCCTCCGCGCACTCTTCCTCTGTGGCGTCGGGATTGCCCCACCGGAGGTTTTCCAGAATGGTGCCGGAGAACAGGGTGTTCTTCTGCAGCACCACAGATACCTGGTTGCGCAGGGCCTCCATGTCGTACTCCCGTACGTCCACGCCGCCCACCTTCACGGCTCCCTCGCTCACGTCGTAGAGGCGGCAGATCAGGTTCACCAGGCTGCTCTTGCCGCAGCCGGTGCCGCCGATGACGCCGATGGTCTCGCCGGACTTGATGTGCAGGTCGATGTCAGTGAGGGCCCGCTTGTCGCTGTCCTTTTTATAGGAGAAGCTCACATGGTCAAAGTCGATGGACCCGTCCGCCACTTCCAGCACAGGCTCTTGGGGATTGTGAAGCTCCGGCTTCTCCTCCAACACCTGGCTGATGCGGCGGATGCTGGCCATGGACATGGAGATCATCACCACCACCATGGACAGCATCATCAGGCTCATAAGGAGGCTCATGATATAGCTGAACAGGCTGGTGAGCTCGCCGGTGGACATGGAGCCCCCCACGATGAACTGGGCTCCCAGCCAGGAGGCGGAGAGGATACAGAAGTATACGGAGAGCATCATGGCCGGGTTGTTGAAGGCCAGCAGGCCCTCGGCCTTCACAAACATACGGTAGAGGTTGGCGGAGGCCTTGGAGAACTTCTTGTTTTCATAGTCCTCCCGGACGAAGGCCTTCACCACCCGGATGGCGGACACGTTCTCCTGGACGCTGGCGTTCAGGTCGTCATACTTTTGGAATACCTGGTTGAAGATCTTCAGGGTGACCACCATAATAGCGCCCAGCACCACCACCAGGAACGCCACAGCCATGAGAAACATGAGGCTCATGGGCGGGCTGATAATGAGACACATGATGTAGCTGAATACCAGCATCAGGGGGGAGCGGACGGCGATGCGGATGACCATCATGAAGGCGTTTTGTACGTTGGTGATGTCGGTGGTCATCCGGGTCACCAGACCGGGCACGCTGAATTTGTCGATGTTGGAGAAGGAGAAGGTCTGGATGCGGTCATAGATGGCCTGACGCAGATTGGCCGAAAAGCCTGAGGCGGCGCTGGCGGCAAACTTGCCTGCCAGGGCGCCGAATACCAGGCTGAGAAAGGCCAGCACGATCATGAAAATGCCATAGCGGTAGACGGTGGGCAGGTCGGCGGCCTCCAGCCCCTCATCGATGATAATGGCGGTGATAAAGGGCAGCAGAATCTCCATCAGGATCTCTAAAGCGGCCATGACGATACAGGCCAGAGTGTCTCTGCGGTAGCGCCCCAGCTCCTGCAGAACTCGTTTCATGTTTTGAATCATACCTCCTTTTGCGTGTGAGAGCGGAAGGCGGAGAGATTGCACAGCATCTTTTGCTGCAAGCGGTCAAGGGCCGCCAGCTCCTCCGGGGAAAAGTCCCGGTAGAGCACATCTTCGGACCGCCCTGCACAGGCCCGCAAGAACTCCTGCATCTCCAGGCTTTTCCTGGTGCTGAACAGCAGCTTGCACCGGTCATCCGCCTGGCATGGTTCCGTCCGGACATAGCCCTTCTCCCGCAGCCGCTTGATCAGCCCCGAAATGGTGGCCTTGGAGTAGCCGGTGTCCCGGTGAAGAGCGGTCACTGTGGTCCCCTGGCCGGCGTGCTGCATGATGTACAGCATCACTCTGGCCTGCACACATGTCATATCAGCCTCTGCCAGGGCGTGATTGGAAAGCTGCTCCAGCCGAACGCCGATTTCCCGCCCCTCCCGAAGCAGGCGGCTTCGATCCAGCGTCATATGCGTTCCCTCCTTTTGGGCACCGGGCAATATCATTCGGTGCCTGATTGTTTATACCACACATAACCCTTGTATGTGAAATTCAAATCTGCTATAATCTATAAATAAATTTTATTGATTCTGTCCATTATACAAAGAGTGGAGGGGCAGGGAAGGGGGATTTTGTTTGAATGCCACACAGTTGGAGTGCTTCATGGTGGTGGCGGATTTTCTCAATTTTTCCCGGGCGGCGGAGCATCTGCGTATCACCCAGCCTGCCGTCAGCCACCAGATCAAAAGCCTGGAGGACGAGCTGGGGGTGCCGCTGTTTCACCGCACCAGCAAGAGTGTGCGCCTGACCCAGGAGGGGCATATGTTTCTCCAGTACGCCGGGGAGATCCTGAAGCTCATGGGCCTGTCCAAAGCCCGGGTGCAGCAGAGCCAGGGGGCGCAGCCGGTGCGCCTTGGCATCGGCTGCCGCAGCGCCGCCGATTTGCGGCTCATTCGCCCGGCGCTGGAGCGGCTTCGGCTGGAGGAGCCGCGGGTGCTGCCCCTGCTGCGCCTGGTCCCGTTCAGCTCCCTGGACAACCTGCTGGAGGAGGGAGATGTGCAGCTCATGTTCACCTTCCAGGAGATTGCCCCACAAAACAGCATATATCGGGAATTGGTGCGCTGTCCTGTGGTGTGCGTGTGCCGGAGTGACCACCCCTTGGCCGGGCGGGACGCGGTGACGCTGGAGGAGCTCCGGCAGGCGGGACGCATCGTGGCCTGCCGTCCCCCCATCTGTCCCCCGGCGGTGTTTACCGTTCAGAGCCAGGTGGTTACGGCGCTGCCGCCGGATCAGGTGATCTTCTGTGAGAGCCAGGAGGTGATCTTTGCCCTGGTGGAGACGGGCTACGCCTTCGCTGTAATGGCTGACTTCCCTCAGCTGCGGCAGGAGACGCTGCGGTATATCCCCCTGTCTGACTGCCAGCCCCTTTCCTTTGGCGCGGCATATCTTCGCAGGAGCAGAAACGGGGCGCTGCGCCGGTTTTTATCCATTCTGGAGGAGATACTGCACGCTCCGGAGGTCTCCTAAGAGACAGCGCAGTGCCCCGGAAGGGACAGCAGAGAATATAACATTTTTAAAATTTTTTTCCTTTTCTATGAAAAATTTAATAGGGGTTGAAAAAACTACGAGAGTTCGTATATAATACAAGATATACTGATCATACTGGCCTTTGATTTTCATGGAGAACTCATTGTAATGGATGCATCACCTCTTACCGGAAAGGCGGCGTAAAATGGAAGACTACATATCCATTCGGGAGGCAGCGGAAAAATGGGGTGTGTCCCCCCGCCGTGTCAATCAATTTTGCGCTGATGGACGGATTCCCGGGGCCAAAAAATTTGGAAATTCCTGGGCCGTTCCCGTTGATGCGTGTAAGCCGGAGGACCCCAGACGGCGCAATGCCCGGGCACAACCGGGATACACCGCGCCTTCTTCGGGCGGGAAGGCACTGTCCGCCGGGCTGACACTAATGCCCCTGATGAATACGGCTTTTGAGCCTGGACACTGTATGGAGTACATAGAGTCTATGGAAGAGGGCTCACAAAAGCGCATTGCCATGGCGGAGTACCACTATTTCAGCGGACGGCCGGAGGAAGCGGCCCAGGAGGTGGAGCCCTTTCTCACCAGTCCGGATTTGGCTCTGCGGCTCTCTGCCTGCCTGCTTTACGCTTATGCCAATCTGTCTATGGGAGAAATTCAGAGAGCCCGGTTTGCTCTGTCCGAGGTGGAGATCACGCTCAATGCCAGGGAGGAGGTGCCGCACCTACGGGCGGCATCGGCTTTTGTGGCGGCTGCGGCAGCGGTACTGCTCCACCTCCCGCTTCCCGAGGGGCTGCCGCCTATGGGAGATTTTCTGCCCCTGCTGCCGCCGGGGCTGCGGGCCTTTGCCCTGTATGTCCAGGCCCACTACCTCTATCTGCGGGAGGAATATCAGAAAAGCGCGGGGGTGGTGGAGGCCACTCTGGCTATGCAGGGGGAGGACTATCCCATCCCGGCCATCTATCTCCATCTGGTGGCGGTGATGGACTATATGAGCCTTCGCCAACAGGAGCAGGCGCAGGCCCACCTTCTGTCCGCCTGGGCCCTGGCCCAACCCGATGACCTGATCGAGGGCTTTGGCGAGCACCACGGACTGCTGGGGGGGATGCTGGAGGCGGTCATCAAGAAAAGATGGCCGGATGATTTCAAGCGGATCATCGCCATCACCTACCGGTTTTCTGCGGGCTGGCGCAAAGTGCATAATCCGGCCACCGGCCATGACGTGGCGGACAATCTGACCACCACGGAGTTTGCAGCCGCCATGCTGGCGGCCAGGGGATGGACCAACCAGGAGATCGGCGAACACATGAATATTTCGCCCAATACCGTCAAGCGGTATATCTCCATTGTGCTGCAAAAGCTGGGGATCGACCACCGGCAGGACCTGAAACGATATATGCTGCGATGACACAATGCCCGCGGGAGCTCCCGCGGGCATTACCCGTTTAAAGGGGTAAAACGGGTAATAGCGGATTTAAAGTTTTTATGGTAAAGTGAAATAAAACCGGGGAGAATAACGCCCTCAATTATGTGTATTTCATCAAAAATGCAGCGACATTCCAAAAATGAAAGGGCATATGACAAAAACAGGGAAAGAAGGTGGGGAACAGGATGGAAAAAATGCGGCGCTATGACATTGAGGGGACGATTTTAGAGATCCCACTGTGTTATGACCAGCAGACCCGGATGTATATTGAGGTCTACCCCGATTTTGTGGAGGAGCCGGTGTACACTCCGGCGGGATGCCCCATTTTCTTTACCGGGGAGGACGCCTGTTCCTATGCCGAGCCGCTGGACGGTGGGCCCTGTCTGGACTGCGGGTCCTGCCGGTTTTACCGCCAGGCGCCCCGGACCTGGATCGGGGTGTGCGGACACGAAAAGCGGCGCAGGGGCGGCCAGGACCCGCCGGGGTGAGCGGAGAAGCGGAGGGGACTGCGGGCATACGCAGCGGTCCCCCTGGAGGAAGGGCGCTGGACCGCCGCCAGCCGGCGCGGCCCAGACAGAGATACGAGCAAAAGGAGGATGCATATGAAAAGACGAGGGAAACGGTTGTTAAGCTGGTTCCTGACCTGTGCCATGGTACTGGGTATGATACCTGCCTTTACCCTGCCGGCGAAGGCGGCCACCAATCTGGCCGGCGGCTTTGAGGGCCAGGACGCGGACGTGTTCTCGGCCTTGGGTTTTGACACCTCTGAGATCCCGGAAGGCTATGACGCGGACACCACCGACAACCCCTACGGCCGGGACATCATCCCCGGAAATCAGGTGTTTGAGGTCGCTTTGACATCTTCAACGGGATTAAATGTGTACGGCCAGGATAACAACGACTTTTCATACAGCGACATTAATTCCATGCCTACCGGCACGACGATGCCCGGCGGTATGCAGCTTTTTGCCTCCGCGGCAGGCGACTTTGACGGGGACGGCCTCCCCGGCGGCGTGGCCTATGTGGGCGTTTCCGGGCGGAGCGGGGCCCAGGATCTGTATTTGTACTTCTACGATGGTGAAGACTACGAATACGGATCCCCCGTGAAGATCGGTTCTATCACTCCCGCATCTACCCTCCCCGATTCTGCAGGGGTTCAGCAAGAGTACCAGGAGCACTTTGATTTTGCATGGCAAAATCTGCTTCAAATCTCCGCAGGCGACTACGACGGCGACGGCATCTCGGAGGTCGCCGTGTATGTGGCGGAAAAAAACCAGGCCCGGGTGGACATCTACAAATATCAGAAGACCTCTCAATCCGGAGAGAAGGATTGGGTCGAGGCAAGCAAATGGGCGCGGATCTGGAGCTATGCGCTCAGCAGCAGTGTGGCGCCCAACATGGTGGCCCTTCAGTCCGGAGACTTTAACCGGGATGGCGTAGACGATCTGGCTATCTCGTCCGGCAGCCTGGTATTCAACGCAATGGAAACCTGGCCCTCGGGCGGTGAGGATTCAGAAGGCAATTCCATCTCTGGGAGGCCTTATACATTTTATGAAATTGCCACATATCTGTGGGGTTATCAGCCGTATACCCAGGCCAGCACAGCCAATATCATGTGGGGCGCCAAAAGCGATGCCCTTCAGAAGTCCGAAAGTCTGGATCTGAACACCGGGGAATTGGGTGAGCTTGCCCGGGTCAGCTTTGCCTACGGCGACATCAACGGGGACGGCGTCGATGAACTCATCACCGCCGGCCAGCCTATGGCAGACGCAGTGCCAAGTTGGGATGGGACGTTCAACACAGCCCGCACCATTACCACGTATACTTACGCAGACGGAGCCGGCCTGAGCATCACTTCCAGCGGCACTTATAAGGTGATCGACGGCGAGTGGATCACCATTGATGACGGCAGCGGCAGCAGCACCACCCAGTGGCAGACCGGCAACACCTTTGATGATGAATACTACAGCATGCCCATGATGCGGGCCAACGCTGCTGTGATGACACCGGCCGGCAATGATTATACCTACATCTATGTGGACAGCTGCCTCTATAAATATATGGAGGGGCAGCTGCAGCTGGCCTATGCGCTGGATGAGGACTCTGACGGTGACAACGGCTACTCTGCGGAGGACAAGTCTCTCGCGCTTCCGAAACGCTGGGGGCTGAACGGCGAATGGCCTACAAACGGCATAGAGAATCGGTACTACTGTGAGTACGGCGCCGTTTCCGGGGATGTGACGGGCAATGGTGAGATCCTGACCACCTCCTTTACCGCTTTGTCGGATTATAATACATACAACTCCTATGCAGGCTATCAGGATGAGATAGAAAGCAAAGACGGAAAATACGGATATGCCGATGAGTTCATTGAGAATGTTCGGCAGGATAAAGGCGTGTTCGTGCTGTGGGGCACCCAGAACAATCAGCTGAGCAACTCCCTGGTCAGCTGTGTGGATGAGGACCAGGACGGCGTCGCGGTTTCCGCCGCGCTGGTGGACGTTGACATGGACACCATCATCATCGAGTACACCGGCGTCCACTATCTGACCTACTCCGACCCCAAGGTGCTGGCCATCATCGCGGCGGCTCCTTATTTTGAGGATGTGGACGAGGTGGTGGACTACGACTACGCCTGGCAGAACACCACCTCCTACAGCCGCATCGTGGGCAGCGGGGAGTCGGACATCGTCACCCTTGACCTGGAGATCGGCGGCTGGTGGGACAACGACGTCACCGCCCTGGGCGGCAAGGTGGTGGTGGAGACCGCCGTCATGTACACGATGGAATGGGAAAAGGAGATCTCTAAATCCACGGAGTATGAGCTGACCTTTGAGACCAGCCAGGACGAGGACGCCGTGGCCTTCTACTCCATCCCCACGGAGAACTATGTGTACAACATCTATACGCCCGACGGGGAGGGCGGGTATGACGTCACCACCAACGTGATATCCAATACCTTTACCCCCTGCTACCAGATCCTGAATCTGGACTATTACGAGTCCATCCAGGGCAACTATGACGAGCTGCCCCAGATCTCCGGCGTGGCGCTCACCTCCACCCCCGGCGACCCGGGCTCCTATCCCAGCTCCACCAGCGGCTATAACGTGATCGCGGAGTGGAACGACGACCCGGCCGGCGTCAGCTTCGGCAACGGCTCCATCTCCCAGACCATCACCATCACCGAGGAGCAGTCTGAGAGCTACAACATGGGCGCGGCCTGGGACTTCAAAATCGGAGGCGGCGCGGGGATCCAGAACGACCTGGGCCAGACCCTGGTGGAGATATCCGCCGGTGCCCAGTGGTCATTGAACCCGGCGGACGGCTGGGCCACCATGAACCTGACCGGCACCAGCTTCTCCGGCACGGTCACCAATATGCCCCTGGAGTTCCAGGACTACGGCTACTACTACACCTGGAAGATCTTCGCCTACAACTATGTCTTTGAGGATGGGACAAGCATCCCCGTGGTCAGCTATGTGGTGGGCGACGTGTCCGAGCCGCCTGAGCTGCCCGACGACTTCCAGCAGGACTTCGCCCGCACCACCAGCGAGGAGAACGTCCTCACCTGGACCTATGACGGCGAGGCCACCAATTTCTACATTTACAAGTACTATGACTTCCCCGAGGGCGGCGGCCTTGAGCTGGTGGAGGCCATCTCTCCCAGCGACTCCACCCACTTCCAGTACAAGTACGACGAAAACGGGGAGCTCTACAAGGAATACTACTTTGTGGACGAGAACCTGACGCCCTACACGGAGTATCAGTATGCCATCCAGGTGGAGCGGATCAATCGCGTGCCGCCCCTCTCGTCCCCCAGCGCCCTGCTCACCGCACGCACCAAGGCGGCCAACGGCTACCCCACCCTTAACATCATCGAGTCCGACGGCAAGGACGACGGCAACCTCCTGGTCTACCCGGACAAGAACGGCACCCTGACGGTGGACGTCAAGGGGCCCGGCGGGGAGAGCAGCGGCAATTACTACTCCATCGTCCAGTATCAGTGGCAGAAGATGGAAAACGGCTTCTGGACGGACATGGTCAATGAGACCGGCCAGACGCTGATCTTTGCAAACGCCGGCGTGGACACCGCCGGCAGCTACCGGTGCCGTGTGAATGTCCAGACCAAGGCTGACGCCACATACATAACGGCGTACACCGGCTCTGTGGAGCTCACCCACTCCAAGCGCACGGCCTACTTTGACAACCTGAGCGTCACCGATGTGACAGGCGGCGGCATCCAGCTCTACGCGGAGGTGAAGAACGCCCATGGGGAGAGTGCGTCCATCCCCACCGGCATCGTGACCTTCACCCTGACCAACACCGCCACCGGCGTGAGCTACCCCTATCTGGCGAATCTGGACGCGGCCGGCACGGCTGCCAAGGTGCTGGAGGGCACGCTCCCGGCGGGCCTTTACACGGTGGAGGCCTATTACAGCGGCTCTTACATCTTCAAGTCCTGCTCCGGTGAGAGCACATATCTCTCCAATCTGAGCACCGGTTACACCATCGACCTGCCGGATACCATCATCTACGGCAACGAGGCCGCCGTCACCTTCTACGAGATCGGCAAATCCGGCGGCGTCACCACCAGCAAGGACGAGAAGCCCGCGAGCGTTACACTGACGGCCCTGGACTATACCTCTACTGTCAACAACGGTGCGAGGCTGCAGTGGAATGCTGGGGTTTATACCTCTGAAGGCCTCAAGGTAGGCAGCATTGTAGCCGGAACGAACTACAAATATCCGGCGCTTGAACCTTCAGACAGGAGCGTCTGGATGTATTTTGCCGCCACGCACTCCGGAACCGCAAGGCTCTATGATGACCGCGTCGTCTACTTCGACGCAGCCAGTTACCTGAAATACAGCAACGATGGCGGGAAGTACACCCTGGCGGCCAACACCCCGGCGGGCAACTACCTGCTCACCATGACCAGCGAGAGCGGCGAGACGGTGGAGGTCTACTTCAATGTGGCCACCCGGCCCCTGACCCTCCAGCTGCCCACCATGAAGGGTGCCGAGGGTACGCCCCCGGCTGATATCACCTATGGCGACCTGACGGTGGCCAGCGGCAGCTGGGCCGACTGCGACAACCCGAACGGCGAGCTGAACGCCACCATAGCGGAGAAAACGGTCAATGTGACCTACTACAACGCCGCCGGCACGGCGTTTACAAAGGATACGGTGGCTGAGCTCTGCGGCGCCTACGCCATCCGCTCCACCGACCGGCTGGATAACTACGCCCTGAGCTTCTATGACGGCTCCATCGCCATCCTGGGCGCCACCCATGAGGTCAAGATCGGCGTGCGGCCCTTTGAGGGGCAGCAGGTGGGCACCCTGTACGCCGTGACGCCGGACTACGCCTACACCCGGAGCGACATCAGTGACGCGGGCGTCCTGACCCAGGAGCAGCAGACCGGTACCCGGCTGGTGTTCTCCGCGGTGCCTGACGCGGGCTATGAGATCTACGAGTGGTACATCAACGGCGAACCGCTGGGCACGACCGAATCCTCCATCTCCCATGTGATGCTCAACGAGGAGACTACCGTGGAGGTGCAGTTTGCCGTAACTGCCAACAGCCTCTCGTTCGGCACTGCCGGCGACGTCGGCGGCGGCACCATCGTCTGCGACGACCCGGACATCACCAGCGGCAGCGTGGTGCTGGCAAACTCCCTGTTCAACTTCACCGCCACGGCCAACCAGGGCTACCACTTCAAGGAGTGGCGCTACACTGAGCTGGGCCAGGGCACCGTGTACGACAACAAGGACGAGGGCAGGATGGAGAGCACCTTTGAGCTTGTCATGCCCACCACCAGCTGCTCAGTCTACGCTGTGTTCGAGCGGGATTACTATACCTTCAGTTTTGAGGATCTCAACGGCAACGACGGCCTGGTGGCCTGGTACGAGAACCGGGTCAACGACGCCCCCGACGCCGCCACGGAGAAGGTCTACATTGAGAGCGGCGATCTGGTCAAGGGTGACACCCGAATCACCATTGAGGTAGCCGAAGGCTGCTCCTGGGACAGCAGGTATAACTTTGTCTCCACAGGCAGCCAGGGCACGGCCGATTACACCAAGGGCACCTATGTGGTCACCGTCAAGCAGGACACCAGGGTCACCGGCTACACCAACCGTGAGCTCTACGACGTGGAGCTCAGCTTTGATGTGACCAATACCTACGCCGCGCCACAGGGCGCCGAGATCGTCTATACCATCAACGGGCAGGAGTACCGCTTCCCCTACGATGAGGACGCGGCCTCCATGACCATCCCGGACATCCCCGGCGGCACATCCTTCACCGCCCAGATCGTCTACCCGGCCTACTACGACCTGACCGGCTGGGTGTCCGACGGCACAAAGCTCACCGCCACCACGGACGTGAACCGTCTGGCTACTGAGGTCGCGGACGGCGGCGCGGTCAGCAAGGACCAGCCCTACTACTATTCCTACACGCCTTCCGGCGGCGCGGCCACTGTCTACTACTTCATCGCCACCGCCACCGGCACGGTGCGCTTCACCGGCAGCGACGTGACCATCTACGCCGCCAGCCCCATCTATTCCATCTCCAAGGTGAACAGTGATGAGGAGATCGCCGTCTACCTCACGGAGAAGGCCACCCACACCGTCACGCTGGAGGATATCTCCGGCAAGGGCACCTACAGCTATGACCTGCCCGATGGCGCGGGGGAGAGCGAGAATGCCGATGGTAAGACCGTGGTCACCCTCCACGACAGGGAGAGCCTCACCATTATGGTGACGCCTGCCCAGAAGTGGACGGTCACCTACTGGAAGACCACGCCCGAGGGCGAGGATCCGGTCACCACGCGCGCCACCTCCCTCCGGTACACCATCCCCAATATCACCGGCAACTACACCTTTGAGCCGATCTTCTCCTCCACCACCTACAACACCATCTCCTGGCCCACCATCAGCGAAAGCACGGTCCGCCTGACCCTGCTTCCGGAGAGCGGTTACCTCACCAGCGTCAGTGCGGGAGGGGACTTCAAGTTCACCCTCTCCGGCGGCAGCCTGAACCTGGTGGACAAGGTGTATGCCAACGGCAACGAGTTCACAACGGCGGGCAATGAGGTGGACGGCACCACATACTCCTATGATGTGGACACCGGCGTTTACACCATTTCCAATGTCACCGCCAACCAGGTGATCACCGTGACCTTCAAGGAGATCGGCGTCACGGTCAACGGCGAGGACATCAGCGCCTTTACCGGCTCCGGCTGGTCCTATGACGCCGCGGCCCAGATGTTGACGCTCAACGCCTCCAACCTGACGGTCAGCGGCACGAATGACGAAACGCTGGCGCCTGAGCTCAGGATCGTCGCCAGCGAGACGGTGAGCAGCTTGTCGCTGTCGGGCCTGACGCTGAATTCCAATACCGGCAAAGAGATGATAGTGCTGGAAAGCACAAACGTCACCCTCACGGTCTCGGGCAGCAACACGCTGTACTCGAAACGTAACGACGCGATCTCGGGCCAGCAGTGGGGCACCGGCATTGAAGCCGAAGCAGATCTGACCATCCGCGGCGACGGAACGATCTCTCTCAAGGATGAGGGCAGACAGAGATATTGGTCTGGGATCACGGCCTGGAACAGTTTGAGCATTCAGGGCAATCTGACCCTGCTTGTCGACTCCAGCGATACTGCGATCAGCGTGTATGGTTCTGACAGCGCTTTGACCATCGGTACAGTGGGCAGCACGGCTTCCCCCACGATACGGGTAACACGCCAATCGATCTCGTGCTGGAACGATCTTGTCCTGAATGCCGGTGAACTCAGCATCTATGCCTCTGATACGCCTTTGACTGTTCATGGCTCGGCGGAGGTCTACGGCGGCATTATGGAGCTGCATACAGATGTGAGCGTTGACACATGGTACAAAAATATCTTTGATGTGGATGATAAAGTTACCGTCTACTATCCCAACGGCTACACGCTGCGCTATCTGGAGAAGGACAGCGCAGACGGAGTGTACGGTACCTTTACCAAGGCCGCCGGCGATTACTCCACGCAGAATGTGTCCGACGTTCTGGTGGAGCAGCTGCGGGATGGAGAAGGCATCCCGACTGGATACCAGTGGACAGATGGGCTTCCCGGTAATGGCGAGTACGTCTACTTCCGCCTCAGCCCCAGCACCGGCGGCGGCGGCACCGCCAGCAATATCAAGGCTGATTATTCAGTCACATCCGGCGGCAGCACATATACGGGTACGATCACCTTTGATTCAGGAACCAATACAGATTTGTACTGGTACGTTGACCACAAGGACAACAATAAGCTCAAATACGTCACGGTATCCACCATCGACACAACCTTTACTAACAGCGGCTGGGAAAGCCAGCCGAACATTACGATCGTTGCCAAACAGGGAGTGGAAAGCACCGGCTACGGCACAAACAACGTGGAGGTGGAGCTGGGCGTAAGGTCGGTGAGCTGGACGCATGGTACAGACGATACGTACTGGACCGCTGAAATCAGCGAGGCTTCCGGCGCCACGGCGGATTACACGCTCTCCGGCGCGATAGACAGCGGTGCCACCAGGATCACGGCCACCAACAGCACCATCCAGAGCCTGACCCTGGCCGGCCTGACGGCCAATCATCTGACCGTCTCGGACATTCCGGTCTACCTTTCCGGGAGCAACTACCTCACCGGCACCAACGTGCCCGCCGCCGAGCATGATCGCCCGAAATACACGCTGAATGCAGAGGAGAACACCCTGAACCTGTATGGCGAGGAGAACGCCTCGCTGACCCTCACCACATATAGTATCCCGGCCATCGCTGGTACGACAGTCAATCTGTACGACGGCGCGGATCTCACACTGTTCTACGGCAAGAGCGACGGCAATATCTCTCTGCTTATGAATGGAATAGAGGTCAACTATGTGGATACGGACGGCGCGGTCTATGACTCCGTCACGCTGCCCTACGGCGTGGGCTGGCGGCAGGATTACAGGGTTGGCACCGGCAATGTGCAGACCGCGGCGGAGCTTGACCCCGACGTGCTGGCCTCCTACATCCGGTTCTACCCCCTCTCCACCAGCGCCTCTGCGGGCCCCGCCTCCCTCACCTATGATGTGGATGAGGGCAGCGGCGACCTGACGGTGGAAATCGTCTCGCCTGCGGTCAACGGCCAGGTTCATCCCTACAGCTGGAAGGAGCAAAAGGACGCAGGCTATATCTACTACACAGTGGAGAACGGCGAGATCGTTCTCATTGACGAAACCGGAACGGAAAAAACGCTGACAACAGACCAGCACAGCGTTTCCTTCACCAATTACGCCACCGGCACCATCACCTTTGGGGAAGCCTGGCTCAAGTCCCTGGAAGCCGGCAGCTACACCATCCGGGTGAACTTCTACGATGATGATACGTCGGACAACACCTACTACAATCTGGACATCCCCCTCACCATCACCAAGAGCTCTGTGAGCACCGGCGGCCTGACCGTCTCGCCTGTTGCGACCAACTTGGGCCGCGGGAAGTCCATCACCCTCGCCACCCAGTTCACCGGCACCACGCCCCAGGTCTACAAGTGGGAGATCAGCGGCGCCGGTACCCTGAGCGAAAACGGCGGCAGCTCCGCCGTCCTCAAGGTGAATGAAGGCGCGGCCATCGGCAGCACCATCACTGTCACCGTCAGTAGTTTCGCGGATAAAGACAATACCTGGGTGGGCGATGCGCTGGGTACCGCCACCGCCACCATCACCGTGACGTCCACGGCCCAGAGCATCGACATTACCGCCGACGGGGAGACCCCCTCCGGCGACGGCAGCTACACCCTCTATCACAACACACCCGACGGCAGCGCCAAGACCTGGATCTTCCGGGCGGAAGTGAGCACGGACGACAACCGTGTTACCCCGAGCCGTATTACCTGGTCCCTGTGGGGCAACCAGCGGCAGGCGACGAAGCTCACCAGCAACACCCAGAATCCCGGTCTTACCGGCGGCAGCATCAAACTCACTATCGACCCCAACGAGACCGGCACCAACGGACAGCTGCAGCTGACGGCCACCTATACGAATGACGACGGCTCCACCATCTCCAAGACCGTCATCATCCACCTCTCCACCGACGCCTGGGTGAACTATGATAACTCCGGCGCCGAAAATGGCGAGATCACCGGCGCGGTCTGGGGCAACAACGTGAGCATCGCCAGTGCCGGCGACTACGTCCCGGCGGGCAGCACCGTGGTTGTCACCGCAGAGCCTGAGGAGGAGTTCCTTGTCAACAACTGGTACGTGAACGGCAGGAACGTCATGGACGACCCCAACTACACCGTGGATGGGGAGAACAACACCCTGACCTTCACCGTCACCTCCATGTCCCACTATGTGGTCACCGCGGACTATGTGAACGAGAACGGTTTTGTCATCACCTACTCCGCCGGTGAGAACGGAAGCCTCACCGCCCAGAGCGGCGGCAAGACGCTGCCCTCCGGCAGCATGGTGGTCAAGGGCAGCTCCGTCACCTTCACCGCCACCCCCGACACCCACTGCACCGTGGCGAAGTGGATCGTGGATGGCACCGACTACACCGATGCTGACGGCAACATCTTCACCGGCAACAGCCTGACCCTTGACAGCATCGACGCTGACCACAGCGTCACCGTGGAGTTCGTGGGCGCGGAGATCGAGATCAGTTTTGCTGCGGACGCGGGCGGCTCCGTCACCCTCCTGGTGAACGGCCAGAAGATAGAGAACGCTGCCAGCCCCTGCACCGTCCACGCCATGGACGACGTGCTGATCCTTGCCTCGCCCGAGAGCAGCGACTACCTGGTGGATCAGTGGCTGGCCGATGACGGCAGCGGCAGCTATACCCCCATCTCCGGCAGCGAGGGCATGACCACCTACGCCGTGGAGAATATCACCGAGGGTTTTGACGTGAAGGTCTCCTTCAAGGCTGTTCCCAGCTATGAGATCACCGTCACCACCAACAGCTATCAGAACGGCTACGGCGTGGTGAAGAGCGGCACCACCGAGGTGCCCATGTCCGGCAGCCGCACCTTCACCGTGAAGGAGCACGACACCCTGACCCTCCTTGCGGTACCCGATACCGGCAGCTACGTTTATAAGTGGAGCGTGCCCGAGGGCGTGGAGTACGTGGAGAACGGCAACAGCATCACGCTCCTTGATGTGAAGGGGAACCTCAACGACATCGACGCCGGCCAGTACATCGGCGTCACCTTCCGCCGGAACTTCTACGATGTGACCCTCGCCACCGAGGGCAGCGGCACACTGGAAGCCAGCTACAGCCTCACCATCGGCAGCGACCAGTTCAACGGAACCATCAGCGGCAGCGAGAGCATCCGCGGCGGCTCCCGGGTGGACTTCACCGTCACGCCGGGGCAGGATTATATCCTCTCCGCCATTACGGTGAACGGCACGCAGGTCACGCCCACCTGGAACGAGACGGACCGGAACTACACCTACACCATCGACGCCCTCACCGAGAGCGTGGAGGTGAAGGCGGTCTTTACCCAGACTGCCGAATTGCTCACGGTGACTGTACCGGCCTCCTTCACCCACGAAAACGAGGCTGATCCTTCTGTGACTGTTGCGGAGGGTGCCGGCATGGCTGGGTACGTCCCCGATGGCATCAGCAAGGATGTACCTGATGCAGATCTGGAGCCCGGCACCGACGCGGTGCAGATGGCCAACGGCGGCACCGCCCGCCTCACCTTCACTCCCGAAGATGGATACACCGTGAACTACAATATCCTGGCAGACGAGATGAATACGGTCCTGGCGGCTGCCGGGTCCAATGCGGTGTACAGCCTGTCCATGAGCGGCAATGCCTGCGTGGTCACCATCACCGGCGTGGACGCGAACCTTGACTTCACCACAATGACCAGCCCCTTTGTGGCGGAGACTGTGACCACCTATCATACCGTCACCATCGGAGCCGTCACCAACGGCACCCTGGAGGTCTACTGGAACAGCGTGCAGCTGCTCAGCGGCGCCATGGTGCCTGCAGGCAGCGAGCTGACCATCGTGGCCACGCCTGAGGAGCACTTCGATGTGGAGAAGCTGACTGTTGGCGGGGTGGAATTGACGGCTACTACCTTTACCGTAACTGATGATGTAACCCTGGACGCGGAATTCGCCCGCAGCGAGTACGAGGTCACCATCGATATCCTGGGCAGCGGCAGTGGTACTGTCACCATCAACGGCGCCGACTACACCGCCGGCACCTACACCATGGCCGTGGACAGCGTTCTCGCCATCGCGGCCAAGGCTGCGGACGGTTCTGCGGTAAACACCATCGGCGTCCCCGGCGGCTCGGACGATGGAAGCGGCACCTACACCGTCACCCTCAACAGCGACCTCACCGTCACCGCCGTGTTTGACGCGCAGAAGTGCGTGGTGACCTTCAACGATCCCGCAAACGGCACCCTCACCATCCTGGACAGCGACGGCGACCCGGTGACGAACGGCCAGCTTGTGCCTGTGGGCACGACCCTTACCATTATGGTCATCCCCGACGCCCACTACGAGCTTGGCTCCCTCACCGCCGGCGGCGCGGACTACATGAATGCTCTCAGCAGCTATGTGAGCTACACCGTGAACGCGGAGAAGAGCAACCACATCCAGTGTGTCTTTGCCGTGGCGGAGGTGCCGGTGAGCTGGAATTCCACCGGCGGCACCATCAGCGTGACCCTGGCGGACGGCACCGCGGTCTCCAACGGCCAGTATGTCCCCGTGGGCACGACGCTGATTGTCAAGGCAGTCCCCAACACCGATTATAGCCTCGAGACCTTTACCGTCACCGGTACTACCGTGGGCAGCGACGGAACCTGTACCGTGGGCACCGAGCCCGTGGTCATCACCGCTGAGTTCGAGTACAGCGGCGAGATTCCCACCGGTCCCGAGGGACCCCAGGGTCCTGCCGGCCCTGCTGGCCCCGGCGGCGTATCCCCCAGCGGCGAGTACACGGTTGAACTCCATGTGAGCGGAAACGGAAAGCTCCATGTGACCGCAAACGGCAAGGAGATTGCCAGCGGCGACGTGGTGAAGGCCGGCACGGTCCTCACCATCACGGCGGAGCCCGCGGAGGGCGAGCTTCTCACGACCCTGACCGTCAACGGTGTGACCTTCACCAGCGGCGGTACGTATGAAGTCTATGCCAACACCATCGTGGCCGCGCAGTTCGGCGAGAATTCCGGATTGCCCTACTACCTGGATTCCAACGGCAACAAGGTGTTCATCGGCTTTGCCTATGACGCCGACGGCGACGGCACCTGGGACGAGGGCGAGTACATTGCGCCTGAGGGCGTGGAGGTGCTCTTCACCGAGAATCACAAGACCCTTGACGATGTGCCCGGCCACTGGGGCGAGGAGTATATCGACTTTGTGGCGGACCGGGAGATCCTGGTGGGCATTACCGACAGCCTCTTTGCCCCCAACAACAGCGTCACCAGAGCCATGTTTGCCACGGTGCTGGGCCGCCTCTACGAGCGCAGCTTCGGCATCCAGATCCAGGACGGCGAGCACGACTTTGACGACTGCAACTACAACGCCTACTATGGCAAGTACGTGGACTGGGCCGCCGAGAACGGCATCATCAACGGCTACGGCCACCGGACCTTCGGGCCTGAGGACCTGATCACCCGGGAGCAGATGGCTACCATGCTCTATCGCTTCGCGGTGATGATGGGCGTGGTGCCCCAGGAGATGGACACCGAGCTGACCTTTGCCGACAGCGGCGACGTGGCCGCCTGGGCCAAGACGGGCATCCTGTACTGCCAGAGCGAGGGCCTGATTTCCGGCATCGGGAACAACATCTTTGCTCCCCAGAACACGGCGACCAGAGCCCAGATGGCCACCATCATCCACAACTTTATCAAGGTGGTCGTGGGCTGAGGGAAACCGATCCGGCACCTAACATGAGGCAAGAGCCGCGGGCGTGTTTACACGTCCGCGGCTCTGCTTTGGGGCGACAAGGGATACAAACCAGATATATACGAAACATTATCACCTTTCTTTGGTTGTTGCTTCTGGCGTTTGCAGCACAATAGTGCTCCCTGCCCAAGGGGGGTGATACAGTCCATGTGTACTGCACCGGTTCAGATCGTCCGGGTATTCCATGTCATTTGGCCAGGGCGAAATCGTGGGCCTCCTGGAGCCAGGCCATGAGCGCCTCATCCAGCTGCTCCTCCTCCGAGAGGATGAAGTGGTGGGTCCAGCGGTTGGGGTAGGGCTCCACCGCAATGGCCACCCGGGGGGAGTCCAGCCGGCGTCCCAGGCCCAGGGTCAGGATGAGAAATACCGGGGGACACCCCCGGATGCGGCGCAGAGAGACAAAGGCGTAGCCGTACCGGGCCTTGAAGGTGATCTGGGTTTTCTGGACGGTGACGGCGGTGTCGGGGCACTGGTCCAGCAGCTTTTGCCGCAGGGCGCGGTACAGGGGCAGAGCCCCCGGCATGGGGTCAAAAAACAGCAGTTCGTCAGGGTTCATACAGACACCTCGCAACAAAACCCCGGGGGAAGTTCGGCGGGGCCCGGGGCCATTCCCGGTTGATTTCAGGGGCGGCAGGGGGTATCATAGAGTGTGCCGGCGCCGCCCCGCGGCGCTTTTATCATACCATAAGGGACTGCCCATTGCACGACCTGAGGAGAGAGGACAGAGAATATGACAGAAGTTGTGGCCGCCCTCATCTGGGAGGGGGAGAAATTCATGATCTGCCAGCGCCCGGCCCACAAGGCCCGGGGGCTGCTGTGGGAATTCGTGGGGGGCAAGGTGGAGCCGGGGGAGACCCGGCAGGAGGCCCTCATCCGGGAGTGCCGGGAGGAGCTGGCGGTCACCGTGGCGGTGGGGGAGGTCTTTTTGGAGGTCACCCACACCTACCCGGACCTCACTGTCCACCTGACCCTCTTCCACGCATCCATTGCCCGGGGCGTCCCCCAGAAGCTGGAGCACAACGACATCCGGTGGATCACGGTGGAGGAGATCCCCCAGTACGATTTCTGCCCGGCCGACAAAGAGATCCTGGAGCGGCTGGGACGGGGGGAGGGGACGCCGTGAGAGAGCGGTACATCGCCTTTGACGTGGAGACCCCCAACAGTGCCAACCACCGCATGAGCGCCATCGGCATCGCGGTGGTGGAGGGGGGGACCATTGCGGAGGAGTATTACACCCTGGTGGACCCGGAGACCCACTTTGACCCCTTTCATGTGGCCCTCACGGGGATCAGCCCGGAGCTGGTGGCGGGTAAGCCCAATTTTCCCGCGGTGTGGGAGGAGATCCGCCCCATTCTGGACAGCGGCCTGCTGGTGGCCCACAACGCCCCCTTCGACATGTCGGTCCTCTCCAAATGCCTGAGGCACTACGGCATCCCCTGGCACACCACGGTAGCTTACGCCTGCACCTGCCAGATGAGCCGCCGCCTGATGCCCGGCCTGCCCAACCACCGGCTGAACACCCTGTGCGGCCACCTGGGCCTCCAGCTGGACCACCACCATGCCGGCAGTGACAGCCGGGCCTGCGGAGAGATCCTGCTGCGCTGCCTGGAGAGCGGAGGGCAGATGGCCCACTTTGTGCGCCTCTACGACATGGAACAGGGGCGTACCCTGCCGCCGCCCCGCTCTGGGGGCCCGCGGCGGAGACCAAGATAATAAAACAAAGCAGCCTCCCTCCCAGGCGCGGGAGGGAGGCTGCTTTATCTGCGGTCTCATGCCCCGGCGTCCTCCGCCGCCAGGAGGCAGCCCGGGCCGATCTCCACCGAGCCGTCCCGCAGGGAGATGTAGGGGGAGAACTCCACGCTCTCTTCTCCATAGGTCAGGCGGATGGTGGCGTCGGGGAAGATGTCGCTGACGTTGCACTGGATGATGAAGGGCCCGCAGTCCGGGTCCTGGTACACCAGGGTGGAGCCCTGGGTGTTGATGTCGTTGTGGTAGAGGGAGAGGGCGGTGCCCTCATACCGGGGGATCACCAGGTAGAACTCCCCGGCGGAGAAGTAGTGGACCGGGGGCTCCCGGCCGTCCAGATAGCGCGCCTGGTAAAAATCCAGGTCCTCCATCTCCAGATAGCCCAGGTATGCCGCCGCGTAGAGCTCCCCCTCCCCGAAGGGGATGGCATCCCGCCCGTCAGAGGCGGAACTGGAGGAGGGCCTGGGGACGTCTACATTGGGGTCGGAGGGCGGGGTACACCCCGCCAGCAGCAGGCAGCATAGCAGGCACAAAGCCGCTTTTTTCATCTGCAGCACCTCGCAATCTCGTGGCTGGTATAGAATAGGGGGGCGGCAGTCCGGGGCGCCGGAAAGTGTCCCCGAGGTCAGACAGAGGCGATGATGGCTTTGAGCTTCAGGGCTTTGTCGATGTTCCCCTCCACCTTCAGCTTGCCCAGCAGCACAGCCCCCACCGGGTCGGTCTTGCCGCTGGCCAGCTTGAAGAGGGTGTCCGCAGAGCAGGTGAACAGGGCGTCCCGGTCCTGGTACTCGTAGGGCTCCACCTGAAGGGCGCCGTCCTTCACCTCGATGTAAAAGACACCCTGGGCCTCTCCGGTGATATTGAACTGGTAGGCCAGGTGTTCCCGGATGCCGCTGACATCCGCGCCTGCCAGCATGCCCCGCGCTTTGGAAAACATTTCTTGGTATGTCATAATAAGCTCCTTTCCCACTGAGGGTGTACTTCCTATTGTTAGGGTACCATGACTGACCCCCTCCGGTCAATGACCAGAGGGCCGGGCTTGGGAAGTTTTTCCGCCCAAACAAAAATGCAGGCTGCCCGGGCGGCTAATCCGACCGCGCACAAGGATGGGCCCGGGAGAGGAGGAGAGATATGCCCCGAACCCATGTGACGCAGATGCCCTTTGCAAAGCGCTGCCCCCTGCTGGTCAACAAGGCGGAGAACATTTTTTATAAAGACAATACACCCCCCATACTGTGCCTGCACACTGCAGACACAGCATGGGGGGTATGATGATTACAGGGTACCTGCCTCAATGCGGTCTTTCAGATCAAGCACCTTTTTCTCAATCTGGGCCATAACAGCCAGAAATTCGCTGTCCGCTTTGCCGCTGGGGTCTTCCAGACCCCAGTCCTCCCGGTGAGAGCAGGGGAAGGTCGGGCACTGGACATTGCAGCCCATGGTGACCACAATATCTATCTCCGGCAGCTGGGACAGGGATTTGTTGTACTGAGTCTGCTCCATATCGATGCCCCAGACCTGTTTCATCAGACGCACCGCGTCGGGGTTGATCCGGGCGCCGGGCTGGGTGCCGGCAGAAAAGCTTTCAAACACGTCCTCCGCCAGCTTTTTGCCCAGCGCCTCCGCCATCTGGCTGCGGCAGGAGTTGTGGACACAGAGGAAGACCACTTTGGGTCGCCGGTTCATACCAGACCTCTGGCTTTCCGGATCAGCGCCACGGCCTCATCCTTGTTCAGAACCTTCCCGTAGGACACTACCTTGCCGTCCACCACCAGAGCCGGTGTGGTCATGACGCCATAGGCGGCGATCTGGGCAAAATCAGTCACATGGTCGATGGCAGTATCCATGCCCAACTCCGCCAGGGCGGCCCGGGCGGCATCCTCCAGGGCATTGCACTTGGCGCAGCCGGAGCCCAGCACCTTGATACCGGCAGCCGTTTTCATGGTTTCAGCCTGCGCCATCTGCTGAGGGGTGCAGCTGCCGTTGCAGCAGCAGTTGGATTGCTCCTTCTTCTTTCTTCCAAACAGTCCCATACCAAAAACCTCCTGTTAAATCAAAATAAATTGGAACCCGTTAAAGAGATATCCCACTAAAATGATGCCCACAGTACACACGCCGATGAACACAGCCAGCAGCCTGGGCTTCACAGCCTTGCGCAGCATGATGAGAGAGGGCAGGGACAGGGTGGTAACCGCCATCATGAAGGCCAGCACCGTACCCAATTGGGCGCCTTTGCCCAGCAGCGCCTCCGCCACAGGGATGGTCCCGAAAATATCCGCATACATGGGTACGCCCACCACGGTGGCCAGGAGCACGCCGAAGGGATTGCTGCTGCCCAGTACCATCTCGATCCAGCGCTCCGGAATCCAGTTGTGGATTACCGCACCGATGCCTACGCCAATCAAAATATAGGGGAAAACCTTCTTGAATGTGCCCAGCATCTGCTCCTTGGCGTAGAGCAGGCGGTCCCGCCGGGTCAGGTCGGGAGATTCGATATCCACGCTCCCCGCCGAGAGGACGAAGCGCTCCACATACTTCTCCATGCCCAGCTTATCGATCGTGGTTCCACCTGCTACAGCGATCACCAGTCCCAAAATCACATAGATGACCGCCACCCGGATACCGAAAATGCTCATCAACAGCACCAGGCTTCCCAGGTCCACCATGGGGGAGGAGATCAGAAAGGAAAAGGTTACTCCCAGGGGCAGCCCGGCACTGGTGAACCCAATGAACAGAGGGATAGAGGAGCAGGAGCAAAAGGGGGTCACCGTGCCCAGCAAAGCGGCGATAAGGTTGGCCCATATTCCGTGAACCCCCCCCAGAATGCGCTTGCTGCGCTCCGGTGGGAAATAGCTCTGGATATAGGAGATGACGAAAATCAGCACACAGAGCAGCACTGTGATCTTCACAACATCGTAGAGGAAAAACTGGACGCTGCCGCCTATGCGCCCGCTGATATCCAGCCCCAGGGCAGACAGCCCCATACCGATGACGTCATTGAGCCATTTCATGCCCAACACCTGGTCCTGAATAAAATTCCAGACACCCATAAAAAGACCTCACTTCATGCAATAGATCAAAATATTTTAATGTGTTTTGCCAAATAAAACGCCACCGGCCCTGGATGGCGTTTATTTGCCGCAGTGACAACAGCCGGGCTGTTCACTGTCGGGTGTGGTCAGTTCCTGCAAGAGCCGGACAGCGGCATCCCGCCCGGAGGGGTCCAGGCGGTAATGGGTCCACTTTCCCTCAGGGCGGCTGGAAACAATTTTTGACTCGCAGAGGATCTTCATATGATAGGACAACCCGGATTGAGTCAGGTCCAGCGCATCCAGCAAAACACAGGCGCATTTTTCGCCGCTTCGCAGCTGCCCCAGAATCGCGATTCGCTTGGGGTCGCAGAGGGCCTTGAATACCTTGGCCTGCTCCTGGTAAGAGTGTTCCATGCTGTCACCTCACATCAATAATTTTTGATATGAACAGTATATGCGCACAGATGCAAAATGTCAACACCAAAATTACCGGATTAGGATGGCAGCCTGGTGTGGTACTTTTGCTCCCCATTGTATCATGAAAAACACGGCTATCACCACAAAAAGAGGGATTTAAAGGGGGAAACAGCAAAGCACCCGGGAGGACTTAAAGGATTGCGGCAGTTATCCGCTCCAGCCCTGTCCCCAATCCGGCAAAACCGGCGCACCGTCCCTGCCTGGTATTCACGGCGTGGTCCAGCAGGGGCTGGGCCTGGCTGGCCGTGTCCAGGCACAGGTCCAGAGAGAGCACATCCTCCCACGCCCGGTTGAGAAAGGCCACCTCCCGGCGGCCGTGGGTGCGGGTCAGTTCCGCGCCGCCAGCCCGCCGGAGATAGTCCTCCGTCTGGGAACGGGCAAATCCGGCGGCGGCGAAGCTCTCCAGGAGCCCCTGGTGGAACAGCCCCGGAAGGTCCGCCCACTGGAGCGGGGATACATCATAGCGGACAAAGGTGTAGCGGCTGTGGCAGTGGACTGCCAGCAGGCATCTGCGCCCCCGCAGTTGGATGACATGGAGATCCCAGCAAAAACGCCGGTCCGGCTCCCTGCCATAGGCGGGCGGTTTCATCTTCAGAAACCGTTGGAGGGGAAAGGTCAGTCCCAGTTCCATTACGGCACCTGGTGGGGGATGAGGACCTTTTCCACCCGGACAGCTCCGTCCGTGATTTCCGCCATCATCATGGTGATCTCCTGGTGGAACCGCCGGGGACCGCAGGAGCCGGGATTGAGCCATAGCATACCGCTTTTTTCTTCCTGTACATATTTGTGGGAGTGGCCAAACACCACCACATCCACCCCGGAGAGGTCCCCAGGGACCTCCTTTTTGTTGTGGACCATGAAAAAGGTTACGCCTTCCAGGGTGACGGTGAGGTGGTGGGGGATGGCCTCCGCCCACTCTCTGTCGTTGTTGCCCCGGACGATGTAGAGGGGGGCGTATTGCCTGAGCTGGTCCACGATGGACGGCTTGTTGATGTCGCCGCCGTGGAGAATGGCGTCGGCGGTCTTGAGATGCTCCGCCACCGACCGCCGCAGCAGGCCGTGGGTATCGGAGAGAATGGCAAGTTTCATGGGTGTTCCTCCCATCACGGCTTGATGCGGCGGATCTTGGACAAATCGCCGCTGCACAAAGCTTCCAGGTTGCGAAAAATCTTTTCCGGCTCCCAATCCCACCACCGGAGCTCCAACAGGTAGTCTGTCAGCTCCTGGTCGAAGCGGGGACGGATCACACGGCAGGGATTCCCCGCCACCACGGTATAGGGTGGGATATCTGCGGCCACCACGGAGTTGGCTCCGATGATGGCGCCGTCACCGATGTGGACGCCGGGCAGGACGGTGACGTTCTGCCCCAGCCATACGTCGTTCCCCACCACGGTGTCGCCCTTGAGGGGCAGTTCCTCCAGGGTGGGGGTGCACTTCTCCCACCCGTGGCCGAAGATATTGAAGGGATAGGTGGAGACCGAGGCCATGCGGTGGTTTGCCCCGTTCATCACAAACTCCACGCCCTTTCCGATGGCGCAGAACTTCCCGATGATGAGTCTGTCCCCAATGAATGCATAGTGGTGGGTCACATGGGCCTCAAAGTCCGTGCCGCCGGTGGCCGCGTCGTCATAATAGGTGTACGCTCCCACCACAATATTCGGGCGGGTAATGACGTTTTTGATGTAGCAGACGCTGGGTATGTTTTCGTTGGGGTGCACAGCATCCGGGTTCGGTCCAAACATAACACGCACTCCTTGCTCCCAACAGGGGTCAGTCTTCCCTGGCGCCTTGCAGCGTCCAGCCAAAGTCGTTGTGGTAGATCATCTGGCGGGTCATGCCCCCGTCGATGCAGATATTCTCCCCGGTAATGAAGCCCGCCTTGTCCGAGCAGAGGTAGAGCGCCATGTGGGCGATGTCCAGGGGGTTGCCCACCCGGCCGGCGGGCTGCTGGACGGCGTCGGGGCCCTGGTAAACGGTGTAATCCGTGTCGATCCACCCTGGGGAGATGGAGTTCACCCGCACCCGGCCGGCGAGACTCACCGCCAGGGCGTGGGTCAGGGCGGAGATACCGCCTTTGGCCGCAGTGTAGCTCTCGGTCTGGGGCTGGCTCATCCGGTCCCGGGAGGAGGAGATGTTCACGATGGCCGCCCCGGGGGCAAAGTGGGGGGTGAAAAGCTTGGTGAGGTAAAAGGGAGCGGTTACCCCCACCCGCAGGGCATAGTTGAACTCCTCATAGGTGCACCCATCAATGCCGCGCATCAGGGGCAGGGCATTGTTAATGAGGAAATCCACATGGCCGTGGTCCGCCACCACCTTGGCGGCGAAGGACTCCAGCACCGCCTTGTCCGCCAGGTCCCCCACAAAACAGTCATTCTCCAAAAGGTCGATGACGCACACCTGTGCCCCTTCTCTGCGGAATTCATCCGCAATGGCCTTTCCGATGCCTCTGGCACCGCCGGTCACCACAGCTACTTTGTTTTCAAACATGCCCTCTCCTCCTTATTCCGCGTTCTCCTCCAGGGCCTCCACCAGAAAGCTCACCGGGCGGAACCCGTCGTTGCAGGAGAGCATGGCGGACCTTGGGTTTTTCATCCAGCCGTCGTAAAAGTTTTCTCCCCCGTGGCTCAGCGCCAGCACAAAGGGGGAGAGGGTGTCCCAGGCGCTCTGACAAAAGCCCTCCGGCTTCTCCCAGCCGTTGGCCACAAAGACCTGCCCCACCTCCATATCACAGGCGTGGGGAATTGGGTTTTCATACTGGGCCATCAGGTCCTCATACCGGGTGACGCGCATCACGGTGATCCTGCACTTTTTCATATGAGGACCCCCTCGCAGTGGTCGATCTCGTGCTGGATGATCTGGGCCGTCCAGCCCGTGAAGGTCTTGAGGCGCTCCTGGAACTTCTCGTTTTGCCAGCGCACCTTGATGGACTGCCAGCGCCTGACAGGGCGGATGCCAGCGAGGGAGAGACAGCCCTCCTGGGCGTCATAGGGTCCGGACTTTTTGACAATCTCCGGGTTGAACATGACCATATATTCGCCCTGGTTGTCAAAGGCAATGATGCGCTTGTTGCAGCCGATCATGTTGGCCGCCATACCCACGCAGCCCTCCTTGTGATGCTCCAGGGTCTCCAGGAGATCTGCGGCGATCTGGAGGTCATCGGGGGTGGCCACCTCCGCTCTTTGGGCCAGAAAGGCTTCGTCTTTGCAGATATCTTGAATCATCGGCTTTGGTTACCTCCTTAGTTCCTGCTCCGGGAGCAGCGGCATCCCCACCGGCTCCGCAGCCGGGCGTTGGGACTCTCCTCCCGGATGGCGTCCTCACGGAAAGAACCGCCTTTCGGGGAAGTGGGGCTTCAGAAAGTCAGCGGCAAGTGCCGCTGCCCGCTCTGGTCTGGATTTTTTCATCCAGCACCAGGGCTTTTGTCAGTTCCAGCACTTTCTCCGGGGCGCCGGGGATGCTCAGGCGGTGGTCCCCGCCGGGGATCACCGTGAGACGGGCCCCGGAGTGGGCGGCAAAGAGCTCCGCCGCCGCCAGGGGGGCCACCACGTCGGCATCCCCGTGGACCATCTCCAGCCGGGCACAGCCCGGCTTCCACAGCCGGAAGGGGTCGTACTCCTCCAGCTGCCGGAAAAAGGGACGGGTGAGCTTCAAAGGCCGGGGGTAGTGGAAGTCGAACTGGTAAAACCCCTGACTGTCCAGCTGGCGTTGCTGCTCCGGCGTGCGGCTGCCCACGAACAGGGGCACCGGCTCCACCGCGGCGGAGCGCAACAGGGCGGCCTCCCCCCGGTGGGGGCAGGTGGAGAGGTAGAGCAGGGTGACCAGGGCCCCGTAGCTGGAGCCGAAGTAGACCGGACGGCACCCGGGGGCCAGGGTGAGGGCCAGCGCCTCCGCCGCCGCCAGGTCGGCCACGCAGTTTTCCAGGGTGAGGGCGTCCCCGTCCACCGGGCTGTCCCCGTGGGCGGGGAAGTCGAAGGCCAGGGTACCCACCCCAAGGGCGGGGAGAGCCTGGGAGAGCATGGCGGCCGTGGGGCTCTCTTTGCTGCTGCCGAAGCCGTGGCAGATGATGAGCACCACCCTTTCATCCCCCCGGATGGTGTGGACGCAGGGGATAGGGTAGCCGCCGGGGCCGGGAATGGTGAGACGGGTCATGGTATCGCTCCTCTCAGATGGGTACCACCAGTATAGAGAAAACAGGAAGAAAATGCAACCGCCCCGGGCCAGCAGGCCCGGGGCGGCAGAGCGTGTTATGACGATTGTGAGAAGGAGGTGTCCACGCTCTCCCCAAGGCCCAGGGTCTCCAGGGCCTCCAGCGTGGACTGGGCGTCAGGCTGGAGGTAGAGATCCTGGATGGCGTCGGGAGCGCTGCTGTCCGCATACTCCAGGGTCAGAAGGATGGAGTAGTAGGTGGGGCTCTGGCCGGTGTAGGCCACCCGGATCCGCCCGGCCTGGATGTCCTCCTTCAATGCCTGAGAGAGCATCTGGGCGTCCTCCCCGCTGAAGAGATAGTCCTCTCCCAGGTCGTAGAAATTGATCTCGATGGTGCGCAGGGGGTCCTCGCTCTGGAAGAGGGGGCTGTAGGCCGCGGCCACGCTGCCGGGGGAGTTGAGAAAATCCGCCACCTGCTGGGTCAGCTGCACCAGGGCGGGGTGGGTGGAGGAGGGGACCTGGTAGGACCGCTTGACCACCCGGCCGTCCTCCATGGTGTACTGGAGGTCCAGGTAGAACTCCGTGTAGTTGTCCTCCAGCTGTTCCTGGATCTCCTGGCGCAGATCCACAATGCTCTGGTGCACCTGGAGGACGGCCTGGATGTCCTCCTCGTCCTCAAAGACCAGGTTGCTGCCCAGCATGCCCGAGGCGTTGACCACCACGGCGGACACATGACTGGAGGCGGGGACCCAGCGCTCAAAGCCGGTGAGGTCCAGCTCCATGGCGGCGATGCCGCCGGTGAGCACCACAGCCAGCCCGGCCAGCCCCAGGAAGAACCGGGAGCAAAACACCCGGAAGGTCTTTTTCAGCAGCATGGCCGCCACGGTATACCCCAGAGCGCCTCCGATCAGGAGGAAGAGGAGCATGGACCAGCCGTTGTGGGGCACGATCTGGAGGAAGGTGTGGTAGAGCAGGGTGCCCAGGGCCAGGGCGGCGCATAGGGCCACTCCGTACTGGAACACCGGTCGAACCGGAGCCACGGACACCAGATCCCCCGCCCGCTCGGAGCGGCGCGCCCGGTAGAGGAGCAGGGCGATGACGGCCAGCACCAGGCCCACCCCGGCGTAACACAGGAAGATGGGCACCCCCTGGAAGGTCACCGACAGGATATTCTGGGTGGAGGGGGAGAGGGGGGAGTGGTTGACGTTGAAGTCCACATCCACCGAGGCGGGATTCATAAAGCACAGGTACGCCCCCGGGGAGAGATGGGAGGCCGCGGTGAAGACCGCCCCGCTGATGGAGGACATACCGAACACAAAGGTGGCCAGCACCAGGTCGCACAGGTAGTAGAGCCCCAGGGCCAGGAAATTGAGGATGAGGTAGAACACCGGCAGGGCCAGCAGATTTCCTGTGAACATGGCGCAGAACACGGCAAAGGAGAAGAAAAAGAGGGTGCAGCACACCTGGATCAGCAGCCAGATGCCCAGGGAGTACAGGGCGGTGCACCCCAGGGTAATCTCCGCCACCAGGGTGATAAGGGCCACCGCCAGGGCGGGCGCCAGGGTGAAGGCCAGGCCCGAGAGGTAGTTGGTGAGGAACAGCCCCTCCCGCCGGATGGGCAGGGCGTGCATCAGGTTCACCGCCCGGCCCTGGAACAGGTAGGAGAACAGGGCCATGGCAGAGATCAGGCCGTACACCAGGCACAGGGCAGGGACGGTGGTCTGGGTCAGCCTGAGCACAGTCACCAGGGCGAAATGCCCCTGGGAGGAGGAGACCAGGCCGCTGTAGGTGCTGTAGTCATTGTCGGTGAGCATGAGGGAGAGGGGGATAAGGAAGAACCAGATCACCAGATAGCTGGCCCAGATGGGCCAGAAGCGGGTGATGTTTTTCCAGAAGAGAGTGGGGTTAAAGAAGGATGTCTTTGACCGCATAGTCTTCACCTCCCAGCTCGTAAATAAAGATCTCCTCCAGGGTAAGGGGCAGGGCCTCCATGAGGATGGGGCTGAACATGGCCAGGCGGTTGGTCACATCGGTGGCGCCCCCCCGGACGATAATGGTGTGGATGCGTCCGATGTTGGATACATGGAGGATATCCAGCCCGTTGACCTTCTGGCTGAAGTCGGGCACCTGGCCCACCTCAAAGACCACCTGCATTTTCACCACGCTGCCCTGGAGCTCATCCAGGGAGCGCTCGATGAGCACCTTTCCGTGGTTGAGAATGCCCACATGGTCGCACACGTCCTCCAGCTCCCGCAGGTTGTGGGAGGAGACCACCACCGTGGTGCCGCCCTCCGCCACATCCCCCATGAGGAGGGACCAGACTTGACGGCGCATCACCGGGTCCAGGCCGTCCACCGGCTCATCCAGGATAAGGTAATCCGGCCGGCAGCACAGGGTCAGCCAGAAGGCGGCCTGCTTCTGCATGCCCTTGGACATGCGCCGGATGGGGCAGCGGTCGCTGAGGGCGGGGAAGGCGTCCCGTATGGCCTCGTAGCGCTTCTGGTCGAACCGGGGGTAGAAGCCACGGTAAAAGCGGGCCATGTCCCGCACGGTGGCGGCCATGAAGTAGTAGAAGTCGTCGGGGATGGAGGCCAGCCGGACCTTGGCGGCGGGGTTTTCAAAGATGGGCTGGCCGTCCATGGTGAGGGAACCGGCGTCCTGCCGGAACACCCCGGTGAGGTGGCGCAGGAAGGTGGACTTGCCCGCGCCGTTGGGGCCCACCAGCCCGTAGATGGACCCGGTGGGGATGGTCAGGTCCAGCCCGTCCAGGGCGGCGAACCCGTCAAAGCGCTTGATGAGACCTTGTGCTTGGATCATGCTTGCTCCTCCTTCCTGGTCCGAAGCCGGGCGGCCAGCTCCTCCGCCGTCATGCCCAGGAAGAGGAGCTCCGCGGCGGCGGCGTCAAACTGGGAGAGCAGCTCCTGCTGCCGCTGGGGGTCGGACCTGCGTCCGGCGGCGGCGAAGGTGCCCCGGCCGGAGAGGGTGTAGAGATATCCCTCCCGCTCCAGGGCCTCGTAGGCCCGCTGGATGGTGTTGGGGTTGATGGCCAGGGTGCTGGCCAGAGTGCGGACCGACGGCAGCTTTTCGTCGGGCAGCAGGGCGCCGGTGACGATCAGGTGCCGCAGGCCGTCCCGCACCTGTTCGTAGATGGGCCGGGGGCCGCGGTGATTCAGGGTGATCATGGTCAACCTCCTTGGGCCGGTGATGGCCGGGTCATTTGGCCTGGAGACGGGCAAAATGGGCGGATAAGTGTATGAATCGCCTCAGTACACTGGTATGATAGCACCCGGGTTTTGGCCGGTCAAGGCGGAGCAAAAAGTCTTCAGGAGATTAAGGAAAGCTTAAGGAAGCCCCCGTCCCGGCAAAAATGCGCAGCCCCCGGCTGTCCTGATGGGACAGCCGGGGGGCTTAGAGTAAGGACCTCAGCCGGCCAGGCTCTGGCACAGCCGGGTGAGGATCACCGCGGCCTGGGCCCGGGTGGCGGAGCCGCGGGGGGAGAGGGTGGCGGAGGAAGTGCCGCCGATGAGGCCGGCGTCCACCGCCCAGGCCATGGGGCCCACGGCGTAGGAAGACACCTGACCGGCGTCGGCATACCCGGTCAGGTCGGCCTGACCGGTGACATCGCAGCCCTTGTAGGCGGCGTAGCGGTAAAGAATGGCCGCCATCTGCTCCCGGGTGATGGTGTCGTTGGGGCCGAACTTGCCTGCGCCGTAGCCGGTGACAATGCCGTTGGCGCTGGCCCACTCCACCGCGTCGGCGTACCACTGGCCCGGGGCCACATCGGAGAAGACGGCGGAGCCGGACACGGCGGGGCTGCCCTCCAGCCGGTAGAGAATGGTGACGATCATGCCCCGGCTGGTGGTGAGGGCGGGGGAGAACTGGCCGTTGCCGGTACCGCCCATCAGGCCGGCCTCATAGACGTAACACACCGCGTCGTAGTACCAGCTACCGGCGGGCACGTCGGTGAAGGGGCTGGCTGGCTGGCCGTTCAGGACGAAGGAAGCCCGGACGGCCACAGGGGAGGCGGGCATGACAAAGGTGTACTTGCCGCTGCCGGCGGAGGTGAGGGACAGGGCCTTGCCGGTGCCGTCGCCGGCGGTGAGACTGTCCAGGGTATAGCCGCTCTCCGGCAGGGCGGTGAGGGTAATGAGCTGCCCCGGCACCGCTCGGGCAGAGCTGGCGGTCACCCGGCCGCTGGCAGTGTCGGCGATGGTAATGGGCCAGGTGGTGACGCCGCCGGTGGCGCTGCTCTGGCTGACGGAGTCGTAGGTGGTCTCACTGTAGTCAGACCCCAGCAGCTTCATGCCGCTGGCGGACTTCACGGTGAAGGCGGAGCCGCCGGTGGAGGAGATGGTGCCCAGGATGAGGGAACCGCTCTGGGTGAGGACGCCCGACTTGAGGGTGACGTAGACGGTGACGGTGCCGCTGGTCTGATCCTGCTGCCAGGTGGTGTATGCGCCCGGCAGGGCGGCCAGGTCGCTGTCCACGGCAAAGTCATAGCTGCCGGAGGGCTCGGACAGGGTAAAGGTCACCTGAAGGCTCTGGCAGTTGACGGACAGGCCGGTAAAGCCCACGCTCTGGCTGGCGGCGGCCTGGCCGGAGGTCACCAGCCGGGGCCCTCCCGCCGCCGAGGCGGGGAGGACCAGGGTGGTGACGGCTAGGACCATGGCCATCAGCAGGGACAAAAGCTTGTGTTTTTTCACATTCGATCTCCTTCTCTCAGTTGGCGCTGCCAGTCAGCTCAATGGCAGGCAGGGTATCCTCCGCGGGGAAGCTGATCCATAGGGTCTGGCTGGTCAAGCGCCTGCTGTCGGCGCTGTTGGGGTCATCGGTGCGGTAGAAGTTGGCCCGGATCTCCAGGGGGTAGGGGTCGGTGACGCCGCTCTGGGCGTTCAGGTCCTCCTCGCTCTCCAGGTGATCTCGGCAAAGAGCAGGCCGTAGCCGTTCATGGGCCGGGTGATGGTGGTGACGCCGTTGGCCTCGGCGGCCTCGCCGGTGGTGTTGTACACCGCCTCGATCTCCACGGTGTTGTAGGTGGGGTCGCCCCGGTAGGTGCCCAGAATCACCAGGGTGCCGGCGGGGATGACCTCGTCGGCACCGTCGCCGTACCGGTACTCCTGGGAGAGCACGCCCACGGTGGCCCCCTCATAGAAGTCCACCCGGTCGCCGGGGTAGTCCAGCAGCTGGACGGTGGCGTCCTCGGGGATACCGGTGATCTCCACCACAGCGGCGTCGTAGGTCCAGATGCGGGTGTCATCGGCATCCACGCCGGGCTTGTTGAAGTAGGCCACCACAGTGTCGTCGGACAGGGTGCCGGTCTTGGCGGTGGTCCACTCCTCCGCCTCGGGGTCAGCCTTCACCTTCACGGTGTAGGAGCCGGTGAGGCCGGCGCCGGTGACCTTGATGCCGGTGACGGGGACGGACGCGCCGCCTTTCATGGTGATGGTAACGGTATCGCCAGAGCGGTCCAAGGTGTACAGGTCGGAGTCAATGGCCTTGTCGTAGGCCACCCGCACCTGGTCGGCCTGGGCCTCCGCGCCCAGGTTGCCCAGCTTGTCCACGGGCACCACAGAGTAGGTGTAGGCCAGGTTGTTGGCCGCACCCAGGTCGTCCACATAGGTGGTGCCGGTGGTGAAGCCGATGGCCGCGCCATTGCGGCGGATCTCATAGCCCAGGATGTGCTCGCTGTCGGTGTGGCTGATGGTGAGGGTCACCTGGGATTCGTGGACGGCGGCGGACACAGTGGCCGCGCCGTCGGCGGCGGTGCCGCTGCCCAGGCGATAGGTCCGGGAGGAATCGTTCAGGTACCAGATGGCCCGGGTCTCGGGAGCGTAGTCGTCCAGGATGGCCTTGGCGCTGTCCCCCAGGGTCATGCCCCAGCGGGTGAAGAACTCGGTCAGGTCCCGGTCGGCCACCTTGGAGGCGATGAGGGCCACCCGCTCATCGTAGGTGTAGCCGCTGTACTCATTGGCCTTCCACAGCTTGAAGAATTCATTGAAGAAGGCCAGGGGCTCGTCCGCCCCGTCGTAGGCCAGGTGCAGCTGCCAGTACATACCCAGCTGGACAAATACGTTGTTGGCGGCGCCGGGGGGCCTGGAGGAACAGGGAGTAGATGTTGTTGGTGCACTCGGCCTTGCCCAGCTTGTCCATATTGTGGCCGATCTCGTGGGCGATGCCCCAGCCGAACAGGCCGTTTTCCTGGCCGGCGCCGGTGGCGGAGGTGGGCCTGCCCTGGACCAGGGCGGCGGTGGAGCCGTACTCCACACCCACGTGGTTGCCGGCGGCGTACATAAAGGCGCCGGCGAACATGCGCATGTAGCGGATGTTCTGACGGGTGGTCATGGGGTAGGTGTAGCTCTCCAGGGCGTCGTGGGAGTCAATGATGCCCTGGACCTTGTTGGCGATGAAGAGCTCCTCCTCCCAGGCCAGAATGTTGTCATACATCACCTGGACCATGTTGTCCTCATCGTTGCCAACCCCCTTCAGACCGGTGAGGACCTGGTCGGCGGGGAGGGAGAGGAGCACACTGGGGGTGGAGATTTCGGTGGCGTTGCGGATATTGGTGGTCAGGCCGGAGGAGGGCAGGGAGGACACATAGGCGGTGAGGGCCTGGACATAGGCGCGGATGGCGTCCTTCCGCTGGGTCTCGTTCAGATTGTACCAGTCCGACAGCTCCAGCACCGGCATCTCCCAGGCGTTCTGGAGCACCCGGACCTGCACTTTGATCTCCTCGGGGCTGCTGCCGGCGTAGGTCAGGTAGAGCATACCGCCCCGGGTGTCGGACAGATTGCCGATCTTGGGCATGGTGATATAGTTGCGGCCATTTTTCAGCTGGATGGGGGTGCCCTTCCACACGCCGGACTCGCCGTAGAACTGGGTGGGCACCACATAAACGGCCTCGTCGTCAGGCAGCTGGGCATAGATGGCCACGGTGGCGCCTGCGGCGGCGGTAATGCCCAGGGGCTGCAGGTCGCTGGCGGTCTGGCCGGCGGCCTGATCGGCGGCGGCGGAGCGGCTCTGGAAGTCGTTCTTCACCAGGCCCAGGGCGTCCGGGTCCTTATCCAGCAGGTCCTGAGCCAGGTCCAGCTCGTCCTGGAGCCGGGTCTTGTCCAGGTAGAAGCTGCCCAGGGCGATGAGCCGGTCATTCAGGGAAGTGATGTCCGCCTGCTCCACCGTGCTCTTCAGCGCGGTGAAGGTCCCGTCGGTAAAGAGACCGGCGATGTCGTCAGCCAGGGTGTCGCTCTGATAGAAGGCCACCTCGGAGATGCTCACCCGGCCGCCGCCGCCCTCCACCTCGTACATCTTCAGGGTCAGGCTCTTGACGCCCTTGACCTCGGGGAAGGAGAAGATCAGGTAATTCCCGGTGGTGACGGCGGGGGCGGGGTAGGTGACATCCAGCAGAACACTCCCCTCCGCGTCCTTGAGGACCACGGAATAGGTCTTGATCTTGGTTTTATGGGTGGAGGCCAGGTAGGGCACCAGCAGCATGTAGTTCATGTCCTGGGACTGGCGGAAGGTAAAGGTGATGTCGCTCTTGAGGTACCACTCCTGGGCCACCCAGTAGGTGTTGGGATCGTTGTCGGTCAGGTCGGTGGTGATGTCCAGGTTGGGGCAGAGCTTCTTGTCGGTGTTGCTCGGATCGGCCATGACAATGGAGGTGATCTCCCCGTTGTCAATGCGCCCGTCGGTAGGCAGCTCGGGCATCTGGAAGTTCTCCCGCTTGGGGGTACCCTCAGCGATGGAGGAGTAGGGACCAAAGCCCTTCTGGTTGCCCGCTTTCACGGCCACTTCATAGACGGTGCCGTTGGTGAGGCCAGTGATAACAGCGCTGGTGCCGGTGATGCTGCCGCCCCAGGCAATGAAGTCGCCCTCGCCCTTCACCCGGTAGTAGACCTGGTATTTGGTGGCGTCCTTGGTGCTGCCCCAGGACACCCGCAGGGAGGTGTCGGCTCCCTCTGCCAGAATGTTGGAGGGGGCGCCGGGGACGCTGGCGGGGACGGGAGCGGCGGAGAGCACCGCGGAGGGGGTGCCGCTCCAGTCGCCGCTGGTGGCAGTGACCTGGAAGTAATAGGTCTGGTTGTTCTTCAGCCCGGAGACGGTGGCCTTGTTGGTGCTCACCGCCAGGGTCTCGGTCAGGCTGTTCTTGTTGGTGCCGTAGGACACGGTGTAGCCGGTGACGTTCTTCACGCTGTCCCACACCAGGATGATCTCCCCATCGGCGGGGGTGGCGGCCAGATTCTTCACCTGGTTGTCCGCCTTGGCCTCCTCAGACACGATGTCCTTGAGAAACTCGATCTGGGTGACGGTGGCGAAGGTGGGGGCGCCGGTCTGGCCCTCCACCTTGGTGACAGTGATGGTCACCTTCTTCACCGCCACCTTCTTGCCCAGGTCGATGGAGATGACGCTCTGACCGGCGGCGCGGCTGATGGCGTGGACCCCTTCGGGGGCGGAGGCATCAAAAGGAACCTCCATGGTGCTATTATCCTCCAGCACCACCAGGGCGGTGCCCGCCTGGATGGCGCCGGTGCCGTGGGGAGAGGCAATGGAAATCTCGCTCATCTCGGTGGCCTTATCCAGGGTGATGGGGAGAGACAACTCCTCCTGCCCCTCGGCCGGGGCCATCGTGACGGCGGTCTCCCCGGTGAACAGGTCGGCAGCAGAGCCCCCGGTGAAGGTCACGGCGCTCTCGTCCACGGTGGGGGAGACGATGGCGGTGGTGGACAGGATGCGGGGATCGGCCTCCAGGTCCATCATTTTATTGACATAGGACAGGTCGGTGATGTCCACCACCCCGTCGCCGTTCAGGTCATAGACAGCCAGTTCCCCGGCCTTACCCAGCTGGGCGGACAGGGCGGTGCGGTCGTCGGCGTCCACCACCCCGTCCCCGGTTACATCACCCAGAGAGAAGGTGCCATTGTCAGTGCTCATAAGCACATGCTGGGAGTAGTCCTGAAGGGTCACCTGGGCGGAGCAGGCGGTGTAGCCTTGGCCGGTGACGATCATAGTGTACTCCCCCAGAGGCAGGCCGGAGACCACCGCCTCATAGGCCCCCATCTGCTGCTCGGTGGTCAGGGGGGCGCCCTGGGTGTTCAGTGCCTCTACAGAGACCGACAGTCCCTGCTCGCCGGTGGCAGAGCCGGCAGCCAGGTCAATGACAATGTTCTTGCCGTTCCCGGTAAGGGTCAAATAAATGTTGCGGTCCTTCACTTCGTCCACCCGCTGGGGCAGAGCAAAGGTCAAAGTCAGGCCGATAGAGCCGGTGGCCTGGGTCACCTCTGTGGAAGAGGTTTCAGATTCTGCCGCGGCAGCGGCGGAAGGGAGCCAGCCCACACACAGAGAGCCGGTCATGGCCAGACTGAGCAGGCCGGAGATCATACGATGGGTGCGCTTCAAGGTGATCCATCTTCCTCTCTTACTGTAGTTATGTAAATTCTACCGGATTGGTCGAATTTAACATGCTGGCTCATTGTAAAGCACGGCAGCCCCAGTTGCAAGAGAAAAAGTCAAATATTTTCAAGTTTGTGACAGATGGTAAAAAAGAATTCTATTCCTACATAATTTATATGATATTACACAAAAACCAAAATAAAAAATAAGACACAAAAATGTAATATCAAATCCGGGGCAGGAAAGAGGGAGCAGGAGGGAGGGATGGACAGAAAACAAGACAAATGGCCGCCTTATGGCGGCCATTTGTCTCGGTTCGGAAGAGGACAGAACGTACAAAAGGAGGGGATATACTACACAGCGGGCACACACTGCGTATAACGACTTACATCAGGCTGCGGTAGAGGGCGGCAATCTCCTCCACACTGGTGTCCCGGGGATTGCCGGGGCAGCAGGCGTCGGCGAAAGCGGACTCGGAGAGGAACTGCACGTCCTCCTCCTTCAGAATATCCTTCAGGTCGGCGGGGATGCCCACGTCGGCGGAGAGCTGCTTCACCGCGGCGATGGTGGCGGCACGGGCCTCCTCCAGGGACATGCTGTCGATGCCCTCCACGCCCATGGCCTTGCCTACGGCGCGGTAGCGCTCCCCGGTGAACTCGGCGTTGTACTCCAGCCCGGTGGGCAGGATGATGGCGCAGGCCACGCCGTGGGGAGTGTCATACAGGGCGGACAGGCCGTGGGCCATGGAGTGGACGATGCCCAGACCCACATTGGAGAAGCCCATGCCGGCGATGTACTGGCCCAGGGCCATGCCCTCCCGGCCCTCGGGAGTGTTGGCCACAGCGCCCCGCAGGTGGGTGGAGATGAGCCGGATGGCCTCCAGGTGGAACATATCGGAGATGGCGCAGGCGCCCTTGGTGATGTAGCCCTCAATGGCGTGGGTCAGGGCGTCCATGCCGGTGGCGGCGGTGAGGCCCTTGGGCATGGTGGCCATCATGTCGGGGTCCACCACGGCGATCTCGGGGATGTCATTGGTGTCCACGCAGACGAACTTGCGCTTCTTCTCCACGTCGGTGATGACGTAGTTGATGGTGACCTCGGCGGCGGTGCCGGCGGTGGTGGGCACGGCAATGGTGAACACAGCGTGCTTCTTGGTGGGAGCCACACCCTCCAGGGAGCGGACATCGGCAAACTCGGGGTTGTTGATGATAATGCCGATGGCCTTGGCGGTGTCCATAGCGGAGCCGCCGCCGATGGTGACGATGCAGTCGGCGCCGGAGGCCTGGAAGGCGGCCACGCCGTTCTGAACATTCTCAATGGTGGGGTTGGCCTTGATGTCGGAGTAGACCTCATAGGCGAAGGAGGCGGCATCCAGCAGGTCGGTGACCTTGGCGGCCACGCCGAACTTCAGCAGGTCGGGGTCGGTGCAGACGAAGGCCTTCTGATATCCGCGGGCGGTAAGCTCGGGAACGATGTTTTCGATGGCGCCCTTGCCGTGGTAGGAGATGGTGTTGAGAACGATGCGGTTGGCCATAAGTCATAAACTCCTTTCATCTTGCGGCTGCATGGCGCAGCCACTCTGCCATTTAAAGGTAGGGTTATCCTATCATATTTCATAACCGGGCACAAGGGAAGAATAATAAAATACATCATCCTGCCAAAAAACAGCGCCGGGAGGAGAAAAAAGGACTGCCCTCCCCCAGAGGGGAGGGCAAAGAAATCCTATCCGCGCCAACCCATGCTGCGGGAAATGGCGTCCCGCGTCTCCAGCAGTACAGGCTGAAGCCGTTTCAGCCGGCCCATACTCATCCGCTGAAGGGGGGTGCTGATGGAGATGGCCCCGCACACACCTCCGGTGTAGTCCCGTATGGCAGCGGCCAGACAGCGCACCTCCAGCTCGTTTTCCTCGTCGTCGTAGGCGCAGCCCCGGCGGCGGATTTCCTCCAGCGCCTCCTGGAGCTTCTCCCGGGTGAGAATGGTATGGGCCGTCTGGGCCTGGATGTTGGACGCGTTCCAGATGCGATCCACCTCCCGGTCGTCCATACAGGCCAGAATGGCTTTGCCGCTGCCGGTGCAGTACATGGGACGGTGCATGCCGATGCGGGAGAACATACGGATGGCGCTGGTGCTGGCCTCCACTTTGTGGACATAGACGATTTCGGTGCCCTCGGGTACCACCAGGTGGACGGTCTCCTCCACCTTCTGACTAAGTTCCTCCATAGGTCTCCGGGCCACCTGCACCAGGTCCAAATGCTCCACTACCTGCCCACTGATGAAGTAGAGCAGGGTGGTCATGCGGTAGCGGCCCGACTCCTCCTCCTGGGTCACATAGCCGCGCGTCACCATGGCCTGGAGCATCCGGTGGACCGTGCTCTTGTTCAGGCCGGTAGCCTGGGTAATCTCACGGATGGCCAGACCGCTTTTGGAGGCGCACAGGGCCTCCAAAATATCAAATGCCCGGTCCAGCGACTGGACCGGTCCCCGCTCTGCCATGTCAGATGCCCCCTTTGTTTTGTATTATGAAACTTCATTTTAATTTTAACCTTTCTACACAGAAATGACAAGGTATTTTTTGCATAATCACCATCTTGCTTTTTTTCGGCACAGGGTTATAATAAAGACAACAGAATATGAAACGCAGTTTCATATTACAAAACAACATAAGGAGGAAGTCCCATGACTGAGCTGCAGAAAAAATTTTTCTCCATCGGCGTGATCCCCGTGATTGCCATTGAGGATGCGGAGAAGGCGGTTCCTCTGGCCAGGGCGCTGGTAAAGGGCGGGCTGCCCGCTGCTGAGGTCACCTTCCGTACCGCCGCAGCGGAGGAGGCCATCCGCCGCATTGCCACCGAGGTGCCCGAGATGCTGGTGGGCGCCGGCACCGTGCTGACCCGGGAGCAGGCTGACCGGGCCATTGCCGCCGGCTCCCAGTTCATCGTCAGCCCCGGCTTCAACCCCGACATCACCCGCTATGTCATTGAGAAGGGCGTGGCTATGATGCCCGGCACCGCCACCCCCGGCGAGATGGAGCAGGCCATGAGCATGGGCCTGGATGTGGTCAAGTTTTTCCCTGCCGAGCAGAACGGCGGCGTGGCCAAGCTGAAGGCCCTGGCCGGCCCCTACGGGAATCTGCGCTGGATGCCCACCGGCGGTGTGAACACCAAGAACATGATGGACTACCTGAGCTTTGACCGCATCATTGCCTGCGGCGGCACCTGGATGGTGAAGAAGGACCTTATCGAGGGCGAGAAGTGGGACGAGATCACCCGCATCTGCAAGGAGGCCGTGCATACCATGCTGGGTTTCGAGCTGGCCCACGTGGGCATCAACTGCGCCAATGAGGAGCAGGCCCAGCAGACTGCCCAGACCCTGTGCGCCATTTTCGACGTGGAGTACAAGCCCGGCAATTCCTCCATCTTTGCCGGCTCCATGGTGGAGTGCAACAAGGCTCCCGGCCGGGGCGCCAACGGCCACATCGCCATTGCCACCAACAACGTGGACCGGGCCATCTACCACCTGGGCCTGCGGGGCGTGAAGTTTGACGAGTCCAGCCGCAAGGAGGACGCCAAGGGGAACACCAAGGCCATCTACCTCCAGGACGAGCTGGCCGGCTTTGCCGTACATCTGGTGAAGAAATAAGCAGAACCCTTTTCTGCTGCTCAGTTTCTGGCTTTTCTCAAATAAAATTAAGGGGTGCAATAGTATGAAAATCGTAACCTTCGGCGAACTGATGATCCGTCTCCAGCCCTATAACTATGAGCGCTTTGTCCAGGCCGACCACCTGGAGTTCTCCTTCGGCGGCGGCGAGGCCAACGTGGCCGTCTCCCTGGCCAACTACGGCCTGGATGCCGCTTTCGTCACCAAGCTGCCCGCCCACGCCATCGGCCAGGCCGCTGTAAACTCCCTGCGGCGCTACGGCGTGGACACCTCCATGATCGTCCGTGGCGGCGATCGGGTGGGCATCTACTTCAACGAGAAGGGCGCCTCTCAGCGGGGCTCCGTGTGCATCTATGACCGTGCCCACTCCGCCATCCAGGAGGCCACCACCGCCGACTTCGACTGGGACGCCATTTTTGATGGCGTGGATTGGTTCCACTTCACCGGTATCACCCCTGCTCTGGGCCCCAACGTGGTGGACATCTGCCGCGAGGCCTGCAAGGCCGCCAAGGCCAAGGGCGTGAAGATCTCCTGCGACCTGAACTACCGCGGCAAGCTGTGGACCCGGGAGCAGGCCCGTGAGGCTATGACCGACCTGTGCCAGTACGTGGACGTGTGCATCTCCAACGAGGAGGATGCCAAGGACGTGTTCGGCATCGAGGCCGAGGCTACCGATATCTACGCCGGCGAGATCAACCGGGAGGGCTATAAGTCCGTGGCCAAGCAGCTGGCGGACAAGTTCGGCTTTGAGAAGGTGGCCATCACCCTGCGTGAGTCCCACTCCGCCTTTGACAACGGCTGGAGCGCCATGCTCTACGATGTGGCTTCCGATGAGTACTGCTTCTCCAAGAAGTATGACCTGCACATCATCGACCGCGTGGGCGGCGGCGACTCCTTCGGCGGCGGCCTGATCTACTCTCTGCTCACCGGCAAGAGCACCCAGGCTGCGGTGGAGTTTGCCGTGGCGGCCTCCGCCCTGAAGCACTCCATCGAGGGCGACTACAACATGGTCACTGTCTCCGAGGTGGAGAAGCTGGCCGGCGGCGACGGCTCCGGCCGGATCCAGCGCTGAGCACCAATTCAAGTTTTACAGAAAGGGCCGGATGCCTGGACATCCGGCCCTTAAATTAAAAAGAAAAGGAGGCTGCAAAATGAAAAAGAGCTTTGATCTGGTGACCTGCGGCGAGATCATGCTGCGCCTCTCGCCCCCGGGGGGAGAACGGCTGGTCCGGGGCGACGCCTTTGAGAAGCGAGCCGGTGGGGCGGAACTGAATGTGGCCAGCGGCGTGTCCCTCCTGGGGCTGCGCACCGGCATCATCTCCAAGCTGCCCGACAACGAGATGGGCACCTTCATCAAAAACCGCACCCGGTTCGTGGGGGTGTCCGACGACTTCCTGATCTACGACAGCCAGCCCGGCGCCCGGCTGGGGCTGTACTACTATGAGAACGGCGCCGCCCCCCGGAAGCCCGCCATCGTCTACGACCGGGCGGGCTCCTCCTTCCACCGCATCGACGTGGAGGAGGTGCCTCAGGAGGTCTACGGCGACGCCCGGATGTTCCACACCAGCGGCATCACCCTGGCCCTGGGGGAGGGGACCCGGAAGGCTGCCGTGGAGATGATGCGCCGCTTCAAGGAGGCGGGGGCCTGCATCAGCTTCGACGTGAACTACCGGGCCAACCTGTGGGACGAGGACACCGCCCGGGAGACCATCAAGAGCATCCTGCCCATGGTGGACATCCTCTTCGTCTCCGAGGAAAGCAGCCGCCGCATGTTCCGCAAGACCGGGGAGCTGCCCCAGATCATGCGCAGCTACTGTGAGGAGTTCGGGGTGCGCCTGGTATGCACCACCCAGCGCACCGTCATCAGCCCCAAGGACCACACCTTCACCTCCATCATCTACGACCACCAGGACGACCGGTTCTACCAGGAGGCCCCCTACGAGCACATCGACGTGGTGGACCGCATCGGCTCGGGGGACGCCTATGTGGCCGGGGTGCTCTTCGGCATGCTCAAATATGACGACCCGGCCCAGGCCCTGCGCTTCGGCAACGCCACCAGCGCGGTGAAGAACACCATCCCCGGGGATCTGCCCGCCTCGGACTTCCGGGAGATCAGCCGCATCATCCGGGGCCACAGCGCCACCGGACCCCAGAGCGAGATGGACCGCTGACCGGCGTACCTTCCATGTGAACAAAGGACCGGTAGCAAAAGTCCCCCTGATGTAGTTTATTGTTCTACATCAGGGGGACTTTTGTCATTGCCTGTTTTTACTGGACCTGTTCAGTTTTGCTCACTGATAGTTATTCGTTAACTTGAGCCTATACTTGCAATAATTTTTGTTAGCAACACATCATTGTGAATATCTTGACTTAATCTATTTAAGTCATCTATAACATCCTGTTCCAACTCATCATACAACTGCTCTTTTTCACTCAGATCATAAAGAATATGTACAATCTCGTTCATCTCTTTGTTCTCTGAAAAAGAGGTTAAACTAAATATAGAAAAACACACATATGCATATTTTTCATTTTCCTGATTGATTTCTTCTGATTCATCCTTATTTAAATTGTTGCATAATTGAGAAAAATTACTTTGGAAAACTGCATCTGTCATTTTCAAATGATCGTTTTTCTCGGCACTGACTTTTATATAAATAGTGAATACCGCAATAACGATAACGATCAAAAAGGCTATGCTTAATCCTAGTATTTTTTTCACAACTATGCCTCCTGTCAACGCCGGGGCGGGCGGGGAGCGGAACCCATTCCGTTTCCATAGGGGTTGCCGCCGCCATTGTAGGGGTTTCCCCCGTTTCCGTAGGGATTTCCGCCGTTCCCGTTGTAGGGGGCGCCGCCGTTGTTGTAGGGCGGCACACCGCCTCCATTGTTGTAGGGGTTCTGACCGGTACCCTGGTTGAGGTTGATGTTGGGACGCACGATGATGATCTTCTCCAGCAGGGCCGGGGTGGCTGCCAGTAGGAGCCAGAGAACCAGACGGGCAATACTCTCGGACAGGCCGCTGCTGGTGGAGAACTCCATGAACAGCGCGCCTACCAGGGCAGTGACCCCGCCTGCAATGAGGAAGAAGGCCACATTGTCCTCCTGGCCGTAGGCAAACAGAGCCAGGAAGGAGAGGAGACCGCCCAACAGGAAGAGGAACACCACCCGCATGAGGATGCGGGGGATACTGCCCGCATCCCGGTAAGTGTAGTTCACCAGATCCCGGGAGGAGGAGTAGAGGGCCGCGCTTCCCATGCCGCCGGCCAGCTGGTTGATGTCGGTCACATGGACAAACACGCCGCCGGTCTGGCCTGCGATGCGCTCAAGCATGCCAATGTCGATGTTGAAGCCGTCGCCCAGACCCACGGTACTGATGGAAATGCCGGCATCATAGTACTCCTGGAGCACCCCGTCCAGCTCTTGGGTGCTGCTGATGTCGGAAGCTATACCGTCGGTGAGAAGAATCACGCGGGGGGAGCCGCCGCTGTCGCTCCACACGCCGTTCTGGTAGTCCTCCAGCACCTGATTGAGGGCGTCGAACATATAGGTCATGCCGTTGGTCAGGTTGGAGGTGTCCAGGGCGTTGCCCTGGCTGGCGGGGGCCATCCCCCGCATGAGGGTGGTGTCATCGGCAAAGCCGTAGACCATATAGGGGAAGTCAGCGGACCGGTCGGAGAGGATGGCATCGATGGCCTGATAGCGCAGCTGGTTGGGGTCGTTGGACTCCATGGAGCCGGAGTTGTCCAGGACAAAAATGTAAGAGGTGGCGTCCTGGACAATGCGGGTCTCCTGCAGGCCGTACAGGAACTGGAAGAGCATGGCCAGCAGGAAGATGGCCGCGGCGCCTCCGGCCAGGAGGCCGGCAATGGGGCCGGTGCCGTCCAGGAAAAGGACACAGCCATAGAAGGTGTGGCGGATGGCCCCCACCAGGAGGATAGCCCCGATCACCAGTACATACAGCAGCAAAAACAGAAGTCCGATGAGCACCGGGCGGGGCATGGCAAAGACCAGCTCTCCGTACAGCCACTCACCCACAAACCACATGATCACGCCGGCGGCCAGGGTGGCCAGCAGGAGGATCGTGTTGAACACGGTCTTGGTGGAGCGGAAGCCGTCAGAAGAGACAATGGAGTGCTGGGTGTTGTAGTCATACCTGCCTCCGCGTCCGCCCGGGCCGCCGGAGAAACCGCCGGGGTAACCGCCGGTGCCGGGTCTGCCGCCAGCCGGGGCCGGCCGTCCGGCATAGCCCGGCCGTCCGCCGGGGGCTGAAGGAGATCTAGGATACATGATAATCACCTCGGTAAAATCAGTGCAGGGACGACCTGCTCACAGGAGACACAGCAGAAGGTTGAGCGCCAGATGGGCCAGACAGAACCCGCCCTGGACCGCCGCCTTCTGGGGGCGGCTGCCATCCGCCCGGGGCCAGTTGGCAAAGAGGGCGCTGACCATGGCAAAGAGGAACAGCAGCGCCGCACACACCACCTTCACGGGAGGCAGCCCCATGTGGTAGAGGAAGGAAAAGGAGAGCAGAGTGATGCCCACCAGAATAGGCGGAGGATCCAGGGTGAGGTTCCCTTTTGAGTAAAGAAACAGCACGGCCAGAGCCAGGGTGAGCAGCACCAGGGAGAAGGCCCACAGCCCCGCCGACAGGAGAAGGAGGAGCACCAGCAGCACGCCGGTGCACAGCAGGCTGGACACCAGGTTTGGCATGGGCAGAAGCTGCTGCCCGCCCCGGTACTCCTGGGTGGCAATGCGGTAGCTGGCCAGTCCCATCAGCAGCACAGCGGGGATGGTGTATATGCTCTCCAGAGAGGTAAAGCCCACCGCCAGCAGAAGGGCGATCTCGGCGCAGGACATTATGACCACCAGATCCCCCCGGTGGATCTGCTCATCCCGGCGCATCAGCAGGGCGCCTGCACAACAGAAAAAGACCAGCAGCACCAGCTGCAGCAGGCTGGGGGCCGAGGCAAATGGGAGAGAGATGCTGAAATAACACCAGGAGAACTGGAGCAGCAGGGACAAGGCGCCGCACACCAGCTGCCACACCACCGGGTGATTCCAGCTCCCCCGCACCGCGCTGCGCAGAGAGAAGGTCAAAAACCACACCAGGGAGAAGAGGAAGGCATACATCACCGGCATGGAGACCATCAGCACCTCGAAGTCCGTGGAGGGCACGCCGTAAAAGGACAGGCTCAACCCCCACAGCAGGATGAACATGGGCACCATGTACACGGCTTTGGGCAGCTGGTTGAACTTATTGATGGCCACGTGGCACACCGCGAAGAGCACCAGGGCCAGGACCAGGTCCATGCCGTCCCCCCGGAAGAGGGATCGCTCGGAATCAACAAAGATGAGCAGCCCGTTCCAGTTGACGGCGGCCAGGACCAGAAGGTCGGTGACAAAGTAGGCGAAGGCCATGTCTCCCGCAGGCAGCCCGTTTTTGGCTTTGGTCAGGGAGCGCACCAAAGTGATTACCAACAGGGCCGCCGCGATACCCAGGGCGATGGTATTCATGGGCAGGGTGAGGAGGAGGGGAACCAGCAGGGCCAGATTGACCGCTGCCAGCAGCAGGGCCATGAGCACATTGCCCGTAAAGGAGCTGGCGGCAGCGGCCTGCGACTCCGGCTGAGGCGGGGGCGTGGGTTGGGCCTGGGTGGTGCCGGCCTGAGACTTGGGGGCGGCGGAGCCGGTCTGAGCCTTGGGCGCAGTGCCGGTCTGGGAAGAGGTCCCCTGTCCGCCGGTGCTGTTCCGGGGGGGCAGCTTCTTGCCGCAGGCGGGACAGACGGTGCAGCGGTCATCAATGGAGATGTTGCAGAAAGGACAGCGTTTACTCATTTGTACGGCCCCCTTATACGATACACCAGGTGGCCATATAGACGCACCATACCCCGAACATGGCGGGGATCAGGAAAGGAATACTGTCATAGGGCCGGGCCCGGAGGAGAAAGACTCCCACGCCCAGCAGCGCGCAGTTGACCACCAGGGCCAGAATGCCCACCAGGGGGATGCCCATGGAGATCTGGGGCGCCAGAGAGAGAACCAGGGTGGCGGCCAGCATCAGCGCCAGGAGGATGCCGCCAAAGAGGAGGGTGAAGCGGTTATAGCGCTTCTCATTGAGGATGGTACACAGGGCGGCGTGCCGCTCCCGGGTGAGGGCGGCGGAGCCGTAACCGGTGTAGATGGCCTCCGCCATGGAGTAGCCGCTGGAGGGACCCTGGCGGTAGTAGTAGTCGCCGATCATGGCCTGGGCCTCGGCGCTGCCGTCCTGGGCGGCCTGGGTCAGCAGGTCCAGGGCGGCACTGGGGCTTTCCTCCATGAGGGACTCGCCCCACAGGCAGGCGGCCTCCCCTACGCCGGTGCGGCTGAGGGTCTCCAGCATCTGGATATCCTCCTGGGAGAGGGGCTGCTTGCGGCTGAGCTTGCCCCGCAGGGCCGCCAGCTCGCTGCGATAGACCGCGGGGGGCACCACAAAGGCGCGGGTACTGCCCTGCCACTCCACCAGGGACTGCCGGGTGGTGATAACGGGGTAGCCCAGGGCGGTGCCCAAATCGGCTACCAGCTCCTGAATGGCGGAGCGGGAGAGACCGGTGGTCTCCAGGGCGTTTTTCACAAAGCGGTCCAGGTCGTTCTGGACCACGGGGGACTCCTCCAGCACCAGGTTGGACAGCCCCGGCACACCGGAGAGAAGCTGGAGCTGCAGCTGGAGCCTCAGGTCCAGGGAGGAGGCCTTCAGGGCCTTGTCCAGGGCCGGCGGGTTAAGGAGGATCTCCTTCCCGTTCTGGTCAAAAAAGGCGGCCAGGGCCTGGGAGCGGTCGCTGGGTCCCGCCGTCCCCGATACGCCGGAGAACCTGCCCAGAGGGTCGGAGAGGGGGGAGTGTGTAGTGGGATCTGTTTGAGTCATAGGTTGTCAGGCCTCCTGCTTTGGTGGACTTACCGTCTCGTCCCAGCCCAGGTAGCGGAACCCCTGAAGCCAGTGGGCCGGGCCGGGGTTGCGCACCTGGGTCTGGCGCTCGGCGTTGGGGCGGCTGAGGATCTGGACGAACAGGTCCTGCATCCCCTTGGGGAGGGCCTTCCAGGACTCCACGATGGACTGCTCGTGGGCGAAGTCCCCAAGGGCGTTGGAGGTGTCCTCCGGATCAAAGATAAAGACGGGCAGCTTGTGGTAGTCACGGAACTTCTCATAGTGCTCCCGGAGAGTCTGATCGCTGTAGCCGTCCATCAGCCGCCCGTCGTAGGGGTAGCGGCCAAACATCAGGTAGAAAAACAGGGCCGCCAGGCTGTAGTTCTGGCCGTCCAGAGTGGCAGCGGTCACCTTTCCCTGGACCAGGGCGGGCTCGGCAAACTCCACCGGGTAGCTCCCCGGCGGCAGAGCGTACTCCCCCTGGCCCTGGAGGGGCTGCTTTCTGGGGTCGGGGAAAACCAGATTGGAATAATTGAAGTAGAGCTGCCCGTTGTCCAGGAAAAACAGCCGGCTGAAGTGGATGTCCAGATAGAAGTATCCCCGCTGGTTCAGGGCGTCGAAGCCCGCCGCCAGGCGGCAGAGCAGGCGCCGGATGTTGGGGTTGCGCCAGGTGAGGGGACCCAGCCGGGGCAGAAGGCTGGAGGCGCTTTCCATGTGGGGGTAGCCCCCATATGGAAACAGCAGACCGTACTGGTACTGCCTGGTCTGGTCGGCGGAGGGCTGGTCATAGTGGTAGTGCTGCTCCAGGGCGACGGAGCAGGGGGGGATGGCGGCGGGGTTTCCGCCAAACTGGACCAGATCCACCGGCCAGAGGATGTTCAAGCGCCAGGGGGGCATCTGGATGGCGGTAATGTACTGCCGGATGATGGCGTTTGGATCGTCAATGCGCCGCAGGAAAAAGAGCTCCTTGGTGCGCACGTTTTCCAGCAGGGGGGTGAGGGAGCCCTTGCCGTCGTCCCCCAGAATGGGGTCCTGAACCTGCCGCCCGTTCCAGACGTACTGGCTGCCCCCGTAGACCAGACTGGAGTACAGGGCCTCCGGCTGATAATAGCCCTTGGAGGGAGAAAAAGAGTGATACATGGATGGATCGTACCTTTCTGATGTGCCTGGTGTCAGCGGGGTTTACGGGAGCCAAAGGGGGGAAGCTTGCGGGTCTCCTGCTGGGCCCCGTCCTGTTCCTCCTGCCGGGAAGGGGACTGGGGAGGCTGGAAGGAGTAGGGGTCAGGCTGGGGGGCGCCATAGGAGGGGGAGGAAGCAGACTGCTCCTTCCGGCGGAACAGGCCGCCGAACAGGCCGCCGCTCCGCTTGCCGGAGGAGGGCGCCGCGCCGTAGGAAGGGGCACCGGCCCCGGGAGCCGTGTGGCCGTAAGGGCTTCCGCCCGCGGCGGCGCCGGATGCGCCGTAGCTGCCGGACCCCGGAGGCGGGGGAGCAGTGGGGGCAGTCGTGCTCAAAGGGGTGGTCTGACCGGTCCGCTTCCCCTGCTTCTTCTGGCGCTTGCGCACCTCGTTCATCCAGTCCCGCACCACTTTGGCATAGAGCCCGCCGCCATGGGCGTAATCATTGCCAAACTCCAGGTAAGGGGATTGCGCGATCAGGGTGCTGTCGCTGCACACGAAGGGGGCGTCGCACTCCAGAATGGCGGGGAGATGCTCCCCCTCCAACAGCTGGTAGGGGTTTTCCCGCAGGGTGAGACCCAACACCAGCCAGATGTCCAGGGAGAGGACTACCGTACTGTCCAGCCGGCAGACAGTCTGAAGGATGATCTCACTGGCCGTGCGGAAGGCGTCGTCCAGGGCGCCCTCGGAGAAGTTTGCCCGCTCCTCCTGGTAGGCGGCCAGAAAGTCGGTATAGTGCTGGTTGGCCAGGGTATTGTCCAGGGCGTACAGGGCTTTCACCTGAGGGGCGTTGAGTTCCATGGCCAGGCGGTACCACTCCCCCAGCAAGGGGCATTTGTCCAGCAGGGCCGGGAAAGTGGCCTGGATCAGGCAGCGGAGAATGTGCTCCCTGTAGTTGGCCAGCTCCGGGACGGACACCGCCAGGTCGGACACCGCCTTGAGACAGGGGGGAATGCTGGCGGCCTGACCCAGGTCCTGCATGGTCTGCACAAGGGTGTGGACCTGGAGGCAGGTGGGGTTGCTCTCGCTGTAAAAGGCCCGGTACTCCGCCAGCTTATCCGGGTTGAACCGGCTGAAGTGGAAGGTGCCCCAGTAGTCGTCCCGGGCCAGGCTGTCACACTGGACCATCTCCTCGGGGGTGATCATCTGGGCCATCACATGGCGGTAGGAGGCAAACACCTCCATGGGAGTGCGGGGGCCGCTCAGTTCCCGGATGTAGAGCTCCCGGGCCACAGTACTTGCCTGGTGGTAGGACACCTGGTGGACGGGCAGGGCACTCACCAGATTGATGAGCTCCTCCAGCTCATCCCAGCCCGCAGCGGCGGCAATGGGATAGGCGGCGTAGTAGCAATCCAGCACCTGGGCCCCTCCCGGCAGCTTGAGAAGCTTGGCGGCGTAGGTGGACAGCCGTTTGGCATCCAGGCCGCTGAGCAGCTTGGCGCCCGCTTCAGGGGCCATGCGGGACAGGGCGTGGATGTCATAGTCCTCCACCTCCCGGATGAGCTGGGGGTCGCCGGAGGCGGCGGCGCAGCTGTCCAGCTGTTCCTTTACCGCTTCCACCAGAGGGGTGCGGCTGTGGTTGACCTGGGCCATCAGGGCCAGAATATACTGCCCCATGCCTTTGCTGGTGCGGAAGCGATTGTTCAGAGCGTCATACAGCCGGGCGTTGAGGTCCTCCCCGGTGAGAGAGGTGATGTCCAGATTCAGCAGGGCGCTGTGGGCAATTTTCAGCACCGTATGGTCGCTGGCGGAGGCGTCCCCCAGCTGTACCGCCATTTGCTCCAGCTTCTGGAAGTAGGTACTCGTCTCCAGCTCCTTCCAGTGGGCGGGGAAGTAGTCCACAAACCCCAGATTTTCCAGCAGCTTGGCGCTGCGGCGGGTGATGACATTGTTCTCCCCGGTGGCCACGTTCAGATAGGCGTTGCTGGAGGGGACGGGGGCGGCGGAGATGATAAGATTGCGCCGCAGGTTCTCCACCGGGGCGCTGGCCACCGCCAGGGTGCGCCGCATGGAGAAGGGGATGCTGGCGTAAATGCAATAGAGCAGGGCGCGCAGCTGCAGGTCGCTGCCGGAATAGATCAGATAGAGGGGGCGCTTTTCAAAGCGCTGGAGGAACACGCACTGGATGAGCAGCTGGTAGTGCGCCTGGTCCAGCCCGCACTGGGACATGGCGCCCGCCAGGTCAAGGGGGGGCAGCCGCCGCAGGGCGGTGGGGATGGTGCGGGCCTCCTCCTCGGAGACCTTGAAGTTCTCGTTGGACACGGTGAGGAAGGTGTTGGGGTCCTGCACCGTCTCTCCCTCCCGCAGGGGGAAGAGGAAGCTGTGGGAGAAGAGGTTGTTTTGCCGGCCCAGGGCGTCGGTGAGACCGTACTGGATGCGGCTGAGGCACAGATACTCCTCCATGCCCAAAATCTCCAGCAGACTCAGGGGCTGGCTGTTGGCGTCGGTGTGGACGCGGGAGGGCACGTTGGCGTTTTGAGCCAGGGAGTAGGCATTTTGGGTCTTGGGGGAGAGGCCGGGGGAGCAGGCCACGGTCTGCCAGCCTGAGCCCAGACCCTGCCCGCCCAGACGGGTAAAGCAGCACTGCTTGAATGTTGTACTCATAGTATGTTTCGCCTCCGTTGCCGTAGAAATAGATGGCGCTCTGGGGAGCTTACCAGCGGTAGCCGCAGTCCCCGCACTGATAGGTTACGTAATAGGTCTCCTTGCGCAGGAAATGGCGCACGGTGACGGCCCGCTCCGCCTCAGGGACAGGAGCGACATGGTAGCCGCCGCACTGGGGGCAGGGGGGGAACTCCGGCGCGGGGGTGTAGAGCTGGCCGGAGGGGGCCAGGTACCCGAAGCGGTAGAACAGCCACAGCAGGGGCTCCTCGATGCGCTTGGGGAGGATGGGGCCCACGGGACAGCCGTTTTGCACGTCGCACCCCAAAGCGGAGAAGGCGAAGTAGTTGTAGGCGGCGTAGTTATTAAAGAGCGTCTGCTCCAGGGCGGGCTCGTTGGCCAGGACAAACTGGTGCAGGCCGTAGGCGATGGGGCTGTAGTTGGCGGCGTTGAACACGGGGTAGCCCCGGCCGAACTGGTCGGTGATGGGCTCTACATCGCTGACCATCATGTCGCACAGCTGGGGAACCATCACCTGGCGCATCTCCTCCGTGTCCGACTTGGAGATGCACACCGCCATGGGGATGCGGCACTTTTCGTCCGCCTTTCCCTGGGCCACCAGGTTGTGGATGGCGTCCAGCACGGCGGTGGCGGAGCTGGCGGGCTCGTCGTAGGACCCGGCGTGGGGGTCGTAGGGGGTGATGCTGCGGATCACGTCGAACTGCTTGGGGTCAATGAGCAGGAAGATGCCGTGGGCGTGCTCGATAAACCGGCCGAAGCGGTGCATCAGGTCGGGGTCCACGCAGTTCTCGCCGGCCACGTCAAAGAGGACAAAGGTCTGGGTCTCCTTCCGCCCGCCCGGCGCGGTCTTGATCAGGTCGTAGAACAACGGCTGCAGCAGCCGGTTGGAGGGGCTGGCGCCGGGGAGGGGCTGGTTCTGGATCACCCGGTTCTCATCCAGAAAGAGCCGGGCGGCGGCGTTGTTGGCCACGCAGGACAGCCCCACCTTGGCGGCATAGTTGCTCAGGTTGCGGATCAGCTGGGCCAGATACACCGTCTTGCCCGCGCCGGTGATGCCGATGACGGTGGTAAACTTCACCGGGTGCTTGCCGTACTGGGGGGGCAGGGGGTTGTGGCAGTGGGGGCACACCCGGCGGTTGCAGCTCTCCCCGGAGAGGAGCTCCACATTGGTGGCGAAGCCGTCCTGATCGTAGATGAGGAAGCCACCGTCCCGCTGCTGGCGGAGGTAGCGCTGGTGGCCGATATCCCCCGGATTGAGCACCCGGCGGTTGAAAGCCAGGACGCCCAGCTTCTCGCCGGCGGGATCCCGCTCGCTGGTGCCGCCGAAGCCGTCGGGGCCGTTCCAGAATTTTGAATACTCCGGGTCGTCCACCGGGCGGAAGAAGTCCCAGTCCCGGTACATGGCCAGGATGCGCTCCTTGTCCTGCCCCTGGTAGCGGGCCTGGAAGTCGTTGATGTCGTAGTAATCGTCGGGGAGGATGTCGCACTCCCCGGTGCTCACCCGCTCCGAGCGGAAGTGGACGGCGCGGTGAGAAAAGGTGCGGAAACAGTAGGGACATGTGATCTGATACATAAGGATGATTCCCTTTCTAAAGTGATGGTGGAAGCTCAGCGCTGCAGCAGCTGAAGGCCGGTGTTCTGGGTCTCAGGCATGGGGGGCGCGGGGGTCTTGAAGTAGACCACCTTCTGCTCCAGCATGGCCCGGGTCACCGGGATGCGCAGCCCTCCCATGGTGAAAAAGATGTCCCCGTCCTGGTAGCCCGGCGGACAGGGGTCCAGAAAGGTGAGGGAGTAGAAACCCGTGTCCACCTCCCGGGCCGCCCCCAGCCCCAGAAAGCCGCTTTTGACCATAGTGGTCTGGCGCTGCACGCTGAAATTCATCTGGGCGGGGATGTCCACCGACACGTTTCTGGGCCCCTGGGGGGCGTGGACCAGGCAGGTATCTCCCTGGGTCTCGCAGCAGAACACGGTGTAGCTGCTGGCCAGGCACCGGATGGGACAGCCCTTGTTGCGCACCTTCTGGGCGGCGGTGACCAGGCGCACCCAGATGTTGGGCATCACCTCGGTGTAGTTGTCCTCCGCCAGGGAGGCCGCGCTCATCTTCTCGCAGATGGCCTCCATCTGGTCCAGGGGACTCTTGCCGTATGGGGTCTGCACCACCAGGACGGTCTGTCCCTTGGTGCTGTCCCAGGTGAGGTTGAAGGTGGTGTGGTCGATGCGGAGCATGGTGGCGTAAAAGGCGGGTACGGTGGGACTGTATGTAAATTGCATATACGATCCTCTTTTCCGATGGGGTATGCTTTAGCTGACCAGATTGACGTCGGGCACCTGATAGAGCTCGATGGCCTCGGCGGCGTCGCCGCAGCCGGTGTTGTAGTAGAAAGTGCTGGGCTTGAGGGTCTTGGCCATGCTCTTGTGGAGGGTGGTGTCCGTCTTGAGCAGCAGGGCGGACAGGTGGGCGGGAGGCAGGGCATAGGGGGTGTTGAAGCACACCACCACCCGGTCTCCGGTGAGCTGCTCCCGGATGGCGCTGCGGGCGTCGTTGGGGTCGGAGGCAGCCTCCAGCCGCTGCTGCAGCTCCTCCTCGAAGGGGGCGGCGAAGATGGGGTTGGAGGCGATGATCTGGTCGATGAGCTCCCGCAGGAAGTCCCACAGCTGGTCCACGGAGCTCAGCTGGGCAAACCGGGTCTGGATCTCGTGGCTGTGGAGGTCCACATAGGACTGTACGATTCGCTGGTAAAAGACGTTCAGGTTGTCGTCCCCCACCTTGAAAAGGCTGTTGAGGGAGCGGATCAGGAAGGACCAGGCGTTGAGGAAGCTCTGGCCCGTGTGGGCCTCCTGGGCAATGGCCTGGTAAAAGAGCTCCTGAGTCTGGGGGTCGGCGGAGAGGTTGTAGTGCAGCAGGGACTGGGCGCACTCCAGCACCGGCAGGTCCACGTTGGGGGGCACCAGCTGGAAGCACACCCGGCGCAGCAGGGCGCTCTGAGAGGTGAGCTCCACCAGTTCGTCGGCGGAAAAGCGCTCGGAGAGGTAGCTGCGGTAGCTGCGCTGCCACATCTCGCCCAGACCCTGCCGGTCGGCCACCGCCGATTCGGCCCGCCAGGCGATCTGACTGAGGAAGCAGCTCCAGGATCCCATGGTGAGGGCATCAAACTCCTGGGAGGTATAGGTTACCACCGGGTCGGTGAATTCCATGCTGTACCGGGGGAAGAGCTCCATCTGCTCCGGGGTGGGCAGCAGAGGGAAGAGCTGGCTGTCCGCGTACTCATCCAGCAGGCCCAGGGTGCCAGAGGATGTGAAGCCCAGCCGGGCGGGGAGGTCCAGGTCGGAGAAGAGGGGGGTGCCTGCCCCCTTGGGGCGGAAACCGTCCAAAAGCTGGAGCAGTTTGGACACTACTACCTGGGCAATGCTCCGGGAGGGCTTCTCCGACTTGGCGTACCCCACGGTCTTGACGCCCGGGACAAAGAAGTTCTGGGAGAGATGGGGCTTCTGGCTGTTGCCCAGCACCGCCAGGTCGGCGGCGATCCGGTAGACCTCCTCCCAGCTGGTGAGCATCTTGTTGTCCGCCCGGTAGTTGCTCAGGATGATGGCGCTCTCCAGCCCCATGGCGTCCCGCTCTCCGTAGAACATTTCCGCAAGCTCGTTGCGGATCTGAGCCCCCAGCTCGGCGGCCTGGAACTGCTCGTTGAGCAGCAGAAACAGCACGCTGGACTGGGTGCGGTAGGCAAATTTCATCTTTACCTTGCGGCACATGGAGAGCATATAGCGGAACTCATCCAGGGAGGTGATGGCGCTGGTGTCCAGCAGGAAGAAGTTGAGCAGAGCGCCGAAGTTGTGGAAGTGGCTGTGGGTGCTGAACAGCCGGGAGACGGCGGCCCCCACATCCTTGTCACTGCAGGGCCGCTTCTCCCCCTGGTCCCCCAGGGCAAAAAAGGAGAAGTCGTCCCCCTCGGGCTGCACCCCTACAAAGAACAGCTCCTCCCGATAGGGGGGCCAGATGCGGAGCATGCGGTGGCGCAGCTCTCCGTGGGCCTTGGCCGACTCCTCCCCCAGATAGACCACGGACATGGGAAAGCAGGGCCCCTCCCCGGAGAAGGCCCCCACGCTGAATTCATTTTGCTGCCGCAGCCGGGACTCAAAATAGTCCAGCAGCTGCTGTACGTCGAGATTGTCCATATGATACCTCGCTTCCTGATATGACAGAGAGGCCGTAAAGCATCCTTTACGGCCTCTCCTGCACAGGATATCAAATGTTGAACAGGCCCTTCAGGTTCTGGAACTCAATGGTGAGCTTCTTGATGAAGGAGATGATCTCCTCGTAGTCCTGAGGGAACTTGATGGCATTCTGGGCCATGTTGGCGTTGTACTTGTCGCCCAGGACCCCATCCAGCGCCTGCATGGTGGCGATCATCTCAGGATCCCCGTTGTTCATCCGGTCATTGGCCTTGGCGCACAGCTCCTTGCGCTCCTCGCTGTCCATGGCCTGATAGCTCTTGTAGGCCTGGTACAGGGGGATAGAGGCGTAGGGGAACTCGGCGCCCAGCTGGGAGAGGACGATCTCGGTGGGGATGCCGAAGTCCACCTTGTGGTAGAGCACCCGGGGGGTCTTGAGCTGGAAGATACCGGTGAAGAGGATGTGGAAAAAGTCGTTGAGGGCCTTGTCGCTGGACCCCATCTCCTCCAGCTCCTTCTTGATGGTCTCCATCTCCTCCGTGGCGCGCTGGATGGCCTCGATGCTGCCGCGCACCATGATCTGCACCATGGGGGAGGAGAAAAAGTAGTCCCGGCGGACCGTGTCCACCGACTGCTGGTCCACCTGGCTGCCGTGGGGCAGGGTGTACCCACTGAACACCAGCTGTACAGAGGAGACGGCCTGGGAGAGCATCTGCACCGTGCTGTTGAGGATCACGCCGGCCTTCTGGGGCTCCGCCTTGGCCTTGTTGCGGGCGTGCTGGGCCTGCTGCATGGCGGTCTGGAGGGCCTGGACGGAGGCCTCGGACAGGGTGAAAATCTGATCCTCCTGGATCAGGTGGGAACTGGTGGCCACGGCGTACAGCTTCTGGGTCTCCTCCAGCTGGCTGCGCAGGGCCAGGGGAATGAACTCATAGTTTATATGGCTCTCGGGGGTGAGGGAGGGCAGCTTGCGCCAGTCGTTGAAGATCATGGAAGCGGGCTTGCCCTCGTAATAGTGGCGGCCGGGCTGGATGGAGGCAAAGTAGTCGTTCTCGTACTTTTCACAGTTGGCGTAGGCCCCCAGAGGCAGAGCCAGGGCGCAGCGCATCAGGTAGATGCGGTCGGTGAGGGCGCTCTTCTTGACTGCGAAAAGGGAGGCCTTGCTGTTGAGCATCTTGGCGGCGGCCACCACGGGAGCGGCGGCGGCGGGCACAGAGATGGAGCCCGTGTGCCCCACCATGGAGGGGTCCCACAGGGAGTTCATGGGGAACAGGGGGGTGGAGCGCTCGGCCAGATTGTGGATGTACTGCTGATAGAGCTTGTGGGTGATGACCTCGTTGTTGTTGGTGCCGTACTTGTCGCACAGGAAGGCGGTGAGGGTGCGGTTGGAGAAGTCGGAGAAGGCGGTGTTCACAAAGTAGTTGGTCACCAGCCGGGTGATCTTGTTCTCGTCCTCCTGGATCCACTCGCTGGGGTTGTTCAGGAACATCTGCATGAAGTCGGCCAGCATGTTGGGCAGGTCCAGACGGGCGATCTGCTCATCCAGCTTGGGCCGGACCTCCTTGATGGTCATGAGGGGCACGGCGAAGTCGTCGGACTTGAGGACGTAGTCCTCGCTGTCCAGGGCCAGGGAGTTCTCCCGGAAGGTCTCGATCAGGTTGCGCATCACCCGGTAGAGCACGGCGTAGTAGCTGCCGGTGGCCTTCACCACCTGCTGGCGCAGGGTGTTGAGGATGGAGTCCAGCTGCTGGTACATGGTGAGGTACAGATCGTGGTTGGACAGCACCTCCACCCGGTGGATGTACTCGTCGTGGCGGCGCTTGTTGGGCTTGTAGAAGAACTGGTCCCGGGCGTACTCATACTCGGAGTACCGGTCCTGGGCGGCCTCCTGGTCCCACATGGCCCGGTTCTGGGTGAGCAGGCCGTCGATGATGTTGAGCAGGTTGTGGCTCTGGGCGGCCTCCAGCATGCGGTAGGCAAAGGCGGGGCCCTGCTCCAGATTGGCGCAGCACCGGCCCAAAGCGGCATGGATGCGGTTGATGAGGGAGCGGTCGTTCTGCTCGGAGATCATGCTCTTGCAGTTCTCCTCGATCTTGCCCCGGGCCTTGGCGGTCTGATCGGTGTAGAAGGTGACCATGGTGGAGTCGCCGAAATCCCGGGTCTCTTTCCACTCGCCGGTGTAGTGGCTCAGACCGGCCACGCCCTCAGAGAGCTCCTGCATGAGCATGTTGTAGTCCCCCACCTTGGCGTCCATCGCCATGTTCATCACGTCGTTGGCGGTGGGCATGTGCTCCTGGATCTGGGAGAACTGGCCGAAGACCTGGCTGGCCAGGTAGGTGTTGATCTCCCGCAGGGGGATGGAGGCGCAGGAGCCGCCGATGATGAGGTAGGCCATTTCCGCGCCGATCTTCTTGTTGCCGTCCTGGATGCCCACCTGGTTGCGGAAGTTGTTCAGGTGGGAGCTCAGACCGAAGTGCTCGGGGTCCTCAGGCTCGGTGAGGAAGTCCATGATGTACTCGGCGGTGACATTCATGGAGAAGTTGTAGGCATTGGGGATCACGTTGTGCTTCAGGTCGGTGGCGGAGATCAGGTGGCACATATCCACAGGGGGAACGTTCCACTTCACCTGGCGGTCATTTTTATAGACCTGAACGAAGGAGTCTCCGTTGGCGCCCAAACGCATGCAGTAGTCCAGCTCCTGCATGGCGGCGTAGCCGTTGCAGGGGATGTACTGCCGGACCAGAGCGTTGGATCTGGGGATGCGGGAGAGGTTCACGTCGGGCAGGAAGAAATAGCCGAACACCGTGGCGTTGCTGCCGGGGCCCAGGGCCTGCTTGACCAGGTAGCACACGTCCAGGAAAGTGCCCGAGCCGGTGCCGCCGCCCATACCGGAGAAGATGTGGACGTTAACGGAGGGGCTGAGAAGGCCCGTTTTGGCCTGCTCGATCCGCTCCTGAACGGTGGAGATAAAGTCGGAGGAGCGGTCCATCATCAGAAGACGGCCCACCTGACGGAAGCCGCCGGCGCCGGCGCCGGAGAGGTCGGGCACCTTCAGCTCCTCAAAGTTGAGCCAGTTGAGCTCCTTGCGCAGGGCCAGGGCCTTGGGGTTGGCCAGCATGACACTGATGTTGGAATTGGAGATGTCGAAGATCTCCGTATCATCCAGGGTCTTGAGATCCTTGGTGGGGGTTTGCTCGGAAGAACCGATCTCGTCGTCGTTGTGGAAGCTGCGCTTGTCGGTGTCCACCCCCAGGAATTGGATGTGGGAATAGGTGGGGACCACAGCTTCGGGGTCATCGGGGAGCAGGCGCTCGCGCACGGCGGCCTTAATGGTCTTGATG
>CASFCS010000019.1 GCA_949293245.1 uncultured bacterium | reverse complement strand
CCGTCGTTGTCGAACTGGGAGAACACCACGTTCCACACCTCAATATACCGGTCGCAGTCGCAGCCCACGGTGCAGCCGGGCTTGCCGCAGCCCCACTGCTCGCCCCGGTCGTAGTAAATCTCCGAGCAGGGGCCGCAGGGGCCGGAGCCGTGCTCCCAGAAGTTGTCCTCCTTGCCGAACTTGAAGATGCGCTCGGCGGGAATGCCGATCTCCTCGTGCCAGATGCGGAAGGCCTCGTCGTCGGCGGGAGTGGTCTCGTTGCCGGCGAACACGGAGGGATAGAGCCGGTTGGGATCCAGGCCCACCCACTCCGGGCTGGTGAGGAACTCCCAGGCCCAGTGGATGGCCTCCTTCTTGAAGTAGTCCCCGAAGGAGAAGTTGCCCAGCATCTCGAAGTAGGTGCCGTGGCGGGCGGTCTTGCCGATGTTCTCGATGTCGCCGGTGCGGATGCACTTCTGGCAGGTGGTCACCCGGTGGCGGGGGGGCTCCTGCTCCCCGGTGAAGTAGGGCTTCATGGGGGCCATGCCGGAGTTGATGAGCAGCAGGCTGGCGTCGTTCTGAGGGATCAGGGAAAAGCTGGGCAGGCGCAGGTGATCTTTGGTCTCGAAGAAGCTGAGGAACATCTCCCGCAGCTCATTCAGGCCGAACTTCTTTTGCATGGGACTCTACCTCCAAATATAACTTCCAAATATCATCTCTCCGTCAGGGGGACCTGACGGGGTACTGGCTCTCGTATCCCGGTCACACCGGGCAGGGGTGGATCTCCACCAGCTGGCTGTTCACATGCCCCACCCGGTAGGACACGCCCTCCCGGATGTGGTCGGCCATGCTGCTGGGGCAGCTCACCTTCAGCGTTCTGTCCTCCCCCCGCAGGGTGAGCCAGACGGTCTCGTGGTGGAACCAGGCCGGGCGCTTGTGCAGCAGAAGCCCCCGGAAGGTCTTGTACTCCTCCACCAATCTCCAAGTTGACTCCATTCATACCCCCCTATCTCTACAGAAAAAAACGCTTCGCCCCTGAAAGCCAGGGGCGAAGCGTACAGCTCCGCGGTACCACCCTGATTACACCCTGTTGTAAAGGGCGCATCTCATTGCATCCTGTAACGGGGATGGGCCGTCCCGGTCCTCCCGGGCAGCTGGTGAAGTGGCGCGCGGGTCCGTGTCGCGGAGGGCTTGCACTCTCCCCTCTCGCTGGGCGCGGCGTGGCCCGCTTGGCTTCGTCGTCGCAATAGCAGACATTATTTTATCACATCCTGGGCGGTTGTCAACTGTTTTCCCGGCAGGCCCGCACCAGGGACAGGGGGGGCGCCTGGCAGGGCAGCTTCATGCGGAAGGTCATCTGGGGCACCCTGGCCTGGGGGATGGGCTCCCCCGCCCCGTCCGCCAGAGGACCGGCGGTGAAGGGGGTGGCCGCCACTCCGGGACCCACCAGCTCCAGGGGGTCCCCGGTGGAGAACTTGTTTTTCAATGTGAGCACCGCCTCCCCGTCGGGGGCGCAGGACACCACCTGGGCCACCACCTGCCAGTCCCGGATGTACCGGGCGGAGTGGGTGTACTGCCCCGGCTGGCCGAAGTAGAAGCCGGTGGAGTAGTGCCGGTGGCTCACCTTGTCCACCTCGTCCCGCCACACCTTCTCCAGGGGCACCCCCGCCGCCGCGGCGTCAATGGCGTGGCGGTAGGCGGCGGTAGTGATGGCGGCATAGTAGGCGCTCTTGGCTCGCCCCTCGATCTTCAGGGACGTGAGGCCCGCCTCCAGCAGCTCCGGGATGTGGTCAATCATGCACATGTCCCGGGAGTTGAGGATGAAGGTCTCCCCGTCCTCCTCCCGGATGGGGAAGTACTCCCCGGGGCGCTTCTCCTCCACCAGGGCGTACTGATACCGGCAGGGCTGGGCGCAGGCCCCCCGGGAGGCGTCCCGCCCGGTCATATAGTTGGACAGGAGGCACCGCCCCGAGTAGCTCACGCACATGGCCCCGTGGACAAAGGCCTCGATCTCCAGCTCCGGCGGGGTCTTGGCCCGGATCTCCCGGATCTCCTCCAGGGAGAGCTCACGGGCCAGTATCACCCGGCTGGCCCCCAGCTCGTGCCAGGCCCGGGCGCTCTCGTAGTTGGTCACCCCCGCCTGGGTGGAGATGTGGAGCTTCACATGGGGGGCATGCCGGCGGGCCAGAGCCATCACCCCGGCGTCGGCGGCGATGACTGCATCCACCCCCAGCCCGTCCAGCTCCTCCAGAAAAGCGGGCAGGCGCGCCACCTCGCTGTTGCGGGGCATGGTGTTGCACGTCACGTGGACCGCCACCCCCGCCCGGTGGGCCAGGGCCACCCCCCGGGCCAGCTCCTGGCGGTCAAAGTTGCCGGCGAAGGCCCGCATGCCGAAGTCGTTCCCCGCCAGGTATACCGCGTCGGCGCCGTAGGCCACCGCCATCTCCAGCCGCTCCATGTCCCCCGCCGGGGCGAGGAGCTCCACTTTACCCCGGGCCATCACTGGTAGAGCTCCTGGGTGGCGATGAAGTTCTGGTGCTCCTGGTAGGTGCGGAAGAAGTGGTGCTTGCCGTCATCCCCCAGGGCGTAATAATAATAGTTGGTGCTCTCGGGCTCCAGGGCGGCGTAGAGAGCCTCCATGCCCGGGTTGGCGATGGGCCCGGCGGGCAGACCGGGGTAGAGGTAGGTGTTGTAGGGGGAGTCGATGGACTTGTCCTCCTCCGTGGGCACTCTGCCCCCGTTGATATACACCAGGGTGGAGTCGATCTGAAGGTAGCCGTTGGTGGTGCTCCCCTCCAGACGGTTGTAGATCACCGAGGCGATTTTGGCCTGGTCGTCGCCGTCGGTCTCCTTCTCGATCATGGAGGCGATGGTGACGATGTCCGCCAGGGTGTACCCGCTCTCCTCGATCTGGTCGAAGTAGCCCTCCATCTTCCGCTCAAAGTTGGCCAGCATCTTGTTGATGACGTACTTGGGGTCCTCCCCCATGTAGAAAGTGTAGGTGTCGGGGAAGAGGTACCCCTCCAGCCGGGTGTACTCCCCCAGGGGGATCACGCCCTGAAGCCAGGTGAACTTATAGTCGTAATTGGCGGCCATATCCTGGAGCTTCTCCACGCTGGACACCCCCTTGTCCTCCAGCAGCTGGAAGATCTGGTCAATGGTGTAGCCCTCCGGGATGGTGACGTTCACCGTCTGCCGGGTGGCGGAGGAGGCGCTCATGTTGGTGACGATGGCCCGGTAGTCCATGTCGGTGTCCAGGGCGTAGGTGCCCGGGGCGATCTTCTCCTCTGCGCTGGAGAAAAAGGCGTAGAGCTTAAAGACCATGGGGTACTGGATGATGCCCTCCTCCTTGAGGGTATCCACGATCTGGTCGAAGTCCTCATCCTCCTCCACGGTGATGATCACCGAGCTGTACTCCTTGTTCAGGGCCAGCACGTCGTTGGCCCAGTTCCACCCCAGGGTGGCCAGCAGGGCCGAGATGCCGATGACGAAGAGGACATACAAAGCGGCCTTGCCCAGGGTCAGGGCTACGCCCCCCTTTTTCTTACTTCTCTTCTTCCCCGCTCCTGCACTTCTCCGGGAGGTCTCCCCCCCGCTCCGCGCGGTGCGTCGTTGTTCCTGTGGCAATTTGGTTCAACTCCTAATCTTGTTTGACCTGTTGTGCGGCTGCCTCTTGGCGGCCGCCTGGAACCTTCTCCCGCCCGGGGGCATAGGATACGGTGTACACCAGGCGCCCAACAAAACACCGCCCCCGGGGGCGACCCTTTGTTGGGACCCTGCTGTAACAAAATGCGAGGTGAATGTATATGTGCTTCGGGAACAACAGCTGCTGGTGGATCATCATCATTCTTCTGCTGGTGTGCTGCTGCGGCGGCTGGGGCAGCAGCAGCAACGGCTGCGGCAGCAACAGCGGCGGCTGCGGCTGCGGCAACAGCGGCTGCGGCTGCAACGACGGCTGCGGCTGCTGAGCCACCCCTCTCTCCGGGGGCGCGGAGCATCAGGCTCCGCGCCCCCTTTTGCCTTTCACACTGTGAGCAACAGGTCCACCGGTACGTCGTGCTCCTCCCGGGGTACCCGGGGCACCAGCAGGGCCGGAGGGCACCAGGCCACCGTGGTGCCGGTGTATCCCGCCAAATAGCGGTCGTAGTATCCGCCGCCCCGGCCCAGGCGGTAGCCTTCCCGGTCGCAGCAGAGGTTGGGCACCAGTATCACGTCCACTTCCTCCCGGGGCACCAGGGGCGCCCCGGCAGGCGGGGCCGGGATGCCGTATGCCCCCTCCTCCAGCTCCTCCAGGGCGGTGACGGCCCGGGCCTCCATCTCCCCCCCGGGGAGACAGCGGGGCAGGGCCACCCGCTTGCCCATGTTCAGCAGATGTACCAGCAAGTTCCGGGTGTCCGGCTCCCGCCCCACCCCGTAAAAGAGCAGCACAGTCCTGGCCGCCGCCACCTGGGGCAGGGCCGGGAAGAGGATCTCCAGGGGACTGTGGTCCTGAGGGGGCTGGCTGCGGACCCACCGGCGGAGGGCCGCCTTCTCCTCAGAGGCGGTAGTGGATGGCATGGCGCACTTCCCCGGCCTTCTCGGGGCCCTTGAGCAGCTCCAGCAGGGTGAGGGCGAAGTCAAACACCGACCCGGCGGCCTCGCCGGTGACGATGCGCCCGTCCACCACCACCTTCTTGCCCTTCTGCACCACGGCGGAGCCCATCTCGTCCTCCATGCCGGGGTAGCACACCGCCGGCCGGCGGTCCAGAATGGCCAGCCGGGCCAGGATGGTGGGGGCGGCGCAGATGGCGGCCACATACACGCCATACTCCGCTGCCTTCTGGATCACCGCCAGGGCGGCGGCGCTGTCCAGAATGGCGTTGACGCCCCCCAGCCCCCCGGGCACCACCACCATGTCCATGGCGTCCAGGTTCACGTCCCGCACAGGCAGGTCGGCCATCACCGTGATGTTGTGGGCCCCGGTCACCGGCGCCCCGGTGACCCCCACCGTGGCCACCTGACAGCCCCCCCGGCGGAGCACGTCCACCGTCACCAGGGCCTCGGCCTCCTCAAATCCGTCCGCCAGCAATACATATACCATGCCTTCCACCTCAATTATCTAATGTCCGGCCTTCCGCCGTCTGGTTCTCGATCAGGGGGAGCACCCGCTCCATAATCTGCCGGTGGAGCTCCTCCACCCCCAGCAGCTCTCCCCCGCTGTCCACACAGGGCACCCGCTGCCAGCCGCCGAAGGCCGCCGCCTGGGCGGCCACCGAGCGGCACTGGGCCAGGTAGGCGCTGTCCACCTCGTGGATGTCCCCGGTGGTGTGGGTGGCCGCCTCCCGGCGGCGGAGATTCTCCACCGCCCGGTCCGTAGGCATGTCCAGCCACAGCACCAGGTCCGGCCGGGGCAGCCCCAGCCGCCTGTACTCAAAGTCCTCCAGCCAGCGGAAGAACTCCTCCCGCTCCTCCGGCGGGCACTTGCCCGCCTGGTGCACCGCGTTGGAGGTGGTGTACCGGTCCGCCACCACCAGGCCGCCGGCCTGGTAGTAGGCCCCCCACCCCAGCTTCCAGGAGGCGTACCGGTCCACGGCGTAGAAGGTAGAGGCGGCGTAGGCATTCACGTCCTGGGGATGGCTGCCAAACTCCCCCCTCAGGTACATCCGCAGCAACGCGGAGGATTCCTCCTGGTACTGGGGGAAGATGAGCCGCCGGAAGGGGACGCCCCCCTCCTCCAGGGCGCGGCACATCCGGGCAAACTGGGTGGACTTGCCCGAGCCGTCGGTGCCCTCGAATACGATCAGTCTGCCCGCCATGGGGTCACTTCCCCCGCAGGCGGGCCCCGGCGGCGTCCACCAGGAACAGGGGCATCCTGGCCATGCGGCCGATGCGGGAGGGCTGGTGCAGCAGCCGGTAGAGCCACTCGCACCCCATCTTCTGCCACACCTCGGGGGCCCGCTTCACCTCGCCGGCGAACACGTCCAGAGAGCCCCCCAGCCCCAGCAGCAGGGCGGCCCCGGTTTGGGGGCCGTACTCCACCATCCACTGCTCCTGCTTGGGCGCCCCCAGGCACACGAAGATCACATCGGGCCGGGCGGCGCGGATCTCCTCCACCACCGGGCCGCTGTCCTTGAAATAGCCGTCGTGGGTGCCGCACACCACCAGCCCGGGATAGCGGCTGGCCAGCATGGCGGCGGCCTTTCCCGCCACCCCCGGCTTGGCCCCCAGGAGGAACAGGCGCTGACCCTTTTGGGCCATGCGCTCCATCACCGCGGCGGCCAGCTCGATGCCCGCCACCTTCTCCTTCAGGGGGCGGCCCAGGATACGCCCGGCGTGGACCACGCCCACCCCGTCGGGGACCGCCAGGTCCGCCCCGTTGAGCAGGGCCTGAAACGCCCCGTCCTTCTGGGCGCGCTGGATAAACTCGGTGTTGGGGGTGACCACATAGTGGAAGCCCCCCTCCTCTATCATGGCCGCGGCCCGGTCGGCCGCCTCCTCCAGGGTCACATTGTCGATCATGACCCCCATAATGTCAGTCCGCTCTGTACGCAAGGGCCATCGCCCTCCTTCTATGTCTGTATGGTCCCGGGGCCCCGGCCGGGCCGGGATATTTTCTCCCAGTTTTGTAACATTACCCCAGCTGTGCTCCGGGAAGCCCCGTTCCTGTGGATTTCATGCCCATTATTTTACCATAGGCTGGGGAAAAAGTCCATTCCCTTTCCTGCGACACCCTTCCCGCAAAGGCAACACAGAGGGGGGAGCGGCCGGAGCCGCTCCCCCCCACAGGTTATGCCCCTTCCCGGGGCATCTCCAGAAAATCTTTCAGCCCTTTGCCCATAAAGGCGGTAAACAGCCCCAGGTCACAGCGCACCGACACCGCCACCCCAAAGGCCATCACCAGCAATCCCAGGCAGTATACCACCAGCCGCTTGCCCCATACCGCCGGGGCGATCTTTTCCACTGTACCCTGTTTCACTCTTTCATTCCTTTTTTTCTCTCAAATCTCTCTTTGGGCAAAGGGTTCGGCAGGAGACCGGCCCTAGAGGCCGTCTCCTGCCGTCCGTTCCGCCGGGGACCACACCGCGGTTCCCTCCCAGCGCGCCGGGTCAAAGTCCGTCTCCACCGGGTAGGTCTCCCGGTCCACAAAGTGCCACCACTCCCCGATGTAGGGGGCGAAGCCCCCCCGGACCATGGCCCCCTCCAGCAGGCGGCAGGCCGCCGCCGCATCCCCGGGGGACCAGGGGAAATCCCGCCTGGCCGCCCCGGTGAAGTCGTCAAAAGCGGTGGGCATCTCCACCGGGGTGCCGTCGGCGTACACCAGGGTCACGTCCACCGTGTTGCCCCGGGTGTGGTTGGAAAAGCCCTTCCGGGGGTCGGCCACATAGTCGTCGTCGGGCATCAGCTCCCACAGGGCGAACTGGGCCGCCGCCGGGCGGAAGGCGTCCCACACCAGCAGCCCCAGGCCCGCGCCGGCCAGCTCCCGCTGTACCCCGGCCAGCTTGTCCGCCGTGCCCCGGCGGAGCCAGGGGGTGCGAAAGCCGTATACCGGCCGGCCCAGGAAGTTGTCCGCCGTGGCGTACCGCAGGTCCGCCCGGATCTCCGGGACCCAGGCGGGCAGGGCCACAAAATCCCTCTTGTCCGCCCTCACTGCACCAGAATCTCCAGCTCTGTGAGCATCAGGTAGAGGGTGGCCCCCGCCTGCTCCCGGGTGACCTGGGACTTGGGGGCGATGGCGTCCAGGTCAGCATACAGCATGGACCGCCCATCCAGCAGCTGGGCCCAGGGGGCCGCCCAGGAGGCGAAAGCCGCCGCCCCGCTGCCGTCAAACTGCTGCCGCTCCAGGTCCACATTCAGGTTGAGGAAGGCCGCCAGACGGCCCATCACCGTGAGAAACTCCTCCTGGGTGACGGTCTGGTCCGGGCGGAAGGTGCCGTCGGGGAAGCCCGCCACCAGACCCATGGAGGCCATGGCCTCCACGTCCTGGGCATACCATGCCCCCGCCGCCACGTCGGAGAAGTAGCCCCCCGTGGGAGCGGCCTGGGCGTTGAGGGCCTGGGCAAGGAGGGCGCACAGCTGCCCCCGGGTCATGGCCTGCTCCGGCTGGAACAAACCCCCGCCGGTGCCCTGGAGCACCCCGCACACCGCCAGGGCGTTGAGGGCGTCGGCATAGGGGGAGTCCGCCACGTCGGCAAAGTACCGGCTCTCCCAGGTCACGCCGGCCAGCTCCGCCGCCTCCTGGGGGGTGGCGGCGGCCCATTGCTCACCGCTTCCCACCATCATCTCCGTCTGGGGCGGCAGGGCGGAGAGAAGCTGGGCAAAGGCCGGGGCGTAGGCCTCCGAGGCCGCCAGGTCCAGATCCACATAGTACCAGTTCCCCCCCAGGGTGAGGCGCAGGCAGTCCCCGTCTCCGGTGTCCCGGCCGCACAACAGCACCCCTGTCTCCTGGGCCACCTCATCGGACACCACCAGGGTGGGAATCACCCCCACCCGGTCGGTGGTATTGCCGCCGCCGGTGTAGAAGCGGTAGGCCGTGATCTTCAGAGCGTCCCCCTGGAAGAGTTCTCCGTAGTTTTCCTCATCGCACACGATCTGGGCCACCCCTTTGCCGTAGGTGCGGCTCCCCACGGAGATGGCCTGTCCCTCCTCCCGGAGCACCGCGGAGAAGAGCTCCGAGGCACTGGCGGTGGCGCTGTTGGTGAGGATCACCACCGGCAGATCGGTCAGGTCCTCCTGGAGGCTGGCGGTGTAGTAGATGCCCCCCGCCCCGTCCCGGAGATAGACCTTGATGCCCGCGCCGGTGAAGGCGCTGCTGGCGGCCACGGCCCCGTCGGTGACGCCGCCGCCGTTGCCCCGCAGGTCCACCAGCCAGGCCCAGGCGTCGGAGCCGTAGCGCTCCACCCCATCCCGGAAGGCGGCGCCGGTGTCGCTGCCGAAGCTGTCGCAGTCGATATACCCGATCCCCCCCTCCAGCAGGGAGGCCTGGGTGCGGGGGATGGTCACCGTCCCCCGGGTGAGGTGAAAGCTGTGGGTGGTGCCGTCGGCCCGGAGCACCGTCACGGTGACGGAGGTGCCCTCCTCGCCCACAATCAGGGTGCGGTGGCCCTCATTGGCAGGGACACAGGAGACGCCGTCCACCGACACGATCAGGTCCCCCGGCACCAGGCCGGCGGCCTGGGCGGCGCCCCCCTCCAGCACCTTCTCCACCCGGATGCCCTGGTCGGTGTAGGCCACCATCACGCCGATGCCGGTGACCACGCTGTCCTCCATACTGCCCAGAAAGTCCGCATACTCCTGGGCGGTCATGTAATAGGTGTAGGGGTCCCCCACGGCGGCCATCAGGCCCTCCAGGTCCTCCGCCTGGTAGGCGGCGGGGGGCAGCCGGTCCACATACCAGGTCTCCAGCAATCCGATGGCCTCTTCCACCGTCAGGGCGGCTGCGCTCCCTGCCAGCAGAGCCGCCGCACAGGTCAGCGCCGCCAGAGTACGCGCAATCTTTTCCCACATGACGCCCGCCTCCTCAGATGGTCCGCACAGTCACCAGGTGGACCAGCACCTCTACCATCTTCTCCAGGGACTGCACCGGAATATACTCCTGCACCCCGTGGAAGTTGAAGCCCCCGGTGGACAGGTTGGGGCAGGGCACCCCCATGTAGGACAGGCGGGCCCCGTCGGTGCCCCCCCGGATGGGGACCTCCATGGGGGTGACCCCCGCCTTTTCAAAGGCGCTGCGGGCGTGGTGGATGAGGTACATGTGGGGCTCGATCTTCTCGCGCATGTTGTAGTAGCTGTCGGTGATGACTGTTTTCACCGACCCGGGGCCGTATTTCTTCTCCAGCTTGGCCGCCAGGGTCTCCACCAGGGCCTTGCGCTCCTCGAACTTCTCCCGGTCGTGGTCCCGGATCACATAGTGCAGCACCGCCCGGCTCACGTCGCCCGACATGTCCGCCAGGTGGTAGAAGCCCTGGTACCCCTCGGTGTGGGCCGGGGTCTCCTCCGGCGGCAGGAGGGCGGCGTACTCCATGGCCATGAGGGCGGCATTCTTCATCCGGTCCTTGGCCGAGCCGGGGTGGATGCTGAATCCCGTGAACTCCACCCGGGCGTCGGCGGCGTTGAAGTTCTCGTACTCAATCTCCCCCAGGGCCCCGCCGTCCACAGTGTACCCCACTGCGGCCCCCAGCTTGCCCAGGTCGATGTGGTCTGTGCCCCGGCCCACCTCCTCATCGGGGGTAAAGCAGATGGAGATGGGGCCGTGGGGCACCTCCGGGTGGGCCATGATGTACTCGGCCAGGGTGACGATCTCCGCCACGCCGGCCTTGTCGTCCGCCCCCAGCAGGGTGGTGCCGTCGGTGACGATCAGGTCCTGGCCCACGCAGCCCGCCAGCCCCGGGTCCTCCTGGGCACGGATCACCACGCCGGAGTCACCCAGGGGGATGTCACCCCCCTCATAGTGGACGATGGCGGGCTTCACCTGGTCCCCGGAACAGGAGGGGGAGGTGTCCATGTGGGCGATGAGGGCGGTGCAGGGCACCCCCTCGTGGCCGTGGGTGGCGGGGATGGAGGCGTAGACATAGCCGTGCTCGTCCATCTGGGCGTTGTGCAGCCCCAGCTGGGAGAGCTCCGCCGCCAGATACTCCCCCAGGCGCATCTGCTTGCGGGTGGTGGGTGCGGACTGGCTGTCCGGGTTGGACTGGGTGTCAAACGTTACATAATGCAGAAATCTTTCGGTCACATTCATTACATTTCACCTCTTAATGGGCATAAATCGGCGTCCCGGAGGGCCGCTCCAGAAACAAGTTTGTCTCCCGACTCCTTCCATTGTGAATTGACAGATGGCGGCAGAGGGATTAAACTATACGGTAAGGTTATTTTTATCATACCACACTCCCGGCAGTTTTGGTAGTACCTCCCGGCGGGCTGTGATGGGGCAGGGAGAAAGGGGTGTTCCATGGCTGCGTTCGAGTCCTTTTTCTTCCCCTCGGCGGACGGCCGCCACCGCTGCTTCGGCTGCGTCTGGCTGCCTGACGACGGCCGCCCGCCCCGGGCGGTGGTGCAGCTGGTCCACGGCATCGCCGAGTATGTGGAACGCTACGACCCCTTCGCCCGCTTTCTGGCGGACCGGGGCTTTGCCGTCACCGGGGAGGACCACCTGGGTCACGGCAAAACCGCCCAGGCGGACGGCTCCTTCGGCTGCCTGCCGGAGCGAAACGGCTGGGAGCTGATGGTAGAGGATGTCCACACCCTGCGCCGGCGGCAGGAGGCCGCCTTTCCCGGTGTGCCCTACTTTCTGATGGGCCACTCCATGGGCTCTTTCCTGGCCCGCACTTACCTGATCCGCCACCCCGGCGGCCTGGCGGGGGCCATCCTCTCGGGCACCGGGCAGGAGCCCGCCCCCCTGGTGGCGGCGGGAGAGGCCCTGGCAGGGGCTGTGTGCGCCCTGCGTGGGCCGGACAGCACCAGTGCCCTGGTCCAGTCCCTCACCCTGGGGAGCTACAACCGGCAGTTTGCCCCCAACCGCACCGGCGCGGACTGGATCAGCCGGGACGAGGCCGTGGTAGACGCCTACCTTCAGGACCCCCTGTGCACCATTGCCCCCACGGTGGGGCTCTTCCGGGCCATGCTGGGCGGCATCCGTTTCATCGGCCGGCGGCAGAACCTGGCCTCCATGGACAAGACTACCCCCGTCTATCTTTTCTCCGGCGACCAGGACCCGGTGGGTTCCCGGGGCGCGGGAGTGGAGAAGGTCCGCGCTCTCTTTGTGGAGGCGGGCTGCAAAGATGTGACGCTCCGCCTCTACCCCGGCGGGCGGCACGAGATGCTCAACGAGACCAACCGCAGTGAAGTATGGGCCGATACACTGGCCTGGATGGAGGGACATTTGTAATGGAAAATCTGGAAATCGTACAGCGCACCGATGACTATCTCCGCCGCCGCGGCATGCACCCCGACACCATCGACCCCAATCAGGAGCTGCCCCGCTTCCTCACGGACATGAAGGACGGGCTGGCGGGCCTTTCCGCCCATCTGGCCATGCTCCCCTCCTACGTCTCCAGCGCCTCTCCCATCGCCTCCCCCCGGAAGGCCCTGGTGCTGGATGCCGGCGGCACCAACCTGCGCCGGGCCCTGGTGACCTTCCATGAGAACGGCCCCGTCATTGAGGAGCTGGAGACCCGCTCCATGCCGGGCATCGGCGCCCCCATCAGCAAGGAGGAGTTCCTGGTGGAGCTGGCCCGCTTTGCCGCCCCCCTGGCGGACAAGGCCGACTGTCTGGGCATGTGCTTCTCCTACTCGGCCAACATTATGCCCGACGGGGACGGCAAGCTCATCGGCTTCTCCAAAGAGGTGGTGGTGAACAACTCCGCCGGCATGATGGTGTGCGCGGAGCTCCTGGCTGCCATGGACGCCCTGTCTATCCCCCACCCCAACACCTTCGCCCTCATCAACGACACCACCGCCACCCTGCTGGGCGGCATGGCCCAGGAGGATCAGTCCCAGTACCACGGCTCCGTGGGTCTGGTGCTGGGTACCGGGCTGAACATGTGCTACCCCGCGTCTCTCTCCACCCTCACCAAGGTGTCCACCCCCTTCTCCTCCAGCCACATGATCGTCAACACCGAGTCGGGAGACTACAGCGGCTTCCCCGCCGGCGACTTTGACCGTGAGCTGGACCAGGCCTCCATGAACCCCATGGACCACCTGTCTGAGAAGATGGTATCCGGCGCCTACCAGGGCGAGGTGATCCTGCGCACCCTTCAGGGGGGCGCGGAGCTCTTCTCCCCCGGCTTCCTGGCGGACGCCGCCCAGATCAAGAAGATCTCCATGGCGGAGATCAGCGCTTACACCGACGACCCGGAGGGGAACAACCCCCTGGCCAGTTTGTGCCGCACCACCGAGGACCGGCAGGCCCTGGCTCTGGTGACCGACCGCATCCTGGAGCGGGCCGCCCGGGTGATCGCCGTGATCCTGGCCGCTCCCCTGGAGCTGGAAAACTACGGTGTCAACGCCCCCGCCTGCATCTACGCCGAGGGGTCCACCTTCTGGAAGACCCAGGCCCTGCGGGAGAAGATCGTGGCCAACACCGATGCCCTGCTGGCCCAGTCCGGCCGCAGCTGCGTGTTCCGCTCCACCAGCAACGCCAACCTGGTGGGCGCCGCCGCCGCCGCGTTCCAGCGCTGAGTCCCCGCTTCCCGCAACCCCCCAGACTATTTGGACAGTGCAAAAAAGCGCCCCGGCAGGAAATACTGAGTTTTAGGCGGAGAGGCGTCGCATCAGCGACGCCTCTCCAGTTTTTAACCGGATGGACTGGGGGTATTTTATCTCTGTCCGCTCTGACTGGACCGTTTCCCCTTGCTCCGCCTCACTCTACCTATAGAGGTACAGGTTTACCGGGAGCAAAACAAAAAGACAGCCTGCCGGCTGTCCTTTGTTTGCCCTCACCCCATGTTGGAAAACCGCTCCACCGCTTTGGTAAAGCTCTCAATGGTCTTGTCCGCGTCCCCGTGCTGGATGCCGTCCAGGACACAGTGCCTGATATGTCCCTCCAGCACCACCTTGCCGCAGCCGTGGAGGGCGGCCTTGGCGGCATTGAGCTGGGAGAGTACATCCTCGCAGGGCACGTCCTCATCCACCATCCGGTCGATGGCCTGGACCTGCCCAATGATCTTCCGCAGCCTGCGGTGCAGATTTTCCGCGTCCATACACTGTCTCATGTCTCTCTCCTCCATACCGCAGCGGGTATTTGTATGATTGATTTGATTATATTCCCTCCGGCCGTCCCTGTCAACGCGGCCCACGGGGCCAACGGGTTGGAAAAAATGCCCGCGCCCAAGTTTCTGCATATCCAATCCGTTCCTGCGGATACTATGAATTGTCTGCAAGATGCCTGCAAACCGGCGGTCTTTCGGGCCCTTTTCGCCCATTTTACTCCAAAACCGGAGCCGCCAGCAGATAGTACAAAAAGAAACCGCAGGAGGAGTCAACCATGAAAGCAACCGGTATCGTCCGCCGCATCGACGATTTGGGCAGAATTGTGATCCCCAAAGAGATCCGCCGCACCATGCGCATCCGGGAGGGGGACCCCCTGGAGATCTATACCGACCGGGACGGCGGGGTGATTTTTCGAAAGTATTCCCTGATGGGCGGGGTGGCGGAATCTGTATTGCAGCTGTGCGAGGCCCTGCATAAAACCTCGGGCAGGATCACGGTCATCACCGACCGGGACAGCTGTCTGGCAGTGGACGGAGTTCCCCGGCGGGAGCTGGTGGACCGCCACCTGTCCGCCCGGCTGGAGCAGCTGATGGAGGGGCGGCAGGCCTACCAGTACCGGGAGGGGGAGCCCATCCCCGTATGCGCCGACAGCGGGAAATATCTCATCTCCACCGCCGTGCCTGTCCTCTCCGAGGGGGATCTGCTGGGGTGCGTGCTGTTCATTTCCACCGATAATCCCCCGGCTCCCAGCGAGCAGGAGCTGAAAATGGCCCAGACCGTAGCTGCCTTCCTGGGCCGCCACATGGAGAGCTGACGGCCCCATTGTGCCCCCCGCCCCCCTCTGGTATACTGGAAGGGAGAGGAGGGAGAGTCCATGCGCCTGTTCATCGCCGTTCCCCTGCCCGCTTACTGGCGGCGGGCCCTGGCGGGGGGCGCCGCCGCCATCCGCGCCCGCTCCCCCCGGTGCACCCCCACCAGGGGGGAGAATTTCCACCTGACCCTGGCCTTCCTGGGGGAACAGCCCGGCCCGGAGAGGGCCATAGCCGCCCTGGAGGGGCTGCACCTGCCCCCCTTCTCCCTCACCACCGGGCAGCCCGGGTGCTTTCCCCGGGGGAAGGAGGCCATCTGGTGGCTGGGGCTGGAGCCCTGCCCGCCCCTGCTGGACCTGCGGGCCGCCCTGGCACAGGCCCTGGAGGAACAGGGCATCCCCCTGGAGAAGGGGAGCTTCCGCCCCCACCTCACCCTGGCCCGGCGGGTGGACCCCCGGGCGGGGGTGACAACCGGGCTCCTCGCCCCCCTTCTGCCCCCCATGACCTGCCGGGTGGACCGGGTGGTGCTCTACCGCTCCCACCGGGTGGAGGGGGTCCTCACCTACTCCCCCCTCTTTTGTCATCCATTGAAGAAAAAAGGTTGACCTTGTAAAAGAGGTCCGGCCGGGCATCCCGCCCCGCCGGACCTCGTTTCTTTTACCCTCCGGCCCGCCGGCCGGTCATGGTCTGGTCCACGATGCTGTCCATAACCTCCCGGCTGATGGCCCCCTGGACATAGCCGAAGACGTTGCCCTCCTTGTCGATCATAAAGGTGGTGGGGAAGGCGGACACGCCGTACTGGGAGAAGATCTCCCCGGTGGTGTCCATCAGCACGGGGTAGGTATACCCGTTCTCCTCCAGGAAGGCGGTCACCTCCTCCTGGCTCACATCCTGGTTGTAGGGCTGCTCCTGGGTGCGGGGGTTGGCCACCCCCAGCACCACCAGCTCCCCGCTGTTCTCCCCCCACTCCTCGTAGAGGGCCTGGATGTCGGGCATCTCGCTGGTACAGGGAGTGCACCAGGTGGCCCAGAAGTTGAGAAAGACGGTCTTGCCCGCGTAGTCGCTCAGGTCGTGCTCCACCCCATACTGGTCCGTAAGGACGATGGCGGGGGCGGGCACGGTGTCGCTCTCCTCCTGGGGGGACTGGTCCTCGGAAGGGGCGGGGCTCTCCTCCTGCTGCTGGCTGGTCTGGGGGGCTGTATCGGCGGAGCCCAGCCCCGCCAGATAGCCCGACACCCCGCCGATCCAGCCGGTGATCATCATGACCCCCATGAACACCATCAGGGCGCCTCCCACCTTCACGGTGTAGCGCACCACCTTCTGGTGGCGGCGGAAGAAGTCCAGCACCGCCCCGGTGAACAGGCCCACCGCCAGAAAGGGCAGCACGAAGCCCAGGGTGTACAGCCCGATGAGGGCGAACCCCAGCCCCGCGGAGGAGGCGGAGGAGGCCATCAGCAGCACCGAGGTGAGGGCGGGCCCCACGCAGGGGGTCCAGGCGAAGGAGAAGGTAAAGCCCAGCACCAGGGCGGTGAGGGGGCTCATGGTGAGCTTATCCAGCCGCAGGGGCAGCTGCCGCTGGGAGGAGATCAGGCGGCTGGTGCCGAAAAGGCCCAGCTGGTAGAGGCCGAAGAGGAGGATGAGCACCCCGCCCACAGTGGTGAACACCCCCTGCCATTGGGAGAAAAACTGCCCCGCGGCAGTAAACCCCAGCCCCAGCAGGAAGAAGGCGAAGGACACCCCCGCCACAAAGCACACCGTGTTACCCATCACCCGGCCCCGGCGGTAGCGCACGGTGCCGTCGGCCTCCACGGTTTTGGCCCCGCCCGAGAGGTAGCCCACATACAGGGGCACCAGGGGGAGCACACAGGGGGAGAAAAAGCTCAGCATCCCCTGGAGAAATACGGTCAGGCCCGAGATGCTGACCTCCAGGTCAAAACCCATCTTAAAACTCCTTTCCTTGTCCGCCGCCTTGTCATAAAAAAGGGGCGCGGGCAGCACTGGCTGTCCGCGCCCCCCTGGCCGCGGCGGTATGGTATATCAAAACGATCAGCAGGTGGCGCCCCCTACCAGGTGCTTCTGGGCCGCCAGGTTCTCCCCCTTGCGCTGGAGGAGCTCGTCCCGGATGAGCTGGTCCTGGACGTTCTCAAAGCCCAGGCGGGCCACGGTGTCGGCAAAGCGCTCGCCGGTCTCACCCTGCTCCCGGAAGAGCAGAATGGCCTTCTCCACCACGTCCAGCACCTCCTCCCGGCTGGTAAACACCTTCTCCAGGGGGATGCCGTGGGCGGTCTTCTTGCCCCAGCGGCCGCCCACGTACACCCGGTAGCCGTTGGTGTAGTTCTCAATGACCTGGAAGGGGCAGACGCCCACGCAGCGGCCGCAGTGGTTGCAGGCGGCGGGGTCGATGACCACCTTGCCCCCCTCCACCTTGGCCACGTGGATGGGACAAGTCTGCTCCACCTGGCACACCTTGCAGCCACGGCACTTCTCCAGGTCCACCTGGGGCACCCGCTGGCCCACGATGCCCAGGTCGTTCAGGTCGGGCTTGACGCAGTTGTTGGGGCAGCCGCCCACGGCGATCTTGAACTTGTGGGGCAGCTTCACCTGGCTGTACCCCAGGAAGAACCGCTGGTGAATGGCCTCGGAGAGCTCAAAGGTGTCGATGAGGCCGTACTGGCAGGTGGTGCCCTTGCAGGCCACCACGGGACGCACCTTGGAGCCGGTGCCCCCGGTCATCAGGCCGTGCTGGGCCAAAAACTCCCGCAGGGGCTCGATGTTCTCATAGGGAACGCCCTGGATCTCCATGGTGAGGCGGGTGGTCATGGTGACCTCGCCGGAGCCGAAACGCTCCGCCGCCTCGGCAATGGCCTTGTGCTCCTCGGCGGTGATCTTGCCGTTGCGGGTGATGACCCGGCCGTTGAAGCAGTTGGGGGTGCGCTTGTCCCACAGGAAGCCCAGGGCCTTCACTGCCTTCACCTGGTCGGGGGTGACGGACATGGACGCGCCGGCCACCTTCACCTGGTTAAAGGTGAGGCCGCCCTCCAGCACCCGGGTGTTGGTGTAGCCGTAGAACTTCAGGCGGTTTTGCAGGAAGTAGCCCCGCTTGCCCCGGGCGCACACCAGCAGCAGCTTCTCCTGGGGATCGTGGCCGGCCAGGGGACCGTTGACGGCGCCCAGCTCCACGTGCTCCGCCCCGGGGATGGAGGGGGCGGGGCTCACATCCAGGACGGTGTAATCCTGGGCCGCCCCGGCCAGATACTCGGCGGGGGTAAAGGTCTCAAAGATGCCGTCCAGCTTGTTCTCCAGGACGTAGATGGCCTGGACAAAGGGGTGGATGGCGGTGGAGAAGGGGGGCGCGTAGGCGTAGTCGGCGTTGTCAAAGTCCTCCACCTTAGCCCCCATGTTCATGCCGGTGACGGCAATGTCCACCATCTTGTCCACGGCGTCGCCCCCCAGCACCTGGATGCCCAGGAGCTTGCGGCTCTTCCGGTCGGCCACCAGCTTGGTGATGAAGATGGAGGCGCCGGGGTAGTAGTGGGCCTTGTCGTCGGTGACCGCCAGGGCGGTGACCACGTCGTACCCGGCGGTGCGGGCGGCGGCCTCGGTGAGGCCGGTGCGGCCGGCGCTCAGGCCGGGGAGCTTCACCACGCCGGTGCCCAGCACCCCGGGGTACACCTTCTTCTCCCCCCCCAGCACCTGGGCCAGGGTGCGGCCGGCCAGGTTGGCGGTGGAGCCCATGGCGGACCACTGGGGCTGGCCGGTGAGGCGGTTATGTACCATGGCGCAGTCCCCCACGGCATACACGTCGGGCAGGTTGGTGCGCAGATAGCTGTCCACCACCAGGGTGCCCTTCACCATCTTCAGGCCGCTGTCCGCCAGGAAGGCGGTGTTGGGCTTCACGCCGATGGACAGCACCACCACGTCGGCGGCGATGGTCCCCTGGCCGGTCTTGACGGCGTCCACCTTCTTGTCCCCCAGCAGGGCCTCCAGGGGGGTGGAGGTGAGGACCCGGATGCCCTCCTTGAGGAGGTGGCGCTTCACATACCCCGCCATCTCGGGATCAAAGATGTTGGGCATCACCTGGTCGGCCAGGTCCACCACAGTGACAGTGAGACCCTGGGCCTTCAGGTTCTCGGCCATCTCCAGGCCGATGAAGCCGCCGCCCACCACCACGGCCCGGCGGGCGCCCCGCTCCTTCACATAGGCGCGCAGGCCGATGGCGTCGTCGGGGGTGCGCACGGTGAACACGCCCTCCAGGTCCGCCCCGGGGAGGTTGGGCTTCACGGGCACGGCGCCGGTGGCGATGACGCAGGCGTCATAGGTCATGTCGGTCACGGCGCCGCTGTCCACGTCCCGCACGGTGACGGTGTTGGCCTGGCTGTTGAGCCTGATGGCCTCCCGGCCGGTGAGCACCTCCACCCCGGTGAGAGCCTGGTACTTCTGGGGGGTGTTGACGATGAGCTCCTCCCGGCTGCCGATGAGGCCCCCCACGTAGTAGGGCAGGCCGCAGCCGGCGTAGGAGATATCCCGGTCTTTGGTGATCACCGTGACCTGGGCCGAGCGGTCCATCCGCTTGAGCTTGGCCGCGGTCTTGGTGCCGGCGGCCACACCGCCAATGACAAGAACCTTCATTGCGCTTCTTCCTCCTTGTATTGTCCCCGGTCCGGCATGTGTCCACCGGCCTTTGTTCCATTTTAATTTATTATAATGGGTGCGGCGGCAAATGAAAAGTGATATGGTCACACTTCCATAAAATAGTCCTCCCCCGGCCGGCTCAGCCGCCCGGGGGAGGACACGGATGGGAACTCATGGGAGGTATTCCAGGGGGTCCACCTCTTCCCCGTCTATCTGGAGCGAGAAGTGGAGATGCTCGGCCAGGGCGCTCTCGGCCAGGGCCGTGGTGCCCACGGCCCCCAGGGCGGTGCCCTCAAAGACCTCCTGGCCCACCTCCACCGACACCTGGGGATCCAGATTGGCGTAAGTGGCCACCACGCCGCCGCCGTGGTCCACGGTAACGGTGGTGCCCATCAAATCGCTCTGGTCCACCGCTGTCACCAGGCCGGGGGCGGTGGATACCACGGTGGTGCCCACCGCCGCGGCGATGTCCACCCCGCTGTGGGTACGCCAATCCCCCATGGTCTGGTCATAGGCCAGCACCTCCAGAGAGAAGGTGCGCAGGATCTCCCCCTCCACCGGCCATGTATAGCTGCTGGGGGCGCTCTGGGGGGCCTGGGGCTGGGAGCTGGTCTGGGGCTCCTGAGAGGGCTGGGGACTGGGGCTGGGGGAGGACAGGGCGGGCTCCTCCGACTGCTGGGCAGGGGGCGTCACCACCTGGGGCGCCTGGCTGCTGGGGCTGGGACTGGGCGAGGGGGACACGGTCACCTGGGCGGTGCCCGCCACGGGCTCGTCCAGCTCCAGGCTGTCCTGCACCCCTGTGATGAGGTAGTACAGCGAGATGCCGATGGCCGCCACGCACACCAGCAGCACCACATAGAATCCCCGCCCGGCTACAAAGTCATTTACACGTTCAAACACAGATCGTCTCATGGTCACTTGCACCTCCGAGGCTATTTTGGACCTGTCCGGGCCCTCTTATACATCAAATCCAGGGAAAGTGGCGTTCTCATGTGATAAATACCGCCAGCCACACCAGGGTGGCCGCCACCGCCCCCACCGCCCCGTACAGCGGGGCGGGAATCTTCTCCAGCCAGCGCCCCCGGGGGGTATTCCGCCGGAGATAGCCGTCCGCCGCCCGCTGGGCCTCCGCCAGCACCTGCTGGCCGCTCACCCCCTCCGCCGCCTGGTCCCGGACGATGAAGATGGCCTCCTCAAAGAGATAGCGGTCGGGATTTTTCACCACAATGACCTTGCGGGTCACGCCTTTTACCATTTGGGTCCTCCTCCTTTGTCTGTTTCTTCCAGTATTGCCGGATTTATCGGGGGATATTCCCCCCAAGAGACGGCATACACTGATGACACGCGGCCCAGGCGCGGGGCCCGGGGGAGGCGATGGCATGTGGCGCGACTGGCGGCTGATGGGCAGCCTGGCGGCGGTATTTCTCCTCAACATCCTGCTCATTTTACTCTTTCAGACGTAGACGCCCTGGGAAGAGGCGCAAAAAAACCGGGGGCGCTCCGGAACCAGTGGTTCCGAAGCGCCCCCGGGGCAGTTTGAAGAAATGCCGCCAATCAGTCGGTGACGTAGGGCAGCAGAGCGATCTGACGGGCCCGCTTAATGGCCTCGGTCAGCTGGCGCTGATGCATGGCGCAGGTGCCGGTGGTGCGGCGGGGCAGGATCTTGGAGCGCTCAGAGATGAAGCGCTTGAGCTTGGCGGCGTCCTTGTAGTCAATGTGCTCCACCTTGTCCACGCAGAACGCGCAAACCTTGCGGCGCTTGCGGCCGCGGGGTCTATTGTTATCCATAGCCATGGTTAGGTCCTCCTTTTTCACATGATACCGCCCCGGGGATCAGAACGGCAGCTCGCCGTCGTCGTCCGCCAGGTCGGAGAACTGGTCGCTGTCCCGGGACGGGGTGCCGTAGTCGGGGGCGGCCACAGGGGCGGGGCGGCCGTAGCTGCCGCCGCCGGACTCGCCGTCGCGCTTGGAGTCGCCGAAATACACGTTGTCGGCCACCACCTCGGCGCTGCGGCGCTTGCCGCCATCCCGGTCCGTCCAGTCACGGATCTGAAGGCGGCCCTCCACCACGGCCATGCGGCCCTTGGTGAGGTACTTGGAGACGAATTCCGCAGTCTGTCGCCAGGCCACGATGTCGATGAAGTCCGTGGACTTCTCGCCGCCGTCGCGGCTCTTGAAGTCCCGGTCCACCGCCAGAGAGAAGGACGCCACGGCGATCCCGCTCTGGGTGTGGCGCAGCTCGGGGTCACGGGTCAGACGGCCCATGAGAACGATCCGGTTGAGCATGCGCCCTCCTTACTCGTCCTTGCAGGTGATGAGAGAACGCATCACCGCGGTGTCAATGCGCATCTTCCGGTCCAGCTCGGCGGGGAAGAGAGGCTCGGCGGTGAAGGTCATGAGGACGTAGTAGCCCTCCTCCAGGTCGTTGATGGGATAGGCCAGACGGCGCTTGCCCCACTCATCCACCTCGCTGACGGTCCCGTGCTCCTCAGCCAGAGCCTTGTACTTGGCGACGGCGGCGGCGGTGGCCTCCTCCCCCAGGTTGGGCTGCAGAATGTAGAGAACCTCGTAGTTGGCGTTGATCTTAGCCATTTTTTGCACCTCCTTATGGACGTATGGCTCCCCCTCGCGGAGGGAGCAAGGATGTGCCCGCCCTATGGGCAGGCCATATTATTATATCCGATTTTCCCCGTTTGTCAATAGTTTTCTGCCCATATCCCCGTGAAAAATCCGGGCAGCGGTCCTTTGACTTCCGCCGGGAAGAGGGAGCGGATGCCCGGCAGGTCGGTGTCCATCTCCTCTCCCCTGTCTCGCCGGCAGTCAATGGGTTCACACCGTGATGCGCCCGGCCATGCTCCGGCTGAGGGCCACCCGGCTCTCCTTCACGCTGACGATCACAGTGCCCCCCACCTGGTTGACCATGGTGACCTGGCCCCCCTCCACAAAGCCCAGGCTGCTCAAAAAGGCCCGCACCTCGTCCCGGCCGGTGACCTTCTTCACTGTGGCGGCCTGGCCGGCCTGAAGCAATGTCAATGGCATAATGGTCCTGCCCCCTCTTTTCCCGCCCCTGCGAAGCGGTTAGCATTGTCTAACTAACGATAGTTTACCAGCGCTAACCAAGAAAGTCAACCCGCTCATTTAAGAAAAGGGCATTGTCTTCGGCAACGGAGTATGGTACACTATTTTCATATCACGCCCGGGGGGCAGGAGGTCGCCATGCAGATCCATGAATCCGCCGAAAACTATCTGGAAGCCATTCTGGCCCTGGGGGAGAAGGGGCCCGTGCGCTCCATCGACGTGGCCCAGTATCTCAATTTCTCCAAGCCCAGCGTCAGCCGGGCCATGAGCCTGCTGCGGGAAAACGGCTATGTGGTCATGGACCAGGACGGCTTCCTGGTGCTCACCGACCTGGGCCGTGGGGTGGCCGAGCGCATCTACGAGCGCCACCGGCTGCTCACCAAGTGGCTGGTACGCCTGGGGGTGGACCCTGAGGTGGCCGCGGCAGACGCCTGCAAGATCGAGCATGACCTGTCCGACGAGTCCTTCCAGGCCCTGAAAAACCACATCCACGGGGCGGAATAAGACCCTTCCATATCATAAATACAATCAAACTGCCTCAGAACAGGGGGTTCTGGGGCAGTTTTTGCGCCGCTTTTCCGGCGGAAGAAAGGGGAGATCCATATGCTGGACCTGCTGTGCGCCATCGCCTCCAGCGCGGCGGTGTCCGCCATGCTGCGGGTGGGGGACGCCAGGGCCAAGGGGCGGTACGGCCGCTTCGCCATGAACTACCTCACCGCGGCGGTGCTGGCCTTTCTCACCATGTCCTCCCGGGCCTTCCCCCTGGACGGGGCGGGGGCCACCGCCCTGGGGCTGGGGGCGGTGCAGGGGGTGCTCTACCTTCTCACCCTGGTGGTGCTCCAGAGCAACATCCGCGCCAACGGGGTGATTTTGTCCGCCACCTTCGCCCGGCTGGGGCTGGTGGTGCCCATGCTCTTTGCCATCGCGGCCTTCGGGGAGCTTCCCTCCCTGGCCCAGTGGGCGGGCTTTCTCCTGTCCTGCGCCGCCATCTGGATCATCCGCACCCAGGAGGGGGGGACCGCCTCCCACCGGTGGGGGCTTCTCCTGCTGCTGGTGTGCAACGGCCTGACGGACAGCCTGGCCAAGATCTTTGAGGAGGTGGGCAGCCGGGCCCTGGACGGCTACTTCCTCCTCATCACCTTCCTGGTGGCCCTGGCGGCCAGTCTGGTGCTGATGGTGGTGAAAGGGGAGCGGCTGGGCCGGAGGGAGATCCTGTACGGCTGTCTGGTGGGCATTCCCAACTACGGTTCGGTATTCTTCCTGCTGCGCGCCCTCACCCAGCTGCCGGCGGTGCTGGTCTACCCCACCTTCAGTGCGGGCACCATTCTGGCGGTGAGCCTGGTGGGTGTGCTGGCTTTCCGGGAGCGGCCGGGCAGGCGGCAGTGGTGCGGCCTGGCCCTCATCCTGGTGGCCCTGGTGCTGCTCAATCTGTAACAGACTGAAGGGGTGGCTGCCGCATCGCGGCAGCCACCCCTTTTTCTCTCTTTTTTACAGCGCCACCTCTCCCGCCAGGCTGCGGGAAAACCACTCCCGCACCTCCTGGGGGCTCTTGCTGTGGCCCAGGGCCCACATGAGCTTGGTCACCGCCGCCTCGGTGGTCATATCGTACCCCTCGATGACTCCCTGCTCCAGGGCCTTCTGCCCCGTCTGGTAGAGGGAGAAGTCGCTGCGCTCGTAGAGGCACTGGCTGCACACCACCACGCTCAGCCCCGCCAGGGCGGCCTTGTGGAGCTTGGCGATCAGGTCCCGCCGGACAAAGTGGAGTCCTCCGGCGCCGAAGGCTTCGATGACGATGCCCCGGTAGTGCATCTTCAGCAGCATGTCGAAGATCTCCGGGTCCAGCCCCGGGGTGAGTTTGACGAGAAACACCCGGCTGCACAGCTCCTGGGCCAGGACGCACGCCTCCGCCGCCGGCGGGAGGGCCTCGGGATGGATCTCCAGCCCCCGCCCTCCCACGGTGGCCACCAGGGGCCAGTTGACGCTGTCAAAGGCGTCGAAGTGGGTGGTACGGATCTTCACTGCCCGGCAGCCCAGCATCACCTTCCGGTCGAAGGCCAGAAACACACCCCCCACCCCCGAGGCGGCCATGGCGAAGGCGGTGCGCAGGTTGTCCACCCCGTCGGTGAGGGGGTGTTCGATGGGCAGCTGGGCCCCGGTGAGCACCACGGGAATGGGCATCCCCCGCACCATGAAAGAGAGCATGGAGGCGGTGTAGGACATGGTGTCCGTGCCGTGGGAGATGACGATGCCGTCAAACTCCTCCCGGGCGGCATAGACGTGGTGGGCGATGAGCTGCCACTCCTCGGGCTGGATGTTGGAGGAGTCCAGACACAGGATGTCCCGCACGGTGATGGCATAGCTCTCCCGCAGGCCCCCTAGGGCCCCGGCAAGCACCTGGCCGTCCCCCTGGGGGGCCAGGCCCTCCTCCGTGGGCCGGGAGGCAATGGTTCCCCCGGTGGTCAGGAGCAAGATTCGTTTCTTCATGGCAGCAGCGCCCCGCTTTCTCTGGAGTGGGTATGATGATACCACGAAACCCGCCCCCGGGCAAGTGCCCCGGACGCCAAAAGGGGGCGGGCGGACTTGCGTCCGACCCGCCCCCTCAGCGTGTCGAACAAGTCGACACGCTTCAAAAAAATGCAAGCATTTTTTTGAGGGGATGCAGCCCGCTGCGTCGCACTCGCGCTGCTCGCACGCTTGCGGGCTGAGAAGTGTTTTTTCTCAGGCGCATGTCCTGAGAAAAAACGGAATTGCACTTTATTTCGCCGCCTCCGGGCGGCAAAACTCTGCTGAGGGCTTTTACCCATGCAAGAGACTTCTAGTTTCTTTCGGGAGCATTGGCTTTTCCACAGTCTGGGGGCGGGCGGACTTGCGTCCGGCCCGCCCCCTGTATCCTCTGCGTTCCGGGTGGAGCATCCCGGGGCGCTTATTTTATTGTATCCTCAGTGTTTCCTTTAGTGTTTCCTTATTCCTCGCCCTGGAGAGCGTCGTAGCCGGTCTCGCCGGTGCGGACCTTCACCACCTGCTCCACATCGTAGACGAAGATCTTGCCGTCGCCGATGCTGCCGGTGTACAGAGCCTTCTTGGCCGCGTCAATGACCTGGGACACGGGCACCTTGGACACCACGATGTCCACCTGCATCTTGGGCAGCAGGTTCATGGCCATGGCCACGCCGCGGTAGTACTCGGTGCGGCCCTTCTGCACGCCGCAGCCCTGGACCTGGGCCACTGTCATACCGGTGACGCCGATGTCGTTCATGGCGGCCTTCAGGCCCTCGAACTTGGTGGGATTGCACACGATGGTTACCTTGGAGAGCTTTATGTCGGAGGCGGGAGCCTTGGGGCCGGTACGTACCTGGACGGGCACCGCCTCATCCATGGACACCTTGGCGGAGGGAGCGGGGGCGGGGATGGCCGCGGCGGGGGCGGCGGTGCCGTCACTGATGGCAAAGCCGGCGTAAGCGGTGGCCAGGCCATGCTCGGTGGGATCCAGGCCCTCGATCTCCTCCTCGGCGGAGGCCCGCAGGCCGATGGTCACTTTGATGACAGTAAAGACGATGGTCATGGTCACCAGCACCCAGAGAATCACGCCGGCCACACCCAGCGCCTGGACCCCCAGGAAGGCGGGGCCATGGCCGTAGAGGAGGCCCTGATCCACGGAGAAGAGGCCGGTGAGGATGGTGCCCATGGCACCGCACACCCCGTGGACCGAGATGGCGCCCACCGGGTCGTCAATTTTGGCCACCTTGTCAAAGAACTCTACCGCCAGAGGCAGGGCAATACCGGCGCAGATGCCGATGATGGCCGCACCCCCCACGCTCACCATGTCGCACCCGGCGGTGATGGCCACCAGGCCGCCCAGGGCGGCGTTGAAGGTCATGGACACATCGGGCTTCTTAAAGCGGATCCAGGTGAAGATCATGGTGGTAAGGGTAGCGGTAGCCGCCGCCATGTTGGTGGTGGTGAAGATGGAGCCGGCGGCCACCAGGGTGTCGTCCCCGGTCATGGACACGGTGGAGCAGCCGTTGAAGCCGAACCAGCAGAACCACAGGATAAACACGCCCAGAGCGGCAATGGACAGGTTGTGGCCCAGAATGGCCCGGGGCTTGCCCTGCTCATCATACTTGCCGATGCGGGGGCCCAGGATCTTGGCACCCACCAGGGCGGACACGCCTCCCACCATGTGGACCGCGGTGGACCCGGCAAAGTCGTGGAAGCCCAGCTGGCTCAGCCAGCCGCCGCCCCAGATCCAGTGGCCGGACACAGGGTAGACAAGGAGAGAGATCATCAGGGAGTAGATGCAGTAGGAAATGAACTTGGTGCGCTCGGCCATGGCACCCGAGACGATGGTGGCCGCCGTAGCACAGAACACGGTCTGGAAGATGAAGAAGGCCAGAAAGGGCACGCCCTCAGGCAGGATGGCGGAGTAGTCCCCCATAGCCATGGGGTCAAACCCACCGATGATGGCCCCTGTACCGCCGAACATGATGCCGAAGCCCACCAGCCAGAAGACCGGGGTGCCGATGCAGAAGTCCATGAGGTTTTTCATCAGGATGTTGCCGGTGTTTTTGGCCCGGGTGAAACCCGCCTCGCACATGGCAAAGCCGGCCTGCATGAAAAAGACCAGTGCCGCGCCCACCAGGACCCAGATGGTGTTGACAGATGAGTACATAACGCTTCCTCCCTTGCGCCCCCTCCGGGGGCTGAAAAATCAGAGGAGGCGTCCGGTTTTTCGGGCCCGCTGGCCAGACCGCGCCCGAAAAACCAAAGGGGGCGCCACGGGTCATTTCCCGCGGCGCCCTTGCCTGATGTGGGGAGTTTACCCCCTGTTTTGCAATTTGTCAACCCGCTTCCTGCATTTTCGTCCTATATACAAAATTTCATCCCCAGCGCAGGAAAAATTATGAACACTTTTCCCTGTCACTTTGCATTTTCAGGGGGAGCCAGATCCACCGGGACCGGCCGGACGATCTCCAGGGAGCGGGGCGTCACGCGGCACTCCACCGCCAGCACCTCCACCCCCAGGGCGGCGCAGCAGCGCAGGGCCTGGCCAAAGGCGGGGTGGGTGACGTCGTTGGGGGAAAAGGAGACCATCCCCTCCATCTGGAGCACGAAGCACACCGCCGCCTCGTACCCCTCCGCCAGACAGGCGGCAAGCTCGTTGAGGTGCTTCACCCCCCGCTCCGTGGGGGCGTCGGGAAAGCGGGCCAGGCCGTTCTCCTCCAGAGTGACCCCCTTCACCTCCACAAAGCCCCGGCGCGCCCCCGCCTCCCAGTAGAAGTCGAACCGGGAGGAGCCCCAGGTCCGCTCCCCCTTGAGCAGGGTGAGGCCCTCCACGAAATGGCCCCCCAGGGCCCACTCCTGAAAGACCTTGTTGGGGGCCTGGGCGTCCATGTTCACCAGCAGCGCCCCCTTCTCCACGGCGATGAGGTCCCAGGCGGTCTTGCGCCCTGCCCCCTCCCCGGGGGTGAGGTACACCCGGCACCCGGGCACCAGCAGTTCCCGGCACCGGCCGGTGTTCTTCACATGGACCCGCTCCTCTTTCCCCTCCCGCTCCACCAGGGCCACAAACCGGTTGGGCCGGGAGAGGAACCGGGCGGGGCACACCTGAGGGTATTGCATCCTGCCACCTCCGCTGGTATCATGTTCTGGACGGACAACTTCTGTCCGCCCCCGGGGCGTCTCCCCGTCAGCCGCCCCATTATATCAGTTCTCTTGCAAGGAGGCAACCGCCATGGCCCATATCCCCGCCGGCGCCACCACCGCCCTGGACCTGCTCCCTTTTGATGCGGCCCTGGCCGCCGCCCTGGCGCCCAGCCCGGACTACGACGTGTCCCGCTGGCTCTATGTGCCCAATACCTACGGCGAGTACCGGTACATCCTGGGCACCCGGGGGGCGCGGCCCCTCATCTGCGTGGGCATCAACCCCTCCACCGCCGCCCCGGACCAGCTGGACAACACCCTCCAGTCCGCCCAGCGGATCGCCCTCCACAACGGGTACGACAGCTTCCTCATGTTCAACGTCTACGCCCAGCGGGCCACCGACCCGGACCACATGGAGCCCACCTGCAACCAGGCCCTCCACCGGGAGAACATGAAGGCCTTTGACTATCTCCTCTCCCTGGACGCCGCCGGCTCCCCCGCCGTGTGGGCGGCCTGGGGGACCATCATCGAGAAGCGGCCCTACCTTCCGGGCTGCGTGGCAGACATGATCGCTTTGGGCCGGGCCCGGGGGGCCCGGTGGTACACCGCCGGCCGCCGGTCCAAGGCGGGCCACCCCCACCACCCCCTCTACCTCCGGCGGGACAGCGTCCTGGACCCCTTCGATGTAGAGGCCTACCTGGAGACCCTCCGGCGCTGAGAACAAAACCACTCCCCGGGCCGGGCACAAAAGTGCCCCCCGGGGAGTGGTTTTGCGTTCTGTTCCACTGTTAGTCCAAGACCGGATACGGCGCGTTCCCTTACAGCCTGTCCCCCTGGGGCAGCAGGGGAGCCAGCTCCTCCCCCGGCATGGGACGGGCGTAGAAATACCCCTGAAGCCGGTCAGCCCCCAGCCGGGCCAGGGCGTCGGCCTGCTCCGCCGTCTCCACCCCCTCCACGATGATCTCCGTGCCGAAGGTGTGGCACAGGGCCACGCAGGCCTGGACCAGGGTGGCCGCCCTGTGGTTGGCCGGGAATGTGTCGATGATGCTCTTGTCCAGCTTGATGCCCTCAAAGGGCAGGTCCAGAATGGAGGAGAGGTTGGAGTACCCGGTGCCGAAGTCGTCCAAATAAAAGCCGAAGCCCTGGGCGGACATCTCCTTCATCATGGCGCTCATGTGCTCCCGGTCGTTGAGAAGGACCCGCTCGGTGATCTCCAGCTTGATCCGCCGGTGGGGAAGGCCATGGCCGGCCATAATGCCGTGGATGCGCTGGGCCAGGCTGGGGTCGGCAAACTGCTGCATGGACAGATTCACCGACACTGACTCCAGGCCCTGCCCCTCCGGCGTGTTCAAAAAGCGGCATACCTCCTCCAGCACGATCCAGGTAATTTTGTCGATCATGCCGCTCTCCTCCGCCAGGGGGATGAACTCCCCCGGGGGGACAGGGGTGCCGTCCAGGTCCCGCAGGCGCACCAGGGCCTCCGCAGTGAGAAAGCCTCCCCGCTCCAGATCCTGCACCGGCTGGTAATACACCTGAAAGCGCCGCTCCCGGATGGACTGGCGCAGCAGGTCCAGCAGGTGCGCCCGCCGCTGGAGGGCGGAGATCACCGTCTGGTCAAAGCGGACCACCCGGTCAGGGGCCTGGCGGGCCAGGCGCAGCCCGTGGACCAGGTTCTCCAGCAGCTGGGTGGGCCCCCAGATGGGGCTGGAGTGGCAGTATTCCACAAAGCAGGCGCTCAGGGCGCTTTTCTTCTCCCCCAGCTTCCAGGGCTGCTGAAAGCGCTGGCAGACGGTCTGAAAGTGGCGCTGGGACTCCTGGGGGTCCGCCCCGGGGAAGAGGACGGCGAACTCCACGTTGCCGAAGCGAAACGCCTTGGCCCCGGGGGCGGAGCGGCTGAGGAAGGCGCCCACCTCGTATAGAAAGAGGTCCCCGGTCCGGTGGCCGAAGCGCCGGTTGATCTGGATAAAGCGCTGCAGGGACAGGAGCACCAGGTGGAACCCCTCTTTCCGGACGGTGCGCTGGGTGAGCTCCTCATAAAAGCTGTTGCGGTTGCCCAGGCCCGTCAGGGCGTCCACCTCGTTGCTGGAGCTCTGGAAGCTGATGTACAAAATCAGGTGGACAATGGCCAGGATGGCCCCGTTGAGCAGCTGCTCGGGAAAGAGGTACTGGAACAGGGTGAGAATCACCACCAGGGGAGGCATAATCGACATGAGTTTACGCACCGGGGAGCTGACACTGCTCTGATAGCGGAAGAAACAGAACACCACAACTCCCAGCTGCACCAGCAAAAAGGCATACCCCACCTGGTTGAGGGGACCTCTCTGGTACTCCATGGCACTATTAAAATAAAACAGCACTCCGCTCTGGAGGTTCCATACAATCAGCAGCAGGAAGACCACCATCAGCACCGCCAGGACCCGCTTGCCCAGCTTCAGCGCCCTGGGGTTATATGTGTGCTCCAAAATCAGCTGGAGAATGTACAGGGCCATCCGGGTACTCAGCAGAAGGATCAGGAAGAAATAGAGGCTGTTGAGGGCGAGATTCAACCACAGCGGCAAATAGGCGGCGGCCTCGATGGTGTAGACGCACAGCATATTCAAGGCAATCGATGCCAGGGAGAGATACAGGGAGAGAAGGTGCCCCCGCAGGCGAAAGCCGGGCAGGTAGGTCCGCCGGTGCGTAAAAAGAAGCAGCACGAAAATCACCACGAAGGAAAATCCCTCCGTGGCCAGGGACCAGTTCAGCATAGGCCATCTCCCCACTTTCCATACCTGCCGGATCAACCCAGGTCGCCGCGGGCGTAAAGATATTCCTATTTTACTCAGATCGACACAAAATTACAATAGCGGCGTGGGAGAGAAATGGGAAGAAAAATTACTTTTCCTCTGATGGGCCGGGATTCACCCCGTCTGCTCCCGCCGCAGCAGAGACATGACCGACACCTCAAAAGCAGTATGCGGCGCAGAGACACCGTTCTCATCTTTATAGTAGATCCGGCTTTGCAGGCGGCCCTCCAGCTCCAGCCGCTGTCCCACGGGGAGGGCGCCGCACAGCTGGGCCAGGGAGCCCCAGGCGATGCAGGGCAGGTAGTCCGACCGGCCGTACCGCCGGTTCACCGCCAGCAGCAGATCGCAGATCTCCCGCCCCAGAGGGGTGCGCCGGAACACCGGGGGCTTGCACAGGGCCCCTGCCAGGATGAGGGCGTTGGCCGGGTGGGGGGCGCAGGGGGAGAGGCCCCGGCACAGCACCGAGATCACCAGGCGGCTGCCCACCCCTGAGCGGTTGTTGAAGGACCGCACCTCCCCCACCACCTCGGCCCAGTCCCCCTCCCCCGGGGTCCAGCGGGCCAGAAGGGACTGGGCGCACAGAATGTTCAAGACGTCCGCCGTTCCCGACAACCGGGGCACCGACAGGGGGAAGGTGTGGTAGGCCTCCCCGTGGCTCTCATGGGAGAAGGCGGGGCACGAGAGGACCCGGCCCCGGAGAAGGATCTGGTTTTCACCGCGCACTGGCTGCATATGCTCACGCTCCTGTGTTCAAAATGGACTTGCCCCACTGTATGCGCCGGGGAGATGGGGTATGTCCAAAATCCCCGAGGGAATTGACAAGGGGGGCCGCGGGCGTATAATATAGAGATACGCGGAGGGCCTCTCAGGCCCCGCCGCCGCAATACGCGCTGCTAAGGGGGAGTGACCCATGGAACTCAATTTGACCAGGAAACAATTCCGCCGTCTGCTGGATATGGCCTATATCGGGAACTGGGTGCTCAACTCCACCAGGGGCGAGGACCGCTTCGCCGACTACGATGAGGTGGAGAGTCTCCTCTTTGCCCGGGCCCGGGACGAGGGCATGGGCATTCTGGCCGAGGATTACCAGGGGGAGGTGGTCCCCTCCCGGGCCTTCGCCGAGGGGGGCATCCACGAGGCCATCATGGAGTACGAGAACAACGTGTTCTTTGAGATCCTGGCGGAGGACCTGGCCCGCCGGGATATGGACGACGTGCCCATCGACGAGAGCAATTACGAGGAGCTCAACCGCCGCATCGACGCCTATATTGATGAGTTCGAGGCCCACGGCACGGACAACATCACGGTGGACTGCGAGACACCCTGAAAGCCGGCCGGGCCGCCCCTGTTGGGGCGGCCCGGCTTTTTCCTGCCCGGCTGCGGCGCCCACGCCCCCAAACGCACATCGCCCCCCGGAGAACACTCTCCGGGGGGCGAGATTGCGGCTTGAGCCTATTGGAGACGTATACAGCCCGGTATCAGCCCATGAGGCGCCACAGAATGGTGGCGGCCTGGGCCCGGGTGGCAGTGCCGCCGGGGGCCAGCTGGTTGCCCGGCATCCCCTGGAGGATCCCCAGGCCCACGGCCCAGCTCATGCCCTCCACGGCCCAGTCGGCCACGGCGTCGCAGTCGCTGAAGGTGGACAGGTCGCCGGTGGCCTCAGCAGGCAGGCCCATCAGCTTCACATAGTTGAAGATGATCTTGGCGGCCTCCTGGCGGGTGACGGCGCCGTTGGGGTCAAAGGTGGTGCTGCTGCGGCCGTTGACCAGTTTGTTGGCCTGGGCCCAGGCCACGGCGTCGGAATACCAGGTGTCTGCGGGCACGTCGGCAAAGGTGGTCTCACCGGTGTAGTCGCTGCCGGACATACGGTAGAGCACCGTCACCAGCATGGCCCGGGTGGTGTTCAGGTTGGGGCTGAAGGTGGTGCCGCTGGTGCCGGCAAAGATGCCCTGGTCAGTGACATAGTCCACCGCCTGGGCGTACCAGGCGTCGGCGGCCACATCCAGGAAGGAGTCGTCCAGGGTGATGCGGCCCTGGCCGTTCACATCGCTGTAGCCGGTGACCTTGCCGCCCTCAAAGGACTGGACATAGTTGGCCAGGACCATGTAGTCCTCCATGACGTAGTCCACCACATTGATGGCCCCGTCGAACATGGCAAAGCCGTCGCCCAGGTCCCGCAGGGTGTAGTTGTAGCCCGCCAGGTTGTAGCTGGCAGTCAGGTCCAGGGGCTCATACTCCCCGGTTTCCTTGTTGAGGATCTCCACGTCCCGCACCCGGTACTCCCCGGTGGGGCCGCCGGTCCACACGCCCTTGTCGTCCTTCTGAACGGTGGAGGGGGTGCGCAGGCTGATGGTGTACCGCAGGCCGGACACCTGGAGGAAGCCGCCGCTCTCCATGGAGCCGTCCACCGCCGCGTCCTTGGCGCCCCACTCCAGGGCGTCCAGCAGCTGCTGGCCGGTGACGGTCTGGAGGCAGGCCACGTTGCCGAAGGTGTGGATGCTCTTGCAGGTGAGGTAGGAGATGTCCCCGGTGATGGCCTCGTTGCGGATGCCGCCGCCGTTCATGATGGCCACATCCACATCCAGATCCATGCTCTCGAAGAGGTAGTAGAGGGCGTCGGCGGCGAAGTCGCCGGTGTTGGTCTCCTGCTTGCGCACCAGGCGGTTGCCGTCGGCGTCGTAGTTATCCAGGGTGTCGTCGATGGAGCCGATGACCTGCCCCAGCTCGGTGTTGACCTGGTCAATCCAGCTCTCCTCCAGGGCCTTTACATCGGCGTCGGGGGTGATGTTGGCCAGGTCCTCGCCGGAGAGGAGCTCGGTGGTGATGGTGCCGTCAGGGGAGATGGTCAGCTTGCCCACGCTGTCCAGGTAGGAGCCGGTCTGGGTGAGGACCACGGTGTTGCCCCCCTTGTCGGTCACCGCCCGGCTCTCCACAGTGGAGTGGGAGTGGCCGTCGATGAAGGCGTCCAGGCCGGTGGTGTTGGCAATGACCTCCTCGCTGGTCCAGGGCTGGGAGGAGGGGTCCACCCCCAGGTGACCCAGGGCGATGACGTAGTCGGCCTCGGCGGAGGCGGCGTCAATGGCCTTCTGCACGGCGGCGTACAGGGCGCTGCCGTCGGTGCCGCCGGCAATGCCGTAGATATAGTTTCCATTTTCATCCTGGAAGTAGGCGGGGGTGGACTTGGTGAAGGACTCGGGGGTGGTGATGCCCACGAAGGCCACCTTCACCCCGGCCATCTCAAAGACCTTGTAGCTGTCCAGCACGGTGTCCCCGGCCACCCCGTCCTTCTCGTGATAGAAGTTGCACGAGACATAGGGGAAGTCGGCCCACTCCATGGCCTGCATACAGCCGGCCATGCCGTAGTCGAACTCGTGGTTGCCCAGGGTGGCCAGGTCATAGCCCGCGGCGTTCATCATCTTGATGATGCTCTCGCCCTTGTCCATGGAGCCGTAGGCGGTGCCCTGGATGGCGTCGCCCGCGTCCACCAGCACAACGTTGTCGAAGGTGTCCTTCAGGGCGGCCACCTTGGAGTAGGTGACGGCGTCCGTCTTGTCAATGTAGGTGTGCACATCGTTGGTGTAGAGCACCACGATGTCCCCTGTCTGAGCGGCCAGGGCGGGGACAAAGAGGGAGACCACCATGGCCAGGGTCAGCAGCAGGGAGAGTGCGGTTTTTTTCAGCCTCATGCTTTCTTCTTCCTTTCTGTTTTAAAATACGCCGGGAGCCCGGCGGCAGTGGGCCCGCCCTTGGGCGGGCGGCTACCTATACTGTACCATACCAGCAGGAAAAGTGGAGAGACTTTTGTGAAAAAAGACTGTAAAATTTCTCTTCCCCTTTTGGGGGAAAGGGAGCAAATCCAAAATAAAAATACCGCTGTCCGGTCGGTAAGGCCAGACGACGGTATTTTTTCGTGTAAAATTCTTCCGCTTACTTGGTGGCCCAGTTCCCTGTGGCCTGGGCGGTGAGGTAGGCGTTGATGAATCCGTCCAGATCCCCGTCCATCACGCCGCTTATGTTGCTGGTCTCGTAGGCGGTGCGGTTGTCCTTCACCAGCTGGTAGGGCATGAACACGTAGGAGCGGATCTGGCTGCCCCACTCGATCTTCAGCTGGACCCCCTTCAAATCGGAGATCTTGGCGGCCTTCTCCTGCATCTGCAGCTCCACCAGCTTGGCCCGCAGCATCTTCATACAGTTGTCCTTGTTCTGGAACTGGCTGCGCTCCTGCTGGCTGGCCACCACGATGCCCGTGGGGATGTGGGTCAGGCGGACGGCGGAGGAGGTCTTGTTGATGTGCTGGCCGCCGGCGCCGGAGGCCCGGTAGACCTGCATCTCGATGTCCTCCTCCCGGATCTCCACGTCCGCGTCCTCGGGCAGGTCGGGCATCACCTCCACCGAGGCGAAGGAGGTCTGCCGCCGGGCGTTGGCGTCAAAGGGGGACACCCGCACCAGCCGGTGGACGCCGTGCTCCCCCTTCAGGTAGCCGTACACGTTCTCCCCCTCTACCATAATGGTGGCGGACTTGATGCCTGCCTCGTCCCCCTCCTGGTAGTCCATGATCTGGTAGGTGCACCCGTGGCGCTCGGCCCACCGGGTGTACATCCGGTAGAGCATCTGGGCCCAGTCCTGGGCCTCGGTGCCCCCGGCGCCGGGGTGGATGGTGAGGATCACGTTGGAGCTGTCGTATTCCCCGGTGAGGAGGGTCTGGAGCCGGGCGGACTCCATGTCCGCCGTCAGGTGGGCAAAGCCCTCCTCCAGCTCGGGCAGAAGGGACTCGTCCTCAAACTCGCTGCCCATCTCGCACATGGCCATCAGGTCGTCCCAGCTGCTCTCCCGCTTGCGCTGGGACTCCACCTTGTTCTCCAGGCGGCGGATGCGCTGCTGGACCTTCTGGGCCTTTTCCAGGTCGTCCCAGAAGCCGGGGGCGGCGGACTGGGCCTGAAGCATGTCCAGCTCCCGCTCGGCGCTCTCCAGGTCCAGGGCCTTTGCCAGGTCCTCCAGGTCGGGGCGCAGGTTATTGAGCTTGACCTTGTACTCGTCGTATTGCAGCATATCGAAACCACTTTCATTTCAAAATTGAGCCGCACCCCCGCCCCGCCGCCCCGCAGGCGGCCGGTCTGCCGGAAATGTGCAGTATAAATTATTATACCGAAATCCCCCCGGGTTGTAAAGAGGGAACGCCCCGGGTCCCTTTTCAAGATATGTAGTGATGAGCCAAGCTCCGTCGGTTTCACCCAATAGCGGACTTGCCTGGAGAGTAGCTGTGCTGGATGGCTTACCGTACCTTGCCAAAGACACTTTCATATTCTAAAATGATTATTGAAATACCAGTCTATGCTCCGTAGATATTCAAAACTCTACGCTCCGTGTGTGGCAATTAAGTTCCTGATTCTCTACAATGCAAGCAGAAAGGAGAATACATGATGGATCAAATCCGAATCGGCAGATTTATAGCCGAATCAAGAAAATCAAGGAACCTTACTCAAAGGCAGCTTGCCGACGCACTTTCTATTAGCGACAAAACAATTTCCAAATGGGAGTGTGGAAAAGGGCTTCCCGAAGTTTCGCTCATGCTACCATTGTGTGCGGCATTAGACATTACTGTCAATGATCTGCTTTCGGGTGAAAAGGTTTCCTCAACTGATTATCAAAAGAAAGCGGAGGGAAACATGATGAACTTGATGAAGGAAAACGAAGAAAATAGGAAAAGAATGGCGTTGTGCATCATTACCGTCGCAATCACGGCCATCGCTGTATGTGCCCTGATAGTAATAGCATCCTATATTGACCTGCCTACGGTGGTACGAATCATATTGATTGTGGGTGCTGTTTTAGTGGCGGTAGCGGGCATAGCAGCGGGCGCAATGCTTGACATTAAGGCTGGCTATTTTGAGTGTCCTCATTGTAAAGAACTTTTTGTTCCGAGCATGAATGAGTATGTAAAAAGCTATCATACTTTTACAAAACGCAGATTGACCTGTCCCAAATGCGGTAAAACAGGAATGTGCAAACATCGTGTCACAAGATAAATATTACTTCTAACGATAGTAAAGTTAGCCAATTGTCAAAGCAGATTACATACGAGCTATGCTGAGTAGCCATCAAAAGGACAAGGCTCCCTCTCTTATAACGATAGAGGGAGCCTTGCTTTTGTCCATATTCACCAAGTGATTTCAATTTCCCTTGAAATCACTACTTTCCTTAAAAAGGGAGCGCCCCGGCAGCCCCTTTCTGGCGGTAATTCATCCGGGCTTGACAAAAAGATATTTTGGTGATATTATTTTGATATCAAATAGAAAGGAAGATGCTATATGAAAGAGATCTGTCTGACCAGGCATAAAGGCGGCATGCCCATGTTGCTGCTCACTCTGCTGCTCTACGCCGGGGCGGTGGCCGGGGTGATCTGGGCCGCGGTGCAGGAGGACAGCGCCGGCGCCACCCCCCTGACCACGGCGGTGCTGGCGGCGGGCATCCTCTGGCTGTGCCTGGGGTGGATCCTGCTGTGCGGGCTGAAGGTGCTCAAGCCCCAGGAGGCCCTGGTGCTCACCCTGTTCGGCAAGTACGTAGGTACCCTGAAGGGGGAGGGCTTTTACTTTGTCAACCCCTTCTGCTCTGCGGTTAACCCTGCTGCCAAGACCCGGCTCAACCAGAGCGGTGACGTGGACGGCGGAAAAAACGCTGTCAAGGCGGAGGCGGATTCCGCAGGCAAAAAGATCTCCCTAAAGATCATGACCCTCAACAACAACCGGCAGAAGATCAACGACTGCCTGGGCAACCCGGTGGAGATCGGCATCGCCGTGATGTGGCGGGTGGTGGATACCGCCAAAGCGGTGTTTGACGTGGACAACTACAAGGAGTACCTGTCCCTCCAGTGCGACAGCGCCCTGCGGGATATTGTGCGCATCTATCCCTACGACGTGGCCCCCAATGTGGACACCACCGGGGACGGCATTGCCGACGAGGGGAGCCTCCGGGGCTCCAGCGAGGTGGTGGCCTCCCGCATCAAGGATAAGATCCAGGAGAAGGTGGCCCAGGCCGGGCTGGAGATCATCGAGGCTCGCATCACCTACCTGGCCTACGCCCCGGAGATCGCCGCTGTCATGCTCCAGCGCCAGCAGGCCAGCGCCATCATCGATGCCCGGAAGATGATCGTGGACGGGGCCGTAGGCATGGTGGAGATGGCCCTGGAGCGGCTGAGCGAGAAGCAGGTGGTGGAGCTGGACGAGGAGCGCAAGGCGGCCATGGTGTCCAACCTCCTGGTGGTCCTGTGCGGCAACCGGGACGCCCAGCCGGTGGTGAACTCCGGCAGCCTGTACTGAGATGGCCGCCGACGGCAAGAAGCAGGTGCCTCTGCGCCTGTCCCCCAAGCTCTACGCCGCCATCGCCGCCTGGGCGGAGGACGACTTCCGCTCGGTGAACGGCCAGATCGAGTATCTCCTCACCGAGTGTGTCCGCCAGCGGAAGAAAAACGGCAAGTACGTCTCCGACCAGATTGACGTGCCGCCGGAGCTGGATATTGAATAAAAAGGGCAAGGGTCTGTTGTAAAAATTGACATCTTGCGCCTGTCATTGCGAGCCAGTGCGCACACTGGCGCGGCAATCCGTATTCCCGGCAAGGAAGGCGAATTGCCGAGAAAAAGCCCGCAGGCCGGTGGCCTGCGGGCTTTCGTGATGGCGTTTCTTAGTACATGCCGCCCATGTCCGGGGCACCCGCAGCGGGAGCGGGGGCTCGGGCGCGGCGTCGCGCGCTCCATATCCCTCCCTTCCGCCTGGCGGCGAAAGCTCCCTCATTGCGCCGCTCCGCCTTTCCCCAACCAGACCGCCCGTTGGGCTGGGTCTGGCCGGGGGCCCCATCTCAGGGCCGACAAGCCCGAGGGCAAAAAAGCCCGCAGGCCGGTGGCCTGCGGGCTTTCGTGATGGCGTTTCTTAATACATGCCGCCCATGTCCGGGGCGCCCGCAGCGGGAGCGGGGGGCTCGGGCTTGTCGGCCACCAGGGACTCGGTGGTCAGCAGGATGGCAGCCACGGAGGAGGCGTTCTCCAGAGCGGAGCGGGTGACCTTGGTGGGGTCCACGATGCCGGCAGACATCATGTCGCAGTAGGTCTCCTTGTAGGCGTCGAAGCCGTAGCCGGTCTCACCGGCGCTCTTCACCTTCTCCAGCACCACGGAGCCGTCGATGCCGGCGTTGGCGGCGATCTGCTTCATGGGCTCGGCCAGGGCCTTGGCAATGATGCGGGCGCCGGTCTTCTCATCGCCCTCCAGCTCCTCCACCAGCTTCTCCACAGCGGCGATGGCGTTGACGTAGGCGGTGCCGCCGCCGGCCACGATGCCCTCTTCCACAGCGGCGCGGGTGGCGTTCAGGGCGTCCTCAATGCGCAGCTTCTTCTCCTTCATCTCGGCCTCGGTGGCAGCGCCCACCCGGATGATGGCCACGCCGCCGGCCAGCTTGGCCAGCCGCTCCTGGTACTTCTCCTTGTCGTACTCGGAGGTGGTGGTCTCGATCATGTGGCGGATCTGAGTGACCCGGGCCTTGATGGCCTCGGCATCGCCGGAGCCGTCCACGATGATGGTGCTCTCCTTGGACACCTTCACCTGGCGGGCGTGGCCCAGCATATCCAGGGTGGTCTCCTTCAGGTCCATGCCCATGTCGGAGGACACCACGGTGCCGCCGGTGAGGATGGCGATATCCTCCAGCATCTCCTTGCGGCGGTCGCCGAAGCCGGGGGCCTTGATGCACACCACGTTCAGGGTGCCCCGGAGCTTGTTGACGATCAGGGTGGACAAAGCGTCGCCCTCCACGTCCTCGGCGATGATGGTCAGACGCTTGCCGGTCTGCATGACCTGCTCCAGAATGGGCAGCAGCTCCTGGATGTTGGACACCTTCTTATCGGTGATGAGCAGCAGGGAGTCGTCCATGACGGCCTCCATCTTCTCGGTGTCGGTGACCATATAGGGGGTGATATAGCCCCGGTCCAGCTGCATGCCCTCCACGACCTCGCTGTAGGTCTCGGCGGTCTTGGACTCCTCCACGGTGATGACGCCGTCGTGGCTCACCTTCTCCATGGCGTCGGCGATGAGCTGGCCGATGGTCTCGTCCCCGGAGGAGATAGCGCCTACCCGGGCGATGTCGGCGGAGCCGTTGACAGGCTTGGAGTTATCCTTGATCTGGCCGATGGCCACCTCGGTGGCCTTGGCAATGCCCTTCTTCATGACCATGGGGTTGGCACCGGCGGCCAGGTTCTTCAGGCCCTCCCGGATGATGGCCTGGGCCAGCAGGGTGGCGGTGGTGGTGCCGTCGCCGGCCACGTCGTTGGTCTTGGTGGAGACCTCCTTCACCAGCTGGGCGCCCATGTTCTCAAAGGGGTCCTCCAGCTCGATCTCCTTG
>CASFCS010000018.1 GCA_949293245.1 uncultured bacterium | reverse complement strand
CAGGCCCGCACCATCCGCATCCCCGTCCATATGGTGGAGACCATCAACAAGGTCATCCGGGTGTCCCGCCAGCTCCTCCAGGAGCTGGGCCACGACCCCTCCCCGGAGGAGATTGCCGAGGAGATGTCCATGCCTGTGGACAAGGTGCGGGAGATCCTGAAGATCGCCCAGGAGCCCGTGAGCCTGGAGACCCCCATCGGCGAGGAGGAGGACTCCCACCTGGGGGACTTCATCCCCGACGAGGACGCCTCCGAGCCCTCTGAGGCCGCCTCTTTCACTCTCCTCAAGGAGCAGCTGGTGGATGTGCTGGGTACCCTCACCCCCCGGGAGGAAAAGGTGCTCAAGCTGCGTTTCGGCATTGAGGACGGCCGCACCCGCACCCTGGAGGAGGTGGGCAGGGAGTTTAACGTCACCCGGGAGCGCATCCGCCAGATTGAGGCCAAGGCCCTGCGCAAGCTCCGCCACCCCAGCCGTTCCAAGAAACTCAAGGACTTCCTGAACTGAGTTCCCGCCTGGAAGGGAGACGCCGTGGAGATTCTGACTACCCCGCGGCTGCGGCTGCGGCAGCTGGAGCCGGCGGACTTTGACAACCTGTGTACCATCCTCCAGGATCCCATGGCCATGTATGCCTATGAGCACGCCTTTTCCCAGGAGGAGGTGGAGCAGTGGCTTGCCCGCCAGCTCTGGCGCTACCGGGAGGAGGGCTTCGGACTGTGGGCTGTGGAGGACCGGGAGACGGGTACCTTCCTGGGCCAGTGCGGTCTGACTATGCAGGAGGGGCCGTCAGGGCGGGTGCCCGAGGTGGGCTATCTCTTCCGCCGGAAGGTGTGGGGCCGGGGATACGCCGCCGAGGGGGCCCGGGCCTGCCTGGACCACGGCTTTGACCGCCTGGGGCTGGAGGAGATATATGCCTTCATCCGGGACAACAACCTCCCCTCCCAGAGGGTGGCCCGCCGGTGCGGCATGACGCCCAGAGGGGTGCTGGTAAAGCACTACTGGGGGATGGACATGCCCCATATCATCTTTTCCCTCCGGGCGGCGGAGCGGGTTAGGCCCGCCCCCGGGGACTGATGAGACAGAGAAAGGCCGCCGTGCCCGCTTTTGCGGGCCCGGCGGCCTTCGGCTTTATTTTTTTACGCCAGGTCGTCCAGGATCTGGATGCCGGCCCCCAGCACCCCGGGGCCGATATATACGCTGAGGGTGGCCCCCAGATGGGTGGTGTCGTAGTGGTCGTAGTGGGGAAAGGCGGAGAGGAGGGCGGACTCCAGTCCCTTGAACTCCTCCGGCGCGCCCCCGTGGGCGGACACCAGGTTGTAGCGCCGGTGCCCCGCCAGACAGCCCTCCACCAGCTCTACCAGCCGGGGGGTGACCGCTTTCCGCCCCCGCACCTTGGCGGCGGTGTTCAGCTGCCCGTCGGCATGGAAGGTGAGGATGGGCTTGATTTGCAGCATGGAGCCGGCCAGGGCGGTGATCCGTCCGATGCGCCCCCCCTTGCGGAGGTACTCCAGGGTGTCCACGGAAAAGAACACATGGGTGTTGGCAATGAGGATCTCCGCCCGGCGCAGCAGCTCCTCCCACGCTACGCCCTCCTCAATATACCGGGCCAGCTGCAATACGGTGGCCCCGGTGCCCAGGCTGCCAGACAGGGAGTCAAATACCCGAATCTCCAGATCAGAGGTGAGGGAAGCCTTCATATGCATCATGTTGAAGGTGCCCGACAGCCCCGAGGAGAGCATCACCGCGATGACCCTCCGGTACCCCTGGGCCCGGATCTGGTCCAGCGCCCGGTCAAAGGCGGAACCCCGGGGCAGAGAGGTCCTGGGCAGCTCGGTGGCCAGACGGCGGTAGACCTCCTCCGAGGAGATGGTCTCCCCGTCCTGATACTCTCCGTCGGCACAGCGGATGGTCAGGGGTATGACAAAAATAGGGTACTTTTGCCGGGCCGTCCGGGGGATATCCCCACAGGAATCGGTAATAATGGCAATCTTCTGGGGATTCACGGCGTCACCAACTTTACAAAAAATTAATAAGCATAACGTTGTTATGTATGCTATAATTATACAGTCACAAAAGGACAGTGTCAAGGAGGGGATTGTGGTGGAAGGGGAGAAAAGCCGCCGGGACCGGGGGCAGGATACAGAGCGTAAGATCCTGGATACCGCGCTGCGCCTTATGCGGGAGCGGGAGTATGACCAGGTCTCGGTGCGGGATATCTGCCGGGAGGCCGGCATCACCACCGGGGCCTTCTATCACCATTTTCCCTCCAAGGACGATATGCTGCGCCTGGGCTTCGGCCCGCTGGACACCTTTGTGGAGGAGTCCATGGAGGACTATCTGGACGAGCCTCCCCTGGAGCGGCTGGCCCGGGTGGCGGAGCTGTACGCCCGGTTCATGCAGGAGAAGGCGGGGCGGCTGGCGGTGCGGTACTATCAGCACCGGCTGGCCAGCGGCAGCGCCGGGCAGGACAGCGCCGGGCGGTACACCTACCAGGCCATCCTCTCCTGCCTGCGGGACGCCAAGGACCAGGGCCTGCTGGCGGTGGCCTACCAGCCTGAGGAGGTGGCGGATTACTGTATGCTCCACTTCCGGGGTATCGTCATTGACTGGCTCCTCCACGACTGCGGCTACGACCTCACAGAGAAATTCCGCCGCAGCTATTTTCTCAGCCGCCAGATCTTCCAGAGCGGGGACTGGTGGCGGGAGGGGGACACGCCGCCCTTGACAGAATGACACGCTGTCAGTATAATAATACCTTGATAAAGGCTTGGAAGGGAAGGAGTACGGCCACAGACCGGGGTTTTCAGAGAGGCGCCGCTTGGTGCAAGGCGTCCCCCGTGTGGACGGAAGGTGGTCCCGGAGCCCCGCCTGTGAACCGTGAGTAAGAGGCGGCGGGTCCTCCCGTTACAGGGGCAGTGAGCGCGCGCCCGCCGGGCGCGAATTCAGGTGGTACCGCGGACTTGACAGGTTCGCCCTGAGCAAACAGCTCGGGGCGGACCTTTTGTTTTGCCCCGAAAAGGAGATGTGAAGATGAAAAAAGAACTTCCCAAGGTCTATGAGCCCCAGGAGGCGGAGGGCCGCATCTACAAAATGTGGGAGGAGAACGGCTGCTTTGAGGGCCACCGTGACCGGTCCAAGAAGCCCTTCACCATCGTCATGCCGCCCCCCAATGTGACAGGACAGCTCCACATGGGCCATGCCATGGACTCCACCCTTCAGGACATCCTCATCCGCTTCAAGCGGATGCAGGGGTATGCCGCGCTGTGGGTGCCCGGCACGGACCACGCCGGCATTGCCACCCAGATCAAGGTGGAGGAGGAGCTGCGCAAGAACGAGGGCCTCAGCCGCTACGACCTGGGCCGGGAGAAATTCCTGGAGCGGGTGTGGGACTGGAAGCACAAGTACGGAAACCGCATCGTGGAGCAGCAGAAAAAGCTGGGGGCCTCCTGCGACTGGTCCCGCTCCCGGTTCACCATGGACGAGGGCCTCTCCAAGGCGGTGCGCCATGTGTTCGTCTCCCTCTACAAGAAGGGCCTCATCTACAAGGGCTCCCGCATCATCAACTGGTGCCCCCACTGCGTCACCGCCCTGAGCGACGCCGAGGTGGAGTACCAGGACAAGCCGGGCAACTTCTGGCACATCCGCTACCCCATCCAGGGGGAGGAGGGCCGGTATGTCATCGTGGCCACCACCCGGCCCGAGACCATGCTGGGCGACACCGGCGTGGCGGTCCACCCCGACGACGAGCGGTACAAGGACATTGTGGGCAAGAAGTGCATCCTGCCCCTGGTGGGCCGGGAGATGCCCATTGTGGCCGATGAGTATGTGGACATGGAGTTTGGCACCGGCTGCGTGAAGATGACCCCCGCCCACGACCCCAACGACTTCGAGGTGGGCCTGCGGCAGAATCTGGAGACCATCCGGGTGCTGGACGACAACGGCAAGGTGGTGGAGGGCTACGGGCGCTACTCCGGCATGGACCGCTACGAGGCCCGCAAGGCCATTGTCCACGACCTGGAGGAGCAGGGGTATCTGGTCAAGGTGGAGCCCCACCAGCACAACGTGGGCACCTGCTACCGCTGCCACAGCGACGTGGAGCCCCTTATCTCCGCCCAGTGGTTCGTGAAGATGGAGCCCCTGGCCCGCGAGGCCCTGCGGGTGGTGAACGAGGGGGAGACCAAGTTCGTCCCCGACCGCTTTGCCAAGACCTACACCAACTGGATGGAGAACGTCCACGACTGGTGTATCTCCCGCCAGCTGTGGTGGGGCCACCAGATCCCCGCCTGGACCTGCGCCGACTGCGGCCATATCACCGTGTCCGAGGATGACCCCACCGAGTGTGAGCACTGCCACTCCCACAACATCGTCCAGGAGGAGGACGTGCTGGACACCTGGTTCTCCTCCGCCCTGTGGCCCTTCTCCACTCTGGGCTGGCCCGACGAGAACAGCGAGGACTTCAAGTATTTCTATCCCACCGATGTGCTGGTCACCGGGTACGACATCATCTTCTTCTGGGTGGCCCGGATGATCTTCTCCGCCTGCGAGCACACCGGAAAGCCCCCCTTCCACACCGTGTTCATCCACGGCCTGGTGCGGGACGACAAGGGCCGCAAGATGTCCAAGTCCCTGGGCAACGGCATCGATCCCCTGGAGATCGCCGAGCAGTACGGCGCCGATGCCCTGCGCTTCAACCTGGTCACCGGCAACTCCCCCGGCAACGACATGCGCTTTTACACCGAGCGGTGCGAGGCCATGCGCAACTTTGCCAACAAGATCTGGAACGCCTCCCGCTTCCTGATGATGAACCTGACCATCGACAAGTGTGAGCTCCCGGAGAAGCTGGAGCTGGAGGACAAGTGGATCCTCTCCAAGCTCAACCGGGCGGTGGCGGAGATCACCGAGAACATGGAGAAGTACGAGCTGGGCGTGGCTGCCCAGAAGGTGTACGACTTCATCTGGGACTCCTACTGCGACTGGTATATCGAGCTGACCAAGACCCGCCTCCAGGGGGAGGACGAGGACGCCAAGGTCCGGGCCCAGCAGGTGCTGTGCTACGTCCTCACGGAGACCCTCAAGCTCCTCCACCCCTTCATGCCCTTCATCACCGAGGAGATCTGGCAGGCCCTGCCCCACGAGGGGGACTACCTCATGCTCCAGAGCTGGCCGGAGTACCGGGCCGACCTGGACTTCCCCGCCCAGGAGGAGGCCATGGAGTGCATCATGGAGGTCATCCGGGCGGTGCGTGCCCGCCGGGCTGAGATGAACGTGCCTCCCAGCAAGAAGGCCCACCTCACCGTGGTCACGGCCCGGGAGGATCTCTTTGCCCAGGGGGAGGCCTTCCTCCGCCGCCTGGCCTACGGCGAGAGCGTCACCTTCACCGCCGTTTCTCCCGCCGACCAGCAGGGGATGGTGTCCGCCGTCACCGCCGACGCCACGGTGTTCATGCCCCTGTCCGAGCTGGTGGATCTGGCCAAGGAAAAGGCCCGCCTCCAGAAGGACCTGGGCAAGAAGCAGGGGGAGCTCAAGGGGCTGGAGGCCAAGCTCCAGAACCCCGGCTTCCTGAACAAGGCCCCCGAGGCCGTGGTGGCCGCCGAGAAGGACCGGGCGGAGAAGCTGCGCACCCTCATTTCCAAGCTCACCGAGCAGCTGGCTGCCCTGTGAGGTTTGTCTCAACTGAAAATCCAACAGGATTCGCCCCGTAAGAGGGGGTATAATCGCCGTATACCAGTTTCTGGTATGCGGCGATTTTTTACGCAAGAGAAGGGGTGGACAAGCTATGCCGGTAAAGACAGAGTGCCGGGAACGGGCCATGCGGGCCTATCTCTCCGGGGAGGTGGACCACCACGGGGCCCGGGAGATCATGGGGGTGCTGGACCGTGAAATCGGCCAGGCCCTGCCCGGAAGTCTGGAGCTGGACCTGTCCGGGGTGAGCTTTATGGACAGTTCCGGCATCGCCGTGGTGATCCGGGCCTGGCGGAGAATGGGGGAATTGGGGGGTACCATGCGCCTGCGGTCGGTGCCCCACCAGGCCCGCCGGGTGCTGGAGACGGCGGGCATCCACAAGCTGATGCCGCTTGAATGAACAGGGGGAGTACATATGAAGGTTTTGGACCAGGCCACCGTGACCTTTTGGTCCCGGTCGGCCAATGAGAGCTTTGCCCGCATGGCGGCGGCCTGTTTCGCGGCCCGGCTGGACCCCACGCTGGACGAGCTCAACGACATCAAGACTGCGGTGAGCGAGGCGGTGACCAACGCCATCGTCCACGCCTACCCCGATGCCCTGGGGAAGGTCATCATGCGCCTGCGGCTGCTGGAGGGGGACGTGGTGGAGGTGCTGGTGCGGGACACCGGGGTGGGCATTGCCGACGTGGAGAAGGCCCGCACCCCCATGTTTACCACGGGGAATGAGGAGCGCTCGGGCATGGGATTTACTATCATGGAGAGCTTTATGGACAGCGTGCGGGTGCGTTCGGCCCCGGGAAAGGGGACCGCGGTGACCATGCGCCGCCGGGTGTCCAGCCGCCGGGACCGCCGGCGGTGAGCGGCGGGGACACCGCCGCCCTGCTGGAGGCCGCCGCCGGCGGGGATAACGGGGCCTGTGAGCGGCTGCTGGAGGAGAACAATGGCCTCATCTGGAGCGTGGTGCGGCGGTACTACGGCCGGGGGGTGGAGTCGGAGGACCTCTACCAACTGGGGTGCCTGGGGTTTCTCAAGGCGGTGCGGGGGTTTGACACCGCCTACGGCACCCAGTTCTCCACCTACGCCGTGCCCAAGATCGCCGGGGAGATCCGCCGCTTCCTCCGGGACGACGGGACGGTGAAGGTGAGCCGGGGGCTGAAGGAGCGGGCAATGGCCATCAGGCTGAGCCGGGACCGGCTGGAGCACCGGCTGGGCCGGGAGCCCACCCTCAGCGAGCTGTCGGCGGACACGGGGCTGGAGGCGGAGGAGATCGCCGCCGCCGAGACCGCCTGTGTCACCGTAGCCTCCCTCCAGGCGGAGAGCGGGGAGGGGTTCACCCTGGAGCAGGTGCTGGGCACCGACGGCATGGAGGACCGGGTGGTGGAGCGCATGGCCCTGCGGGGGGCGGTGGCCGCCCTGGGGGAGCGGGAGCGGCAGGTGATTGCCCTGCGGTTCTACCGGGGCATGACCCAGGAGCAGACCGCCCGCATCGTGGGGGTGAGCCAGGTGCAGATCTCCCGCATCGAGCGCAAGGCGGTGGAGCGGCTGCGGCGCAGCCTGATGGAGGAGTAAAGCGCGGCGGAGGAAGCCTCCGCCGCGCTTGCCGTCCGGGGACAGGTTGAAAGGGAACGGGGGATGTGGTAAGCTGTATGGGACCCACACCACCAGCCGGGGCGGGGCCCCGGGCAACAGAAAGGAATCTCACCATGGCAGATGTGCTTTATATCGTGGTCCCCTGCTACAACGAGGAGGCCGTGCTGCCCGAGACCGCCCGGCGGCTGCGGGAGAAGCTGGAGAGATTGATGGCCGCGGGAAAGATCGGGGAGAAAAGCCGGGTCCTCTTTGTCAACGACGGCTCCCGGGATGCCACCTGGGACCTCATCACCGCCCTCCACCGGGAGTGCTCCCTCTTCTCCGGGGTGGACCTGAGCCGCAACCGGGGCCACCAGAATGCCCTGCTGGCGGGGCTGATGACTGCCAGAGAGCGGTGCGACATGGCCATCTCCATGGACGCCGACCTCCAGGACGACATTGACGCGGTGGACGCCATGGTGGAGGAGTATTACGCCGGGTGCGACATCGTCTACGGGGTGCGCTCGGCCCGGAAGAAGGACAGCTTTTTCAAGCGGGTCACCGCGGAGGGGTTCTACCGCCTGATGAACGCCCTGGGGGCGGAGACGGTGTTCAACCACGCGGACTACCGCCTCATGTCCCGCCGGGCCCTGGAGGGCCTGGCGGAGTTTCGGGAGGTGAACCTCTTCCTGCGGGGCATCGTGCCCATGATCGGCTACCGCACCGCCACGGTGGAGTACGAGCGGGGGGCCCGGTTTGCCGGGGAGAGCAAATATCCCCTGAAGAAGATGATCTCCTTCGCCCTGGAGGGCATCACTTCCCTGTCGGTGAAGCCCATCCGTATGATCACCGCCCTGGGCTTTCTGGTGTTCTTCATCAGCATCGCCATGCTCCTCTACTCCGTGGTCCGCTGGGCCATGGGGGAGACCATCCTGGGCTGGGCCAGCCTGGTGTGCTCCGTGTGGGCCATCGGGGGGCTCATCCTCCTGTCCCTGGGGGTCATCGGGGAATACATCGGCAAGATCTATCTGGAGAGCAAGGCCCGGCCCCGGTTTTTGATCCGGGAGGTGCTGGAGGACGGGGATGAAAAAACTGCTTGACGCCTCCCTGTGGAAATTCCTCCTGGTGGGGGTGGGCAACACCCTGCTGTCGGCGGTGCTGATGTTCGCCCTGGAGGGGCTGGGGTACTGGCCCTCCACCGCCATCGCCTATGTGGCCGGGGCGGTGATGAGCTTTTTTCTCAACCGGTACTTCACCTTCCGCAGCCGGGAGATTTTCTGGCGCTCAGCGGTGAAGTTCGCCCTCAACGTGGCGGTGTGCTACGGGGCGGCCTACGCCCTGGCCCAGCCCCTGGCGGCCTGGGTCCTGGCGGGCAGCGGCATCCCGCCCCTCTGGCAGGAGCGGCTGGCCAAGATGGGGGGCATGTGCCTGTACACCGCCCTCAACTACCTGGGCCAGCGGTTTTTTGCCTTTGCCTCCTCCGCCCCAGGTAAAGACGGGGTGTAAAAGAGATTAACAATGGATTAAAATAGAAGGGGAGCCCTTGCGCCTCAGGATAAAAACGGGTAAACTGTATCCATAGAACAAAGCCCCATACCACTTTAAGGAGGTCATGTAACATGGCATTTGAATTTGAAGATCTGATGGACCGGGTCACCGAGCTGGCTCAGACCGGCGTGGCCAAGACCATGGAGCTCACCAGCACCGGCATCGCCAAGAGCAAGGAAGTGGCCGAGATCATCAAGCTGAAGATGGACTCCACCGCCGAGCAGAGCGCCATCCGCAAGGCCTACATCGAGCTGGGCAAGCTGTATTACGCCGAGCGGGGCGCCGCCCCCGAGGCCCCCTATACCGCCCTGTGCGAGCGCATCACCGCCGCCAAGGCCAAGATCGCCTACAACGACGAGCGCATTGCCGACATCAAGGCGGCCAGCAACCTGACGGAGGAGGATATTGAGGCCTCTGTGGACACCCAGGTCCCCCCTGAGGAGGACACCGGGGTGTGCGGCGAGGAGAGCTGCTCCTGCTGCGACGAGCCTGCCTCCGCCTGCGACGCCCCCGAGGCGGACAAGCGGGAGGACCTGTGAGCCCCGCCCCCTGAAGCTGACATTAAAAACGGCCCCCGGCCGGTTCCAGTGAACCGGCCGGGGGCCGCTTTTGCTGCGCTGGCATAGGATATCCCGGAGTCACTTCCCCAGGAAGGCCCGGATCTGGTCCATCTTCACCTGGGCCTGGTGGTAACCGTCCTCCCACAGGGTGCGGATGCGGGTGACATCCTTCTCCACCCGGGAAAATCCCTCGGTGACCAGAGGGGTGAGGATCATCACCTTGCCCTCCGCCTCCAGGCGGAAGAGCTCCTCCCGGCACCGGTTGTACAGTTCCACCCGCCGGCGCATCAGCTTGCAGAAGTTGGGATAGCGCCGGTAGCGCCGCTGGATGAGCCCCTCGGTGGGCTCGGGCTTGCGGATGTAATTTCGCTCGTGGGTGAGGAATACCAGTACCCGGTCGCACCCCTGGTCAAAGGCCCGCTGGTAGGGGATGGGGGCGGCGATGCCCCCGTCCAGGTAGGGCTGGCCGTCGATATGAATGGTGGGGAACATCAGGGGCAGGGCGCAGGTGGCCTGGAGCACCAGGAACTTCCCGTCGTCCTGCCGGGGAACGGGCAGATACTCCGCCCGGCCGGTGTTCAGGTTGGTGACGGCGGCCTCCACCGCCCCCGGGAAGGCGGCAAAGGTGTCATAGTCAAAGGGCACCAGACGGTTTGGTATGGCGTTATAGGCAAAGTCACGGCCAAAATAGCACCGGTTAAAGGGGTTGAGCAGATTGCGTACCCCCATGTAACGCTTGTCGTTGGCGTATTTCACCAGGATCTCCAGGTTGCGGCGGGGCTGCCGGGACACATAGCTCACGCCGTAGGCAATGCCGGCGGACACACCCACCACATAATCGGTCATAACGCCCGCCTCCACCATGGCGTCGCAGGCGCCGCTGGAGAAGATGGTGCGCAGGGCGCCGCCCTCCAGAACGAGTCCGGTTTTCATAAGATCACATCCTTGCCGAGAAATAGACAGCCCCGGCGCGCCCTCCGCGCCGCCGGGACAGGGGAGCGCCTCCCCTTTTCAAAGTACCATTATAGACCTTTTCAGTGGGTTTGCAATAAAAACGTTTCAGAATCAACAGGATTTTTACGCCGGGTTTACACGGATAAAAGCGAAGAAAATGGACATATTTTTTAAGAAAAAACGTTATTTTACCCATTTTTCATAAACTAATGAACATAAGATTGCAGTTGCAATATGAAAGAAAGGGTAGTATACTGAACGGGCAGTCTGAAAATTGTCTGATTTTGTTTTATTATTGTAATGAGGTGAAGATATGGAGACCAAGGAGATTCTCAGCCGTGTGGACCACACCCTGCTTCAGCCTACCGCCACCTGGGAGGAGATCCGCCAGCTCTGTGACGACGGTGTGAAATACGGCTGCGCCAGCGTGTGCATCCCCCCCAGCTATGTGCGTCAGGCGGCGGAGTACCTGGAGGGCAAGCTGAAGGTCTGCACTGTTATCGGCTTCCCCAACGGATATTCCACCACGGCTTCCAAGGTGTTTGAGACCGAGAACGCCATCCGCAACGGCGCTCTGGAGATCGATATGGTGGTCAACCTGGGCTGGGTGAAGGACCAGCGGTGGGACGACCTGCTTCAGGAGATGAAGGAGATCAAAGAGGCCTGCCAGGGACACATCCTGAAGGTCATTGTGGAGACCTGCCTGCTCACCCAGGAGGAGAAGGTCAAGCTGTGCCAGCTGGTGAGCCTGTCCGGGGCGGACTATATCAAGACCTCCACCGGCTTCTCCACCGGCGGGGCCACCCGGGAGGACGTGGCGCTGCTGCGCAGCCATGTGTCCCCCCGCGTGAAGGTGAAAGCGGCCGGCGGGATCTCCACCCTGGAGGACGCTGAGGCCATGATCGCCCTGGGGGCCAACCGCCTGGGTACCTCCCGCATCGTCAAGCTGGTGAAGGAGCAGGAGGGCTGAGGCGGTATAGAGTCTGTTGCCATCTGTAGTCAACTGAAACCCGAGGGGGCGGCTTTGGCCGCCCCCTCGTCTTATGTCAGATGGGGGATATCCTGTAAGATTGTTAAGAAAAGATGGTTGCTCTTTGGGGGAAAATCAAGTATAATGGAAACGGCTTCCGGGATGGAGAAAGTCCGAAATGATGGCTGTAAGTCCTGGAAAATTTTTAGAAAGGATGACAAAAAGTATGAAGAAGTTTCTTGCTCTGCTGCTTGCCCTTGTGATGTGCTTTGCTCTGGCCGCCTGCGCCCAGGACAAAGACGATGACCAGGGCGACAAGTCTCCTAACCCCTCCCAGTCCCAGCCCCAGGAGTCTCAGGATGTGGAGGAGCCTACCACCAACCCTGACGACATCCCCGACAGCATGACCTCCTCCGACGGCAAGTATCAGGTGGCCTTCATCACCGACGTGGGCTCCCTGAAGGACAAGTCCTTCAACCAGGGCACCTTTGACGGCGTGAAGCTCTACGCCGACGCCAACGGCCTGTCCTACAAGTACTATCAGCCCGCCAACGGCAACGAGGCCACCGATGATGACCGCTACAACGCCATGAAGGCCGCTGTGGAAGGCGGCGCCGACGTGGTGGTGTGCGCCGGCTTCCTCCAGGAGGCCGCCCTGCGCCAGGCCGCCATTGACTACCCCGACACCCCCTTTGTCTTTATCGACGGCTATCCCCTCAGCGATGACGCGGGCAACCCCCTGACCAACGTGGCCGGCATCTCCTTCATGGAGCAGCAGTGCGGCTACTTCGCCGGCTACGCCGCCGTCATGGACGGCTTTACCAAGCTGGGCTTCTCCGGCGGCGGCGGCGGCACCAACGATGCCTGCTGCCGGTTCGGCTACGGCTATGTCCAGGGCGCCAACGCGGCTGCCGCCGAGCTGGGCATCACCGTGCAGATGAACTACTCCTGGGAGTACGGCGCCAACTTCTCCGCCTCTCCCGAGCTGCAGACCATGATCAGCGGCTGGTATGCCAACGGCACTGAGATCGTCTTTGCCTGCGGCGGCTCCATGTTCCAGTCCGTGGCCGCGGCGGCCTCCGCCAACGACGGTTATGTGATCGGCGTGGACGTGGACCAGTCCGGCGAGTCCGACACCGTCATCACCTCCGCCATGAAGGGCCTGTCCGACGCCGTGCAGTGGGCCGTGGGCCACGTGTATGACGGCACCTTCAGCGAGATCGGCGGCACCGGCACCTCCCTGGGCGTGGAGGACAACGCGGTTGCCCTGCCCACCGCTGCCGAGTCCTGGCGCTTCGAGAGCTTCACCGTGGAGGAGTACGAGGAGATGTACCAGGCCGTTCTGGACGGCACCCTGGTTGTGGACAGCGACTTCTCCAAGCTGGAGACCACCCAGTGGAGCAACCTGGAGCTGAACGTGATCTGATCCATCCTTTCCAATCAAAAGGGACGGAGGCGTGCCTCCGTCCCTTTTCCTGTCTTTCCGAGGGGTATCGCCCTGCATGATTGTCATCTCTGGAAAAGCCTGCTATAATCATGGTCATACAGCGGGCCGCCGGGCGGGCGCTGGAATATGGGGCCGGGGGGCAGGGATATGTTTTACGGAAAACTTCCCATTGTGTTTTTGGCGGAAATGGTCAGCAGTAAGGGGGACTCCACCAATGGCCGCCTGGCGGCCTATATTCTGGAACATCTGGACGAGGTCAAGGAGGACTCCATCCGGGATCTGTCCGCCAAGACCTATGTGTCCATCAGCTCCATCAGCCGCTTCTGCCGGGAGATGGGCCTGCAGGACTTTACCGAGCTCAAGGAGCTCATTGCCACAACCTCGCTGAACTTCGAAATCTGCTCCCGGGCCAAGGAGCCGGAGAGGCAGAAGCTTGACTATGTGGACGCGGTGCAGGACAGCCTGGAGCGGGTGCGCAGCAGCCTGGATATGGAGCAGCTCTGCCAGCTGGCCCGGGACATCCGCCGGTATGACAAGGTGTCCATCTTCGGGGTGCTCAAGGCGGAGGGGGTGGCCATGAACCTCCAGAGCGATCTGATGATGCTGGGGAAGAGCACCACCACCAAGCTGCGCTTTGCCCAGCAGGTGGAGTTCCTCAACAGCGCAGGCGAAGACGACCTGATTATTATTTTCAGCTTTACAGGGATTTATTTTGACTACGGCCTGCCCCGGGGAGAGCGGAGAGAAAAGGGGAAACGGCCCCGGATCTATTTTATTACCAGCGATCCCAGGGCCGGGGAGAACGGACTGTTTCACCAGGTGATCTGGTTCGACTCCCGCCAGGACCAGGCCTCCCACCCCTACCAGCTCCAGCTGGTGGGCTCCCTCATTGCCCAGAGCTATGCCCATCTCCTGGAGGAGGAGAAGGAGAGGGCGGAGGAGGTCCATTGAAACACAAAATAAGGCACAATGCGCGGCGCGCCCCGGAACTGGTCCGGGGCGCGCCGCGCTTGCACAGGGGGAGGAAGGGAAATGGTATAGGTAGGGAATCAGTAGCGCTCGGGGTATTTTTTCTTCTCCCTAACCTTGTATATGGTCATACCGATGGCGGCCAGGAGGAGAACGCCGGTGATGATGTCGGCTGCCAGACAGCCCGCCTCCCAGGGGGCCAGGCTGTAGGAGATGGTGGAGCCCGAGGCGATGCCGTTCATGGCATTGGAGTTGGCCACCATATAGCACATCTCATGGGTGGCCTTCTGGAGGTAGGCCACGGTGGTGGCGCTGGGGTTGTTCTGGTCCACAAAGTCCTTGCGGTTGGACTGGAGGCAGGCGGTGCCGCCGTTGCGGATCATCTGGTCGGGGTACATGAAGTCGTGGAGGGCGTAGTCGGTGAGGGCGGTGCCGTTGAAGCCCCACTCGTCCCGCAGGACGGTCTGGAGCAGGGCGTTGTTGCCGCCGGACCAGGTGTTGCCCACACAGTTGAAGGCAGTCATCACGCCGGTGGCGGCCCGGAAGTTCTCCACCACCTGCTGCTGCCCCTCCTGGTCCACATAGATGAGGTCGGTGGTGGCCTCCTTGATGGCGATCTCAAAGGACTTCAGGTAGATCTCCCGGATGGTCTGCTCCGTGGCCCAGGTCATCAGGATCCACTCGGGGTTCTGATAGCGGTCCAGGGACTCGTGCATGTGCATGCCGCAGCACCAGCTCCGGGCGAATGCCTCCTGGTCGTTCATGGCGAAGTGCTTGATGTAGCAGAACACGCCGTAGTCTGCCGCGCCGGACACCTCGGCGGCGCACAGCTTGCCCGCCAGGAAGGGGTCCTCGGAGAAGTACTCAAAGTTGCGCCCGCCGAAGGGGGAGCGGTGGGTGTTCAGGCCGGGGGCGTACCAGCCGCTCATGCCGTTGACGGCCCCCTCCTTGCCCACGGCCTGGCCGATCTCCTCCAGCAGCTCCGTGTTCCAGGTGCAGGCCAGCAGGGCCTCGCAGGGGAAGGCGGTCATGTAATAGGTGTCGATCTTCTCGTTCTCCTCCCCCAGGGCCTGGTGGCGGAAGGCCTGGGGGCCGTCGTTGTCCAGGGTGGTGGGCTTGCCGTACTGGGTGAAGGACTCGGTCTGGAAGCCGGCCTTGCCCAGCAGAAGGGCCATCTCCGAGGGGGTCCACTGCTGAATGTACTCCTCCCAGGCGGGGTCATCAAAGTCCTTGCCCCGCAGGTCGATGAGCATCAGGCCGTTGTCCGCCCCGGTGACGGGCATGTCCTCCACGGTGTCATGGGCGGCAATGGCCTCCAGGGTGGAGTAGTTGTTGTCGTTGAGGATGTCCTCCAGTTCCTGAGGCATGACGCAGTCCTCCGGCGTGGGGGCGGTGGGCCAGGAGGCGGCAAAGCCGGCGGCGCGGTTCATGGTGGTGTCCCCGTTGGACACGCACAGGTTGTTGCCGGTGAGCTCCCGGTCAAAGGCGTTGGTGGCGGTGGTGTAGCCGGTGCCCTCGTCGTTGTGGGCGTAGCGCTCACTGTCCCGGGGACCGTCGTTCTCGTCGTTGTAGATGATGGTATGGGACACGGCGTCGGCCTGGGCAAAGGTGACGGCGTTGTCAGCGCCGGTGAGGGCCTTGGAGTCGGCGGGGGAGGCGTAGGCCCAGGCGTGGCTGCCGTAGACGGTGGAGTCCACGGTGCCCAGATAGAAGGTGTAGTCCCCGGCATCCAGCACGTAGCAGCAGTTGACCTGGTCGTCGTAGGAGGCGATGTCCTCCTGGTCCACGGTGATGGTGATGCTCTCGCTCTGGCCGGGCTCCAGGGTCTGAGTCTTGTCAAAGCCGCACAGGATTACCTTGGCCTTCTCGATGCCTCCGGCGTAGTAGGGGGCCTCCACATAGAGCTCCACCACGTCCTTGCCCGCCACATCCCCGGTGTTGGTCACCTCTACAGTGAAGGTGAAGGCGCCATCCTGGTACTGGGCGGAGGTGATGGCCTGGGTGAAGGTGGTGTAGGACAGGCCGTAGCCGAAGGGGTAGACCACGCCGTTGGTCCGGTTGTAGTAGGGGTCGCTCCCGGCAGTGACGCTGCCGAAGTACCCGTCCGCTGCGGCGGTCTCATAGAAGCGATAGCCCATGTAGATGCCTTCCTCGTAGCCCACGAACATGATGGGCCGCTCCTTGGCAGAGCCGGCGGCGGCAGTGTAGGGGATGGTGGTGTCGTACTGGTTGTCAAACTCCCCGTCGGCGTCGTAGTACACGTCGGTGCCGAAATTCTCCATGACGGGGGAGGCCAGCAGGTCGGCGGGGTAGATGTCCGCCAGGCGGCCGGAGGGGCACACCGCGCCGCACAGCACGTCGCCGATGGCGTAAAAGCCCGCCTTGCCCGGGCCGCCCACAAAGAGGATGGCGTCCACCAGGGGGTCATCCTGGAGCTCACCCAGCTCCATGACGTTGTTGGCGTTGATGATGACGATGATCTTGCCGTCCTCACCCCGCAGCTCCTTGGCCTGGGCCAGAACGGCCTCCTCCTCGTCGGTGAGCTCCAGGTAGTGCTTGTCGGGGTTGACGCCGTACTTGTTTACGCTGCCCCCCTCCTTGGTCATGACGGTGGGCAGGTCGTGGTACTCGCCGCCGCCCCGGCCGATCCACAGGATCTGGACGTTGTTGTCCTCCGCGGAGGAGCCGGAGCAGGCCTGGGCGATCTCGTCGGCGCTGAGCTCGGGCACATCCCAGGCGGCGTCGTAGGTCTTGCCCACGGTGGGCCGGGCGGGAGAGGTGTTGGTGTCGTCGTCGGTGTAGTAGCCGTTGGCCTTGGTGATCTGCCAGTCGGTGTAGTGGGCCTCAGACCAGTCCATGTAGTAGTCGGAGAGCCCCTGGTTGATGAGGATGTGGGAGGCCTCCAGGGCCTGGGTGGGGGAGACCAGGTCGTTGGACCCCACGGCCCCCGAGCCGGAGCCGCCCAGGCTGGGGTAGTAGAAGGACCAGCCCATGGCGTTGACGGTGAGGGTATTGCTCTCACTCAGGGGCTGTCCCCCGGCGGTGAGGGGCAGCGCGCCGTTCTGGTTTTTCAGCAGCACGATGCCCTCCGCCTCCGCCCGGCGGGCCACCTCCTGGCCGTCCAGGGCGGTCTGCTCCTGGGTCATGCCGTCGGCGGTGAGGTCATAGTAGTCCGTGTCCCAGTCCTCGGTACCGGCGGCGGGAGTCACCGAGATCTGGGCGCTGCCGAACACCGCGTCCATCACGGTGCTCCAGTACTGCATCACGCCGGTGACCACCAGCGAGAGCACCAGAAGCACGCTGCAGATGGAAATGAAAATGCCGCCGAATTTTTTGGGAGCCATTTTTTTCTTCATTCCGGATTCCTCCTGTTTTGATCGTCTGATATCCCCCTGTTTGGGGCCCTGTTTTGTCCCATCCCCATGGGCGGCCCCTGAACCGGCTTAAAAGTATCAGATTCCCCCTGTTAAAACAATAGATTTTCAAAAAGTGAAACAATATGGCGTTTCAGGTTTTGGAACGGCATTTTTTTGCAAAAACCCGCGCCGCGCCCCGGGCACAAATCCGGGGGAGCGGCGCGGGTTCCAAGACTGATTTTCTTGTGTTTTTTTCCACAATCATATATAATAAAGCTGTAATTTTACGGAGGAAGCGGGATGAGAAAAATGCAAAGTGAGAACATCATTGAGATGCTTCACATCACCAAGGAATTCCCGGGCATCATTGCCAATGACGACATCACGCTCCAGCTCCGGCGGGGGGAGATTCATGCCCTCCTGGGGGAGAACGGCGCGGGAAAATCCACGCTGATGAGTGTCCTGTTCGGCCTGTACCAGCCCGAGGCGGGGACCATCAAGAAAAACGGGCAGGTGGTGAAGATCCACGACCCCAACGATGCCACAGCCCTGGGCATCGGCATGGTGCACCAGCATTTCAAGCTGATCGAAGTGTTTACCGTGCTGGACAACATCATCCTGGGGGCAGAGACCACCAAATTGGGATTCCTGCAGAAGCGGGCCGCCCGGAAAAAGGTGGAGGCCCTCTCCCAGCGCTACGGGCTGAAGGTGGACTTGGACGCCCGGGTGGAGGACATCACCGTGGGCATGCAGCAGCGGGTGGAGATCCTGAAAATGCTCTACCGGGACAACGAGATCCTGATCTTTGACGAGCCCACCGCTGTGCTCACCCCCCAGGAGATTGACGAGCTCATGGAGACCATGCGGGAGTTTGCCCGGGAGGGAAAATCCATTCTCTTCATCTCCCACAAGCTCAACGAGATTATGGCGGTGGCCGACCGGGTCACCGTGCTGCGCAAGGGCAAGTGCGTGGGTACGGTGGAGACCAGGGACACGGACAAGCAGTCCCTGTCCAACATGATGGTGGGCCGGCCGGTGCAGCTCCAGGTGGAGAAGGAGCCCGCCCGGCCCGGCCAGGTGGTGCTGGATGTGTCCCACCTCACCGTCCCCTCCCGCAGCCACAAGCGGGACGCGGTCCACGACGTCTCCTTCCAGGCCAGGGCCGGGGAGATTGTGTGCGTGGCGGGCATCGACGGCAACGGCCAGAGCGAGCTGGTGTACGGCCTCACCGGGCTGGAGAAGTGCTCCGGCGGCAAGGTGACGCTGTGCGGCAAGGACATCTCCCACGCTTCCATCCGCCGCCGGGGGGAGGAGATGAGCCACATCCCCGAGGACCGGCACAAGCACGGGCTGGTGCTGGACTTTACCCTGGAACAGAATATGGTGCTCCAGCGCTTCCGGGAGCCGGAGTTCCAGGGCATGGGCTTCATCAAGCGGGGCGAGGTGCGGGAGTACGCCGAAAAGCTCATCGAGCAGTACGACGTGCGCTCCGGCCAGGGTCCGGTGACGGTGGCCCGCTCCATGTCGGGCGGCAACCAGCAAAAGGCCATCATTGCCCGGGAGGTGGACCGGGAGAAGCCCCTGATTGTAGCGGTCCAGCCCACCCGGGGCCTGGACGTGGGTGCCATCGAGTATATCCACAAGCAGCTGGTGGCCCAGCGGGACAAGGGCCGGGCGGTGCTCCTCATCTCCCTGGAGCTGGACGAGGTCATGAGCCTCTCCGACCGCATCCTGGTGATGTATGAGGGGGAGATTGTGGGCGAGCTGGACCCCAAGGCCACCACGGTGCAGGAGCTGGGCCTCTATATGGCCGGGGCCAAGCGGATGGAGAAGAAGGAGGGTGAGGGCGCGTGAAGGAAAAGCTTGGTAAGCTGTGGGGCAAAGAGGGCACCAAGTCCGTTCTGGCCTCTCTGATCTCCATTTTGATCGGCATGGCGGTGGGGGCCATCATCATTGTGGTGGTGGGCCTCAACAACCCCAACCTGGGCCCCAGCGGCGTGATGGACGGCATCCGCCTGGTGTTCGGCGGCCTGTTCAGCACAGGCCGGGAGGCGGGGGAGCTGACCTTCGGCTTCAACCCCACCAACATGGGGGACATGCTCTTCCGGGCCACGCCTTTGATCCTCACGGGTCTGTCTGTGGCGGTGGCCTTCAAGACGGGACTGTTCAACATCGGCGCCCCGGGACAGTACCTCATGGGCACGGCGGTCTCCCTGATGCTGGCCCTGGGCATTCCCTCCGAGGCGGTGCCCACATGGCTCATCTGGATCATCGCCTTTTTGGGCGGCATGCTGGCGGGCGCCCTGTGGGGGTGCATCCCCGGCCTGGTGAAGGCCATGCTCAATATCAACGAGGTGCTGGCCTGTATCATGACCAACTGGATCGCCGCCAACCTGGTGACCTGGATCTTTGACGGCAGCGACTTCCGCAACCTGGTGGAGAACACCAAGAGCGGCTATATCTACAAGACCTCCTTCAACGGGGTGGCCACCGCCAAGCTGGGCCTGGACAAGATCTTCCCCGGCTCTCAGGTGAACGGCGGCATCCTCATCGCCATTGTCATTGCCATTTTGGTCTATATTCTCATGAACAAGACCACCCTGGGCTACGAGCTCAAGGCCTGCGGCGCCAACCGCCACGCCGCCCGGTACGCGGGCATCGCGGACAAGCGCAACATTGTGCTGTCCATGGCCATTGCCGGCGCCCTGTCCGGCGCCGCCGCCGCGTTGTACTACCTGGCGGGCAACACCGAGTTCTACTGGTCCACCTACCAGACCCTGCCCGCTACGGGCTTCAACGGCATCCCCGTGGCCCTGCTGGCGGCCAGCAACCCCATCGCGGTGATCTTTACCGGGTGCTTCATGTCCATGCTGGACATCGTGGGTCTGCAGCTGACCAACCTGACGGCCTACAACGAGTATATCACCGATGTGATCATCGCCATCATCGTCTATCTGAGCGCCTTCTCCCTGGTGATCAAGATGCTCCTCACCCACCGGAGAAAGCACAAGGCCGCCGCGGCAGCCGGGGAGACGCCGCCGGCCCAGCCCCCCTCGGACCAAGGCCAGGGGGAGAAAGGAGGCGGTGAGGCATGACATTCCTGATCCAACAGACCCTTATTTACGCCGTGCCCCTGATGATTGTGGCCCTGGCCGGTGTGTTCGCCGAGCGCAGCGGCATCATCAACCTGGCACTGGAAGGTATTATGATCTTCGGCGCCTTCATCGGCGTGCTCTTTGTAAACCTGGTGCAGCAGGCGGGCACCTTTGACGCGGCCAAGGCCGCCGGGGACTGGGTGGCCCTCCAGGGCTTCGAGCTGCTGGCCATGCTGGCGGCGGCGGTCATGGGGGCGGTGTTCTCCCTGCTGCTGTCCTTTGCCTCGGTGAACCTGAAGGCGGACCAGACCATCGGCGGCACCGCGCTGAACCTGCTGGCCCCCGCCCTGGTGCTCTTCTTTATCCGCATCATTGCCAACCAGAACACCCTGCAGATGGCCACCGGCGACTCCGCCAGCTGGTTCATGATCAAGAAGTCCTTCTTTGGCTACGGCCGCACGGAGGACATGGGCTTTTTCGGCTCCACCTTCATTGACAAGACCTATCTGGCCACCTATATCTGCATCCTGCTGTTCCTTGTCCTGTCCATTTTGCTCTATAAGACCCGGTTTGGCCTGCGCCTGCGCTCCTGCGGCGAGAATCCCCAGGCGGCGGACTCCCTGGGTATCAACGTGTACGTCATGCGCTACGCCGGCACCACCATCTCCGGCGCCCTGGCGGGCATGGGAGGCTTTGTCTACGCCCTCACCACCGCCAACTGCGCGGCCAACGGGGATGTGGCGGGCTTCGGCTTTTTGGCCCTGGCCGTCATGATCTTCGGCAACTGGAAGCCCCTGAACATCGCCGGCGCGGCGCTGCTCTTCGGCCTCTTTAAGTGCATTGCCGCCTCCTACAGCAGCATCGACATCAACGGCGACGGGGTGTACCTCCTCAATGAGCTGGGCATCAGCGCCCACTTCTACCGCATGCTGCCCTACCTGGTGACCCTGGTGGTGCTGGCCTTCACCTCCAAGAAGTCCAGAGCCCCCAAGGCCGAGGGCATCCCCTACGACAAGGGCAAGCGCTGAACCCCATGTGAAAACGCAATGTCCCCGGCGGCCTCATGGCCGCCGGGGACATTTTGCAGCTTGGATCAGTCGCCCCAGTAGGTCTGGCGGTACTCCTCTCCGCACACCTGAAAGATACCCTCCAGATCCTCCTCCAGCCCGGTGAGGTCCAGCTCTCCCCGGTAGCGCACGCAGGTGCCGCAGGAGGCGGACAGCCGCCGGGGCACGGGCATCATCTGGGCCTCCACCCCTTGGCGGAGGGCGGCGCGGTGGAAGCTAAGCGCGCCGAAGTGGGTGTGAAAGGTGGCCACGTACTCCATCAGCTGATGGTGATGAGGGTGTCCCCCTCGTCGGTCTCCCGGCAGGAGGCGGACAGGCCCTGCTCCTGGGCGTAGCGCAGAATGTTGCCCTGGGCGGTGCGGCAGTCCACCAGGATCTCCACGGGGGTGCCGGCCTTCACGGCCTGCTGGGTGAGCAGTACGGGTTCGGGGCAGGAGAGCCCTCTGGCGTCCACAGTTTTCATTCGTTTATTTCTCCTTTCTCATGTTGGCCAGGGCGATGACGGCGGCCACGGCGAAGCCGATGACCACTGCCACCCGGCCGGCCAGGGTGGTGCCGCTGGTTGAGGAGGCCAGGCCGAAGTTGTGGCAGAAGGCGGCGCCCACCACCATGCCCAGCACGGCCACGGTGGAGTCGCTGTTGCCGCTGCCCGCCAGGATCAGCTGCCGCAGGGGGCAGCCCCCCAGCATCACGGAGCCCAGGCCCACCAGGGCCATGCTCAGGAAGTTCCACAGAGCGTCGGTGTGGGCCACAGGCTGGCCCTCAAAGCCCAGGTTGAAGGTGCCGCCCATGAGGTTGCCCACCAGCACCGCCAGGAAGATGCCCGCAAAGCCCAGCAGCAGGTGGAAATCCCGGAACATCATGGCGTCCCGCATGCCGCCCACCATGCATAGCCGGGTGCGCTGGGCCAGGGCGCCCACCGCCAGGCCGGCCACCAGGGCGGCGGCGATGGGGGCGCGCATGGAGCCGGGGCCCTCGGTGGAGAAGAAGAGGAAGGCGGGGGCGGCCACCAGCAGCACCAGCAGGGCCACCGAGATGCCCGGCATGACGGCCCCCTCGATCACCCGCTGCTTCTGGTTGCGCTGCAAGGAGAACCCACCCTTCAGCAGCAGGGTACCCACGAAAATGCCCGCGGCGAAGCCCACCAGGGCTACCAGGGCGTTCAGGTCGCCGCCGCCCAGGCGGATGACCATCCGCAGGGGGCAGCCCAGGAATACCAGGGCCCCCACCATGACGAAAAAGCCCAAAACAAACCGCTGGGCCGGGGCGGAGCCTCCACGCACCCGGAATTCCTTCCGGGCCGCCGCCATCACCGTGGCCCCCAACACCAGACCGATGATCTCCGGGCGGATGTACTGCACTGCCGCCGCCCGGTGGAGCCCCACGGCCCCCGCGATGTCCCGCAGGAAGCAGGCGATACAAAAGCCCATGTTGCTGGGGTTGCCCAGCACCACCAGGACGATGGCCGCCGCGCCCGTTATCAGGCCCGCCGCCACGATCCACAGCCGTTCTTTCCAATTCATACGATTGACCTCCTTGTGTTCTCACTCTCTTTCCGCCCCCCGACGGGGGCATCTCCATGATATCGTCCCGGCGGGGAAAAGTGAAATTTCATTTTTCAATTTTTTCTATAATAGAGATAGAAAAAACAAATACTTTGTCGTAAAATAAAGGGAGTGATGCAAGGAGGGAAGAAACATGCAGTTCAAGCAGCTGGAGGTATTCGCGGCGGTGGCCCGCCTGCGCAGCTTTTCCCGGGCGGCGGAGGTGCTCTACCTCACCCAGCCCACGGTGAGCGCCCACATGGCGGCCCTGGAGCGGGACCTGGGGTGCCGCCTGGTGGTGCGCTCGGCCCGCCGGGTGGAGCTGACGGAGCAGGGAGAGGTGCTGCGGCGGTACGCCGACGAGATTCTGGGCCTGTGCCGCCGGGCGGAGCAGGATGTGCGCACCGCCGGGGGGGAGATCCAGGGTGCCCTCACCATCGCGGCCTCCACGGTGCCCTCCCAGTATCTCATCCCCCGGGTGCTGCCCCACCTGCGGCGGCAGTACCCCAAGCTGCGCTTTCAGGTCTACCAGGGGGACAGCGGCCAGGTGGCCCAGCGCATCTTTGACAACAGCGCCGAGATCGGCATCGCCGGCGGGGCGGTGCGGCGGACGGGGTGCGTGTGCATGCCCTTTCTCAGCGAGCGGCTGGTGATCGTGGCCCCCAACACCCCGGAGTATTCCGAATACGGCGACACCATTTCCCCGGAGGACCTGGGGCGGCTGCCCATCCTGGCCCGGGAGACCGGCTCGGGCACTTGGCGGCAGGCGGAGGAGTACTTCAAAGCGGTGTCCCTGGACCTGCGGCGGCTGGAGGTGGCCGCCCAGCTCCAGAGCACCGAGAGTATCCTTCAGGGGGTGTGCAACGGCCTGGGGGTGTCCGTGGTCTCCCAAATCGCTGCGGAGGACTTTGCCCGCCGGGGGGAGATCCGCATTTTCCGCAATACCCACCCCGCCCTGCGGCGGCAGTTTTATCTCCTCTACCACCGCTCCCGGGCTCTTTCGCCCGCGGCGTCCATGCTGCTGCGGGAGCTGCCTGCCTTCTGGAACCTGGACCAGCCGGGAAATCTGTAAAAAATGGGGCAGCGCCGACGCGCTGCCCCATCTGGTTGTGTCCTCAGTGCAGTTTTTGGTATGCCTCGTGGGAAACGGCCTCCAGCCACTCATTGGAGCAGCCCTCCCCCGGCACCTCCAGGGCCAGGTGGGAGAACCAGCTGTCCGCTGCGGCCCCGTGCCAGTGCTTGACTCCGGTGGGAATGTTCACCACGTCGCCGGGGTGCAGTTCCCGGGCCTCCTGGCCCCACTCCTGGTACCAGCCCCGGCCGGCCACGCACAGGAGGATCTGTCCGCCCCCCTTGTCCGCCCGGTGGACGTGCCAGTTGTTGCGGCAGCCCGGCTCAAAGGTCACATTGTATACACCCACCTGGTGGGTGGAGAGGGGCTGGAGATAGCTCTGACCCACAAAATATTGGGCAAAGCCGTCGTTGGGCGCCCCGATGGGGAACACCATCTCATTCTGATGGGCGGCTTTGCCGTCCTCGCCCCCATGGTCTGCCCACACCTCCTTGGCCATGCGGAAGGCCGCCCAGGCCTTGGGCCAGCCGGCATAAAAGGCGGCGTGGGTCAGGATCTCGGCCATCTCCTGTCGGGTGATGCCGTTTTGCTTTGCGGCGGCCAGGTGGTACTGGAAGGAGCTGTCCACCAGGCCCTGGGACATCAGGGCCACCACCGTCACCAGGGAGCGGTCCCGGAGGGAGAGCTTGTCCTCCCGGTTCCACACCTCGCCGAACAGTACGTCGTCATTGAGCTGGGCAAATTTGGGGGCAAACTCCCCCAGGGCATCCCGGCCAGCGGTCTGCTTCACTGCCATGATCCTACCTCCCGGTTGTTGTTTATTTCAAATACTGCTGGAAGAACTGCTGGATCTTGTCAAAGGGAATGATGTCCTTCCGGTCGTAGAGGTCGGTGTGGACCGCGCCGGGGATGATGAGCAGCTCCTTGTTGTCCGCCCAGGGATTATCCTTTACCATATCCGCAAAGGCGTCCCGGCTGAAGTAGCAGGAGTGGGCCTTCTCCCCGTGGAGCATCAGCACGGCGCTGCGGATCTCATGGCTGTACTGAAGAATGGGCATGTTCAGGAAGGAGAGGGCCGAGGTGGTGTTCCAGCCGTCATTGGAGTTGAGGGACCGCTCGGTATAGCCCCGCTCCGTCTTGTAGTAGTCGTAGTAGTCCTTCAGGAAGAAGGGGGCGTCCTCCGGCAGGGGGTCCACCACGCCGCCCGCCCGGGCGTAAGTCCCGCTCCGGTAGTCCGCGGTGCGCTGGGCGTTGAGGGCTTTTTTCGTCTCGTACCGGGCGTCGGCGCTGTCGGCAGCGTCGAAGTAGCCCCTGGCGTTCACCCGGGTCATGTCGTACATGGTGGCCGTGACGGTGGCCTTGATCCGGGTATCCATGGCGGCGGCGTTCAGGGCCATGCCGCCCCAGCCGCAGATACCCAGAATGCCGATCTTCTCCCCGTCCGCAAAGTCCCGGGTGGAGAGGAAGTCCACCGCGGCGCAGAAGTCCTCGGTGTTGATGTCGGGGGAGGCCACGTTCCGGGCTTCCCCGCCGCTCTCCCCGATGAAGGAGGGGTCGAAGGCCAAAGCGGCAAAGCCACGGAGGGCCAGCTCCTGGGCGTACAGCCCGGCGCACTGCTCCTTCACCGCGCCGAAGGGCCCCGCCACTGCCACGGCGGCCAGGTCTCCCGCCCCGCCCTTGGGCAGGTAGAGATCGCCGGCAAGCTCGATGCCGTACCGGTTGCGGAAGCGCACCTTCTCCCGGGTGACGGTGTCTGCCAGGGGGAAGGAGTAACCGTGATATCTGGATTTCATGTTCTATTCCTCCTTAAGTGTTTTTGCCCATGTCATAGGCTTTACGTACTGCCGGGTGGCCCTGGATCTCACCCGGGGCGGTGACGCCCCCGGCAAATACGGTGCCCGCCAGGCGGGCCTTCTCAAAGCAGTCGATCCAGCCCTGGAGGCCGGTGACCGTGCCGTCGGCGGTGTGCTCCCCCTCTTCCGCCGCGGCGCACAGCAGGTAGATGTCCCGGAAGGCGTAGTCGGCGGAGTAGAGGGGGTTGCAGCGGTCCAGCAGGGTCTTCATCTGGCCGGACATCCCGTAGTAGTACACGGGGGTGGCGAAGGCCACGGCGTCCGCCGTCAGCATAGCCTGGGCGATGGCGCGGGCATCGTCCTGGATGACGCAGCGCCGGGTCCTGACGCAGGCGAGGCAGCCTGTGCAGAAGCCGATGGTCTTGTGACGCAGGGTGATCTTCTCCACCTGGTTTCCCGCCTCCCGGGCGCCCTGGATAAAGGCGTCCGCCAGGGCCTCCGAATTGCTCCCCTGCCGGGGGCTGGTGGAGATGACCAGTATATTCTTCTTCATTGCAGTTCCTCCTTGCTCAGGGGGCGGATGACCCTTGCGGGCACGCCGCCCACGATGACATTTTCCGGCACGTCTTTTGTGACCACCGCCCCGGCGGCCACCACGGCCCCGTCCCCGATGGTCACACCGGGCAGCACGGTGGCGTTGGAGCCGATCCACACGTTTGTGCCGATATGGATGGGGGAGGGGAGCATGGTGCCTCGGTCTTTGGGGGACATGGCGTGGTTGAGGGTAGCCAGCACCACGTTGTGGCCGATGAGGGTGCCGTCCCCGATGAAAATGCCCCCCTGGTCCTGAAATTTGCACCCCATGTTGATGAATACATGCTTCCCCACATGGATGTTTTTGCCGCAGTCGGCGTGAAAGGGGGGGAAGAGGCCAAAGGTCTCATCCACCGGCTGGCCGGTAAGGCGGGAGAAGAGGGCGCGCAGCTCCTCCGGCGTGTGGTAGCCGCTGTTCATCTCTGCCGTAAGGCGCAGGGCCTCCTGGCTCACGCCGTGCATGCACAGATGGGCCTCGCTGCCCCCCTCCACCGGCGCGCCGCTGTTGAGATGCTCCAGAAATTGCGATACTTCCATGGTCTCCTCCTGTTGTGGTGTGCTGTGTCTCCATTGTAGCACTCCGGCGCTGCAATAACAAATGCCTATAAAGAATGAATTACTATGCTTGTGAGGTATACTTATCCGTGGTATCATGGAACCGGGAGGGGAGAGTTTATGGAACTTCGGGTACTGCAATATTTTCTCGCGGTGGCGCGGGAGGAGAACATCTCGGCGGCGGCCCAGTCGCTGCACCTGACCCAGCCCACCCTGTCCCGGCAGCTTCGGGAGCTGGAGGAGGAGCTGGGCGTGCGGCTGATGGTGCGGGGCAGCCGGAAAATCACCCTCACGGAGGAGGGTATGCTGCTGCGCAAGCGGGCGGAGGAGATCCTGGAGCTGGTGGGCCGGACGGAAAAAGAGGTCCAGCGGTCCGGCGAGGCGGTGGCGGGGGACCTGTACATCGGCACCGGGGAGACCGACGGGGTGCGGCACATTGCCAGAGCGGCCTGTAAGCTCCAGGAGGACTACCCGGGTATCCACATTCACATCGCCAGCGGCGACGCCGTGGATGTGTGCGAGCGGCTGGACGGGGGACTGCTGGACTTCGGCATTCTGCTGGGGGATATTGACAAGCTGAAGTACAGCTATATGGAGCTGCCCATGCGGGACACCTGGGGGGTGCTGATGCGCCGGGACTGTCCCCTGGCCGCCAAGGAGACGGTGACGCCTCAGGACCTGTGGGATAAACCCCTGATTCTTTCCCGCCAGGTGGACAACAAGAGCGGCCTGTACCGTTGGCTGGGGAAGGAGCCGGAAGAGCTGCGCCCTGTGGCCACCTACAACCTGATCTACAATGCCTCCCTCATGGTGGAGGAGGGGATGGGCTGTGCCTTTACCCTGGACAAGCTGGTGAATACCGCAGGGCGGGACCTCTGCTTCCGCCCTCTGGAGCCCCGGCTGGAGCTGGGGATGTACCTGGTGTGGAAGAAATCCCAGCTTTTCTCCCGGGCGGCGGAGCTGTTCCTGGGGCACCTGGGGGAGTATATGACCGGGCTTAGAATATGAGAAAACAGGAAGCGGCCGGGCCCGGAGGCCCGGCTGCTTCCTGTTGATGGGGCAGCCCGGAGGCTGTTTTATAACTTCAGCATGGCCAGCTGATCGGCGCACAGCTTGCGCCGGGTGGCCCAGTCCATGGGGGGCAGAGGCCAGGAGACAAAGTCCTTCTCCCGGTCCTGGGGATCTACCGGGGGGACCTCATAGATCTTGTCCTCATGGCGGCTGGGGCAGTCGATCCATTTGCCCCGGAGGGAGAGAGCCGCCCGGGTGAGGACCATCCCCACGACCTGGAGGCCGAAATGGAAGAAAGCCCGGTTTTTCAGGGAGAGGAGGGGGAAGGGAATGCCCATGGCGGCGGTGGCCGCCAGCATACAGGTGGAGGGGCTGCAGCAGCCGGGGGTGCGCCAGCGGGCGGCGTCGTCCAGACCGGCGGCGCAGTTGCCCAGGGTCATAAGAGGAATATCCAGAGCGCGGATGTCCGCCTCGCTGTAGGGCTTGCCCTCCCGGTCGAACCACCAGCGCGTCTCCCCCCAGGGGACGCCGCCGCCGATGACCACCGCCAGGGGGCGGCTCTGGTCCTTTTTGGGGGCGTAGATCACATACTCAAAGCCGCTGCGCAAAGCCGCCAGGCAGCCGCCCCGGCAGGCCTGCTCCAGCTCCCGGGCCAGCTGGGGGGTGACGTGCTGGGGGTCCGGGATGGCGGGGGCGTGGGGCAGGCAGTGGCCCGCCAGCACCAGCACGTTGGGGAAGTGGCGGTGGAAGGTGTCCCCCAGCAGGCTGGCGTCAGCCGGGCGGAAGGAGAGGACCGGGGTGGGTCCGTCCACCTGGGCCTCCCCGTGGAAAAAGCCCCGCTCCGCCGCCTGGACAAAGAGGGGGATGGCGTCCGGGTCAAAGCCCATGATGCGGCACCCCACCCGGTCGGTGGCCACCGGGTCCAGCCCGGCCACCAGCACCCGGCTGTCCACCGGGTCCACCGGGGCGGGGGTGTTGCCCTCGCCCCCCACCAGACCGTCGATGAACACCAGGCCGGGCCGGAGGAGGTAGAGAAGGTCCGCCAGCTTCTGGTCGATGCGGTAGTTGTGGTTGCGCTCCCGCAGGGAGTAGGGGATGACCCCCATGGCGTTTTTGAACCCCAGGGTGACCTGGGTGTACAGATTGGTTTTCAGCTTGGGCACGGAGATGTAGAAATCCTCCCCCTCCACGCAGCCCACAAAGGGCTCGGGGATCAGCACCTCCTTCATCACCTGGGCCTTGGGCAGGAGGTAGCGCCGCACGGGGCACAGCTCCAGGGCCACCAGACCGGTGCCCCGGTAGCGGGCCAGACGGTCAATGCCGCTGACCTTGAAGCTGGTGCGGGTGGGCATGGGCTTGCCGGAGGATTCGGCAATCACCACCGCGGGGTTGCGCTGGAGCACCCACTCCACCAGGGCGTCCAGTACCCGGGGATCCACCGATTCGGGAAACTCCCGCTGGGCAAAGCCGCTCTCATGGTAGACCGACACCAGATTGGGCTTGATGACCACCCGGCGGCTGGCGGAGAGCTTCCCGGCGAAGCCGGTGCGGGCGTCCAGGGCATCCAGCGTGTCAAAGACCAGGGTGCGGATGGCCTGGATATCCGGGCGGGCGAAATAGTCCGGCGTGCCGTAGTTCCGGGGCAGGGCCACATAGTCCCGGGTGAGATCCAGCCCGGGGGCCATCTGCCGTACCACTACGGTGCGGGGGGGAGTACTGTCATGGTTCACGCTGAAAACCTCCAGAGCATACCTGTGCCCCCGGCATCCGTGGAAACCCGGGGCACAGGCCGCTGTTTTCTTTATTGTAGCCATTCTGACAGAAAGGTGCAAGAGAAAAGACTGGAGACTGTGGAAAAAAGGCGCCCCGGACAGAGTGTCCGGGGCGCAGATCTGGAATTTGACGGTGGAGTCAAGGCTCGCTCTGCTCCTCCTGGGTGTGTTCCCCTTCCTCCTGAGGGGGCAGGTGCTTGCGGAACGCCCGCTCCATAAAGGGGCACCACAGCAGGGCGGTGAGGCCAGGGACAATGATAAGGAGGATGATAAACCGCCCGCATACCTGCACTGCCAGGAAAGCAATGATTACCACTGCCACAGTGGAGGGCAGGTGAGCAAAGGAGAACTGGAGGGCTGTCCAGCTCAGGCCCGTCACCGAGAAGGTAAACCGGGACAGGAGGGGGCCCAGCCAGCACATGGTGCCCACAGGGATGATGGCGATGACCAGATAGGCAATCAAGGCAGGCACAGGCAGTGCCCCGGCCTCCGCAGAGGCATAGAGTACGTTATATCCCCCGATGAGCAACAGCCCCACGGCCCCCCATACCACAGTAGACACTGTAGCAGGGAGAAATTCCCGCCGGAGAGTCTGGAAAAAGCGCCGATAGGTGTGGGCCTCGTTCCCGTAGACACAGTGAGACACTGCGTCGTACAGGGCAGTGGTGGCCGCGCCGATGGGGAAAAGGGGAATGCACAGGACGGTCCACAGCAGGCTCAGCCCCAGCAGGTCGGCAAAGCGGGCCAGCATGCGCCACAGGTACAAGTCGGGATTAAACAGTCCATTCATAGCGTGATCTACATCCAATCCGGAATAAGCTGGGCCAGCGCCTGGGCCAGCCTGCGGTGGTCCTGGGGAGTAAAGTGCATATAGTCCACCTGGTTATAGGTGACGTAGGGGGCGGCGTCCAGGAAATGGCACCCCACGTCCCGGGCGGACTGGGCGTACACCGGGGAAAGGGAGCGGCTCTTCTGGGCGCAGCCGGGGCCCATGATCTCCCCCACCCCGCTCTCCTCCATTCTGGAGTCAATGGGCGCGGGGCAGATAAGGAGGATGTTGGGCTCCGGGCCGCCCCAACAGGGGGTGGCCCGGGCCTTGCGGATCAGCCGCTCCATCCCCCGGGCAATGCGCAAAGGGGTGGCGGCATAGCAGGATTTGAGGTCATTGCTGCCCAGCATCACAATCAACAGATCCACCGGCCGGTGGGACATGAGGCAGGGAGTGACATAGTCCAGGGCGCACATGCCCTCCTCAATGGGGTCATGGAATACGGCGGTGCGGCCGGCGAGCCCCTCCTCGATCACCAGATATGCCTCTCCCAGGGCCTGCTGCAGCAGACAGGTCCACCGCTGGCTCTCATCATAGCGGTCCGAGCCGTCGGCGCTGTCCCTGGGATCGGCACAGTAGCCGTGGGTGTTGGAGTCCCCCAGGCAGACGATATGGCGTTTCATGCTTCCACGGCTCCTTCCCGGCGCGGGCGCGCCCACAGGGAGATTGGACTCAGCCCAGGTCGGGCAGAGAGGCGGCGGCGGCGGACTGGCCCACCCGGCGGAACTTTTCATCGGGCAGGGTGGGGTTGATGACGGAGGCAATGTCGGGGTACTCGTCGGCCATGACCGCCTTGCAGGTGGAGAGGATCAGGTCGCCGCCCTTGCCGGACATGACCCGGCCCAGGAGCAGCACGTGCTTGAAGCTGTAGTAATCATAGTAGAGGGCCAGGGCGTGGGCCAGGTAGACGCCAATGGACTCGTACACCTGGGCGGCCCGGGGGTCGTCCTTCTCCATGAGGCCCTGGACCACCTTGAGCTTCTCAGCGGGGGAGAGGGCGGGGTCCAGCTCAATGCCGGCGGCGGGAGCCAGCTTGATGACGCCGTCCTGGGAGAAATACTTCACGCCGCAGCCAATGTCCCCGGACCACTCGTCCTCCATGGCGTTGGGGGACACGTCCACAGGGGCGAAGGCCAGCTCGTTGAGCCACCCGGTGATGCGTCCCTCCGCGTCCACATAGCCCACGGCCTCGCTGGTGCCCATGGCGATGCCCAGGATGTTGTTGTCGTCCAGGCTCATGGCGCCGGCCAGGGCGGTGACGTCGCCGTCGTTGCACACCACAATGGGCACGTCGCCGATCTCCTTGGCGGCCCGGATGTAGATGTCCTTCACCTTGGCGTCGAACAGATCCTTGGGCACCTTCAGGAACAGGGAGGCCACCATGGTGCGGTTTTCAATGTAGATGCCGGCGGAGGACACGCCGATGGCGTCCACCCGGGGCATGTGGGCGGCGGCGGACTTCATGGCGTCCACGATGCCCTGGAAGTGGTAGTCGGGGTCCTCAGTGATTTTGGGGAACCACACCACCTCTTCAGAAAAGACGCTCTCGCCGTCAATGACGGCGGACACCTTCCGGTCGGATCCGCCGGCGTCAAAGCCGATGCGGCAGCCCTCCAGATGACGGCCGATGGCCTCAGGATTGCTCTTCTCCTCGGGCAGGGTGTCGCACAGCACCACCTGGAAGGGCTGCTCGTACACGTTGGACATGAACTCCGCGTCAAAGGCCCGGGAGCCGCCGGGGGCGTAGGCCGCGGCGATGGCCTGATAAATGCTCTCGTCCCCCCGGATGTAGACCTTGAAGCCGCCCTTCATCCACAGGATGCTCTTCACCATCCGGTCGATGTAGTACTGGTCGGCCTGGGCCATTTCGGGGGTGCCGTGGATGAAGGTCTCGTACACAGCGGTCTGGCCGCCGGAGCGCTCCACCGCGATGCCCACGGGCTTTTTCGCGTCCTTTAAAAAGGCGGTATTGAACTGGTGGAGAGGGAAATATTCAGGATCCAGGGAGGGGCTGTGCTTGAGGCTGACCTCGATGCCAAAGCGATTCATAACTGTTACCTCCATAAATGTAATTACTTTCTATTCCTCTGCCTTTTCTGCGGCACAATGCACAGTTACATCATAACACGGCTGGGCCCCCTTGTCACCCCCTACAGAGAACAAAATTTTCAAAAATAATTCTTATTGAAAAATTCTTTCCCGGGTGATACAATAGGCACAAGAGAGCTGGGGGAAATATGGCCATCCCCTGCATATTAAACAAAGAGAAGAAAGGAAGAAGAGTAAGATGGACGTGAAACTCTTTCAGGAGAGCAGAGCCTGGATCCAGGATCAGCTGAAGATCAGTGTGGAGTTCTGGCTGAAAAACGGTATTGACCGGGTCAACGGCGGCGTGTACACCTGTCTGGACCGCACCGGCAAGGTGTACTCCACCGACAAGAGCGTGTGGATGCAGGGCCGCTGTGCCTGGACTTTTGCCTACCTGTGTGCCGTGTACGGCGTGAAGGAGGAGTGGCTGGAGGCCAGCCGCAGCTGCCTGGACTTCATGGAGAAGTACTGCATCAACCGGGAGGCGGGCAACCGGATGTACTTCACCGTCACCGCTGACGGCAAGCCCCTGCGCCAGCGCCGCTACTGCTTCTCCGAGGGCTTCTACTGCATCGCCAACGCGGAGTACTACGGCGTCACCGGGGACAAGGAGTGCCTGGAGCGGGCCAGAGCTGCCTATGAGCTCATCTATCAGCTCAACAACGGTCTCATCAAAGACCCCACCGGCCTGGGCCCCAAGACCATCCCCACCACCCGCAGCGGCCGCGCCCTGGCCGACCCCATGATCTACCTGAACATCACCTCCGTGCTGCGCCGGGTGGACCCCGAGCGGGACGAGCTCTACGCCGGCCGGGCCCAGGAGTGCGCCGACCAGATCTTCAAGTATCACTTCAAGCCTGAGCTGGGCTGCACCCTGGAGAGCGTGGGCCCCAACGGCGAGTTCCGGGGCGACGTGACCGAGGGCCGCGTGGTGAACCCCGGCCACGACATTGAGTGTTCCTGGTTCCTGATGGAGCACGCCAACCGCTCGGGCGACGGGGAGCTCCACAAGAAGGCCGAGCAGGTCTTTAACCAGGCCATCAACGCCGGCTGGGACAAGGAGTACGGCGGACTGCTGTACTTCATCGACTGCCTGGGCAATCCCCCCGAGGCCTATGAGCACGACATGAAGCTCTGGTGGCCCCACGACGAGATCCTCATCGCTGCCATGATGCTCTACCGCGACACCGGCGACGAGACCTATCTCGACTGGTTCTACAAGACTCTGGACTACTGCAAGACCTATTTTGCCGATCCCGAGTACGGCGAGTGGTACGGCTACCTCCGCCGGGACGGCAAGCCCACCATGCCCAGCACCAAGGGCTCCACCTTCAAGGGCCCCTTCCACCTGCCCCGTATGCTCATTATGGTGGATACCATGATGGGCCAGGTGCTGGACAAGCAGGGCTGAGTTCCCGCAAAACCCATCAGACTGAATCAGGAGGTGTCCTATGCCCAGCAAACCGGGAGACGTCTTTGAAAAGATCAGCAACGGATATTACCAGCTCACCGGCGCGGAGAAAAAAGTGGCGGATTATGTGGTGATTCATCAAAGTGATGCCCAATATATGTCCATCAGTGACCTGGCGGATGCCTGCGGCGTGGCGGAGGCCACCATCTCCCGATTTTGCCGAAGACTCAATTATAAAGGGTATAATGCCTTCAAACTGGCGCTGGCAAACTCCACCGCTTCCCGGGCCGGTTTCAGCCTGGTGGGAGGAGAGGTGGAACCGGACGACACCATCCCCGATATGTGCCAGAAGGTATTCCACATTGAGGTGGACGCCATGGCCCAGACCCTGGACCTCATCCGGCCGGAGAATATCTCCGCTGCGGCGGAGATTCTCTGGTCGGCGGACAAGGTGCTGTGCATGGGGCAGGGAGGCTCCATGATCATGGCCATGGAGGCCGCCCACCTCTTCTCCACTGTATACTCAAACTATATACCGGTGTACGATTCCCATTTGCAGACCATGGCGGTGACCCACCTCACCCCCCGGGACGCTATCCTTTTCTTCTCCTACTCCGGCTCCACCCGGGAGCTTATTGAGCTGCTCTCCCTGGCCCGGGAGCGGCGGGCCAGGGTGATCCTCATCACCCGGTTTCCCAACGCCCCGGCGGCGGTGTATGCCGACGTGATTCTCCAGTGCGGCGCCAAGGAGGGCCCTATGCAGATTGGCTCCGTGTCCGCCCGGGTGGCCCAGCTTTTCCTGGTGGACGTGCTCTTTTCCGAGATCAGCCGGCGGGACATGGAAAACTGCAAAGCCACCCGTGAGCGGGTGGCGGCGGCTCTGGCGGAAAAACATGTATAGTTCCCAAAATGGTCTTCTTTGGGTGGAAATCGAAATAAATATCAGTCGGAATAAATTTTGAAAATTATTTTCAAAGAGCTATTGACATTGTGAACAAGATTCAGTACAATAGGCATAGAAACGGTGAGTGAAACTCACCAAACGGAAAAATATGAAGGAGGAACCACGGAATGAAAATGAAGAAACTTCTTGCTCTGCTCCTGGCTCTGTGCATGGTCTTTGCCCTGGCGGCCTGCTCCAACGAGGACGAGAAGCAGAGCGACGGCGGCGACGGCGACCAGACCGGCACCGTCAAGATCTCCATCTGGACTTACCCCATCGGCAAGTTCGGCGACGCTGAGGCGGTGGCTGAGCTGATCGAAAAGTTTGAGGCCTCTCACGAGGGCATCACTGTGGAGCACCAGCTGCTGGACTACACCAACGGCGACACTCAGGTGACTTCCGCCATTACCGCCAAGACCACTCCCGACATCATCATGGAGGGTCCCGAGCGTCTGGTGACCAACTGGGGCGCCAACGACCTGATGGTGGACCTGTCCGATCTGTGGACCGAGGAGGCTACCGCCGACATCGCCGCCACCAGCCAGTCTGTGGTGGATGCCTGCCAGCTCAACGGTGCCTACTATGAGTATCCTCTGTGCATGACCACCCACTGCATGGCCATCAACTACGAGATCTTTGAGCAGGCCGGCGCTCTGCAGTACATCGACGAGGAGACCCGCACCTGGACCACTGAGGACTTCGTGGCCGCTATGGAGGCCATCCGTGATTCCGGCCTGGTGTCCACCCCCGGTATCGTCTACTGCGGCGGCCAGGGCGGCGACCAGGGCACCCGCGCTCTGGTGACCAACCTCTACTCCGGCACCTATGCCAACGCTGAGCACACCGCTTACACCATCAACTCCGCTGAGAACGTTCAGGGCCTGACCCTTCTGAAGGACATGGTTGCCAACGGCTCCCTCAGCGCCAACGCCAGCTATGAGGCCTCTCAGGAGCTGCAGCAGTTTGCTAACGGCACCTGCGCCGTGACCTTCTGCTGGAACGCTTCCAACAAGGCCCAGTATGCCGAGGATGTCTCCTTCACTCCCTTTGCCATGGCGTTCCCCTCTGACGATGGCCAGCCCGAGCTGTGCGGCGGCATCTGGGGCTTCGGCGTGTTCGACAACGGCGACCAGGCCCGAATCGACGCTGCCAAGGAGTTCATCAAGTTTGTTTGCGACGACGAGACCCAGGCCAAGGAGAGCGTGCAGATGACCGGCTTCTTCCCCGTGCGCGCCTCTCTGGGCAATGTGTACGAGGGCACTGAGACCGAGGCGGACGCCGCTGAGTTCCTGACCCTCATGCCCTACATGGGTGACTACTACAACGTGACCGGCGGCTGGACCGAGCAGCGCACCAACTGGTGGGGCATGCTGCAGAAGATCTTTGTGGACGGCATGGATGTCCAGGCCGCTGCCGACGAGTTCGTCACCGCCAGCAACGCCAACATCGGGTAATTATACCCACTTCAGTACCATTCCGCAGACCATTTAACGGTGTGCCCGCTCCCACGGTGAGAGGGGGCGGGCACACCGCTTTTAACCCCATGGCAAAATGGTAAAAAACAAAGAGAGGGGAAATGCAACATGGCGCAAAACTCCGCAGCACCCGCCCCCGCGAAGAAGAAACAGCGCAAGTCCCAGTTTGCCGGGATGAGCAAAGCGCTTGTCCGCCGGGAGACCATTTCGGCTTACCTGTTTCTTCTTCCCAGCCTGATTTTCTTCGTAGGCTTTGTGGTGATTCCCATGTGTATGTGTCTGGTGTACAGCTTCTTCGACATGGGCATCAACTTCTCCAGCGCGACCTTTGCCGGATTGGACAACTATGTTGAGATGTTCCAGGATCCTGTGTTCATCAAGGGCTTCTGGAACACCGTTCTCATCGTGGTAGTGGCTGTGCCCACTGTTACCGCGTTCTCTCTGTGGGTGAGCTCCGCCATCTACCAGATGAATTCCAAGGTCCGCTCCTTCTTCCGCTGCGTGTTCTACCTGCCTGTGGTCACCGGTACTGTGGCAGTTACCGTGGTGTGGAAGTGGATGTTCGACCCCTATAACGGCCTGCTCAACCAGCTCTTTGGCACCAAAGGCTATGACTGGCTGGGCGATGCCAAGACCGCCATCTGGTGTATCATCATGATCCTGTTCACCACTTCCATCGGCCAGCCCATCGTGCTGTATGTGGCTGCCCTGGGTAATGTGGACACCTCCCTCATTGAGGCGGCCCAGGTGGACGGGGCCACCAAGCTCCAGGTGTTCTGGAAGATCAAGTGGCCTCAGATCATGCCCACTACCCTGTACATTCTGGTCATCACCACCATCAACTCTTTCCAGTGCTTCGCGCTGATCCAGTTGTTGACCCGCGGCGGGCCCAGCCACGCTACAGACACCATTATGTACTATATCTTTGATATGGCTTACCGTCTGCAGCGCTTTGGCTATGCCAACGCCATGGGCGTGGTCCTGGCCATCATCATTGCGATCTTCTCTGCCATCCAGTTCAAGATCGCCAAGACTGATACAGAATAAGGAGGTGGGAAAATATGACCAGCAAAGCCATGCGAAACCAGTCTCTGGGATATAAAATCTTTGTGATCGTAATTCTCACCCTGTTGGCGATCTTTTTTATCTTCCCTCTGTACTGGATTATCACCGGTTCTTTCAAGGACAACGCCACCATTATTGCCCAGACGCCCCAGTGGTTCCCCTTGAATCCCACTCTGGACAACTATGTAAAGCTTTTTAAAGAGCCTGCTCTGCGCTGGCTGATCAACACCGTGGGCATGGCCGTAGGCGCCATGATCCTCACCTGCATCACCGCCGCTCTGGCCGGCTATGCCCTGGCCAAGAAGCGCTTTTACGGCAAGGCCATCCTGTTTACGATTATCATCTGCGCCATGGCCCTGCCCAAGCAGGTTATCGTCATCCCCCTGCTGCAGGAGATGTCCCAGATCCCCTGGATCCACATCGACTTCAGCGACTTCACCACTGAGATGGCCACCATGCACGACACCATTATGGCGGTGATCCTCCCCACTGTGGGCTGGCCTTTCGGTGTGTTCCTGATGAAGCAGTTCTCCGAGACCATCCCCACCGAGATCCTGGAGGCCGCCCGGGTGGACGGCGCCGGCGAACTCAAGACCTTCTTCTCCATTGTGTTCCCCATGCTGAAGCCCGGTGTGGGCGCTCTGGCCATCTTCACTTTCGTCAACTCCTGGAACGACTACTTCCTGCAGTTGATTATGCTCAACAGCCGGGACGAGTGGACCATTTCTCTGGGTATTGCCCGTCTCCAGGGTGAAATGTCCTCTGACTTCGGCCTGATCATGGCAGGCGCTACTCTGGCCGCCATCCCCATTGTGGCGATTTTCATTGCCTTCCAGAAGTACTTTACCCAGGGCATCGCCATGGGCGCTGTCAAGGGTTAAGCCGTCCCTTCAACGTGTACCGTGACAAAGCTCTGAAATTTGAAAAGGAGAGATTCAAAATGAGCATGGATAAGTACCGTGGCATTATTCCCGCGTTCTATGCCTGCTATGATGAGCAGGGCGCTGTGGATCCCGAGCGCGTGCGCGCCCTCACCCGTTATCTGATCGAGAAGGGCGTTAAGGGCCTGTATGTGGGCGGCTCCTCCGGCGAGTGCATCTACCAGTCCGTGGCCGAGCGCAAGCTGACCCTGGAGAACGTGATGGCCGAGGCCAAGGGCAAGATCACCATCATCGCCCACGTGGCCTGCAACAACACCGCCGACAGCATGGAGCTGGCCGCCCACGCAGAGAGCCTTGGGGTGGATGCCATCGCCGCCATTCCTCCCATCTACTTCCACCTGCCCGAGCACGCCATTGCCAAGTACTGGAATGACATCTCCTCCGCCGCCCCCAACACCGACTTCGTCATCTACAACATTCCCCAGCTGGCCGGCGTGGCCCTCACGGTCTCTCTGCTCAACGAGATGCAGAAGAACCCCCGTGTGGTGGCGGTGAAGAACTCCTCCATGCCTGTTCAGGACATCCAGATGTTCCGCGACCAGGGTGTCGAGGTCTTCAACGGCCCCGACGAGCAGCTCATCTCCGGTCTGGCCATGGGCGCCATCGGCGGCATCGGCGGCACCTACGCCGGCATGCCCCAGCTGTTCCTGAAGCTGTGGGATCTGACCCAGGCCGGCGACCTGGCCAACGGCCGCATCCTCCAGAACGAGATCTGCCGCATCATCTATAAGATGTGCTCCACCCGCGGCAATATGTACGCCACCATCAAGGCCATCATCCGCAAGCAGGGCGGCCCCGATGTGGGCGGCGTCCGGGCTCCTCTGGCCAACCTGGTGGAGAGCGATATGGCCATCGTGGACGAGTGCGTGGACATGATCGCCCAGGCCACCGCCAAGTACTGCTGAGAGGGAGGACATAAACCATGCGGATCTATGAGTGCGCTGATTATCAGGGAATGAGCCGCCGGGCGGCCAACATCATCTCCGCCCAGGTCATCCAGAAGCCCGACTGCGTGCTGGGCCTGGCCACCGGCTCCACCCCCATCGGCACCTACAAGCAGCTGGTGGAGTGGTACAACAAGGGTGACCTCTCCTTTGCCGAGGTCCACTCCGTGAACCTGGACGAGTACCGGGGGCTGCCCGGCACCCACGACCAGAGCTACCGCTATTTCATGCAGACCAACCTCTTCGACCATGTGGACATCAAGGTGGAGAACACCAACGTGCCCAACGGCATGGCCGAGGACCCCGCTGCCGAGTGCCAGCGCTATGAGCAGGTCATGGCCGACCTGGGGGGCATCGACCTCCAGCTCCTGGGCATGGGCCACAACGGCCACATCGGCTTCAACGAGCCCTGCGACGACTTCCCCCTCATCACCCACCTGGTGGACCTCACCGCCAGCACCATCGACGCCAACAAGCGCTTCTTCGCCTCTGAGGCCGACGTGCCCCGCCAGGCCCTCACCATGGGCATCGGCAGCATTATGAAGGCCAAGAAGATCCTGGTGGTAGTCAGCGGCGCGGACAAGGCCGACATCGTCCGCCGTGCCTTCTGCGGGCCCATCACCCCCCAGGTGCCCGCCTCCATCCTCCAGCTCCACCCCGATGTCACCCTGGTGGGCGACAGCGCGGCCCTGGCGGAGATCAAGAAAGAGGGCGTGAAAGTATGCGGCTGACCGGCGGGCAGGTTTTTGATCCCCAGGCGGGCTTTGTCCAGCGGGACCTCTGCCTGGATGGGGAGTACATCGTGGACCAGGCCGACGGCGCCGTCTCTGTGGAGGGGTGCTACCTGATCCCCGGCCTGACCGACGTCCATTTCCACGGCTGCCGCGGCGAGGACTTCTCCGACGCTACCCCCGAGGGCCTGCAGGTCATGGCGGACTACGAGCTCAGCCGGGGCATCACCCAGATCTGCCCTGCGGGCATGACCCTGGGGGAGGACCAGCTCACCCGCATCTGCCAGAACGCCGCCGCCCACAAGGCCAAGAACGCCGGCGGCGCGGATCTGGTGGGCCTCCATCTGGAGGGACCCTTCCTGTCCTTTGCCAAGAAGGGCGCCCAGAACGCCGATTACCTCCATGCCCCCGACGCCGCCATGCTCCACCGCCTCCAGGAGGCGGCCCAGGGCCTGGTGAAGCTGGTGACCCTGGCCCCCGAGGAGCCCGGCTCCGAGGAGTTTATCCAGGGCGCCAAAGCCGACGGCATCACCGTCAGCCTGGGGCACACCACCGCGGACTACGACACTGCCTCCGCCGCCTACAAGGCCGGCGCCCGGCAGGCCACCCACCTCTTCAACGCTATGCCCACCTTTACCCACCGGGCTCCCGGTGTGGTGGGGGCCGCCTTCGATTGCCCCGAGGTGAAGGTGGAGCTGATCACCGACGGCGTGCACATCCACCCTGCGGTGGTGCGTGCGGTGTTCCAGCTCTTCGGCAAGGACCGGGTCATCCTGATCTCCGACTCCCTGCGGGCCACGGGTATGCCCGACGGCCGCTATCCCTTTGGCGGGCAGGAGATCGAGGTCCACGGCAACCGGGCCACCATGGCTGACGATCCCAACACTCTGGCCGGGTCGGTGTCCGACCTGATGGCCTGCATGTGCACCGCGGTGTCTTTCGGCATCCCTCTGGCGGACGCGGTGACTGCCGCGGCGGTGAACCCCGCCAAGGTCATGGGGAACTACGACACCGTGGGCAGCCTGGACACAGGCAAACTGGCCAACGTGGCGGTCCTCAACCCGGACCTGAGCCTGAAGGCCGTTATTTTCAAAGGGCAGCTTGTCAACGGCACCCTGTAAGGGGAATCCATAGTATACGGGCCCGGCGCTACTCCATTTCCATAGCGCCGGGCACCCAATAAAAAGGAGGATAGACCGCCGGCCGGCGGTGCGGCAGTGTGGAGACCTGCCGCAATCCTGCCAGGGTCTCGCTCCCTGGCGGGGAGGAGGATGCGCGGAGGCGCTCCCTCCACGGTCTATGTAATATGTCTACTGTATCCCTGAAGAACATCAAGAAGGTCTACGACAATTCCGTCACCGCGGTCCACGATTTCAACCTGGAGATCGCCGACAAGGAGTTCATCGTGCTGGTTGGCCCCTCCGGCTGCGGCAAGTCCACCACCCTGCGGATGGTGGCCGGCCTGGAGGACATCAGCGGCGGCGAGCTGCACATCGACGGCAAGCTGGTCAACGACGTGGAGCCCAAGGACCGGGACATCGCCATGGTGTTCCAGAGCTACGCCCTCTATCCCCACATGACCGTTCGGGAGAATATGGAGTTCCCCCTGAAGCTGCGCAAGGTGCCCAAGGAGGAGATCGACCGCCGGGTGAACCAGGCTGCCGAGATTCTGGGCATCACCCAGTATCTGGAGCGCAAGCCCAAGGCCCTGTCCGGCGGCCAGCGGCAGCGCGTGGCCATCGGCCGCGCCATCGTCCGTGAGCCCAAGGTGCTGCTGATGGATGAGCCTCTGTCCAACCTAGACGCCAAGCTGCGCAACCAGATGCGCGCCGAGATCATCAAGCTGCGCCAGCGCATCAACACCACCTTTGTCTACGTGACCCACGACCAGACCGAGGCCATGACCCTGGGCGACCGCATCGTCATCATGAAGGACGGCTTTGTCCAGCAGATCGGCACCCCCCAGGAGGTCTTTGACCACCCCTGCAACCTCTTCGTGGCCGGCTTCATCGGCACCCCCCAGATGAACTTCTTCGATGCCCGCCTGGTGAAGGACGGCAGCAGCTATGTGGCCGAGATCCAGGGCGCCCGCATGGAGCTTCCCGCCGATGTGGAGAAGAAGCTGGCGGCCAACGGCGTGGGCACCTGCGACATCACCCTGGGCGTCCGCCCCGAGCATATCCTCTTCGAGTCTCAGAGCGGCAGCCACACCCTCACCGGCACCGTGGAGGTGTCCGAGATGATGGGCAGCGAGTTCCACCTCCACGCCACCTGCGGCGGCCAGGACGTGGTGCTGCGCATCCCCACCACCGACCTCCCCGCCGAGCACCGCAGCGGCGTGGCCTACGGCACCCAGGTCCACTTCACCTTCCGGCCTGAGTACATCCACCTCTTCAACAAGGAGACCGAGGCCAACCTGGTGTAATCCCACTTCCTCTGTACGAAACGGGGCCCGGCGGATGATCCGCCGGGCCCCGTTTTTGTGCGCCATGAAAAGGAAAAGTGCCCGCGCAGCTGCAGCTGCGCGGGCACTGGCTGTTTCAGGGGAAAAGATCAGTTGGAAGCGGTGTCCAGGTCGGTGTCGCCGCCCCAGATCATGTTCTTGCGCAGCTCCTCGCCCACGATCTCCATCTGGTGCCGCTTGAGCTGCTGGCGCTTGGAGTTGAAGAAGGTGCGGCCGTTCTTGTTCTCGGCGATCCACTTGCCGGCAAATGTGCCGTCCTGGATGTCGGACAGGACCGCCCGCATCCGGGCCTTGGTCTCCTCGTGGGGGATGACCCGGGGACCGGAGACGTACTCGCCGTACTCAGCGGTGTCGGAGATGGAGTAGTTCATGGCAGCCACGCCGCCCTTGTTGATCAGGTCGATGATGAGCTTCATCTCGTGGATGCACTCGAAGTAGGCGTTC